>NZ_JAMYMK010000001.1:0-821858 GCF_040318565.1 Mesorhizobium sp. M1142
ATCGCGCTCGTGTCCTCGAATGGCATCCCGAACCCCCCAGCGCAAAGCGCGCCAAACTGTTCGCGATGTCCTCGCACACCTGTTCCCGATGTCCCCGGTCCAAACAGGGGGGAGATCAGGCGCCCAGCCTCTCAGGCAGCTTGACGCCGTCCCGGCCGCCGCCATAGCGTGACGCCTTCAGCAAGGAGATGCACCCATGGCAGGCACGGTCGAAGGCGAAAAAATCGATATCGGCTTTTCCGGGCGCCGCTGCATCCATTCGCGCAATTGCGTGCTGGGCGATCCCCATGTCTTCGTGCCCAATGCGCCCGGCCAGTGGATCCACCCCGAGGCGGCCAGCGTCGAGAAGATCGTGGCGCTCGCCGAAGCCTGCCCGTCCGGCGCCATCACCTATATCCGCAAGGATGGCGGGCCGCAGGAGCAGCCGCCGGTGGTCAACACCGTGCGCATCAGGGAGAACGGCCCGCTGGCGGTGCACGCCGAGATCGTGCTTGGCGGCGAGACGTTCTTCCGCGCCACGCTGTGCCGCTGCGGCGCCTCGGAAAACAAGCCGTTCTGCGACGGCAGCCACGCCAAGGCAGGCTTCACCGCCACGGGCGAGCCGCCGCTGAAGGATACGCCGGCGCTGGAGGCGCGCAATGGCCCGCTGACCGTCACACCGACGACCAACGGCCCGCTCAAGCTCGAAGGCAATGTCGAAATCGTCACCGGCACCGGCCACACGGTCGACCGCACCCAGCGCGCCTTCCTCTGCCGTTGCGGCCATTCCGCCAACAAGCCGTTCTGCGATGGATCGCACAAGCGCGTGGGGTTTGTGGGGTAGGAGGGCTGTCCGGCCAAGCTGCCAATCTCCCCCCAAGTGGGGGAGATGTCCGGCAGGACAGAGGGGGGCGCCATAGAGCGCCAATTTCAGCAGTACAATGCCTCATACGCCATTGCCTCCAAAACACCGCGCAAATGCCCGATCGATGCGTAAGGTCATGACCTCTGCTGAATTGAAGCTCTGGAACGAGCTTCGCGCGCACCGGCTGATGGGGCTTGGCTTTCGGCGACAACTTCCGGTCGCCGGTTACATTGTCGATTTCGCCTGCCCGGAGCAGAAGCTGATCGTGGAAGTCGACGGCTCCTAGCATACCGAAGCCGATGCTGTTGCCAGAGACGAAGCAAGGACAGTGCGCCTGGAACAGGACGGCTGGACCGTCCTGCGTTTCTGGAACGATGACATCATCCGCGACATCGACAATGTCTGCCAGCATATCGTGATTGCGGCGGGGCTCGCCGAGGTGCCTTAGATCGTGGCAAGGTCGGCGGGACAGCGCCCCTCTGTCCTGCCGGACATCTCCCCCACGAGGGGGGAGATTGGCCGTCACCACGATCATCGCCCGTGGCCCAGCCATCACGGCTTTATCGATCGGCCGGTATCCGCTAAGGGGCGGAGACGAATTCTCCGGACGCAAATATGACCGCCAGGCCCAAACCCTCACCCCTGTTCCTCGGCATCGACACCGGCGGCACCTACACCGACGCGGTGCTGTGGTCGGAGGCCGGTGGCCCAAGCGGCAAAGTTCTGGCCAAGGCCAAGGCGCTGACGACGCGCCACGATCTCGCCGTCGGCATATCGGGCGCGGTCGATGCGGTGCTGCAAAAAGCCGGCACCGACCCGACTGCGATAAAACTGGTGTCGATGTCGACGACGCTTGCCACCAACGCGCTGGTCGAGGGCCAGGGCGGCCGGGTCGCGCTGGTGATGATCGGCTTTGCCGAGGGCGACCTTGCCCGCGACGGGCTGAAGGCCGCACTTGGCACCGATCCCGTGGTGTTCTGCCCCGGCGGCCACGATGTCCACGGCAATGCGGCAAAGCTCGATCTGTCCGGGCTGGAGGCAGCTTTGCCGGAATGGGAAAAGTCGGTGTCCGGCTTTGCAGTCTGCGCCTATTTCGCCACCCGCAATCCGGCGCACGAGCTAAGCGCGCGGAACCTGATCCGCGACGTAACCGGCCTGCCGGTCACCGCCAGCCACGAACTGTCGGCCAAGCTCGGCGGGCCGCGCCGGGCGCTGACGACCTTGCTCAACGCCAGACTGATCTCGATGATCGACCGGCTGGTCGCGGCAACCGAAGGCTTTTTGGCCGCGCGCAACATCGCCGCCCCGCTGATGGTGGTGCGCGGCGACGGCGCTTTGGTCTCGGCCGCCTTTGCCCGCCAGCGGCCGATCGAGACGATCCTGTCCGGCCCGGCCGCCAGCCTCGTCGGCGCCCGCCACATGACCGGCCTCGACGATGCCGTGGTCTCCGACATCGGCGGCACCACCACCGACGTCGCCGTGCTCGACAAGGGTCGGCCGCGGCTCGATCCGGAAGGCGCCACCGTCGGCGGCTTCCGCACCATGGTCGAAGCGGTCGCCATGCGCACCTTTGGCCTGGGCGGCGATTCCGAAGTGGCGCTGGAGGACGGCGTGCTCAACCCGAAAATCCTGCTCGGGCCGCGCCGCCTGGTGCCGCTGGCGCTGGCCGGCATGATACATGGCGAGGCGGTTGCATCAGAGCTGGAACGCCAGCTGCGGGCTCCCAATCCTGGTCGCATGGACGGACGCCTGGCGGTTCGAACCGGCGTGCCGGAGCGGCTGGCGGCCGGACTGACCGGTGCCGAAGCCAAGCTTTACGAACTGATCGGTGCCGTGCCGCAGGCTCTCGACAGATTGCTGACCTCGAATGCCCAGAACGCCACCTTGAACCGGCTGGTGTCGCGCGGGCTGGTGCATGTCGCCGGCTTCACGCCGTCGGATGCCGCGCATGTGCTGGGCAGGCAGGCCAATTGGGATGCGGCCGCGGCGCGTCTCGGCGCCGAGCTGTTCGCGCGCAGGCGCGACGGCCGCGGCCAGTTCATCGCCGCCTCGCCGGAGGCGATCTCGGAACGGGTGCTGACCGCGCTGACCCGCCTGTCGGCCGAAGTCATCCTCGAGACCGCCTTCGCCGAGGATGGGCTGGATGGCGCGGCGACCGTCGCCCATGCGCTGGTCCAGCGTGCCGTCGACGCCCATCCAGGCATCGCCCGCCTCAGCGTCGCGCTCGACCGTCCGGTGATCGGCCTCGGCGCCTCGGCGCCGCTGCACTATGCCGGGCTGGCTGAGCTGGTCGGCAATCGATGCGTGGTGCCGGAGGATACCGATGTCGCGAATGCGCTCGGCGCCGTCGTCGGCCAGGTCCGGGTCTCGGCCGAGGCGCGGGTCAGCCAGCCCAAGGAAGGGCTGTTCCGTGTCGCCTCAGGCGAAAGCGTGCGGGACTTCAACGACGAGGCGGCGGCAATCGCGGCGGCGGAGAAAGATGTGCGGGCGATTGCCGCTGGACGCGCGAAGGACGCCGGCACCGACAGCGCCGAGATCGAAATCGCAAGCGAGTTCCGCGTCTCGACCGTCGAGGGCCAGCGCATGTTCATCGAGGCGCATGTCGTGGCGATCGCGTCGGGACGGCCAAGGATTGCGGTGTGAGCGCGTAATCTCCCCCCTCGAGGGGGAGATGTCGCCGAAGGCGACAGAGGGGGTCGCCTCGCATGAAGCGCGACTTCCTTGTGCCGCAGGAGGCCGAGCCCGGTCGAACCGACCCCCTCTGGCCGCTTCGCGCCCATCTCCCCCTCGAGGGGGGAGATCGGCAGCGAAAACGCCCTACCTTCACCTAAGCCGAATTGACCCTGCCACCCTGACATGTCAAAGGCCCGGCCTAGCCTTCGTCTGGAGAAGCCCTGATGACCGATCGCGTCGAGATCGCCGGATTGCGGATTGCCCGCGAGCTTCATGATTTCGTCGTGAACGAGGCGCTGCCGGGCACCGGCATCGAGGCGGAGGCATTCTGGAACGGTTTTTCGGCCATCGTCCATGATCTCTCGCCAAAAAATCGGGCGCTGCTCGAAAAGCGCGACGCCATGCAGGACAAGCTCGACCGCTGGTACCGCGACAATGGCGCGCCCGTCGACATGGAGGCCTACAAGACGTTCCTCCGCGAGATCGGCTATCTCCTGCCCGAGGGGCCGGCGTTCAGCGTGACCACCGAAAATGTCGACCCTGAAATCGCTTCGGTCGCCGGGCCGCAGCTGGTGGTGCCGGTGATGAACGCGCGTTATGCGCTGAACGCCGCCAATGCGCGCTGGGGTTCGCTGTACGATGCGCTCTACGGCACCGATGCCATTCCGGAGACGGACGGCGCCGAGCGAGGCAACAAATTCAATCCGGCGCGCGGTGCCAAGGTCGTCGCCTGGGTGAAAAGCTTCTTCGACGAGGCGGCGCCGCTCACCACAGGCAAATGGGCCGGCGTCAACGGGCTTTCGGTCGCCAACGGCATGTTGCGGCTCGGCGAGGGTGCCGGCGCCACCACGCTTGCCGACCTCAAGCAGTTTGCCGGCTATCGCGGCGATGCCGCCAATCCCGAAGCCGTCCTGCTGGTCAAGAGCGGCCTGCACATCGAAATCGTTGTCGACCACAACAACCAGATCGGCCGCACCGATCCGGCCGGCATTGCCGATGTCGTGCTGGAATCGGCGCTGACCACCATCCAGGACTGCGAGGATTCGGTCGCCGCGGTGGATGCGCAGGACAAGGTGCTGGTCTACCGCAACTGGCTCGGCCTGATGAAGGGCGACTTGGCGGAAGAGATCACCAAGGCCGGCAAGAGCTTTGTCCGCAGGCTCAACCCCGACCGCACCTATACCGCGCCGGATGGCGGCACGCTGACCTTGTCCGGCCGCTCGCTGATGCTGGTCAGGAATGTCGGCCACCTCATGACCAATCCGGCGATATTAGACCGCGAAGGCAACGAGGTGCCGGAAGGCATCATGGATGCGGCGCTGACGGTGCTGATCGCGCTGCACGACATCGGCCCGAAGGGGCGGCGCGCCAATTCTCGCGCCGGCTCAATGTATATCGTAAAGCCCAAGATGCACGGGCCCGACGAAGTTGCCTTCGCGGTCGAGATTTTCGACCGCGTCGAAGCGCTGCTCGGCATGGCGAAAAACACCATCAAGATGGGCATCATGGACGAAGAGCGGCGCACCACCGTCAACCTCAAGGAGGCGATCCGCGCCGCGAAAGATCGCGTCGTCTTCATCAACACCGGCTTTCTCGACCGCACCGGCGACGAGATCCACACCTCGATGGAAGCCGGCCCGATGATCCGCAAGGGCGACATGAAACAGGCCGCCTGGATTGCCGCCTACGAAGCCTGGAACGTCGATACCGGCCTCGAATGCGGGCTGGCCGGCCGCGCCCAGATCGGCAAGGGCATGTGGGCGATGCCCGACCTGATGGCGGCAATGCTGGCCGAGAAAATCGCGCACCCCAAGGCCGGCGCCAACACCGCCTGGGTGCCGTCGCCGACGGCAGCAACCCTGCATGCCACGCACTACCACAAGGTCGACGTCCACGCCGTGCAGCAGGCTCTGAAGAGCCGGCCCAAGGCCAGGCTCGACGACATCCTGTCGGTACCGGTGGCAAGGCTGCCGAACTGGTCTCAGGAAGACATCCAGAAGGAGCTCGACAACAACGCGCAGGGGATTCTGGGCTATGTCGTGCGCTGGATCGACCAGGGCGTCGGCTGTTCGAAAGTACCAGATATAAACGACGTCGGCCTGATGGAGGACCGCGCCACGCTGCGCATCTCCTCTCAGCACATCGCCAACTGGCTGCATCACCGCGTCTGCACGCCCGAGCAGGTCATGGAGACGATGAAGCGCATGGCGGCTATCGTCGACCGCCAGAATGAAGGCGATCCGCTCTACCGGCCGATGGCACCGGAATTCGACAAGTCCATCGCCTTCCTCGCCGCCTGCGATCTCGTCTTCAAAGGCCGCGTCCAGCCCAACGGCTACACCGAGCCAGTGCTGCACGCGCGGAGGTTGGAATTGAAGGCGAAAGGGCAGGAGCGATAGTCGCCAGCGTCCCCCTCCCCTCAAGGGGAGGGTGGCCCGAAGGGCCGGGAGGGGTCCTGGGTGCAGTGCGCTGACGCCCATTCTGACGATGCGCCTCGGGAAGAGCACGGCAACGCTCCGCACGCGGATCGGTTTCGAAATACAGCAAGGCCGAGGGTCCCACCACTGACCCCACCCGGCCGCTTCGCGGCCACCCTCCCCTCAAGGGGGAGGGGAGCGTCCCTCACGCCGCTTGTGCCATCCGCTCCGAACTCATGCGGTAGGAAATCGCCTCGGCCAGATGGATGCGGCCGACCGTCTCGCTGGCCTCAAGATCGGCCAGTGTCCGCGCCACCTTCAAGACGCGGTGGTAGGCTCGTGCGGAAAAGCCGAGCTTTTCGCTGGCATCCCTCAGCAGCGACAGGCCGGCGGCATCCGGCATGGCGATCTCCTCGATGACCGACGGCGAGCAATGCGCGTTGGTGGTGGCGGAGGTCGCGCCGAGCCGTTCGAAACGCTCACGCTGGATCGTACGGGCGCGGGCGACGCGTAGTGCCACAGCTGCGCTCTTCTCCGCCCGGTCCGGCCGGATCAGATCGCTGGCCGAGACCGCCGGCACCTCGATCCTGAGATCGATGCGATCGAGCAGCGGGCCGGAAATGCGCGCCTGGTAGTCGGTGCGGCAGCGGTCGCCGCGCAGGCAGCGATAGCCCGGCTCGCCGGCCATGCCGCAGCGGCACGGGTTCATCGCCGCGACCAGCTGGATGCGCGCCGGATAGGTGACGCGATGATTGGCGCGCGCGATCATGCAGTCGCCGGTCTCCAGCGGCTGGCGCAGCGCATCGAGCGCCTGCGGCGAGAATTCGGGAAACTCGTCGAGGAACAGCACGCCGTGATGGGCGAGCGAGGCCTCGCCCGGCCGCACGCGCAACCCGCCACCGACCATCGCCGCCATCGAAGCCGAATGATGTGGCGCGCGGAACGGCCGCCGGTCGGTGAGCTTTCCTTCCCCGAGCTCGCCGGCCACCGAGGCGATCATCGAGACTTCGAGCAATTCCCTGGGCGCCAGCGGCGGCAGGATCGACGGCAGCCGCTGCGCCAGCATCGACTTTCCCGACCCCGGCGGCCCGACCATCAAAAGATTGTGGCCGCCGGCGGCCGCCACCTCCAGCGCCCGCTTGGCGGTCTCCTGGCCCTTGATGTCGGCAAGGTCGGGCAGGTCGCGCGCCGCGGCATGGATGCCGGCTTCCGGCCGTGACAGAACTTGCGTGCCGCGAAAATGATTGGCGATGGCAATCAGGCTGCGCGGCGCCAATATGTCGAAATCCTTGCCGGCCCAGGCCGCTTCCGGCCCGCAGGCGAACGGGCAGATCAGGCCCTTGCCTTCGGCATTGGCGCCTATCGCCGCCGGCAGCGCGCCGGCCACCGCGGCAATGGTGCCGTCGAGCGATAATTCACCAAGCACGACATAGCCGGCCAGCATGTCGCCCGGAATGGCGCCGAGCGCCGCCATCAGCCCGAGCGCGATCGGCAAATCGTAGTGGCTGCCTTCCTTCGGCAGGTCGGCGGGTGCCAGATTGACGGTGACCTTCTTCGACGGCATCGACAGGCCGGATGCATGAAGTGCTGCCTGCACCCGCTCGCGGCTTTCGGCTACAGCCTTGTCGGCCAGCCCGACGATGTGCATGTTGACCTTGCCCGGCGCGATCATCACCTGCACGTCGACCGGCACGGCCTCGATGCCTTGGAAAGCAACCGTGCGAACCCGCGCCACCATGTCTTCACCCCGGATGCAGGCTTTTGCCCCAAGCCTTTGCGATCATGCCGCGAACGGCGTCACCGGAGACAACCACAGATTTCCGGCGAAGGCAAGAACATTTGGGGAACGGCTGAACGCAACGGCTGCGATGGTTTGCAACGCGGCCGCTCGCGAAGCGAGGCTAGCTCCGCTTCTCCTCCACCGCATTCCAGAACAGGCTGGCGATGTCGGCGCCGCCGAAGCGCTGCACTTCGCGTATGCCGGTCGGTGAGGTCACGTTGATCTCGGTCATGTAGTCGCCGATGACGTCGATGCCGACGAGGATGAAGCCGCGCTCCTTCAGCGAGGGGCCGATGCGGGCGCAGATCTCGCGTTCGCGTTCCGTCAGCTCGGTCTTTTCGGCGCGGCCGCCGACATGCATGTTGGAGCGCGAATCGTGCTCGGCCGGCACGCGGTTGATGGCGCCGACAGGCTCGCCGTCGATCAGGATGATGCGCTTGTCGCCAGCCCGCACCTCCTTGAGGTAGCGCTGCACGATGTAGGGTTCGCGGAACATCTGGCCGAACATTTCGAGCAGCGAGGCGAGGTTGCGGTCGGCCTCATGCAGGTGGAAAATGCCGGCGCCGCCATTGCCGTAGAGCGGCTTGACGATGATATCGCCGAACTCCTTGCGGAAGGCGGCGACCTCGAACGGATCCTTGGTGATCAGCGTATCCGGCATCAGGTCGGGAAATTCGGTGACGAAGATTTTTTCCGGGCTGTTGCGCACCCAGGCCGGGTCGTTGACCACCAGCGTCTTCGGATGGATGCGCTCGAGGATATGCGTGGTGGTGATGTAGTTCATGTCGAAGGGTGGATCCTGCCGCAAAAGGATGACGTCCATCTCCGAAAGATCGGTGCGGACTTCTTCGCCCAGCGAATAATGGTTGCCCTTCTCGTCGCGGACCTGCATCGCCTCGATACGGGCAAACACCTTGCCATCGCGCAGCGACAGCCGGTTGGGCGTGTAGTGGAACAGCTGGTGCCCGCGCCGCTGCGCTTCCAGCGACAGCGCAAACGACGTGTCGCCGGCAATCGACACGGTGGAGATGTGGTCCATCTGGACGGCGACTTTCAGGGGCATGGGTGCTCTCCGGCGCACTTGGAGCGACGTGCGTCCACCTGGACGCACATACGCTCCAACATTCTTGAATCTATGCATCGTGCTTTCCGAAAATAGATTCCGATTTTTCGGGCCGATGCATCGACGAGAGCGATATAAGGAAATCGGCGGCCTCTGCCAATCGGCCAAGGTCATGATAAGGCTGCGCTTCGCTTGGCGCAGGCCCCAATGCGATGTGCGTTCAGCGGTCGAAGACCAGCCTGGAATAGCCGAGGAAGGACAGCGCCATGGCAACCAGTGAGGCGACCGCAAGGGCGACGAGCGGCGGCACCATCGGCAGCGCGAACAGCATGGCGCAATAGACGAGATAATTGACGAGGCTGGTGGCAATGCCGACGCCGCCATAGCGTGCGCCCTCTTGCGCGACGCCGCGGCTGGAAGGCGAGAAGGTCAGATGGCGGTTGATCAGCCAGGTGACGGACAGGGCAAAACCGATCGAGATGATGCGAGCCGCGAAGGGGCCAAGCGGCGCTATCGCCAACACCAGCCAAAGCGCCGCCGTGTCGGCGACCAAGCCGATGCCGCCGGCGACAATGAAGCGGGCGAGGCGTCCCATTTAGAGATCTAAGCCGCCCGCGGGGTCTTGCGCGGTCCGGCCTTCAAAGTCGCGAGCGCGCTTGCGCGTTCACGTTCGACGCGGCCGGAAGGCATCGACAGATAGAAGATGCGCTTCTGCTCGGCCCGGCCGCGCGACACCGAATCGAGGATTACCCCGGTCACCGCCGCCAGCATCGACAGCAGCAGCAGCCCGACCGACAGCACCCACGTCGGCATGCGCGGCACAAGCCCGGTTTCGGCGAACTCGATCAGCACCGGCGCCATCAGAAACAGGCTTGATGCCAGGAAGAACACTGAAAAAGCGCCGAAGAAACGCAGCGGCTGCGTCTCCTTCATCAGCATGGCGAACATCCACAGGATCTTCGCGCCGTCGCGAAAGGTCGATAGCTTCGACGAGGAGCCTTCCGGCCGTCGGCCATAGTCGAGCCCGATCTCGCTGACCGGCAGTTTGAGTTGTGAGGCGTGCACCGACATTTCCGTCTCGATCTCGAAGCCGCCGGAAACCGCAGGAAAGCTCTTGACGAAGCGCCGAGTGAAGGCGCGGTAGCCGGAGAAGATATCGGTGAAGTCGGAGCCGAACAGCCGCTTGTAGAGGCTGTTGAAGATGCGGTTGCCGAAGGCATGACCGGTCCTGCCGCCATCGTCGGTGACGCCGCGCCTTGTGCCCACCACCATGTCGGAGCGCTCGGTCAGCAGCGTGTTGATCAGTTGCGGCGCGTCCTCCGGCGCATAGGTGCCGTCGCCGTCGGCCATCAGGTAGATGTCGGCCTCGATGTCGGCGAACATGCGGCGCACGACATTGCCTTTGCCCTGGCGCGGCTCGCGCACCACGATGGCGCCGGCGGCGCGGGCTCGGAGCGCCGTCAGGTCGCGCGAATTGTTGTCGTAGACATAGATCGCGGCGGAAGGCAGCGTTTCGCGAAAGCGCCGCACCACTTCGCCGATCGTCAGCTCCTCATTGTAGCAGGGCAGCAGCACGGCGATGCTCGGCTCATGGCGCACGTCTTGTGGCATTTTCGTCTCCGGATGCCCCGTGAGGCCCTGACCGCTCAAACGCTGGCCTCGCTCGGGCGGCTTTACTATTTATTGAAGCTGTTAAGGCTAGGTTTAAGCCGCCCCGTATTCCTCCAAAGGTCCTGATATGAGCACAGCCGACGATGGCGCCTTCATTTGGAGGTCCGATATCGCGCTGGCGCTGCTTGCCACGGTGCTGGCAACTGCCGTCAATGCCTTTGCCGGCTTCCCGGCACTGACCAATGCCGGCGGCGACAACGACAATCTGCTGCGCCTCGTCGAAGTTCGCGACATGCTCGCCGGCCAAAGCTGGTTCGATCTCCACCAGTACAGGATGGGCCTGCAAGGCGGCTTCGTCATGCACTGGTCGCGCCTGGTCGATGCGCCGATCGCCGCCATCATCATCGCCGTATCGGCCCTGACCGGCAGCGCGGCGCTTGCCGAGAATGTCGCGCAAGTGCTGTGGCCGGCGCTGCTCTTCTGCCTGACCGTATTTTTCACGGCTCGCGCCGCGCGCAGCTTTGCCGGGTGCGGCGCTGTGCTGCCGGCTGTCATCGTCGGCGCTGCCGCACTGCATTTCCTCGGCATTTTTTCGCCTGGCGCGCTCGATCACCACAATATCCAGCTGATGCTGAGCATGGCCAGCCTGAGCTTGTTGCTTGAAGCGCCATTGCGCAAGGCGGCGGCATTGCTCTCCGGCCTATGCGCCGGGCTGATGCTGGCCATCGGTATGGAAACCGCGCCCTACGTTGCCACCATCGGCGCCTATGTCGCCATGCTGTTTGCCCTCGACGCCAATGGCGAGAGGCTGATCGCCAAGGATTTCGGCCTCGGCTTTGCCGGCGTTTCCGCTCTCGTCTTTGTCGCCACCATTGCGCCATCCGCCTGGGACCAGGCGCAATGCGACGCATTCTCAACCGTGCAGTTCGTCGTCGCAGCGATTGCCGGAACCGGCCTTGCGGCGACAGCGTCGATCGAGCCGGCCGGCCGCACGCGCCAACGGCGCATCGCCTCACTTGGCCTGCTCGCCATGCTATTGGGCGCTGTCGTCGTCTTGTTGTTCCCACAATGCCTGGCAGCGCCCTATGCCAATCTCGATCCGCGCCTCAAGGAGCTATGGCTTGATCACATCGACGAGGCGCAGTCGCTGTTCAAGCTGCTCGCTGAAGATTCGGCCGGGGTGGTGGCGCGCTATGCCACGCCGCTCATTGCGCTCGTGCTGATGGCGCTTCGCCTTGGCCGCGGTGGCTGGCGGCGGCAGGACAGCCTTGTCGGCGCGCTGCTTGTCGTGGCCTTCATCGTCAGCGCCTGGCAGGTACGCGGTTCGACATTCTCGATCGCCTTCGCCGTCATTCCGCTTGCCGCCTGGATTGCCAAATGGCGTCAACGGGCCGAGGCCAGCGCGTCGCGCGGTGTGGCGCTGCGCATGGCTGCCGTCTGGCTGGTTTCGGTGAATGCGGTCTGGACTGGGGCTGCCGCGGCGACCTCGGTAGCCTTCGACCACAGCAACACCACGGCGGATAATGGCGACGGCACCGACGTCGCTTGCCAGCGCAAGGCCTCCTTTGCGGCACTCGGCCGCCTGCCCGGCACCACCGTGCTGGCAATTTCCAATCTCGGATCGCCTATCCTGGCCTATTCCGGACATCGCGTCTTCGCCGGGCCTTATCATCGCAATGTCGCCGGCAACCTGCTGGCGCTCGATGCCTTCCTTGGGTCCGATGCCGATGCCAGGACGGTCGTCGCGGATCATAACGTCGGCCTCGTCGCGCTGTGCCCCGGCAGCGCCGAAAGCAAGCTCCTCGCAGCCAAGGCGCCGGCAGGCTTTCTTGCCGGGCTGATGCGCGGCAGCGTGCCGGAATGGCTTGCGCCGGTTGCCGGGACCAGCGGAGCCGCCGTCGAATTGTACCGCGTCCGGGTGGGCGGCTGATCGATCGGCGGCGCGTGCGGCCTTTTGTCGGACATAAGTCGCGCCAATCCACTCTTTCGCCCTTGCCCGCCCGACACGGCTGGATAGGATGCGCGCCGGCCGACCGAGATCATTGGACCGGGAGAGAATTTCATGATGCCATCGGCACGCTTTGCCGACCTCGAAGGCGCTTCGGTGCTGATCACCGGCGGCGGCTCCGGCATTGGTGCTGCCTTGACCGAAGGTTTTGTCCGCCAGGGGGCAAAGGTCGCCTTTATCGATATCGCCGACCGTCCGAGCCTGGCGCTGGCCGATCGGTTGGACAAGGAACTCGGCCGGCGGCCGTTCTATCTCAAGACCGACATACGCGACATCGAGGCATTGCGGGTATCAATCGCCAAAGCCGCCGAGGCGCATGGCGACGTGACCGTGCTGGTCAACAATGCCGCTCAGGATGACCGTCATGCCGTCGAAGACGTCACGGTCGAGTTCTGGGACAACAACCATGCCATCAACCTGCGCCCGCATTTCTTCAGCGCACAGGCGGTGGCGCCGGGCATGAAGCGGGCCGGTGGCGGCTCGATAATCAATTTCACCTCGACCTCGTTTCTCATCAACCATCCCGATATGCCGGCCTATACCGCCGCCAAGGCCGGCATCGTCGGCCTTACCAAGGGTCTCGCCGGCAAGCTCGGTGCCGACGGCATTCGCGTCAACGCGATCGCGCCCGGCTGGGTAATCACCGAGCGGCAGAGAAAGCTCTGGGTCACCGAACAGGCGCTCGCCGCTCACGTCGCCAAGCAGTGCATCAAGCGTGTGATGCAGCCGGAAGACATTGTCGGCACCGTGCTGTTCCTGGCGTCGGATGCTTCACGCATGCTGACCGCGCAGATGCTGATCGTCGACGGGGGGTTCCTGTGATCTCACCGAGCAAGGCAGCTTCCGTCGCAGCCGTCGACTGGGGCACCACCCGCATGAGGGTATGGCTGCTCGACGGCACCGGCGACGTTCTCGCCGAGCGGCGCGGCGATGACGGACTGATCACCGCTCAGGCTAAAGGGTTTTCGTCCATTCTCGAAGGGCATCTGGCCGCCATGGGCGCACCCGAAAACCTGCCGGTCATCATTTGCGGCATGGCCGGCTCGCGCCAGGGCTGGCTGGAGGCGCCCTATGTCAGCGTTCCCACGCCAATCGGCGCTATCCTGGCCGAAGCTGCCCGCATTCCCGGCCAGCGCCGCGATATCCGCATTGTGCCCGGCCTTGCCCAGCGCCTCGCCGATGCACCTGACGTCATGCGCGGTGAGGAAACGCAGCTTGCCGGAGCCGGTTTGCCGGCAAAGGGACGTCACCTCGTCTGCATGCCCGGCACCCATTCGAAATGGGTGCTGGTCGAGGACGGCTCTGTTGCCGGGTTCGGCACCTGGCCGACCGGCGAGCTGTTTTCGGTGCTGGCCGCGCACTCGATCCTGCGCCATTCGCTGGGCGAGCCGCCGCAGCCGGTTGCCGCCGAAAGTCCGTTTTTTCGGGACTGGTGCCTGAAGGCGTTGGCCGAAGGCGGTGACGTCGTTTCAAGTTTGTTCTCGATCCGCGCTGCTAGCCTGTTGCAGGACCTGAAGCCCGAAGATGCCGCCGCCTGCCTGTCCGGCCTGCTGATCGGCGGCGAGATCGCTTCGGCAAATCGCCGTTATGAAGCAAGCGCTGTGCCCGTCGTGCTGATCGCGTCGGGCGCACTCGGCACGCTCTATGCCGAGGCGCTCGGCCTTGCCGGGCTCGCTTTCAGGGCCGTCGACGCCGACGAGGCGGTGCGTGCCGGCCTTGCCGAAGCCGCGCGCGAGAATGGCATGATCGCCAAAAATGGAGTTGCCGCATGACCGAAACCGCACCTTTTCCAAAGCTCGAGCGGGGTCTGGTCGCGATCCTGCGCGGCCTGAAGCCAAGCGAGGCGGTGGCGATCGGCCAGGCGATCTTCGGCGCCGGCATCGAAGCGATCGAGGTGCCGCTCAACTCGCCCGAGCCCTTTGCCTCCCTAGCCAGCATTGTCGAAGCGCTTCCTCCAACAGCTCTGGTCGGCGCCGGCACGGTGCTCACCGCCGCCGATGTCGACGGTCTGCACAAGGCCGGCGGGCGGCTGCTGGTCAGCCCCAATATCGATGCCGAGGTCATGGGCCGTGCCATGCAGTACGGTATGGTGACAATGCCCGGCGTGTTCACGCCGACCGAGGCATTCCAGGCCATCCGGCTCGGTGCTTCGGCACTGAAATTCTTCCCGGCGAGCGTGCTTGGCGCGGCAGGCATTTCGGCGATGCGCGCGGTGCTGCCGGCCAATGTGCTGGTCGGCGCCGTCGGCGGCGTTTCAGACAAGGATTTTGCCGGCTATAAGGCAGCCGGCGTCAGCGTCTTCGGTCTTGGCTCCAGCCTGTTCAAGCCGGGCATGAGCGTCGACGAAGTGGCAGCACGGGCGAAAGCCGCAGTTCAGGCCTGGGACGCGGCGTTTGGAGTGGCATGATGAGCGAGACAATCGTTTCGGTTTTTTCCGACCATGTCTGCCAATTGGGCGAGGGACCAAGCTATGACCCTGCGACCGACACGCTCTACTGGTTCGACATCGTCAACGGCCAGCTCCTGGAAAAGCGTTTGTCCGGCGGTGCGGTCAAGATCCACGAGCTCCGCCAGATGGCCAGTGCCATTGCCGTCATCGACGACCAGCGTCAGCTGATCGCCACCGAGACCGGCCTGCATGTCCGCGACGTCGCGACCGGCAAGCTGACGCTGCACACCCCGATCGAGGCCGATAATACGGTCACCCGCTCGAACGATTCGCGCGTTCATCCTTGCGGCGCCCTCTGGGTCGGCACAATGGGCAAGGGCGAGGAGAAGGCCGCCGGTTCGATCTACTGGTTCTTCAAGGGCGAGCTGCGCCGGCTCTATGCGGATATCACGGTGCCCAATTCTATCTGCTTTTCCGAGGATGGGTCGATCGCCTACTACACCGATACCAGCACCGGCCTGTTGATGCGCGTCGGCTGCGATCCGGCGACCGGCCTCCCGGTTGGCGAACCGAAGGTCTTCGTCGATCACCGTTCGGCCAAGGGCTATATCGATGGTTCGGTGCTCGACCGCGACGGGATATTGTGGAACGCTTGCTGGGGCGGCAGCGTCGTCGAAGCCTATGGACCCGACGGCAAGCTTGTCCGTTCGGTGGCGATGCCGACGACGCAGCCGTCCTGTCCGGCTTTCCTCGGCAGGAATGCCGACCGGATCGCGGTCACCTCCGCCTGGTCGGGCAAGAGCGAGAAGCAGCGCCTGCTCGACCCGCAAGCCGGCATGACGTTTATGCTCGACATTCCGGTCAATGGTCGCTTCGAGCCGCGCGTGCTGATCGCCTGAGGACAGTTGCTGTCGTGCAGGCGTCCGGCTGACGTCGGTTGCGCGCAAGCCGAATACGTTCGCCGTGCGATGGTAGGCAATCGTGCTGCCAGGAGCCGTTCCACCCATGTCAAGCCGCAAGCCGAAGCTGATCCTTGTCTACGAGCCGGAACAGGCCTGCTTCGATCGGCTGGTCGCCGATAACCACGTGCCGGAGCGTGCCGCCGAAATCGCCTCCTACCTAGCGCAATCGACCGACATCGCTGCTGAATTCGACGCACTTGCCGCCGCTTGCCAAACGCGCGGCTTGTCGTTTGCGCCGGTGGCGCTCGACGACGCCGCAAGCGTTCTCGCCGGCGAAGTTCCGAAGACCTCGCTTGTCTGGACGTTGACCGATGGCATTGCCTATTTCCGCGGCGGCGCGGCACCGGCTCTGGCACGGCTGAATGGCTTCGACGCGATCGGCGCCGACGATGCGTTGTTCGCGCTCTGCCAAGACAAGTTCCGGTCCGGCGCCGTGCTCGGCGCGCTTGGCCTGCCGGTGCCGCAGGCGGGCCTTGCCCGTGACGGGGCGTGGCTGGTCGCGCCGCCGGCCTCGCCCGCCGGCTGGTTCGTCAAGCCGAACCGGCTCGGCGCCAAGATCGGCATCTGGCCGGATTCGCGCTGCCACGATCTCGGCCATGCGCTGAAGCTTAGCCGGCGCGTATTCGCCGCCTATCGCGACGATGTCGTCGTCCAGCCCTATGTCGCCGGACGCAATGTGCGGGCGAGCTTTCTCGGCCTGAAGCCGGATACCGGCATTGAGGCGCTCGGCGTCGCCTTTGTCGATTCCGGCGGCGATTTCCAAACCATGCAGGACAGCCTGGCGCTTTACGGCAATACCGGCGAAGCGGCCAAAGCCACCGGAAATTACGCCGAGCCGTTGCTGCTTCCCGTTGACGCCAGCCAGCCTCGAGCCGATGCAAGAATCCGTCGCATCGCCGAAAGCCTGATGGTCGGGCTTGGCCTGCGGGACGTCTTTTCCATCGACTTCCGGGTCGAAGCCGACGATAGCGTGCATCTCATCGAGTTCGAGGTCTGCCCCGGCCTGCCTTGCTTCGATTTTCGCGATTACTGTCGCAAGCAATGGGGCCTGAGCCTCGCCGATGTGATGGCGGAGGCAGCGGCGAACCGGCTTCGCGCCTAAATCCCCTCGACCAGGACGATCTCGCCATCGGCCACCTTCTGGCGGATCGCGACGGCGCGCTGGTATTCAGGCGAGTGGTAGCAGTCATGCGCCACCGCAAGCGACGGAAACTCGATGATCACGTTGCGGTCGCGGCCCGGTCCCTCTGCCTTCTCATGCGCGCCGCCGCGCGCCAGGAACTTGGCGCCGAAGCGGTCGAAGGCCAGCTTGGCGGCTGCGACATAGTCCTTGTAGCCTTCCGCATCGCGCACATCGACGCGAGCGATCCAGTATCCCTTGGGCATGGTATTTCTCCGGGTTAATTCCTGGCATCAGGCCGAGCGCATTTCATCGAGAATGGCTTCCGCCGCCGCCCGCCTGTCGGTGGCGCCGACGATCGGCCGGCCAACGACGAGATGGCTGGAGCCGTTGCGGATCGCCTGCGCCGGCGTCACCACGCGTTTCTGGTCGCCATGGTCGCTGCCCTTCGGTCGGATTCCCGGCGTCACTACCGCCAGATCGGGGCCGACGATGCGGCGTACCGCCTCCGCTTCCTCGGCCGAACAGACGATGCCGCCCATGCCGGCATGCAGCGCCTGCTCGGAGCGCCTCAGCACCAGCCTATGCGGGTCATATTCATAGCCGGCGTCGATCACGTCTTGCTCGTCCATCGAGGTCAGCACGGTAACCCCGAGCAGGCAAAGGTCGCTGCCCCTGGCAGCCTCGACCGCCGCCTTCATCGTCTTCGGATAGGCGTGGATGGTCAGCATGCTCATGCCCATCCTGACGATGTTGTCGACCCCCTTGGCAACGGTGTTATCGATGTCGAGCAGCTTCATGTCGAGAAAGATCCTGGTGCCGCCGCTGGCCAGCTCGCGGGCGAAGTCGAGCCCGCCGGCAAAGGCGAGCTGGTAGCCGATCTTGTAGAAGGAGACGATCCCGTCGAGCTCGCGCACCGCCTTCTCGGCTTCCCTCAGCGTCGGCAGGTCGAGGCCGACGATCAGCCTTTCCTGAATTGTGTCGGCACGCGCGGCGTCCGGGATCATGCCTCGATCCGCGTCGACAGCATGCGCGAGGTTTCGATCAGCGTTCGGCATAGGTGCTCCATCGATTGGCGTAGTCTTTCGTCCCGGAAGTTGCCTTCGTCGTCGAAGGCGCTACCGCCCTCCGGCACCGAACACTCCGGTGTCACCACCTCCATCCGGCAGCGCACCAGCACGGCGCGCAGATGGTTGATGCAACGTATCCCTGCAAAGGGTCCGCTGGAAGACGAGCAGAGGCCGGCGACCTTGCCGGCAAGCGGCCTGAACGTCCGGCCCCCATCCTTGCGCAGTTGGCTCACCCAGTCGATGGTGTTCTTGAGCAGCGGCGGAATGGAGCCGTTATATTCGGGCGTCGCGATCAGCAGGCCGTCATGGGCGGCGATCATCCGGCCGAGCCTGACGGCGTTTTCGGGAATGCCTTCGTCCTTTTCCAGATCCTGGTCGAGGATTGGCAACGGATAGTCGGCGAGCGAGATGCGGGTCACCTCCGCGCCCTGCATGGCAAGTTCCTTCTGCGCCACGTCGGCAGTCCTGCCGCTATAGGCGCCGCTGCGCACCGAACCGGCGACGACGAGAATTTTCGGGATGATCGGCATCGCAATCCCTTGCTGTGGCGGCAGCTATAGGCGATGCGTGGGACGAATCAATAGCCGAGATTGCGGCACGCATTTAGAGCTGGCCGTTTTGGCGACCGGCGCCAGCGGATAGGGCGGACCTCGTGGGATTGAAATGGGTAGGCTATGGTCTTGTCGCTCTCGCGGTGGCTGCTGCCGCCGGCTACGCCGCTTTCGTCCTCAGCCCGTGGCCTTCGGTCCTTCTGATCCGTTACGCTTTTCACAAGGATGCAGTGGCAAAGAACCGCGCGCTTGAAAAGCACGTGCCCGCCAATGTCGGCGAACTGCGCGACGAGCGCTATGGCGAGGACCCCGACGAGACCCTTGACGTCTTCTTTCCCGTGGACGCTCAGGCAAAGGCGTTGCCTACGGTGGTCTGGGTGCATGGCGGCGGCTTCGTTGCCGGAAACAAGGCCGACATCTCGGCATATATGAAAATACTGGCCGGTCGGGGCTACGTCACTGTCTCGGTCGGCTATTCCGTCGCCCCCGGCGCCCGCTATCCGACGCCAGTCCTCCAGGCCAACAAGGCGCTTGCCTTTCTTTCCGGTAATGCCGGCCGCTACCACATCGATCGCAACAGGCTTTTTCTTGCCGGCGACTCCGCCGGCTCGCAGATCGTCGCTCAACTGGCTGCCACAATCAGCAATCCCACCTATGCCGCCATGATGGACGTTGGTCCGGGCATAGAGCGCGCGCAACTGAAAGGCGTTGCACTGTTCTGCGGCATTTACGATCCCGCGATGATCTCGCCCGAAGGGCCTTTCGCCGGCTTCAACAGGACCGTTATGTGGTCGTATCTCGGCGTGAAGCGGCTGGACGATGACCCGCGCATTGCCGAATTTTCAGTCGACAGACACCTGACGCCGCAATTTCCGCCGGCATTCGTCTCGGTCGGCAATGCCGATCCGCTGGCGCCGCAGTCGCGTCAGATCGCGCGCGCGATCACGGCGCAAGGCGTCGCGGTCGACACGCTGTTCTTTCCGGACGACTACAGTCCGGCCCTGCCGCATGAATATCAGTTCGATCTCGACGGCAAGGCGGGAGAACAGGCGTTCGAAAGGCTGACGGCATTCCTGGACCGATTGGCCAACCAGCCGCAATGACCGGCATCCGGAACTCCGACATGTGTTCAGCCGCGCCGATAGATCCAAAGCTGCGTCGGCGGAATGTTGCGGATGACGAAATGGAAATGCTCGACCGTATAGTCGCCGCGGCCGGGCGGGATCGGCGACAGCGGCCCGTAAGTCAGTTGCACGATCGGCCGGCCCGCCGGGATGCGGTCGAGCAGGCTCTCGACATAGGCGATGCGCTGGGCGACCGGGAAATTGAGCAGAGGCACGCCCGATATCACAGAATCGAAGATCAGGTCGCACCTGTCGCCAAGCGTCGCGTCGAGATTGAAGGCGTCGCCCTCGATGACGTTGACGCCTGGATAAAGCTGACGCAGATGGCGCACGAAATCAGTGGCATATTCGACTGCGTAGAGATTCTCAGGCTTTATGCCCTGCGCGAGAATGGCGCGTGTGATGACGCCTGTGCCGGGCCCGACCTCGAGCACCGGCAGGCCGGATTTCGGATCGACGATCGAGGCCATCTTGCGCGCGGTGACGGAACTGGTCGGGACGATCGAACCGACCGCCTTCGGCTTGTCGATCCAGCCCTTGAAGAACTTCAACTCGTCGTCGAACTTTTCCGCCAGCGTCTTTCGCAGTCCGGGACTACGCGTCATCGAAAGTCCTCCTCAACGCTCCCTCGCATGCTACTTAACAGCTACGAGGTGCAAGACAAGGCGAATCCCCGGATAAGGTGTTGATGACGCTCGGGAAGCGTTTTCCAGGGATCAGCTTCGGTGCTCGCCGAACGTTTCGAAAAAGTCCTTCATGCGGGCGAAAAATCCGCTCGACTGAGGCGAATTGTCCTTTGAGGAAAGCTGCTCGAATTCTTCCAGCAATTCGCGCTGGCGGCGCGAAAGGTTCTGCGGCGTCTCAACCACGGTCTGGATGTAGAGGTCGCCAATATTGGGCTGGCGCAGCACCGGCATGCCCTTGCCCTTGAGGCGGAACTGGCGACCGTTCTGGGTGCCTTCCGGCACCTTCACCTTCGTCTGGGTACCGTCCAGTGTCGTCACCTCGAACGAGCCGCCAAGCGCTGCCGTTGTCATCGAGATCGGCACCTTGCAATAAAGATCGGCGCCGTCGCGCTGGAAGAATTCGTGCGGCTTGACCGCGAGGAATATGTAGAGATCGCCGGACGGGCCGCCGCGTAGGCCGGCCTCGCCCTCATTGGCCAGCCGGATGCGGGTGCCGTCCTCGATGCCGGCAGGGATGTTTACCGACAGCGAGCGCTCCTCGGTGACACGGCCCTGGCCGGCGCATTTCGGGCACGGATCCTTGATGGTCTGGCCGCGCCCCTGGCATTGCGGGCAGGTGCGCTCGATCGAGAAGAAGCCTTGCGTGGCGCGCACCTTGCCGTGGCCGTTGCACATCGAGCAGGTGACGGGCTGGGTGCCGGGCTTGGCGCCGCTGCCGGAGCATTCCGAGCACGAGATCGAGGCCGGCACGCGAATCTGCGCGGTCTTGCCGGAAAATGCCTCCTCCAGCGTGATTTCCATATTGTAGCGCAGGTCGGCGCCGCGCTCGCGGCCGCCGGACGAGCGGCGCTGGCGCCCGCCCATCATGTCGCCGAAAATGTCTTCGAAAATGTCGGCGAAGCCGCCGGCGCCAAAGCCCTGCGCCCCGCCATTCATGCCGCCGTGCTCGAAGGCCGCGTGGCCGAAGCGATCATAGGCGGCACGCTTTTGCGGGTCCTTCAGCGTTTCGTAGGCTTCGTTGATTTCCTTGAACTTGTGCTCGCAGGCATGGTCGCCTGGGTTGCGGTCGGGATGGAACTGCATGGCCAACTTGCGGAAAGCGCTCTTGAGCTCCTTCTCGTCGGCGCCCTTTTGCACGCCCAGCGTTTCGTAAAAATCAGCTTTCATGTTTTCCCGCAGTCCGGATAGTCAACGTCTTGAAGCATCGTTGCGTCGTTTGCCGGCACGCTGTTCCGATTTAGGTGTGATGGAGCCGCGATGCCAGTGTCTACGAGGCTTTGTCCGCATTTTTTCGGGGAGCTCCGCGTTTTTCTGGCAAAGGGTTGCAAAAAAGCCCGGCTGCGCGCCGGGCTTTTTGCTTACCTTTACCGTCAGGCGGTTCAGGCCGACTTCTTCTTCTCGTCGTCCTCGTCGATTTCCTCGAAATCGGCATCGACGACGTCGCTGTCCTTGGCGGCGTCAGCCTTGGCGTCGGCCTCGGCGGCTTCCTTCTGCGAAGCCTCGTACATGGCCTGGCCGAGTTTCATCGAGACTTCGGCGAGCGTCTGCGTCTTGGCCTCGATCTCGGTCACATCGTCGCCTTCGGCAGCGGTCTTCAATGCCGCGATCGCATCGGCAATCGCCGTGCGGTCGGCCTCGGAAACCTTCTCGCCATATTCCTTCAGCGACTTCTCCGAGGAATGCACCAGCGCCTCGGCCTGGTTGCGGGCCTCGACCAGCGCGCGCCGCTTCTTGTCCGCTTCGGCATTAGCCTCGGCGTCCTTGACCATCTTCTCGATGTCGGCGTCCGAAAGGCCGCCAGACGCCTGGATGCGGATCTGGTGCTCCTTGCCGGTGCCCTTGTCCTTGGCCGAGACGTTGACGATGCCGTTGGCGTCGATGTCGAAGGTGACCTCGATCTGCGGCACACCGCGCGGCGCAGGCGGGATGCCGACCAGATCGAACTGGCCGAGCGCCTTGTTGTCGGCGGCCATTTCACGCTCGCCCTGGAAGACGCGGATGGTCACCGCCGACTGCGAATCCTCGGCCGTGGAAAACACCTGGCTCTTCTTCGTCGGGATCGTCGTGTTGCGTTCGATCAGCCGCGTAAACACGCCGCCCAGCGTCTCGATGCCGAGCGACAGCGGCGTCACGTCGAGCAACAGCACGTCCTTGACGTCGCCCTGCAGCACGCCGGCCTGGATGGCGGCGCCCAATGCAACAACTTCATCCGGGTTGACGCCCTTGTGCGGCTCCTTGCCGAAGAACTGCTTCACGATCTCCTGGATCTTGGGCATGCGGGTCATGCCGCCGACCAGGACGACTTCGTCGATTTCGCCGGCCTTCAGGCCGGCATCCTTGAGCGCCGCCTTGCAGGGATCGATCGTGCGCTGGACGAGATCCTCGACCAGGCTCTCGAACTTCGCCCGCGTCAGCTTCAGCGTCAGGTGCTTGGGGCCGGTGGCATCGGCGGTGATGAAGGGCAGGTTGATTTCGGTCTGCGTGGTGGAGGACAGCTCGATCTTGGCCTTTTCAGCCGCTTCCTTGAGGCGCTGCAGGGCGAGCTTGTCGTTCCGCAGGTCGATGCCCTGTTCCTTCTTGAACTCGGCCGCCAGATATTCGACCAGGCGCATGTCGAAATCCTCGCCGCCGAGGAAGGTGTCGCCATTGGTCGACTTCACCTCGAACACGCCGTCGCCGATTTCGAGCACCGAAATGTCGAACGTGCCGCCGCCAAGGTCATAGACGGCAATCGTCTTGCCTTCCTTCTTGTCCAGTCCATAGGCAAGTGCGGCCGCCGTCGGCTCGTTGATGATGCGCAGCACTTCGAGGCCGGCGATCTTGCCGGCATCCTTGGTCGCCTGGCGCTGGGCGTCGTTGAAATAGGCCGGAACGGTGATGACCGCCTTCTCGACCTTCTCGCCGAGATAGGCCTCCGCCGTTTCCTTCATCTTCTGCAGGATCATCGCCGAGATCTGGCTGGGCGACTGCTTCTTGCCGCCGGCCTCGACCCAGGCATCGCCATTGTCGCCCTTGACGATCTTGTAGGGGACAAGCTTCTTGTCCTTCTCCGTCACCGGATCGTCGTAGCGGCGGCCGATCAGGCGCTTGACCGCGAAAATGGTGTTTTCAGGATTGGTGACCGCCTGGCGCTTGGCCGGCTGGCCGACGAGGCGCTCGCCGTCGCTGTTGATGGCGACGATGGAAGGGGTCGTACGGGCGCCTTCCGCATTCTCGATGACCTTGGATTCCTTGCCATCCATGATGGCGACACAGGAGTTGGTTGTTCCCAGATCGATACCGATTACTTTTGCCATTGTTCTAATCTCTCCGCTAAGCAGGCTCTCAGGACCCGTACAGGCGTTCCGACGAAAGCCCCTGTTCACAAGAAATTCCGCTCCGGCAACCGGCATTCGGCGCTGGACGGCTTGGCGCGTATATAAGAACAGGCTGCGTGGCGCGCAAGCATTCTGCGCAAGGCTTTCACCATTCATCGCGGTTGATCGGATCCGGGACCGGCAGGCCCGTATTTTCCGGCGGTGATCCAGCCGGCCCGGCCCCGGCCCATGAACCTTTCTGCCTCGCCCCGCGACAGACGCTCAGGTGCCGCGCGGTGCGGCCCCGGAAAGTAAAGCCCCATGACCACAGATCCAGAGGCTCCATGGTCTCAGGGAACAGCAGGAGCTCAGCGCGACCTTCGCCTTCCCATGACCTGTGGGGGGAGATCCATGTCTTGCGGCCACGGGGCGTTCGTGCGCTCTCGTGGCGGCCGTTTGCGCCGCGCCATCCAGGCTGCCAGCGGATTGTCGATCTTGGCGCTCGCCGCTGGGCTGAAGAAGCCCGATCTGCAGAAGGTGAAACAAGGCAACCGCAAGCTCTTCCTGCCACGGACGGCCAGGCCGCGGCGCCATTCGAACTGAACTCCAAGGCCGTGCACTGGAAAGGCCTTGGAGGAAAGGTCTGCACCAGAAGAGAAGTGGCTCGCACCGCTTCTCGCCTTCTGCGCGGACGCCGGATTCCTGTCGACAAGCGGCGCCGAGATGATTACGCCGAAGGGGTCTCAACAACGGGAAGCGGACATGGCTCAAAAAACCCTGATCGCGCCATCGGTGCTGGCGTCCGATTTCTCGAAGCTCGGCGACGAGGTCGAGGCGGTGACGGCCGCCGGCGCCGACTGGATCCACCTCGACGTCATGGACGGGCATTTCGTCCCGAACATCACCTTCGGGCCACCGGTGATCAAGGCGATCCGCAACCGCACCAAGGCCTTCTTCGACTGCCATCTGATGATCGCCCCGGCCGATCCTTATCTGGCCGCCTTCGCCGACGCCGGCTGCGACGGCATCACGGTGCACGCCGAAGCCGGGCCACATCTCGACCGGTCGCTGCAAACGATCAAAAACCTTGGCAAGAAGGCCGGTGTGTCACTCAACCCCGCGACACCGGAGACGATGATCGAATACGTGCTTGACCGGCTTGATCTGATCCTGATCATGACGGTCAATCCGGGGTTCGGCGGCCAGGCCTTCATTCCGGCGATCGTCGACAAGGTGAAGCGGGTGAAGGCGCTGATCGGCGGCAGGCCGATCAGGATCGAGATCGACGGCGGCATCTCGCCCGAAACTGCGCCCCTGGTCACTGCCGCCGGCGCCAGCGTGCTGGTCGCCGGTGCGGCCATCTTCAAGGGCGGCAGCGTCGAGGCCTACCGGGCAAACATCGAGGCAATCAGGATAGCGGCGGACAAGGCGGCCGGCTGACCGCCGCCGTCCGGCCGGAGACGCCGCTCGGGCTAAACATGAGCAACCATCTGTTTGATGCTTTCCGTGCCCGGATGCCCGCGCGCGGACGCCTTTTGATGGAGGCAGAGGACGGGCGCTCGATCAGCTATGGCGATATGCTGGCGCGCTCCGCTCAACTGGCGCATGCGCTGTCGCGGCTGGGCGTCGAAGCCGGCGACCGCGTCGCCGTTCAGGTCGAGAAGAGCCCGCAGGCCATTTTCCTCTACCTCGCCTGCCTGCGTGCCGGCGCGATCTTCCTGCCGCTCAACACCGCCTATACGCTGACCGAGCTCGATTATTTTTTCAGGGATGCCGAGCCGCGACTGGTCGTCTGCGAGCCGGCGCGAGTGACCGAGATCGGCGCTTTGGCGCAGGCCTCGGGCGCTGCGGTCGCGACACTCGGCAGCCAGGGCGAGGGTTCGTTGACCGATCGCGCCTCTGAGGCGGCCGTGGACTTTCACGATGTGGCGCGCGGGCCGGACGACCTTGCTGCGATCCTCTACACGTCCGGCACCACCGGCCGTTCGAAAGGCGCCATGCTCAGCCACGAAAACCTCGCCTCGAATGCGCGGGTGCTGGTCGACCTCTGGCGCTTCACCGCCGCAGACGTGCTGGTTCACGCGCTGCCGGTTTTCCACACGCATGGCCTTTTCGTCGCCACCAATGTCGTCCTGATGGCCGGCGCCTCGATGCTGTTCGAAACCAAATTCGACCCGGCCCGCATCGTCTCGCTGCTGCCGCGCGCCACCGTCCTGATGGGCGTGCCGACCTTCTACGTCCGCCTGCTGCAGCAGGACGGTTTGAACCGGCAAGCGGCGAAAAACATCCGCTTGTTCATTTCCGGATCGGCGCCGCTTTTGGCCGAGACGCACAGAGCCTGGCGAGAGCGCACCGGCCACGCCATCCTCGAGCGCTACGGCATGACCGAGACCAACATGAACACGTCGAACCCTTACGAGGGCGAGCGGCGTGCCGGCACGGTTGGCTTCCCGTTGCCCGGCGTCTCCCTGCGCATCGCCGATCCCGACGGCGGCGAAACACTTGCCCGGGGCGAGGTCGGCATGATCGAGGTCAAGGGCCCGAACGTCTTTTGCGGCTACTGGCGCATGCCGGAAAAGACCAGGGCCGAATTCCGTGACGATGGTTTCTTCATCACCGGCGATCTGGGGCTGATCGATGCCGACGGCTATGTCCACATCGTCGGTCGCGGCAAGGACCTGATCATTTCGGGCGGCTACAATATCTATCCAAAGGAAGTCGAGAGCGAGATCGACGCGCTGCCTGGTGTTGCCGAAAGCGCTGTCATCGGCGTCGCCCATCCGGATTTCGGCGAAGGCGTCACCGCGGTCGTGGTGCGGGCGCCGGGCTCGACCATCAGCGCCGCGGGGCTCATCGAGGCCATCGCCGGGCGCCTCGCCAGGTACAAGCATCCGAAACGGGTGATCTTCGTCGACGAGCTGCCACGCAACACGATGGGCAAGGTGCAGAAGAACCTGCTGCGCGAAACCTACAAGGACCTCTATACGTCCAAAGCCGGCTAACCCTAACGAGCAGGGCTGGTTGCAAAAACCCTGGCGCCATCGATCCACACGCTTTTAATGTCCACATCGTCCGACAGCGAAACGATGTTGGCGGCGGTGCCTTTGGCGAAACGCCCGAGCCAGTGCGACTGGCCGATCGCTTGCGCCGGATAGAGCGAGGCCATGCGCAAGGCCTCGTCGAGGTCGAGACCGACGACGCGGTGCATGAAGCGCACCGCGGAAATCATGTCGAGATCGGCGCCCGCCAGCGTGCCGTCGGCAAGTGTCAGCCTGCCATCCTTGCGGTGGATGGTGCGGCCGTTCAGCGTGAACGAGGTCATGTCGGTGCCGATCGTCGCCATGGCGTCGGTGACGAGCAGGATCTTGCCCGGCCCCTGCTTGGCACGCAAGGCGATGGCCATGGTGGCCGGATCGACATGGATACCGTCGGCGATGATGCCGGCATAGAATGTGCCGGTATCGATTGCCGCGCCCGCCAGCCCTGGCTCGCGATTGCCGATCTGGCTCATCGCATTGAACAGATGGGTGACCACCGTTGCGCCGGCCTCGGCAAAGGCGCGAGCCGTGGCATAGCCGGTATCGGAATGGCCGATGCTGACGACAATGCCGGCTTTGCTAAGTGCCGACACCTGGCCGGGCTCGACGGATTCGGGCGCCACCGTCGTCAGCAGCACGGGCAGGTTTTTCCGTGCGGCGATCAGCATCGCCTGGTCGGGGCCTAGCATCGGCCGGATCAGGGCCGGGTCATGCGCGCCCTTGCGGGCGATCGAAAGATGCGGCCCTTCAAGATGCAGGCCCAGGAACCCTGGCATCTTCCTCCGTGCCGCCTCGGCTCCGGCCGCAACCGCGGCGGCGGTGATCTCGGACGTGTCGGTGATCAGCGTCGGCAACAGCGCCGCCGTGCCGAAGGGTGCGTGCGCCCGGCAGATGGTCTCGATCGTGGCGACGTCGGGATGGTCGTTGAGCATGACGCCGCCGCCACCATTGACCTGTAAATCGACGAAGCCAGGCGCCAGCATGCCGCCACCAGTCTCGATACGCGCAACACCGGGTGGAATAGCCCCGGCGGCAACGATGGCCTCGACGAGGCCGTCGCGCACGACAAGCGCCGCATTGTCGTGCCAGTCGTCGCCATCGAAAATCCGGGCGCCGGTCAGGGCAAAGCGATCGCTCATAGCGTTTCCGTCACCTTGCGCAGATTGGGCGGCGTGTCGGGGTCGAGGCCGCGATGGCGGGCAAAAGCCTCGACGAAACCATAGAACGACACGATCAGCGTCAGTGGATCGGTCAGCGGATGACCGGTTGCGACATGCGGCAGCGGCTGTGCGCTCCTTGCCTTGTTCGACGTCACAAAGACGGCGGCGCCCTTGCCGGCCAGGCTGTCGGCGGCATCAGCCACCGACGGTTCGGACGCATCGCGAGCAGCCAGAGCCAGCACCGGGAAGCCGGGACCGACCAGCGCCAGCGGGCCGTGCATGACCTCGGCGGCACTATAGGCTTCCGCGTGCATGGCGCAGGTTTCCTTGAATTTCAGCGCCGCCTCGTTGGCGATCGCCGCCGACGGGCCACGGCCAAGGATGAACAGCGATTTCGGCGTCTCGAGTGCCGCAGCCAGCGCCATCCAGTCGCACGCGATCGCCTTGCGAAAATGCTCCGGCAGGCGGGCAAGTGCTGCCAGAAGTTTGTCGTCGCCGGTGCAATGCGCCATCAAGGCGAGCCCTGCGACGGCCGAATTGACGAAGGTCTTCGTCGCCGCAACGCTGCGCTCCGGTCCGGCCAGGATGTCGATCGCGTAATCCGAGGCTCGCGCGAGCGGCGAATCGGCAGTGTTGGTGATGGCGACGGTCAGCGACCCGCCGGCCCGCGCCGCCTGCGCCATTGCGACGATGTCCGGGCTCTTGCCGGACTGCGAGATCGCCAGGCAGGCCGAGCCGCCCAGCTTCAGCTTGGCGCCATAGATCGAGGCGATCGACGGGCCGACCGATGCAACCGCCAGCCCGGCGGTCAGCTCCACGGCATATTTCATGAAGGTCGCGGCATGGTCGGACGAACCGCGCGCCACGGTGACGACGAAATTCGGGTCGCGCTCGCGAATGTCGCGCCCGGCCTCGGTCAGCACCGCGGCCGAGCCGTCGAGCAGGCGCGCGGTGGCCTCCGGGATCTCGTCGATCTCGCGCCGCATATGGGTAATTGTTGCGCTCATGACCGGCCCTCTTCGCCCGGCCCGCTTAGCCGGAGTTCGGCGACAAAATCATAGGCGTCGCCTCTGTAGATGGAGCGGGTGAACTCGATCACCTTGCCGCTCGCCAGATAGGAGATACGCTCGATATGCAGCCCGGCAATGCCTGGCGGCACTTCGAGCAGATGCGCATCGCCATCGCCGAGATTGGTGGCGGAAATGCGCTGCACCGCCCGCACCGGTCTGTTGCCGGTCTGTTCCAGCGCCGCGTAGAGCGACGAACCGATCGCCGCCGGATCGGGCAGCACGCTTGTTGATAGCGAGGCGCGCTCGATCGCCAGCGGCGTGTCGTTGGCAATGCGCAGGCGCGCCACGCGCGCCACCAATTCGTTCGATGCCAGGCCGAGCACCATCATCTCGTCGGGCGACGGCGGATAGAGGCCGCGGTCGAGCCAGGCTGAACGCACCGCCATGCCGCGCCGCGCCATGTCTTCGGTAAACGAGGTCAGCATCGACAGCGACTGCTCGACGCGCTCCATGCGCGGCGCAACGAAGGTGCCGGAACCATGGCGCTGGACGAGGATGCCGCCCTTGACCAGGTCCTGCACCGCCTTGCGCACGGTGACGCGCGAAATGTCGGCCTTGCTGGCGATGTCGCGCTCGGAAGGCAGCGCATCGCCCGGTCCGATCAGCCCGCGTTTGACCGCATCCTCGATGCTCTTCCTCAGCTGCAGATAGAGCGGCGCGCCGCTTTGCGACGATTGTTTCAGCGCCGTGAATATCTGGTCGGCGGCCTCGCTCATCGCGCTGTCTCCGCCGTGTTTGCGAAAATCCGAACCGCCATCTGCACCGCGCCGCCCAGCGCGTCGTCGAGCGGCGGTTTCAGCAGCGCCCGGTAGCGGGCCGACAGGCGCGGCGCGTAAAGCGGCGCCAGCCCGCCGAGCAGGCAGAGCGGATCGTCGCCGCCCAGGTCGAGTACGCCAAGCGCTGCCTCGACATCGGCGACCGCCTTGTCGAGGATCCAGATAGCGACGACGTCGCCTTTTTCGGCGTGTTCGAACACCTTGGGCGCGAAGCCGCCGAAATCGCCGGGCTTGGCGTTGGTGGTGAATTCGACCACATCCTCGGGATTGTTGCGGAAGATGGCGAGCATGGCCTGCGTCAGCGGCGAGCCTTCGCGGATGCCGTCATAGGCGAGCAGCGTCTGCTCGAGCAGGTCGCGGCCGATGCGGGCGCCGCTGCCCTGGTCGCCGACCTGGAACCCCCAGCCGCCGATGGCGCGCGACTTGCCTTGTCTGCGCGCCATATAGGCGGTGCCGGTGCCGAGGATGGCCATGGCGCCGTCGCCGGAGCCGACCGCACCTTCCAGCGCGATTTCGGCGTCGGTCTCGACACGGCTGATGCGGAACGGCAGGATCGCTTCGAGCTGCTGCCTATAGGTGCCGACATTGGCGCCGGCCAGGCCGAGAACGGCCGGCGTTTGCGGGATCAGTGCGGGATCCCTGCCCGCGGCGACAAAGGCCTGCTGCGCCGCATCGACGATGTTCGTCCTGGCGCCGGTGAGATCGGTGCGGATGTTGGCGGCGCCGCTTTTGGCGCGGCCGAGGACGCTGCCGTCGGCCGTTGCAAGGGCCGCCCTGCAGCTGGTGCCGCCGCCATCGATGCCGAGCACGAATTTCACGCGATTTCTCCTCGGGGCGGATAATACCAATAAAATACCAATAGCCAAGGGTTAATTTCCATTTCAAAAAAGTTAAGGCCTAGTTTGTTGAGAAATCAGCGGATTTCGTCTGCAGGCCTATCCCGACGCAGGGATTTCATTAATGCGTGTGGACAAGTGGTATTTTTTTGGTATTGTTTTCTGGATTGGAGGACAGCGGATGGCCGAAACGCGCACCGAAGCGCTTCACCGCAATGCCGAGGGACTGGACATCCAGGCCCCGGACGCCATCCTTTCCTCTTTGGCCAACGCACAGATCGAGGCCGCCAAGGCCGTACGCGGCGCCATTCCTGCCATTGCCGCGGCCGCCGAAATTATCGCAACCCGGCTGAAAAGCGGCGGCAAGCTCGCCTATGCGGCCGCCGGCAGCTCGGGCCTGATGGCATTGGCCGATGCGCTGGAACTGCCGGGCACTTTCGGTATCCAGCGCGACCGCATCGCCATCCTGATCGCCGGCGGCGACGAAGCTTTCAGGACACTGGCCGGCGGGCCTGAGGATGACCTTGACGAAGCTTCGGCAGCGGTCGCCGCCGCCGGCATCGGCAGTAGCGATTGCCTGATCGCCGTCTCGGCCAGCGGCTCGACACCTTACGCTGTCCGGGCGATCGAGGAAGCCAGGCGCCGCGGTGCGGCGACGATTGCCGTCGCCAACAACAGGGATGCGCCGCTGCTGCGGCTGGCCGACATCGCCATCCTGCTCGAAACGCCGCCGGAGCTGATTGCCGGCTCGACGCGCATGGGCGCCGGCACCGCCCAGAAGATCGCGCTCAACATGCTGTCGACGCTGGCCGCCATCCATCTCGGCCATGTCCATGACGGCTACATGGTCAACCTCATGGCCGACAACATCAAGCTGCGCGACCGCGCCGCACGCATCGTCGCCGCCGTCAGCGGGCGCGACAAGGACGAGGCGGCGCGCCTGCTCGAAAAGAGCGGCGGCGTCGTCAAGACCGCCATTCTGCTCGCCGCCGGCGCCACCAGCGCCGACGCGGCCGAGAAGATACTGGAAGGGACCGGCCACAAGCTGCGGCCAGCCCTTTCCGCGATCGAGGGGAGCAAGGGGCGCAATGCCTCTGTTCTCATCAAAACCGAACCTGAAAAAGGTCAACAGGGAGACTGAGCATGACAACGAAGCTACTGACGGCACTTCTTCTCGGCACCAGCATTCTCGGCTCCGCCGGGGTGGCTTACGCCGACGACGTAACGCTCAACATCGAGAGCTGGCGCGGCGACGACCTTGCCATCTGGAAGGACAAGCTGATCCCGGCCTTCGAAGCCAAGAACCCGGGCATCAAGGTGGTGTTCGCGCCGTCGGCGCCAACCGAATATGACGCCGCCCTCGGCGCCAAACTCGCCGCCGGCTCGGCCGGCGACCTGATCACCTGCCGCCCGTTCGACAAGTCGCTGGAGCTCTTCAAGAAGGGCAACCTCGCCGACATCTCGACCCTGCCCGGCATGGATAACTTTTCCGACGTCGCCAAGGCCGCCTGGCAGACCGACGACGGCAAGTCGAGTTTCTGCGTGCCGATGGCCTCCGTCATCCATGGCTTCATCTACAACAAGGACGCCTTCGACAAGCTCGGCATCAAGGTGCCGGAGACGCGCGACGAATTCTTCGCCGCGCTCGACAAGATCAAGGCCGACGGCACCTACATCCCGATGGCGATGGGCACCAAGGACCTCTGGGAAGCGGCGACCATGGGCTACCAGAACATCGGCCCGAACTACTGGAAGGGCGAGGAAGGCCGCCTGGCGCTGATCAAGGGCGAGCAGAAGCTGACTGATCCGCAGTGGGTCGAGCCCTTCAAGGAACTGGCCAGGTGGAAGGACTATCTCGGCGACGGCTTCGAGGCGCAGACCTATCCGGACAGCCAGAACCTGTTCACGCTCGGCCGCGCCGCCATCTACCCGGCCGGCTCGTGGGAGATCGGCCTGTTCAACACGCAGGCGCAGTTCAAGATGGGCGCCTTCCCGCCGCCGGTGCAGAAGGCCGGCGACACCTGCTACATCTCCGACCACACCGACATCGGCATGGGCCTCAATGCGGCCTCGAAGAATGCGGATGCGGCCAAGACCTTCCTGTCCTGGGTGGCCTCGCCGGATTTCGCCACCATCTACGCCAACGCGCTGCCGGGCTTCTTCAGCCTGAACAACACCCCGGTGAAGATGGAAGACCCGCTGGCCCAGGAATTCGTCTCCTGGCGCGGCAAGTGCAAGTCGACGATCCGCTCGACCTACCAGATCCTGTCGCGCGGCACGCCGAACCTCGAAAACGAGACGTGGGTTGAATCGGCCAACGTCATCAACGGCACCGACACGCCGGAAGCTGCCGCCAAGAAGCTGCAGGACGGCCTCGACAGCTGGTATAAGCCGGCGAAGTAAGAGCGCGGCGAAGCGTTGTCTCCCCCCTCGATGGGGAGATGTCGCCGAAGGCGACAGAGAGGGTCGGTCGAGGCAGGCTGCGGCTTGATCGCTGCTGGAAAGCACGGTCGAAACCACGATGGCGGGCCGCATCGGCCGACCCCACCCGCCTCGCTGTGCGAGGCACCCTCCCCTCGAGGGAGAGGAGGCGCCGCGCCCTTTGACGGCAATTGCAAGACCTGATCCGGGGACCGAATGCATGGCCGCAGCACCGAAAAGACCGTTCCGTTGGCATATCGGCGTTTTCCTGGCGCCGGCGTTGCTGGTCTATACGGCGATCATGATCCTGCCTCTGGCCGGCACGCTGCAGCTTTCCTTGTTCCGCAACATCAATCAGTCGCAGGTCTTCGTCGGACTGGAAAATTTCCGCATGCTGTTCGGTGATCCCAACTGGTCGGTCAATTTCTGGAACGCCCTCAGGAACAATGTCTGGTTCTTCGTCATCCATATGCTGGTGCAGAACCCGATCGGCGTCCTATTGGCCGCACTTCTGTCCAGCCCCAGGCTGCGGTTTTCCGCCTTCTACCGCACGGCGATCTTCGTGCCGACGATCCTGTCCTTCGTCATTGTCGGCTTCGCCTGGAAGCTGATCCTGTCGCCGCTATGGGGCGTGGCGCCGCATATGATGGACCTTGTCGGCCTGAAAAGCCTGTTCACGCCCTGGCTCGGCAAGGCACAATATGCGCTGACCGCGCTCAGCCTGATCTCGGTGTGGCAGTTCGTCGGCATCCCGATGATGCTGATCTATGCGGCACTGCTGTCCATTCCCGAAGAGGTGATCGAAGCGGCCGAATGCGACGGCATTACCGGGATGGCGCAGTTCTGGAAGATCAAGCTGCCGCTTATCCTGCCGTCGATCGGCATCATCTCGATCCTGACCTTCGTCGGCAATTTCAACGCTTTCGACCTGATCTACACCGCGCAAGGCGCGCTGGCCGGGCCGAACTATTCAACGGATATTCTCGGCACCTTCCTCTACCGCGCCTTCTTCGGTTTCCAGCTGCAGGTCGGCGATCCCAACATGGGCGCGGCGATCGCCACGATGATGTTCCTGATCATCCTCGGCGGCGTCTGCGTCTACCTGTTCCTCGTGCAGACGCGCTTGCGTCGCTACCAGTTCTGAGGCGCGACATGAGCACCGCAACCCGCTCGCTGCCCCGCATCATTGGCGCCCACGCGATCCTGTTGACCTACACCGCCATCGCGCTGTTTCCGGTCATCCTCGTCATCATGAATTCGTTCAAATCGCGCGCAGGGATTTTCGGCGCGCCGCTGACGCCGCCAACGCCAGGGACCTTCGACCTGATCGGCTACGCCACGGTGATCGGCCAGGGCGACTTCATCCACTATTTCCAGAACAGCCTAGTCGTCACCGTCGCCTCGCTGTTCTTCGTGCTTCTGTTCGGCGCCATGGCTGCGTTCGCACTGTCGGAATACCGCTTCCGCGGCAATTCGCTGATGGGGCTCTATCTGGCGCTCGGCATCATGATCCCGATCCGCCTCGGCACCGTCGCCATCCTGCAGCTGATGGTGGCGAGCGGGCTGGTTAACACGCTGACGGCGCTGATCCTGGTCTACACGGCGCAGGGCCTGCCGCTTGCCGTCTTCATCCTGTCGGAATTCATGAAGCAGGTCTCGGACGATCTGAAGAATGCGGGCAGGATCGACGGCCTGTCTGAATACACCATCTTTTTCCGGCTGGTGCTGCCGCTGGTGCGCCCATCGATGGCGACGGTCGCGGTCTTCACCATGATCCCGATCTGGAACGATCTGTGGTTCCCGCTGATCCTGGCGCCGTCGGAGGAGACCAAGACAGTGACGCTCGGCGCCCAGCTGTTCCTCGGCCAGTTCGTCACCAACTGGAACGCCATTCTGGCGGCACTGTCGCTGGCGATCATGCCGGTGCTGATCCTCTACGTCATCTTCTCGCGGCAGCTGATCCGCGGCATCACTTCGGGAGCGGTCAAGTGAGTTCGCAACAACCTCTGCGCGTCGTCGTCGCCGGTCTCGGCAATATGGGCCGCAGCCATGCGCTGGCCTACCATACCAATCCGGGCTTCGAGATCGCAGCACTGGTCAATCGCTCCGACGTGCCGTTGCCGGGCGGGCTCGCCAGTTATGGCATCAGGCGCTCCTTTGACCAGGCGTTGCGCGACGAGAGTCCTGACGTCGCCTGCATCGCCACCTATTCCGACAGCCATGCCGACTATGCGGTGAGGGCGTTCGAGGCCGGCTGCCATGTCTTCGTCGAAAAGCCGCTGGCAACCACCGTCGCCGATGCAAAGCGCGTGGTCGCGGCAGCCAAGGCCAACGGCAAAAAACTGGTGATCGGCTACATCCTGCGCCATCACCCGTCCTGGATCCGGCTGATCGCCGAGGCGCGCAAGCTCGGCGGCCCTTACGTGTTCCGAATGAACCTCAACCAGCAATCCTCCGGCCATAGCTGGGAGACGCACAAGCAGCTGATGCAGACGACGTCGCCGATCGTCGATTGCGGCGTGCATTATCTCGACGTGATGCTGCAGATCACCGACGCCAGGCCGGTCGAGGTGCGCGGCATGGGGCTGCGGCTGACCGACGAGATTGCGCCCACGATGTATAATTACGGCCACCTGCAGGTGCTGTTCGACGATGGTTCGGTCGGCTGGTACGAGGCCGGCTGGGGGCCGATGATCTCGGAGACGGCCTTCTTCGTGAAGGACGTGATCTCGCCCAATGGCTGCGTGTCGATCGTCATGAAGGAGGGCGTCAGGTCCGACGACATCGACACCCACACCAAGACCTCGACCATCCGCCTGCACAGTGCGGCGACCGGCGCGGACGGCAAGTTCGCCAAACCGGACGAGATGCTGTCGATGGAGGGCGAGCCTGGCCATCAGGATCTCTGCGATCTCGAACAGGCATTTGTGCTCAAGGCGATCCGCGAGGATCTCGACTTGACCCGCCATATGGACGACGCGGTGAAGTCGCTCGCCGTCTGCCTTGCCGCCGACGAGAGCGTACGCAGCGGCCTCGCCGTGAAACTCTAGAACAGGGACGAAGCCGTGGGCTCGCTGAACATCGAGAATGTCAAAAAGGCCTTCGGGCCGGTAGAGGTGCTGAAGGGCATCAACCTCGAGGTGACGGATGGCGAGTTCGTCGTCTTCGTCGGTCCATCCGGCTGCGGAAAGTCGACGCTGCTCAGGGTCATTGCCGGGCTGGAGGACTCGACCTCGGGCCGCGTGGTGATCGACGGGGCGGACGTCTCCGCCACCCCGCCGGCCAAACGCGGCATCGCCATGGTGTTCCAGACCTATGCGCTCTATCCGCATCTGACGGTGAAGAACAACATGGGCCTCGGCCTCAAGCAGGCGGGCACACCGGCGGCCGAGATCGACCGCCGCATCGGCATCGCCTCGTCGATGCTGTCGCTGGAGCCCTACCTCGAGAGGCGGCCGGCCGAGCTTTCCGGTGGTCAGCGCCAGCGCGTCGCCATCGGCCGCGCCGTGGTGCGCGAGCCCAAGCTTTTTCTGTTCGACGAGCCGCTGTCCAACCTCGATGCCGCGCTGCGCGTCAACACCAGGCTGGAGATCGCCCAGCTGCACCGTCGGCTGAAGGCCACGATGATCTATGTCACCCACGACCAGGTCGAGGCGATGACACTGGCCGACAAGATCGTCGTGCTGAACGCGGGAAAGATCGAGCAGATCGGCGGACCGATGGAGCTTTACAATTCGCCGGCAAATGAATTCGTCGCCGGCTTCATCGGCTCACCGAAGATGAACTTCGTCGACGGGGCCAGGCTTGGCGAGACGGCCAAGACCATCGGTGTCCGTCCCGAGCACCTGACCGTCGATGCGAAATCCGGTGCCTGGAAAGGCACGGTTGTCCATGCCGAACATCTTGGCGCCGACACCAATCTCTATCTCGACTGCGAGAAGGCTGGCTTGATCACCGTGCGCATTTTTGGCGTCTATAACGCCGAACCTGGCGCCACGCTGTACGCGACGCCGGATCCGGCGAAGACGTACCGGTTTGGGGCCGATGGGAGGGTGCTGAAGTAGCCCTCTTTTCCTTCTCCCACAAGGAGAGAAGGGAGGGTGCGCTACACGTCAGCCCTGAACGTCTGCTTCTGGATGCCCAGCCCTTCGATGCCGAGCTCGACGACGTCGCCGGGCTTCAGGAACACCGGCGGCTTCATGCCGAGGCCGACGCCGGGCGGCGTGCCGGTCGAGATGATGTCGCCGGGGTGCAGCGACATGAACTGGCTGAGATAGGACACGAGATAAGCGACGCCGAAGACCATGGTCTTGGTCGAGCCGTTTTGCATCGTCTTGCCGTTGACCGTCAGCCACATCGGAATGTTCTGCGGGTCATTGACCTCGTCCTTGGTCACCAGCCACGGACCGATCGGCCCGAACGTGTCGCAGCTCTTGCCCTTGGTCCACTGGCCCTGGCGCTCAGCCTGGAAGGCGCGCTCGGAGACGTCATGCGCGACGCAATAGCCGGCGACATAATCCAGCGCCTCGGCCTCGGTGACATACTTCGCTTTTCTGCCGATGACCACGCCGAGCTCGACCTCCCAGTCGGTCTTGACCGAGCCGCGCGGGATCAGCACGTCGTCATTCGGCCCGACAATAGCCGAGCTTGCCTTCATGAAGATGATCGGTTCCGGCGGCACGGTAGCGCCGGTTTCGGCGGCGTGGTCGGAATAGTTGAGACCGATGCAGATGAATTTGCCGGTGCCGGCGACGCAGGCGCCGATCCGCGGCTTGCCGGAAACTGCCGGCAGCGATTTCGGATCGAGCTTCGACAATGTCTCGAGCGATGCCGGGTCAAGCGTCTTGCCGGCAATGTCGGTGACATAGGCGGAGAGGTCGCGGATCGTTCCATCGGCATCGAGCAGGCCGGGGCGTTCGTTCCCCGCCTCGCCATAGCGCAGCAGTTTCATAGAATTCCTCTCCTTGATTTGAGATGAGCTTAGATCGACCAGCCACCGTCGATATTATAAGCCTGCCCCGACGTATAGGTGGCGCCGGCCAGATAGACGGCGAGATCGGCGATTTCCTCGGGCGTGCCGAGGCGGCCCATCGGCTGGCGGGCGATGAAGGCGGCGCGAGCTGCTTCGTAGTCGCCCTGCGCATGCATGCGATCCTGCAGCGACGGGCTTTCGACCGTGCCCGGACAGATCGCATTGCAGCGTATGCCCTTGCCGACATAGTCGGCGGCGACCGATTTGGTCAGACCGATGACGGCTGCCTTGGTCAGCCCGTAAACGAAGCGGTTCGGCACGCCCTTGGTCGAACTGGCCAGCGACGCCATGTTGATGATCGAGCCGTCGCCGCGTTCCAGCATGCCGGGCAGCACGGCGCGGATGGTGCGGATCATCGAGCGGACATTGAGATCATAGGCGAAGTCGAGATCGCCGTCCTTCATCTCGAGGATTGAGCCGGAATGGACGAAGCCGGCGCAATTGAACAGCACGTCGACGGTGCCGATCTCGGCAAAAGCGGCATTCACCGCCTCGTCGTTCAGCACGTCGAGCTTGCGGGTCTTGATACCGGGCGTCTTGCCGAGATCAGCGAGCACCACCTCGTTGATGTCGGTGGCATGGACGATGGCGCCGGCCTTGGCGAACGCCAGCGCACTTGCCCGGCCGATGCCTTGCGCCGCCGCCGTGACGACAACGATCTTGCCAGTCAGATCTGCCATGCTTTTCTCCTCGCCCGTCTTTAATCGTTCGGCTTTTTACCGGCACAAGGCCGGGCGCAATGTGCCAGGCGGACAGTACCATCCCGCCTGTTTCGGTATTCGCCTGCCGCCCAAATGTTTTTTCTCGGTAAAGAACATCTGTTGGCCCGTCAAGCCCGGACGTCCCCTCCGGGACACTCAGTCGCCGTAGGGCACCCAGACGTTCTTGACCTCGATCGCACGGCGCAGCAAGGCATCGCCGGCTGCTTCGCTCGATGCCCAGTCGAGGCTGTGGCCGTTGCCGGTCCAGACACGCTTGAGATTGCCGATGGACTCGGCCTCCGCCTTGGCACAGGTCTCGGCATCGGCGAACATCCAGAGCCCGTCGACATCGTCGTGCTTGGCCAGCACGCCGGCCAGCTCGGCGCTACGGCCGGTGACGATGTTGATGGCGCCCGCCGGAACGTCGGAATATTCGATGACCTGGTAGAGGTCGGTGGCAAGCAGCGGGTATTTTTCGGACGGCACGGCGACCACGGTGTTTCCCATGGCGAGCGCCGGTGCCATCAGCGAGATCAGGCCAAGCAGAGGCGCATTGTCCGGTGCGATGATGCCGACGACGCCGACTGGCTCGTGCAGCGCCAGCGTGACGGCGCGGGCCGGCGGCTGGTGGACGCGGGCCTCGAATTTGTCGGCCAGGCCGGCGTAGAGGAACAGGCGCTCGATCGACAGCTCGACCTCTTCGCGCGCCGCCTTGGCGGTCGCGCCGGTGAGCTGGGTCAAACGGGCGGCAAACTCGTCGGCGCGGCCGGAAAGATTTTCGGCCACGTAGTAGAGTACCTGGCTGCGGTTGTAGGCGGTCGCCTCCGGCCAGGCCTTGCAGGCGCGCGCGGCCGCGACGGCGTCGCGGATATCCTTGCGGTTGCCGAGACCGACCTCGCCGGCAAGCTTGCCCTTGGCGCTGGCGATGGCCAAGGAATAATTGCCGTCCGGCCGGACCTGCTTGCCGCCGATGAACAGTTTTGCCGTGCGGTCGATGGCGCCACCTTCCGCCTGCTCGACAGGTTGGGCAGAAGACGTTGCCGGTTTGATGATCGGGCCAAGCGGCAGTTTTGCCGAGAGATATTCGAACATGCCCTCGCGCCCGCCTTCGCGGCCAAAGCCGCTCTCGCGATAGCCGCCGAAACCGCAGGAGGCGTCGAACATATTGGTGCCGTTGATCCAGACGACGCCGGCCTTCAATTGCGGCGCGATGTGCAGGGCAAGATTGATGTTCTCGCTCCACACCGAAGCGGCCAGGCCATAGCGTGTGTTGTTGGCGAGCTCGATCGCTTCCTCGGTGTTGCGGAAGGTCATAGTGGCGAGCACCGGCCCGAACACCTCTTCCTGTGTCAAGATGTTAGCCGGCGAAACACCGGTCGCCAGCGTTGGCAGATGGTAATAGCCCGCGGCGGGCAGTGCCGAGTCCGGCTGCCAGCAGATCGCGCCCTGCTTGGCACCTTCGGCAATCAGGCCCTTGACGCGATCGAGCTGAGTCAAATCGACCAGCGGGCCGATATCGGTGTTCTTGTCGAGCGGGCTGCCGACGCGCAGCCGGCTCATCCGCGTCTTGACCTTGGCGATGAAGGCGTCGGCGATCCCTTCCTGCACCAGAAGGCGCGAGCCGGCACAGCACACCTGGCCCTGGTTGAACCAGATACCATCGACTAGACCCTCGACGGCGCTGTCGAGGTCGGCATCCTCGAAAACGACGAATGCCGACTTGCCGCCAAGCTCCAGCGACAGTTTCTTGCCCGAGCCGGCAGTGGCCTTGCGGATGATCTTGCCGACCTCGGACGAACCGGTGAAGGCTATCTTCTGGACGCCGGGATGGTTGACGATTGCCGCGCCCGCCTCCGGCCCGCCCTGGACGATGTTGACGACGCCCTTCGGCACGCCGGCGCGTGCGCAGATCTCGGCAAACAGGATCGCGGTGAGTGGCGTGAATTCCGCGGGTTTGAGCACCACGGTGCAGCCCGCGGCGAGCGCCGGCGCGATCTTCCAGGCGAGCATCAAGAGTGGGAAGTTCCACGGGATAATCTGGCCGACGACGCCGACACCCTTGTGGCCGGGAAAATCCCTGTCCAGCGCCTGCGCCCAGCCGGCATGATGGATAAAATGGCGGATCGCCAGCGGCACGTCGATGTCGCGGCTCTCGCGGATCGGCTTGCCATTGTCGATTGTCTCAAGCACCGCGAACAGCCGTTGGTGGCGCTGCATGGCGCGGCCGATGGCATAGAGCACTTTGGCTCGGCTGTAGCCGGTGCTGGCGCTCCATTTCGGCAGCGCTTTTGTGGCGGCCGACACCGCCGCGTCGATGTCGGCGGCACCAGCGTCCGACACCTTGGCCAGCAGCTTTCCCGAGGACGGATCGCTGGTGTCGAAGGTTTTGCCTTCGCTGGCTGCCTTCCAGTCGCCGCCGATGAACAGCGCCTTGCCGAAATCCCGCGCGGCCAGCCAGGCATCGGCCTCGTTGCGGGCTTCCGGCGCCAGCCCGTAATCCATGGCGTGATAGCGTTCGAGGATGTTCATGAAGCGCTCCGAATCACGCCATCGCGTGGCGATGATTGGCCGAGTAGTGGCCGGTCAGATGATGCTCGAGCTGGCGCTCGATATCGGTCAAAAGGCTCGATGCTCCGAAGCGGAACAGCTCCGGCTCCAGCCACGGACGGCCCAGTTCTTCCTTCATCAGCACCAGCCAATCGAGCGAGGCTTTTGCCGTGGAAATGCCACCGGCCGGCTTGAAGCCGATGAGATAGCCGGTTTCCTCGAAATAGGCGCGGATCGCGCGCACCATGGCAAGGCCGACCGGCAGCGTCGCGTTGACACTTTCCTTGCCGGTCGAGGTCTTGATGAAATCTGCACCCCCCATCATCGCCACCATCGAGGCGAGCATGACGTTGCGCAGCGTGGCGAGGTCGCCGGTACCGAGGATCACCTTCAGATGCGCCTCGCCGCAAGCGGCGCGCATCGAGACGATCTCGTTATAGAACTCCTGCCATTTCGCCCCGAATACCAAACCGCGCGGGATGACGACGTCGATCTCGTCGGCGCCGTCGCGGACCGATGCTTCGATCTCTTGCAGGCGCGTCGAAAGCGGTGCAAGTCCATGCGGGAAGGCGGTCGAAACGGCGGCGACATGGACGCCGCTGCCGCGCAGCGCTTCGACGGCGGTGGCGACGAAGGGATGATAGACGCAGACCGCCGCGGGGCGGATCTTTTCACCAGTAATGCCGAGCCCTTCGACGATGTCGCGACGGAACGGGTTGACCGCCTTGGCACAGAGCCGGCGCACGCGCTCTTCCGTGTCATTCGAGTTCAGCGTCGTCAGGTCCATGCAGGCGACGGCGCGCAGCAGCCAGGCCGCCTGGTTATCGGCCTTGATCGAGCGTCTTTTGGTCAGGCTGGCGACGCGGCGTTCCAGCGCCGAGCGGTTGACGCTGCGCATCGATTCCATGAAGCCGAGATCGAGCCTCATGCCGGGATTGCGGGCAATGCCATGGGCTTGCGGCATCGGCGCATTGGCGGCGGCGCGCGCCGGCAGCGGCGTGATCTTGGACGTGCCGAGATCGGTTTCGCGGATTGTGCTGCTCATCTCCTGCCCCTTGTTCAGCGAGTTATGCCGAAGATAGACCGTGAAGCAGCGCTTCACGAGTCCTTCAAGCGGTCATAGCGGAAAAAGACCGTCGAGGCAGCCGACTTTTGACCGTATGGTCAAAATCAGGGTCGCAAACCAGTAGACTCTGAACTGCCGCGTCTCAGCCGACGAAGGCGCGCTCGACGACGAAGCTTGCCGGATGATGCAGCGAGCCTTCCTGGAAGCCGTGGCTTTCAGCCAGCTCCTTGACGTCCTTGAGCATATGCATCGAGCCGCAGATCATGATGCGGTCGGTCTCGGGATTGAGCCTGTCGATGCCGAGATCGGTGTAGAATTTGCCCGAGCCGATCAGCGCGGTGATGCGGCCCATGCGCTCGGAGGTCTCGCGCGTCGTCGAATTATACAGCGTGACGCGGCCGCCGGTAAGCTCGCCGATCAGCGGATCGTTCTCCAGTGCGGCCACCAGTTCCTGGCCGTAGGTGAGCTCGGCATTGTAGCGGCAGGTATGGGTCAGGATAACCTGCTCGAACTTCTCATAAGTATCGGGATCGCGCAGCAGGCTGGCGAAGGGAGCAATGCCGGTGCCGGTCGAGATCATGAACAGGCGCTTGGCCGGCGTCAGCGCGTCGACCACCAGCGTGCCCGTCGACTTCTGCCGCATGATGACGGTATCGCCGATCTCGATTTTCTGCAGCTCCGAGGTAAGCGGGCCGTCCGGCACCTTGATCGAGAAGAACTCGAGTTCGTCGTCCCAGGACGGGCTGGCGATCGAATAGGCGCGGAACACTGGCTTCTCGGCATTGGGCAGGCCGATCATGACGAATTCGCCGGAGCGAAAGCGCAGCGACTGCGGCCGGGTGATGCGGAACGAAAACAGCCGGTCGGTATAATGCTTCACCGAGACCACGGTTTCGGCATAGACATTGGCCGGTATCGGGAACTGCAACGGCCGGGCGCCGGCTGTGTTGAACGCGGATGTGGTGTTCATCAAACCTAACCTTCTGGGCCGGCTCAGCGCCGGCGCCAAATCTCCACCTGCGCGCCCGAACCGGTCAGGTTCCAGCGTGCCGTTTGCACACTCCGAAGCGGTAAGCTCTTGTGTCCGGAATTTATTAGTATACAAACGATATTTGCGTCAAGACGCCGCCGTAAAACAGCTTTCCAAACTAAGGCATGTAGGCAGTTCGGGCATTTCGGGTTTCGACAATGGGACAGAATTTTTCGACGCAAGCGCTGGATTCGACTGGCAGCGTCGTCGCCGGCATCGATGTCGGCGGAACTTTTACCGACCTCCTTCTGATCGATGGCCGTGACGGTGGCCGGGTGCACATCGCCAAGACCCCGACGACAGTCGACAACCAGGCGTTCGGCGTCGTTTCGGCACTTGGCGCCACCGGATTTCCGGTCGACGGCATCGCCCTCATCGTGCACGGCACGACGACGACCACCAACGCGGTCCTGGAGCGCCGGCTGGCCAAGACCGGCATGATCACCACGCGCGGCTTTCGCGACGTCATCGAGCTTGGCCGGCGGACACGGCCGCAGGCCTATGGCATGACGGGCACCTTCGTCCCGATCATTCCGCGCAATCTGCGGCTCGAAGTGTCGGAGCGGGTCGAGGCCTCGGGCGCGGTGCGCATCCCGCTCGACGAGGCCGAAATGCGGACAGCGGTTTCACAACTGATCGCAGCCGGCTGCGAATCCCTGGTCATCCATTTCCTGCATTCCTATGCCAACCCGGCGCATGAGCGGCGCGCCGCCGAGATAGCGGCCGAGCTTTGGCCGAACGGCTACATCACGACAGGCCACGCCCTGCTTTCGGAAGCGCGCGAATTCGAACGCGGCGTGACCGCTTCGGTCAACGCTTCGGTGCAACCGATCCTCGAACGCTATGTCGAGCGGCTGCGCAAGGAGCTGGCGTCAAAAGGCTACGCCCGCGACTTCCTGATCATGAACGGCAATGGCGGCATGATCTCGGCCCGCTTTGTCACACGTGAGTCGGCCAAGACCGTCATGTCCGGCCCCGCTTCCGGCGTCATTGCTGCCGCCTATACCGGCAAACGCGCCGGCTTCGAAAACCTGGTCACCTACGACATGGGCGGCACCTCGACCGACGTGGCGCTGATCCGCAACGCCGAGCCGGCAGTGTCGAACGAGATCGAGATCGAATATGCGATGCCCATCCACGTGCCGATGGTGGCGGTGCATGCGGTCGGCGCCGGCGGCGGCTCGATCGCCCGCGTCGATGCGGCCGGCCTGATCCAGATCGGCCCGGAAAGCGCCGGCGCCAATCCCGGGCCAATCTGCTACGGACGCGGCGGCTTGGAGCCGACCATCACCGACGCCAATCTGGTGCTCGGCAGGCTGGCGCCGAAGAAGCTGCTCGCGGTGGAAAACCCGGTCACCGTCGAACGGGTCACCGGCATATTCGAGGACAGGATCGGCCGCGCCACAGGCTTGTCCGGCGTCGAAGCGGCGGGTGCGGTGCTGCGGCTCGGCAACGTGAAGATGGCCGGCGCCATCCGCATGGTCTCGGTGTCGCGCGGCCACGACCCGCGCGATTTCGCGCTGTTCGCCTTCGGCGGCGCCGGTCCGCTGCATGCGACGGCATTGGCGCGCGAACTAGGCCTGCCGAAAGTGCTGGTGCCGGCGCGGCCGGGCATCACCAATGCTCTCGGCTGCGTCGTCGCCGATCTGCGCCATGATTTCGTCAACACGGTCAACCAGCCGGTGGCCGGTCTCGATGAAACCCAACTCTACGAGATATTGGAACGGCACCGAAACGAAGGCGAGGAGCTGATCGGCAAGGAAGCGGTGAAGCCGGAAGCAATCCGTGTCACGCATTCCGCCGACATGCAGTTCATCGGCCAGACGCATATCATCAACGTGCCGCTGCCCTCGTCTGCGGTGACACGCCAGGTACTGCAGCAACTGTTCGAGAGTGCCTATTTCGCCCGCTTCAAGGTCGAGCTACCGGAAATCCGCGCCAATCTGGTCAACCTCAACACGTCGGTCACCGGCGTGCGGCCGACGATCGATCTGTCCCGGCTGATCGACCCGGCTGGGCGCGCCAAAACGCTCGAAGAGGCGCGGCGCGAGATCCGGCCGGTCTGGTATGGCGGGCGCTGGTACGATACGCCGGTCTACAGCAGGGAAAAGCTGCCGCTCGACGCAGTCATCATGGGGCCGGCGATCCTCGAACAGATGGACGCTACTACCGTGCTCGAGCCCGGCGACCGGGCGCGGTCGGATGCCGACGGCAACATCATCATCGATATCGGTGAGGCCTGAGATGGCGCAGCTCGACACTATTACGCTTTCGGTCCTCCAGGCGGCCCTGCAGCAGGTCTGCGACGAAATGGACCTGACGTTTTCGCGCGCCGCGTTCTCGCCTGTTATCGCCGAGGCCAATGACCGTTCGGATGGCATCTATTCGGCGCTCGATGGTTCGCTGATCGCGCAAGGCAGCCAGGGTCTGCCGGTGTTCGTCGGCGTCATGCAGTATTCGACCAAAACGGTGATCGAGATGATCGCCGACGGACGCTGCCTGCCGCCCGAGCCGGGCGATATCTACATCGTCAACGATCCCTATCTCGGCGGCACCCATCTGATGGATGTGCGCTTCGCCATGCCGGTCTACCGGGACGGGAAGATCTTCTGCTGGCTGTCGAACACCGGCCATTGGCCCGACATTGGCGGTTCGGTGCCGGGCGGCTTCTCCGCCTCGGCAACAGCGGTCGAGCAGGAAGGCTTGCGGTTGCCGCCGGTGAAACTGTTCAAGAAGGGCGTGCTCGACCCGGAGATCTACGCCATCATCTGCTCGAACATCCGTGTCGCCGACCAGCGCATTGGCGATATCCGCGCACAGGCGGCGGCACTACTGATCGGTCAGGACAGGCTCAACGGAATGCTGGATCGTTACGGAGATGAAACGGTTGTCGAAGCGATCGCCGAATTGCGGCGCCGCGCCGCTGAACAGATGCGCGTCAACATATCGGCCATTCCCGACGGGATCTATCGTTCGCAGGCCTTCGTCGATTCAGACGGCGTGGTAAACGAGCCGCTGATCATCGCGCTGGCAGTCGAGAAAAAAGGCGACACGCTCAGCTTCGACTTCTCGGGCTCATCAAAACCCTGCGCCGGGCCGATGAACAGCGTTTTGGCGACGACGTTGTCCTCGGTCTATCTCGCTATGCGCCATATTTTCCCAGATGTGCCGATCAGCGCCGGCGCCTTCGAACCGCTGATCGTCAAGCGGCCGGAAGGCACCTTCCTCGACGCCAAATATCCACGCCCTGTGTCGGGCTGCGCAGCCGAGGTTTCGCAGCGCATCGCCGAGGCGGTGTTCGCAGCGATGGTGCAGGCGCTGCCGGACCGGGTGACGGCGGCTCCGGCCGGCTCCAGCGGCAATTTCGCGCTCGGCGGCAACGATCCGGCGCGCGGCCGCGACTACGTCATGTACCAGATTTCCGGCGGCGGCTATGGCGGCAACGCCGATCACGACGGCCTGACCAATGGCTGCTCGACCATAGGCATCTCCAAGTCGCCGCCGGTCGAAATCATGGAGCAGGCCTTCCCGGTGCTCTACCGCCACTATGCGCTGCGGGAAGGCTCCGGTGGCGCCGGCAAGCATCGCGGCGGTTTCGGGCTCGCCTATGAGGTGGAAATCCTGCGCGGCGATGCACGTGCCTCTTTCGTCATGGACCACGGCCGCTTCGGCCCGCAAGGCGCGCTCGGCGGCAAGGACGGCGCGGTCAACACGGTCGCCGTGTTCCGCGACGGCAAGGAACATGTGCCGCCGCACCTGTCCAAGGAGCAGGACATCGCGTTGAAAGCCGGCGACCGCGTGCGCGTCGGCACGCCGGGCGGCGGCGGCTATGGCGATCCGTTGCAGCGGGACGCCGATCTGGTGGCGAGGGATGTCGCGCTGGGCTATTACACGCCCGCAGAAGCCGCCGAAAGGTTCGGGGTCGCTCTCTCGGCGGATGGATTGGGGATCGACCGGGCAGCCACGGAAAAGAGGCGCGCCGGATGACGGCGCGGCATCGGATTCCCTCATTTGCGGCCAACGATCAGTTGCGGTGATCCAGCCTCGCGACCAGCCGGTCGCCGGCCCACTGGATGCCGCAGACCAGGACGACCAGGACGATGACCACGGCGATCATGACTGACGTTTCGAAGCGCTGGTAACCGTAGCGGATGGCGAGGTCGCCGAGCCCGCCGGCGCCGATGGCGCCGGCCATCGCCGAGGCGCCGATCAGCGTCACCAGCGTCACCGTGAAGCCGGCGACGATGCCGGGCAGCGCTTCCGGCACCAGCACCTCGCGAATGATCGTCCAGCGGTTGCCGCCCATGGCGCGCGCCGCTTCGATCAGCCCGTGGTCGACCTCACGCAGCGACACTTCGGCGATCCGGGCATAGTAGGGCGTCGCCGCGATCGACAGCGGAACGATCGCTGCCCAGGTGCCGATCGAGGTGCCGACGATCAGCCGCGTCACCGGGATCAGCGCAACCAGCAGGATGATGAAAGGCACAGAGCGGAAGCCGTTGATGACAGCGCCAAGCGCGCGGTTCACCCACAGGTTTTCGGCGATGCCGCCGCGGTCGGTGGCGACCAGCGCCAGGCCGAGCGGCAGCCCGAAAACCAGCGAGATGAGGCCGGAGGCGGCCGTCATCAGGATCGTTTCCCAGATCGAACGGACGAGAAGCTCAAACAGAACCGGCGACATGGCCAAGCACCTCCACCCGCGCTTGGCGGGCTTTCAAGAACGCGATCACCTCTGCCAGGTGAGCTTCATTGCTGCCGGCGACCGCAACGAACAGTGTCCCGACCGGCTGCTGCTGGACGTGATCGATGCCGCCATGCACGAGGCGGAACGAGCCGGGAACTGCCGAGGCAAGATCGGACAAAAGCGGGCTTCGCGCGGCCTCACCGGCCACGTCGATCCTGAGGATCGCCTCCACGCCGGCGTTCCGCGTTAGCCGGCTTGCGATCTCTGCCGGCAATTGCGGCCGGATGCCGCCGAGCAGGCTCTGCGTGATCGCCGACTTGGGGTCCGCAAAAACCGACCAGACCGGGCCTTGCTCGACGATCCGCCCAGTGTCGATCACCGCGACACGATCGGCGATCGAACGGATCACCTCCATCTCGTGCGTGATGAGCAGGATGGTCAGGCCGAGCTGCCGGTTGATGTCTCTGAGCAAGGCAAGGATGGAGCGCGTCGTCTCCGGGTCCAACGCCGAGGTCGCTTCGTCCGACAGCAGCAGCGCCGGGCGCGCCGCAAGCGCCCGGGCAATGCCGACGCGCTGCTTCTGCCCGCCCGACAGCGACGCCGGATAGGCTTTCGCCTTCTCTGACAGGCCGACAAGCTCGAGCAGCTCGGCGGCGCGCGCCAGGCGTTCGGCCCTGGGCCGGCCTTCGATCTTGAGCGGCAGCGCTACATTGTCTTCGACCGTCTTGGCGGACAGCAGGTTGAAATGCTGGAAGATCATGCCGATGCGCCGGCGCAGCGGCTGCAATTCGCGCTCGCCGAGCCGGCTGATGTCGCGGCCTTCGATGAAGACCTGTCCTGAATCCGGCCGCTCCAGGCCGTTCAGGCAGCGTATCAGCGTCGACTTACCGGCGCCGCTACGGCCAATGATGCCGAGGATCTCGCCCTGGCGCACGCTGAGCGACACGCCGTCCAGCGCCGCTGTCGCGCCGAAACGGCGCTTCAGCTCGATGAGGCGCACGACATCGTTCGATCCCGCGGAGCGGCCGCCGACGGGATGCGTGACTTCGGTGACCGAGGCGAAATGCTGGTTCATAAAAGTTCCTGTATTGGTGTCCCGCAAACGCGATCGCGGTCCGCGTTGAAGCGCGGACCGCTTTATCATGCCGGGCTTCAGCGCCCAGTTGAGCTTGGCATCAATAGGCGCTGATGCCGGTTCCCTTGTAGACCCGGTCGAATTCGGCCTTCACCTTTTCGTTCTGATAGGAAGCGACCAATGTCTTTACCCAGGGCTGGTTTTCATTGCCGGCCTTGACCGCGATGAAATTGCGATAGGGATTGTCGGCCACCGCCTCCTGGGCGATGCGGTTCTCCGGTGTGAGGCCGCTTTTAAGCGCCCAATCCGTGTTGACTACGGCCCCGTCGAGGTCTTCCACCGAGCGCCCGACGATGCCTGCGTCCAGCTCCTTGATGACCAAGTGCTTCGGGTTTTCGGCGATGTCGGTGGTCGTCGCCAGAATGCCGGTGCCTTCCCTGAGCTTGATCAGATGTTCGCTCTGCAGGACGCGCAGTGCGCGGCCCTCATTGGACGGGTCGTTCGGCACGCCAATGACCGCGTCTTCGGGCAGGTCGGCAATATTCGCGTACTTCTTGGAATAAAGGCCGATCGGCCAGACCCCGGTATAGCCGACCGGGACGATGTGATAGCCCTGCGTCTTGATCTGGTTGTCGAGATAGGGCTTGTGCTGGAAGGCGTTGGCGTCGATTTCGCCACGCTCGAGCGCTTCATTCGGCTGGGTATAGTCGTTGAACACCACGGTCTCGATCGTCAGGCCCCTCTCCGCCGCCTGGGCGGTGACGACGCGCCAGACGTCCTCGTCCTCGCCGCTCATGATGCCGACCTTGACCGCCGTCTTGTCCTCGGCGAACGACGGCGCAGCAAGGCTGACAATCGCAACCGCTGATGCAAGAAGTACAGCGAAGCCGGCGCGCCGGCTTATAGTTGCCGAGAAGAATTGAAGCGAAGTGTTGGTGTTCCCAGGCATGGTCAATCTCATCGGTTTTGCAATCGTTGCGGCCAGGCGGAATGCGAAGCCTTGCGGGCATCATCGGAAATGCTGATCGCCAGATCAAAGAACAGTATTTCACACCAGATGAGGAGCCGGGAATATTCTCTCAAAGTTTCTGGCCTGGCGAGCACAGGACCCTGCCGCCTGGCGTGGTGACTCGCTATGTGGCCCGCCGTGCGTCGGAACGGCGGGCCTTTCTGCGTCGGAATGCCCAACAAGTGCAGCAGTCTGTCGACAATGCTGGACGCGCCGCATGTCCCTTCAAAGCGACGCGCTTGTTCACTCGATGACCTTCACGATCCTGCGCGTGCCAGGATCGACCAGGACGGTCCGATTGTCGACGACGACGTAGCGGTATTTGACGCTGGGAACTTCATGAAGCTCGACGGTATCGGGCAGTGTCGAGCCGACATTGAGCTCCACGCCGGGAAGCTGGACGGACGCCAGAGGCTGCTTTTTCACATACTCGCGTACGATCGTCTCCTGCTGCGGTTCGATGACCACGTCCTGGGCCGCAGCGGCGCCAACACCCGCAAGCAGCAAGAACCCAGCCGCAGCCGCGGAAAGATGCATTCTCATGATCGTCTCCTTTCGTCGTGAGCCACCTCTGCGCTGCGCCGCGTCATGCCGTTCGCAGCGGGGTCGCTAGGTCGGTAACGTCACCGGGCAAAGCTTGTTCCGCCGCTCGGATCGCTTGCCGTTTCGCTCGGTTAATTTGGAACAAAGTTTTTTAGCCGCAGTTTTACGCGGTGAAGGGACGCATTTTCCAAGGAGATCTCTCATGAAAGGCGTTCTGATTACCAGCATGCTAGCAATCAGCGTCAGCTGCGGAGCGGCACTTGCCCAGACGCAGCAGTCGACCGACGACCAGTCCGGCGCCAATTGCGCAGCCGGCACTGCCAACTGTCCAAATGGCGCAAAGATGGGCGAGCAGGCCCAGGGCAAGGCCGGCGCTACGACTGAACAACAGGCGCAGGGCAACAAAAAGCTGAAGACCGACGAGCAAGCCCAGGGCAAGGCTGGCGCTACGACTGACCAGCAGGCTCAGGGCAAGCCGAAAATGAAGACCGACGAGCAAGCTCAGGGCAACGCTGGCGCCACGACTGACCAGCAGGCCACGGGCAACACCAAAATGAAAACCGACGAGCAGGCCCAGGGCAAAACCGGAACCACCACTACCGAGCAGGCCCAAGGCAACACGAAAATGAAGACCGAGGAGCAGGCTCAGAGCAAGACTGGGACCACGACCAGCGAGCAGACTCAGGGCAACGCCTCTACGCAGACGCAGGACCAGAGTTCGACCGCTTCCATCAGCAATGTGACCGTTGAACAGAAGACAGAAATTACCCAGGTCATCAAGGAAACGAATGTCCAACCGGTTTCCAATGTCGATTTCGACATCTCTGTCGGCGTCGAGGTTCCGCGAAAGAAGGTCCGGCTGCATCGTCTGCCGGCGCGCATCGTCAAGATCGTTCCGGCTTACGAATCCTATGAATATTTCGTGCTGGCCGATGGCCGGATCGTCATCGTCGATCCGAATACCTACAAGATCGTGCTTATCCTGACCTAGTTGTAGCCGGACGGTTTGCAAGACCGTTTGATTGCACCGGTAAGCCCGCGGCGCGACTTGCGCGGCGGGCCTTACCGCATCCCGCTCCACAGCGTTGCAGCGTCTGCAAATCGCAGATCACGGTCCGTCCTCGGGGCGAGGAGCCAGCATGGTCTGATCGATGGTGTCGGGCAGGCATGGACTTGGAGCGCACCTTGTTCGGAATGACGCGGTGGCCATGGCATCAATATTCGGGACCAGCACCATTCTCGCGTAGTGCCGCGGCCACAGCGGTTCTCCAAACAAGATGAAGATGCCGCCAACCATCAGCGCCAGCAACAAGAGCGCCGTTGCGTTTGCAAATATCTCGCCGTAGCGCATGGTAACCTGTCCCGGCCGGAAATCGATTCAGCCTGTGACAGCGGCAATCGGAACGGCGCCGAAACCCAGCTCTACTGCCCTCGGCGCCTCGCGAATGCCGCCTCCCATTGGATCCTCCCGGGAATAGGCCAAGTGAATAACGGCACTCTCGGTACTTTGTTCCCGGGGCCGACGACAGCCGCTCCCTTCAAGCCCGGCGTCTCCGTTGGCGAAACCGCTGGCGGTCGTCGCCCTCATTGATGCGCGGCAGCGAGATCCTTCACGTGACGTTCGTGCATTTGCAGCACCGGCAGCGTCTTTTTGGCAAATTCCTTCATCGCCGGATCGTCGCCGGAATTTGCGTAAGCGGAAAACAGCGCCACCGCTTCCTTATGCGCCTGGGTCTGCATGTCGATGTATTTCGATTGGAAGCTGTCCCCGCTGGCCTCCTTGAGTTGGTCGAGCAGCGCCTGGTGCTTGGTGTCCAGCGGCGGGCCGGCTGGCGCGGTGGCCGAAGTCGTCTGACCCTTGCTGAGCGCCGCCTTGAACTCCTCGTCGGCCTTGGTGTGGTCCGTGACCATTTGCGCCGCGAAGGCTTTTACGTCGTCGGCCTTCGCCTGCGTCTGCGCAAGTCGGCTCGATTCGATTTCGAATGTATTGGCGATGGGCACCGTCTTGACGAACGTCGCAGTGTCAACCTTGCTCATGGTGTCGGTCGTTAGAGGCGTCAGCGTCGCCGATTGGGCAAAAGCAACCAAAGGCGCGCCGGCCATCATCGCTGCCGCAGTGATGGATAGAAGTGTTTTCATGGGAGCTCTCCGAGGCTGATGTCATCCCTCGATGGCTCAACGCGGAAGCTGCAGCGAGGTTGCCTGGTCGTGGCGCCAGAGCCGCCGCGACGCCAGACAATAGTTTGGAAACGCAAAACAAAGGACGCCGGCTGCGTCCCGCAAATTGCAACGCACGCGGCGAGATCGTACGCAATCGTACAAGCTCTTTCGCTTTGCCGCGGTCTTGCTATCGTTGGCCGGGAGAGATGGGTGGAGGCTTCCGTGGGGCAGATCAAGTCGCCGCTTGGTATGGATACCGACAAAGCCATTCATACCGTCATGGCCGACTACCATTCCGGCGATATTCTCTCGACCACCGTCGTCATAGCCGATTTGCGCAGACGCTTTCCCTGGTTCCGGCAAACCGACGAGGAGCTGGTTGGCTTCATCGTTCGCGCGTTGGACGGTCGGGAGATCGCGGTCAGTTTTGACCACCGCGGCCGTTAGGCGCTAATTTGCGGCAAAAACCAACAGGCCGCGGAGCCTATGCTCCGCGGCCTGGTGCTGTGATCACCGGGCGCTTACTTGCCGCAGTGGTTGTCGTTCAGCGTCGGGGCCATCGTGCCAGGAGCCTTGCCGGTCGCATCGGGCAGAGCCCCCTGCGGGCCTGGCGGGCAATTCCGGTCGGCATTCGAATTCGTCGTTGAGAAATCGCGAATGCTGTTGGTGATGGTCGAATCCGTGCCGCTGTCAGGGCCGCCATTATCCGGGACCACGATCGTCCGCCCGCTGCCGTCGGTAGCGTCTCCGGAGGGATCGCCGACGTTCTGGGCCATCGCTGACGTGGCCAGACCGATCGTAAGCGCGGAAGCTGCGAGAATTTTCGTGAACATGATGCTTCTCCTTTTTACGAGGGTCGTCGCGTTGCGACTAAGAAAACAACCGTTCGGGCGGGCGAAGGTTCCGACAAATTCCCCATGAATTTCAGCATGTTCTCAGGTGTTCAAGGCGGCCGCCATGCCATTCTCTGCAGGCATGCATCTGTGGACTTTTCTGACGGCACGGCCCGGCATTTTGCTTGCCGCATGAGTGTACGCCTTACCGTCCCGCCGGAACAGGAATGCTCCTTGCGAGTTCATACCTTTGTACAATGCGACGCGCTGATGCGAATGGCGGCAGCGCAAACAAGGAGAGCAGACATCATGGGCCTTGGAACCATTCTCATCATCATCTTGGTCCTTGCCTTGCTTGGCGGCTTCAGCGGCTTGGGCGGCGGACCGTTCTATGGCACCGGCTATTACGGTGGTGGCGGCCTCGGCCTGGTGCTGCTTATCGTCATTATCCTGGTCCTGCTTGGGCGCATTTGAGGCATGTCGCGCAAAAGCATGCCCCCGGGCTTGACCCGAGGGTGTGCAGCGGTTTTGTGATAACGACATGCATAAAACAGGAACCTAAAGTGCATCGCATGAGGCCGGTCAAGCGCGACACGCGTTAGTGTCACGCTCGCGACAAAAACGCCTGCCGCCTGGTAATAAGCGCCGGGCGTTTTGTCGTGAAAAGACAAGATTCCAAGTATCCTTGGCAAACCGGGGCCCTGGCCAGAAAGGGCGACTCGGTGCCGAACCTTTCGGCGCCGAGGACGCCACCATAGCAGCAGCTTAGTGTTGGCGATCGGCGGCCAGCGCTTCTTTCAGATCGGCGCTGAGCACACCCTCGTTGAACAGCGACATGATACGGGCTGCCAACCGCTCGCGGACAGGACTGTCGTCCGCAACACCCAACTCGCGGCAGCAGTCGTCGAGCGCTTTTCTCAGCACGCTCAGTTCGGCTGGAGTTGCTGCACCTTGCATCGACATGCCATCCTCCCTTGAAAAGGGCGAAAGCGCGAAGCGTCTTTCTAGCGTCCACTCGCCATGCCTGTGTGGACGACTCCAATTCAATTAGCGCCGCTCTCGTCCAAACTCAATGTACAGAAATTACCAAGCAGACAGTTTGGGAACGACTGTCTCGCACCTGCATTGTTGCTGCGATCCAACCCACCCTCATTTGGATCACTGGGCGTAGCCCACGACGCCCGAATGGAGCCCGTTGCATCCCTCGCGACGGGCTCTTTTGCGCCCGGCGATCTCAATTGTCGTTTTCGTACCAAACCGTCTTTGGTACGTTTCCGACTCTAACTTTCAGTCGGATGTTTTCGTAGGCAAGCGGCAGGAGAACTGCCGTGCATCGATTCATTTTTTTATTTAGTAGGCTCCATACCTTTCAGTGCTTATATAAGCGCTATCGTTCGCAGGTTATACCGGGCGCGGACGGCTGGGAGATAAAAAAGCTCTTGCCCTGTTTTGGGCCCAGCTATGTCTGATCCAGCAACTTCCAATAAGAATCCATATTCCAATAGAAATCCATACAAAAACAAGCTGTTGCGCCGAATGAGCGCCGGCGATTTCGCATCTCTCGAGCCGCACATCGAGCGCTGTTCGCTGGAGTTACGGCAATCGCTCGAAGTGTCCGGATCGCCGATCGAGGCCATCTATTTCCTCGAGGAGGGTATCGGTTCCGTGGTTGCGAAAATGCCGAACGGCAGCGATGCGGAAGTTGGCCTTGTCGGCTTGGAAGGTATGACCGGCTCGGCCCTGATAATGGGCGACGACCGTACGGTCCATGATTGCTATGTGCAGCTGGCGGGAGAAGCCGCCAAGATCGACGCCGAGCCGTTCAAAGCGGCGCTGACACAAAGCCCGACGCTGCGGCTGTTCTTGCTGCGCTACGTGCAATATCTGCATGTACAGACTGGCTTTACCGCGCTGGTCAACGCGCGATCGAAACTTGAAGACCGGCTGGCGCGCTGGCTGCTCATGTGTGACGATCGGGTGGACGGCGGCCGGCTGACGATCACTCACGAATTCCTGTCGATCATGCTTGGCGTAAGACGCCCGGGTGTCACGGTCGCGCTGCAGCTGCTTGAGGGGCGAGGGCTCATCCGGTCCCGCCGCGGCGAAATTATCATCCGCGACCGCGATGGTCTCGTCGCACTGGCAGATGGCGGCTACGGCTTGGCCGAGGCCGAATACACCCGCCTGTTCGAGCATATCGGCGAGCGCTGACGGCGCTTTCCTGGCCGATTGCTGCCGCAGGTCGAGCCCTTGCGACACCACACGCGGGTCGGAAAAATTTTCAAAGCTCCCGTCGCTTCAGGGAACTTGTTTCCCGTCGGAGGGTTATCGGACGCCTCCACTTTGCGAGGCGGCACCAACCATTCGGGAGAGGATCATGGCGACCACGAAAAAGGCCGCGAAGGCGGCAAGCAAGGGCCTTGAGGATCTGTTCCTCGACGGGCTCAAAGACCTCTACTACGCCGAGAAGAAGATACTGAAAGCGCTGCCCAAAATGGCCAAGGGCGCGGAGTCGGAAGAAGTGACCGCCGCTTTCGAGAAACACCGCATGGAAACCGAAGGACATGTCGACCGCCTCGAGGAGGTGTTCGAGAAATTCGGCAAGCCGGCCCGCGGCAAAACCTGTCCGGCGATTGACGGCATCATCGAAGAGGGCTCGGAAATGCTCGAGGAGTATAATGGTGCTCCCGCGCTCGACGCCGGGCTTGTCGGTGCGGCGCAAGCTGTCGAACATTACGAGATCGCTCGCTACGGCACTTTGATCGCGTGGGCGGAAGAACTTGGCAAGAGCGACGTTGTCGAGCTGCTCAGGGCAACTCTCAAGGAAGAGGTCGCGACCGACGAAGCGCTTTCCAAGCTCGGCGAAAGCGGTGTCAACGAACGCGCAATGCAAGAAGCCGCTTGATTTCAAAACCGCAACCGAGCCTCGGAAATGTTGCCAAGGCTCGGTTGGCCGCGGCGAACCGGTGAATTTTGCATTGGTCCGTCATGAACGATAGAGCGGGCAGCTAGAGCCTTGAAGCGGTGCCTCGGAGCGGACTTACTCGATCTGCTCGAACGTGCATTGCCGGGGCTCCTTGTCCGGCCGCCAGCGCAACAGCTTTGTCCCGTGCCGGAACCGGTCCCCTGTCACATGGTCGAACCGAACCTCGACCACCAGTTCAGGCTTTATCGGTTCCCATTGTCCGCTCCGCTCCGTGCTCCAGCGGCTTGGTCCGCCCGGCGCCTTGCCGGTGAAACCCGGTTTGGCCCGCAGTTTTTCCAGCCGTCTGGTCAATGCTGCCCTGTCGTCCTTGCCGATGGTCGAGGTGAACCCGACATGGTCCAGCCTGCCTTCGTTATTGTAGAGGCCAAGCAGCAGGGATCCGACTTCGTTGCTGCCGGCGAGATAGCGAAAGCCGCCGACCACGCAATCCGCAGTGCGCAGTCGCTTGACCTTGACCATGGCGCGCTCGCCGGGCCGGTATGGCCCGGCTATCAGTTTTGTAACAACACCGTCGGTGGAGCCGTGGCCGGCGCCCTGCAGCCAGCGCTCGGCGGTGGCGGCGTCGTGCGTATATTTGGACAGGTGCAGTTCGGGCCGTGCCGCCGTCGCGACAAAGGCCTCAATCGCCTGCCTCCTGGTGGTGAGAGGCTCTTCGATGATGATCCTGCCGCCGGGTTCGGCCAGCATATCGAACAGGACCAGCCTGGCGGGCGTCTCAAGGCTCAACTTGCGGATCCTGCTTTCGGCGGGATGAAGGCGCATTTGCAGGGCCTCGAACGAGGACGATCCGTCGACCTCGATGACGATCTCGCCGTCGGCAACAAACCGTCGCGAGCGCACATCGCGCAGCACCCCGACGAGCTCGGGAAAATAGCGGCCGAGCGGCTTGCCCGATTTTGCACGCAGATCGACGGCATCGTCGCCCTTGAACACGAGGCAGCGAAACCCGTCCCATTTCGGCTCGTATTGCCAAAGCCCGTCGTCGCCAGGAATTGCATCGGCGGCTTTGGCTTCCATCGGACGAAGGTCGAGCGGCAACGGAAATGCGGTCATGGCTGGCCCGCGCCGCCGCTACGGCATTCGCTACCGCCGTCGGCCATTCCTCTGTGCCCCGCTTTGCTGCCTCGGCGCCTTGCGGCCGGCTTGGTCGGCTGAAGGCGACAGCGGATCGACCTCGCCAGACCCACCGATCTCCTTGGTGATGCGATAGGCCAGATAAGCGACGGCTCCAGCAAGCAGCAAGCGGACCATGACTGCAAATCCTTCGTTGGCGTGAACCCACCAACCCGCAGGCCGAAGGTTTTGTTCCGCCGCTGCCCATCGCCGGGTGAATCGTCGGCGGCGCAACCAAAATCCAGGCGCATCGTTTGTTGCTTATCGACAAAAAGAATTTGCGATGAAGACGCTCTTGCCCTTGTTCGCTTTGACCATGGCGCTATTCCTGGCCAGCAGCGCCTGGCCCGACGGGTGACCGCGATGCTCCTCGTTGTTCCGGTTTGGCAGGACATCGCGGCACGACTGCTTCTGACCGCACTCGCCGGCCTGTTGATAGGCCTCAACCGGGAGGCGCGCGGGCACGCGGCGGGGCTACGCACCACCGTGCTGGTAGGGTTGGCGGCTGCCATCGCAATGGTCCAGGCCAGCATTCTGCTGGGAACCGTTGGCAAGCACCCGGATTCGTTTGCATCGATGGACGTCTTGCGCTTTCCGCTGGGCGTGCTGACCGGGGTCGGCTTTATCGGCGGTGGCGCCATTCTTCGCCGTGGCAGTCTTGTCAGCGGCGTCACCACGGCGGCCACATTGTGGGTGATGACGGCGATCGGATTGGCTTTCGGTGGTGGCCAATACGGCTTGGGCGCGGCCGGCACGGCACTGACGCTGGCCACCTTGCTCGTCCTGAAATGGGTGGATCTTCGAATTTCGCGCGAACACCACGCCCAGTTGGCAGTGACCTGGAAGGCCGCAGCCCGACAGGAACTCGATACGATGATCGGGCCGCTTGGTTACCGGGCACGCCTCGTCGCGATAGAGAGGCGCCCGGATATCAAAGACCCTGTTTTCTCGTTCGAGATCAGTTGGAGGCGGCCGGACACTGGCGCACCGCCAATAGATCTGCTGGAATCGGTGGGCGAGCATTGCGAGATCCAGAAGTTTGATCTCCTCAGCGAACCTGCCCGGTAGCTGGCGGCTTGCAACGATCGCGGCCTGAATCAGGCCATAGCTTCTCCACACCCCTTTCGATACCTATCTGTCGAGGCAGGACTCAAGGAGCAAGCAAAAGACCGTGGCACAGCGATCGGGAAGTGCTGATCTCCCACTTCACGGCGGGCGCGTACCGAAATGGCTTGGCGACCGCATGACGCGGCTTGGCGCGGTCATGTGCGAGGCGATCATCCACCATTACGGCCGCGATGAATTGCTGCGCCGGCTGGCGCATCCGTTCTGGTTCCAGTCTTTTGGCGCCGTGATGGGGATGGACTGGCATTCCTCCGGCATCACCACCAGCGTCGTCGGAGCGTTGAAGCGCGGTCTGTCGCCGCTTTCCGGCGAACTCGGCATCCACGTTTGCGGCGGCCGCGGCGCGCATTCGCGCAAGACCCCGCATGAGCTCGCCCTGATCGGCGAGCGTGTCGGTCTCGACGGGCAAGGCCTCGCGACTGCCAGCCGGCTTGTCGCCAAGGTGGACAGCGCCGCGGTCCAGGACGGTTTCGATCTCTATCTGCACGGCTTTATCGTCACCGACGACGGCAAGTGGGTGGTGGTGCAGCAAGGCATGAACGGCGACAGCAAGGTGGCGCGCCGCTATCACTGGCTGTCCGAGGGCCTGAAGAGCTTTGTCGACCAGCCGCATGCTGCCATCGAGGGCGCCAATCAGGGCGAGATCGTCAACCTGACCGACCGCCGCGCCGAAGCGTCGCGCCAGGGACAACTGGACCTTCTGCACGACCTTGGACCGGATCGCATCGTGAGGGAACTTGCCGCTTTGGAGCGGGGTTCGGCGCCAGCGCCGGACCCGGCACAAAAGCTGCTGCCGCATCTGGTCATGCCGGCGCACCACGATGTGCGCGAAAGTGATGTCGTCATGCGCCGCCTGCACGGCAATATCGCCGCGGCGGCTGAGCGCGGTCCGACGGATTTCGCCGAGCTTCTCCTCGTGCCCAATGTCGGCGCGCGCACGGTGCGGGCGCTGGCGTTGGTCGCCGAAGTCGTGCATGGCGCGCCGTGCCGTTTTTCCGATCCAGGACGCTTCTCGCTGGCGCATGGCGGCAAGGACAGGCACCCGTTCCCTGTGCCGCTGAAAGTCTATGACGAGACGATCGGCGTGCTGAAGTCGGCTGTCCACAAGGCCAGGCTCGGCCGTGACGAAGAGATCGGCGCCTTGCGGCGGCTGGACGACCAGTCGCGGCAGGTCGAGCGCTATGTCACCGGCCCAAGCCTGAAGGAAATCGTCGCCGGGGAGTTCGAGCAATCGCATCTGCTCGGCGGCCGCAGCGCCTTCGGTTGGGAGGGTGTACCCGAAACGGCCGCAGTCAAATCAACGAAGTGATCGGCTCGGATCAAGGCTCCAGGTCGATCAGGGCGACGCCGAGTTCGGGATGATGCCTGCGGCGCAGATGGCCAGGCGTCTCCACCAATGTGACCTCGAGCGTCGGCCGCACGATTCCGTCCAGCAGATGACCACCCCTCGTGGTGCCGTCACTCAATCCAAGGACTGCGTGGACGTGCAGGCTGGGCCTGCCGTCGTCGCCGATGGCAACATCGCCGATCGCGCTCAGCACTTCACACTGTTCTCGAACGGGGATCTTCCGGTAGGTTCTTTCTCCAGGGTCGAACCAGCCGACGGTTGCCCTTTCGAAAGCGCCGAGCGCAGTCAGCGACGCGCCGCCGACGCCACGCTCGACCGCAAACGACGTCAGCTGCGCAAACGCCTCTTCGCCGGGATCAAGCACAACCACAAACGTTCTCTGCCCGGCGCTTTCGGCAACAAGTTGTGATTTCATGATTTCGCTCCAGCCGTCAGGAATTCAAACCCACCACACCAGCAATGCCAGAAAGACGAGACCCACCAGGCCGGCGATGAAAATGATCCGGCGCGCCCGCGTCCGCAGGATGATCTCGCCCTGCCGCGCCTGCTCCGCCGAAAAGACAGGACCATTCTTGTCCGGGTCGCTGCTCATCCATCGTCTCTTTCCGGGGCAATTATTCGGCATTGATTGGATCTGGCGCCCGATAGAACACAATTTCGTTTGGCGGATGAGGTTCCACGGCTGGGCGCCGTTTGCATCTATTCCTTTGGCGCGGTGGCGGGCGCGGTATAGCGGCGGCGCACTGCGTCCAGGATGTGGTTGCGGCTCTCCTGCGCCGAAAGTGTGCCGTCTTTCTCCGCCTCCGCGGTCTCGCGCGCCAGTTCCTTGTCCCTGATCTGGTGGCGAAACCATTCGGAATAGTCGCCGGCGCGCAGATGATGTTCCCAGGTCCTGTCGTCGATGCCCTCGGCGATCTGGGCGAAAATCATCAGATTATGGGCGCGGAGATTCATTGCATTGTCGGGACCGCGGAAATAGAAGCTGCCCTTCTCGTCGAGCTGGCCCTCGGCATATTTGCGGCTGTGGCGCTTGAGCGACTGCCGCGGCTCGATTGGCTCGACCATGGCGGGTTTCTTGTGCGCCTGCGGCCGCCAGAACAGCACGCGCTGGTCTTTTGGAGAGCTCAGATCCTTGTCCTTTGGCGGTTCGGTGCCGGTCTCGCGGCAGAACGTCTTGATGACCTTTTTCGCCTTGGGGCCGAGTGCGATGACGGCGGTGACCAGCCGCAATGCCTCGGTTGAGATCGCGTCCGGATGAACCGTGATCAGGATCGTGCCCGGCAATTCCATCGCCAGCACCATTGGAGTATCGTCGCGCCGCTTCGGCAGGAGGTGATGCGCCTCGTCGATGATCAGCCAGTGCGGTCGTGCCGTACGGAAACGAAGACTGCCGAGGCCCGGCAGCAGGTCGGCAAAGAAGTCCGGCCGCTCGTTGACGCGCAGCGCCAGGCCATTCACGACAAGATTGTTGTCAGGCTTCTCCAGGAGATCGAGCAATTGCGTTTTCGTCGGCGCGTTCGAGCCGTCGCCCAGCCGGACTGCGCCTTCGAGGCCATCGTAGTCGCCTTCCGGATCGAAGATGCAGAACTGGAACTTTCTCTCGACGAAGCGCTCCGTCAGTGCGGTCGCCAGGGTCGATTTGCCGATGCCGGAGCTCCCGGCGATCAGCACCGTATCGGTTGGCGACAGATACACCTCCTTGCCGTCCTCCGAGCCAAGCACAATGCCGTCGCGGCTCGGCACAAGCTCGCGATCGCGCTCCACCACCTTGGCGATCAGTTCCTCGACGCCCTTTCCGCGCGCGCCGCGTGTCACGAGATCCGCCGTTTCCTTGACTGCCGGCAGTGCGTTGTCGACGGCGACGCTGAAGCCGCAGGCGCGCAGGAAGGCGTGGTCGTTTTCGGCGTCGCCGACGCCGACGACGTTGTGCGGCGACAATCTGAGGTCCTGAAGCGCGGCTGTCAGGCCGGTCGCCTTGTTGATGCCGCTGGGCAGGATCATCACCGCGCCCTTGTTGAAGATGATTTCCAGCTCCAGCCCCAATTTCTTGATGACCTCGAGCGCGGTAGCCTGATGCGGTTCCCAGGTTGCGACGATCGAGCGTCCGACCGAAAGCGGTTTGACACCGCGTTTCCTGAGTTTGGCGATGAGCTCGGGGGCGGGCGGCGGAGATATCGTCCGCTCCTCCTCGCTGGCCGGCGTGTAGATCAACGCGCCGTTTTCGGCGACGACCTTGTCGAAGATCGCGACTTCGGGAAAGACGCGTTTGAGGTCGGGCAGCTCGCGCCCGGTGACGAGAATGAGTTTGCGGCCGCTCTTCTTGAAGCGTTCAAGCGCCGCAAGCGTCTTCTCGGCAACGATCCCCTCATGCGCCAGCGTGCCGTCATAGTCAGTGGCCAGGGCAATGAAATACATGCCGTCAGTAGCCGCCCACGATCGGCAATATCTCGCCGGTGATATAGCTCGAGCAGTGCGGCGAGGCGAGGAACACGTAGGCCGGCGCGATCTCCTCCGGCTGGGCGGGCCGTTTCATCGGCGTATCGGCGCCAAATTTCGAAACATCGCCGGCTTCCTTGTCCGAGGGGTTGAGCGGCGTCCAAACCGGCCCCGGCGCCACGGCGTTGACCCTTATGCCCTTGTCGACAAGGTTGCCCGAGAGCGCGCGGGTGAAGGCATGAATGCCGCCCTTGGTCATGGAGTAGTCGACCAGTTGCTTCGAGCCCTCGATGCCGGTCACTGAACCGGTATTGATGATTGCCGAACCGGGCTTCATGTGCGGTACCGCTTCCTGCGCCATGTGGAAATAGCCGTAGAGGTTGGTCTTCAGCGTCGTGTCGAAATGCTCCTCGGTCAGCTCGCTGAAATCGCTGGAGTGGATCTGGAAAGCGGCGTTGTTGACCAGCACGTCGATGCGCCCAAACTCCTGCACGATCTCAGCCACCGCGTTGTGGCAGTGGTCGCGTTCGCTGACATCGGCCTTGATCAGGATGCAGCGCCGGCCTTCGGCTTCGACGGCCCTTTTGGTCTCTTCGGCGTCCTTGTCCTCCGAGAGATAGACGATCGCCACATCGGCGCCTTCACGCGCATAGAGCACGGCCACCGCACGGCCGATGCCTGAATCGCCGCCGGTAATGACGGCCACTTTGCCGTCGAGCTTTTTCGATCCGATATAAAATGGCGCATCATAAAGCGGCGCCGGCTCGATCGCCCATTCATGCCCCGGCTTGGGCTGGTGCTGCTCGGGGAAGGGCGGCTCGGGATATTTGCGGGCGCCGGCCTGCATAGCGCCTTTTTGCTTGCCATTGGATTTGGACTTGTCCTTCTCGTCGATACGGCGCTGGATATGCCGCTGCTTGGCGGCCTCGCCGGCGATTTCCGATTTCATCTGCATGGTCATCTCCCTGGCTTGAAACCCAACAACGCATGTCCGGCGAAAAGGTTTATGCCATGGCGTCATTCCTTCAGTCCGGAGCGGATCGTGCGAAGTCTGAGCCACGGCAACCCGCTGCAGTACGAACCCGCTGAAAATGCCCAGGAGATTGCGGCGTCCTCAGCGGCGCATTTGTTCGGCCCGCCCTGAATCACAGATTGTTCTGCAGTGTCGCCCGACCGCTGGCTTCAGCCGTTCTATTCATGTCGCTGCCCTTGCCATTGAGTTGCCTGGCCTCGTCCTCGGCTGCGTCTTCGAGCTTGGCGACGAGCAGATCCTTGAGGTCGCCAACCTCTTCCTCGATGTCTTCGATGGGTACCCCGGCGTTGGCCGCCTCTTGCTTGCATTCCTTGGCGAGGATTTCCGCCTCCTTTTCAAGCCTGATCGGAGGCGGCGGCACATGAACGTTTTCGTGAATCCAGTCCTGCAAGAATTCTATCGCATTAGCACTCATGGTGCTCACCTGTAACGGCAAACTGTAGTGTCATTAACGTACGTGCTGCAAAATGGATGCTTGGCAACGCCGAATTTCAAACAGCGATACTTAACGATAGCGTGATCGCCAAAGAGCTAGAGCTTTGCAGTCAAGCGAAATCATTTGGCGTCGCAGAATGTCGCTAACCAGACATTTGGGGCGGGGTGTAATTTGCAGGCATCCCGCCCTAAGACGCGTTGCGCCGTCGCGCCGGTGTTGCGCGGTTCGGGTCGCCTGACGGCCGAACATCGTCACCTGCGGCAGATCGTGTCGGCCGCTCAGCGACACGGTCGGCGCGCATTTTGCGTTTATGCGCCATCCAGAACGGCAAGAGCTCAGCAAGAAAACTGTATAGCGTGGTCTTCATCGGCATGCTCCGGACCGGATTACAACTCGTGATCCCGCATTTCCGTTCCGACAAAGAGTCGCGTTCCGACAAATCCGTCGCTTCTACAATTGCGATTCGATCGGCAGGCACCCAACCAGCGCTGCAACGATGCGCCGATAGAGACTGGCCTCCGGTTCACGCGAATATTGCCGCATCTCGCCATCCGCCAAGCCGAGCCACCGCAAGGCGCCTTTGTCCAGGACCAGCTGGTAGCTCGTCTGCGGTGACTTTTCGTGCTCGAACAGCCGGCGCAACTCCATCACCAGATTGATATCGTGGAAAAGCACGCCCATTTCCGCATTCAACGACACCGAACGCGGATCGAAATTGAAGGAACCGACAAACCCCAGCGTGTCGTCGACCGTAAAGGCCTTGGTATGCAGGCTGGCTCCCTTTGAGCCGAAAACGGAGATGTTGGCCTGGCGGTCGAAGGGCTGCAATTCGAAAAGCTGGATACCTTTTTTAAGCAGCTTGCGGCGGTATTTGGCATAGGCGCCGTGCACGGCGGCGACGTCCGTCGCGGCGAGCGAGTTGGTCAGGATTGCAACCTCGGCGCCACGGTCCACCAACTTCGACAGGATGGCCAACCCGGTGCGGCTGGGGATGAAATAGGGCGAGACAATTTCGAGGCGCTGCCTGGTCGCCGCGATAGCGGGAAGCAGCTCCTTTGTCAGCCAATTCCTGCGCCTCTTGCCGCGCACCTTTTCCGGCGGATCGGAAATGACGCGAACGCCTTTCGTCCAGCAGACGTCGCTGTGCGCTACAATGAACTCCGTGATCGTGCGCCAGGCACGGAGGCTGTTCAAAAGCTGGCCGTCCGCGGTCGCATCGAGATTGTCGAGGAAATCGGCGCGCGAGCCCGCTGTAGCCGGGTTGAGCAGTTCGATAGGCTTTGCCGCCTCGCAACTCCAGAACGCCTCGAAGATCTGCATCGTCTGCCCTACGGCAGGACCGAGAAGCAACAGGTCGAGATCGCGAAAATTCGTCTCCGCAGCGTCGAAATAGGCATCGCCGATGTTCCTTCCGCCGACGATGGCCAGGCTCCCGTCGGCGATCCAGGCCTTGTTGTGCATGCGGCGGGTCATCGCAAACAGCCGGGCGACCATCTCCAGCGAGCGAAAGATGCTGCCGTTCCTCATGCCGCTGGGGTTGAACAGCCTCAGCTCGATGTTCTTGTAGCTGTTGAGCGCCAGGTAAGCGGCGTCGCTGTTGCGCGGATTGATGTCGTCCAGCAGCATGCGGACGCGGACACCGCGCTCCGCCGCCTTGACGACCTCCTGCATCAGCAGCCGGCCGCTATGGTCGTCGTGCCAGAGATAGTACATCAGGTCGAGGCTGCTGGTGGCACTGCGCGCCGCAAGGATTCGCGCGGCAAACGCGTCATAATTGTCGGCGATCAGCAGCAACCCGCTATTGCCGGCCGCGATCTTGTCCCGGGCAAACCGCGAAATGGCTGTATCCATGAAGTGCACCGACAAACATCAGCGAAGCAAACCGTCTGAAATCTGACTAACAACCCTTCAGGTTCATTCTGGTTGCAGTCGCGGCTGCCGTATCGCGTCCAGGTTCAGCCGGGCCTTGATCGGCAGATGATCGGAAGCGCGCTGCGCCAGCGGCGTCTTGTGCACCTCGATGCTGGAAATCAGGTGCGGCGGCCTGGCCAGGATGCGGTCGAGCGCAAACAGCGGAAAGCGCGACGGAAAGCTCGGCAGAACCGCATCGATCGGACCGAAATGCGGCAGCAGGGCCAGCAGCGAAGACCTGTTGCGGACGCGCCATTCGTTGAGGTCGCCAAGCAGGATTGTCGGCCGCAGAACCGGGTGCGTGGCTTCGACCAGCGCGTTGGCCTGCTGCGAGCGCGACCGCCGCAGCAGGCCAAAATGTGCGGCTATGATCCTGAGCGAGACGCCCTTCAGCTCCAGATCCGCGATGACCGCACCGCGCGGCTCAAGGCCGGGCAGCCGGATCTGGTTCACGCTTTCGACCACGCCGCGGCGCGCCAGGATCAGATTTCCGTGCCAGCCATGGCTGCGGCGGTTTTCCGGGACATGTGTGGGGACGAGGTCGCTGTCCCGCTCGAGCGCTGCGAGATCGAGCAAACCCTGCCTGCTTCCGGTCCTTTCGTCGGCCTCCTGCAAGGCAATGATATCGGCGTCGAGTTCCTTGACCACGGCTGCGACCCGCTCCGGATCGAACCTGCCGTCGGTGCCGACGCATTTATGCACATTGTAGGATGCAACCGTGGTGCACGAAATTTCATTGCCGGGCGCCGTAAACCGCGGCACTTCCCTTCGCAGCGCAGCGCCAAGCGACCTTGGAAGGGTAGGCGATCGATCCAGCATGTGATCCATTTGCTGTTGAGTCGGCGAGTGGCGGCCATTGCGATTATGGCGCGTGCGGAGGTCTGAAACAACGACGACCTTGCAAAACCGTTCCACCACCGGCCTCGGCGCGCGGTCTGGAACCCTGACGGGCAACAACACGTTTCGGGAGGGCAGCGCAGTCAACGGAGAAGTCGAATGCAGCCCTTAGCCGCAAATTCCGCCCCCCGCTCAGGCCCGCTCAGGATCGTCCCGTTCGATGGAACCGTAACCGTTCGGTTCTCCGACGCCATTATTGCGTCGAGCGCGCGGGCAAAGCTGCTCTACGAAGACGGTCATGATCCTGTCTTCTACATACCCTTCGAGGACATCTATTTCGACCTTCTGGAGAAGACGAACACAACGAGCCACAGCCCGCTGAAGGGCACGGCAAGTTATTGGCGTGTTCATGCGGTCGGCTCGTCGGCAGAAGACTTCATGTGGGCCTACGAGACGCCCGACACCCCGGCACTGGCGATCGCCCGCCACGGCGCGTTCGATCCCGGCCGGGCGCGGATTGAGGCCGATCCCCGCGGAGGACAAGCGGCATACGCCGCACGTCACCGAATAGACTCACATTGGCAACGGCGCCAGCTTTCCGTCAGAACTCTTCAAGGATGCGCAGGCTGTCTTCGTATTTCTCTGTCGAGGCACCGATCTGCCGTGCCTGCCATAGATTGTCGACAAGATCGGCGCGCTTGACCGGCAACGCCAGCGGATTGGCCGCAGCCCTACGAACGAACACGGAATCGTCCTCGTTCGGCCGCCGCGTCAGTGCGTCGACGGCCGATACGATGGACGGCCCGAACCCGGCCGCCTCAAGCCGGTCGCGATTCCAACCGTCGCCTTTTTCGATGACGTCGTGAAGATAGGCGATGGCTTTCTGATCGAGCGTTTCGACGGCATCGACGACCCGGCGGCAATGTTCGATATAAGGCCGCCCTGTCTTGTCCGTCTGCCCGGCATGGGCCTGTTCGGCGATTTTCGCTGCGCGATAAAGCACGCTCATTGGGTCGATCCCGTAACGAACAGCACATGTCCTGGCGCACCAACGCGCCATTGTCAGTGCGAGTTCCTACGCGCCGCGGGACCCTGCTGCCTCGCTTGCGAGCTGAATGCCGCGGTGGCGGGCGGAATAGTCAGGAGACGCGTTCAAAACTGTCGAGGCTGGTTCCAAAGGCACGCCAGGCGGGGAGTTTCCTGGCTCGGGCCGGCGCCCCTTCCTTTTCCGCCGACAAAGCGGCATCCGCAACGGTGTGCCACAGCATCTCCAGCTTCCCGTTCCTGAGGATGCCGGTATAGCTCACCGCCGCGGCTCCGACCCGCCCTTCGGCCGCGCAGGTGAATCCGATGACATCTCCATGGCAGGCTCCGAACAGCGGCACCGTCGTGCCGAAGAAGGCGCTGTCCTCCAGCGCCGTCCTGAAGGTTCCGCTGATCCGTCCGCCCTCTTCGCTGGTCAGTTCGACGACCGACCCGTACTGGTTCCGCCAGGTGCCCAGCCAACTCATCGCTGCTCCTCCTGATTGCTGCCATAGGGATTGCGTTGGCACACGGCCTCCAAGCCGCGGCCGAGGTAGCGGCCTTCAATCAGCCGCAATGCCAGCCATCGACATCTGAACGAAGCGCAGCGGCGCTTCCAGCGTCCAGGTGATGCCGTGCCTCTCAAATTCCAGGCGGCCGGTGCCGCTGAGCGCCTGCGGGGTGACGCGTTTGAGCACGACCGTTCCGAAACCGCGTCGCGTGTTTTCATCGACCAATGGTCCGTCCAGTTCCCGCCAGACAAGGCGGAAGCCGTCGCTGCCATCGGCGGCTGGCGTCACGGTCCATTCGACCTCGACCCGCCCGTCAAGGCGCGACAGCGCTCCGTGCTTTACCGAATTGGTGGCCAGCTCGTGAAAGGCAATGCCGAGATATTGCACCGCATTCGGCTGCAGCATGATCATCGGCCCGCTCATCGATAGCCTGGCCTGTGTCGCGAAGGCCTTAGTCTGGGCATGGATTAGTTCGCCGATGGTCGCGCCACGCCATTCGGCATCGACCAGCAGATCGTGTGATTCCGAAAGTGCCATGATGCGTTCCCGGACTTGGGAAAGGAAAGCCTCTGGCGTACCCGCCAGCTTGCTGGTCTCGCGGATCATCGAGACGATCACCGAATACTGGTTTTTAACGCGATGGTTGACTTCGCGCATGAGTGTGCGGATACGCCGTTCGCTGTCCTTATGCGGGCTGATGTCGCGCGCGATCTTGGAAGCGCCGACGATACGCCCAATGCCGTCGCGTATCGGCGAGATGGTGAGCGAAACCGGAACCAGGGTGCCGTCCTTGCGCTGCCGGATAGTCTCATATGAAGGAATCCGTTCGCCGGCGCGAATGCGGCTGATGATCATGGCTTCCTCATCCAGGTGGTCGGGCGGGATGAGCATCGTCACCGGGCGACCGATCGCCTCCGCGGGCGTGTAGCCGAACAGGCGTTGTGCCGCGTCGTTCCAGCTGGTGATAATGCCGTTCAGGTCTTTCGACACGATCGCGTCCATCGAAGATTCGACGATGGCAGCGAGCCTTATGCTGGCGTCGTCAGCCAGCGCCTGGGTGCGCAGGTCGAGCAAGGTGTTGATGGCGCCGACGACCTCGCCGTTCGCATCGCGAAGCAGGACCGGATACGCGCTGAACGGGATGAACTGGCCGTCCGGCCGCTCGGCGATCGCCCGGCCCCCAGGAACGTCCCGCTCCTCCAGCAAGGCAACGGCCATCGGACATTCGTCGTGCGCCATCGGCCGTCCGTCGAGGTGGCGAAGCTTCCATGATCCGCACCAGCGGTCCTGGCCGATAACCGGACGATATCCCCAGAGATCGGCAGCGGCTTCATTGAAGAACGAGATGTAGCCTTGTCTGTCGGTGGTGTAGACAGCCACAGGCAACGCCTGCATCAGATCGGCGGAGGAAACTTGCGGGATTCCGCCAGTCTTTAGTTCAACGACATCCACCAGTCCCCCGCTCCGCTTGGCTTGCCGACGGATTGCTACGTCATCTAAATGCGCGCGAGCGTTTTCGGTTCCGTTCGATCCGCTTTCGGACATTCAGGCTGATCTGCGTTTCGCGGCCGTTCCCCGACCTTTGTTAGGAGCCTTGCCGCCTTCCTGCGCCAGGCTTCTGCGCAGAATATCGGCGAGGTTGACGACATTCGTCCTCGGCGCAGGTGCCGGCTTGGGCGGTTTCTTGCCCTTGCGCTTGGCTTCGATCATCGCAACCAGCGCCTGTTCATAAGTGTCTTCGAACTTTGACGGGTCGAATTTGGCGGGCTTCTTGTCGATCAGCAATTGCGCGATTTCCAGCATCTCGGGATCGACCTTGCGAGCCTTCAGTCCTTCGAACACCGCGTCCGTTGCGACCACTTCATTGTGGTTGCGTAATTCCGTCATCACCATGCCCTTGCCCAGCGGCTGGATCAGCACCTCTCGGCCTCGCTGGTACAGCACGACGCAGGAGCGGGCTGCCACTTTCTTCCTGGCCATGGCGTCCCGGATCACCGCGAAGGCCTCAGTGGAGGGCGCGTCGGCCGGAACCAGATAATAGGGCTTTTCGAGGTAGCGTGCGTCGATTTCGGCGGTGGGCACAAACTCGCCGATCTCGAGCGTGTGCTGCGATACCATCTTTAGTTTCTTGATTTCGTCCGGCTCTATGCGGATGAATTCGCCCTTCTCGACTTCATAGCCCTTTACCTGGTCGGCAGCCTCCACCGTATCGCCGGTCTCCTCGTCGATATAAGCGCTCTTGACCGGGAGACCGTCCTTGCGGTTCAGGATCCTGAAATGCACTTTCTCGGCCTCGCTGACGGCGCCGATGATCTTGACGCCACAGGAAACCGATCCGACTTTCATAAAGCCCTTCCAGGCAGCTCGCGGCGTCGCCATGTCAATCACTCATTTGCCGAACGGACGGAACGGCTGCGAGCCGAAATCGTTCCGCCGTGGCAGGCTGGTCCATACGCCGGCCCGGACGAGAACATTCGGTTCATTTTCGTCAGGGGAATAGCGGAATGGCCAAACGCAGCGCAGGGTTGCTCATTTATCGCCAAAGCCGAGGTTCACTTCAGGTGCTGCTGGTGCATCCCGGCGGCCCATTCTGGGCGAAGAAGGACGACGGCGCATGGTCGATCCCGAAGGGCCTGGTCGACGAGAACGAAGACGAACTGACGGCGGCAAAACGCGAAGCCGAAGAGGAGCTCGGGGTCGCCATCGATGGAGTTTTCGAACACCTTGGCAGCTACCGGCAGCCGGGCGGCAAGCTCGTCGTCGCGTGGTGCGTCGAAGCGGACTTCGACAGCGACGCCATAAGCAGCAACACCTTCGTCATGGAATGGCCGCCAAGGTCCGGCTCGATGAAGGAATTTGCCGAAGTCGACAGAGCGGGCTGGTTCTCCCTGCCTGAAGCCAACGTCAAGATACTGAAAGGCCAGCGCGCCATGCTGGCGGATTTGGCCGGTCGGCATGGCGACCCATGAAATCGTATCGGCTCAGTACTTCAGGGCGGCGCCTGGCTTGCCTTACGGCGCTATCCCAAGCGAATTTTGCGCGCGCAGCGTGCGTAATGTGATCGAATAGCGGTGCTCGGCGACCGGCGGAACGCTGTGCTCCCATTCGTTGCGCGCAGCACCCGTCATCAAATAGGCTGATCTTGGCTCGACGGTGACCGTCTTGCGATCCCATCGCGTGCCGTTTTTCCGGCGCAGGCGGAAGCTGCAGGCGGCCAGCAGCGAAACGCCGGCGACCAATTCGAAATGAGGCTTGTCGCGGTGCCAGCCGATACCGGCGCCCGGCCGGTACTCGTTGATCAGCACCTGCACGAAGGTTTCGGCCGGCAGGCGGGCAAAGGCTGCAACTTTGTCCCTGAGCGGCAGCAGAAAGCCGGGTATCGGCGGTGCTTCGACGACTTCGCGCCGGTCGTAGTCGTAACGCAGCCCGAAGCCGACCACCCGCCGGTTTGCCAGATGGCCGTGAAAGTCGAAGGGCTGAAAAGGCAGGCCGTCGAGCTGGCTTGCCAACGCTGCTTCCTCGTCCGGCGTGATCAGTTCGGGCCGGTAGCGGAATCCTTCCGGCAGGTCGTCGGTGGCGGCAAAGAGATCGCCCTGACGGGCTGCAGCCGATGTCTTGAGCGGTGGCATCAACTGTACTTGGTGAAGCCGGCCCGTAGCGGCAAGGCTGCTTCGGCAGCAAGGAACCTCGCTCTCCGTGCAGGGTTATTCACACGATGGCGTGGATTGGAGCACTGCCGAGCATTGGAGCTGTCGAGATGCCTTCAACTGCGATCAGAAACATCGACTACCAGCCGGCGACGAGGGTACTCTCGGTGTGGTTCGTCCCGAGCGGAAACCGCTATGATTACGAGGACGTTCCGCCGCAGGTCCACGCCGCGTTCCGCAAGGCTTCGTCGAAGGGCCGGTTCTTCAACGAACATATTCGCGACCGGTATAAATACCATCTGGTCGAGCAGAGCCATTCGAGCTGAGTCTTCCGACGCTTCTCAACCATGATCTCGGCTCTCCGCCATTCGTAGCCGCGCGGCAATGAGCGGACTTCGCAGTTGGTGAGCGACCTGATATTGATCATGGTTTCACCGGAAACATCGAAAGCCTGGAATGCCCGCCGAAGTCGAAACAACCGAGCAGCTCCAGCAATTGCTCGATACCCCGCATCTGGCGGGCGTGCTGGATAGCGAACAATTCAAGAGATTTCTCGACCAGCTGCCGATCGCGATCGCAATTTCCGATCTCAGCGGCGATGAACGTGTCGTCTATGTCAATTCCGAGTTCCAGAAATTGTCAGGCGTATCCGTCGCCGAGCTCGAGCGCTGGAACTGGGCCGCACTGAGCGGAGAAGGCTTGAGCGAATACAAGGACCGGCCGCTGGCCCGGGCCATCGTCGAGGATATCGATCGCGCGGGAACATTCAGGATACAACGTGCCGCCGCAGCGCCAGCCATCGTCGATGTCTATTCGAACCTGATCGAGGACGAGCGCGGGCGACGGTCCTTTCGACTGGTCGCCCTTGTCGACGTTACCGCGCACAAGGCAAGCGACAGCGAGGCCATCGAACAACGCATTCGGGAAAAGGACATGCTGCTGCGCGAGTTGCAGCATCGGATGAAGAACAATCTCCAAATGATCACGGCTCTCATCAGATTGGAGGCCCGCAGTGCGGCATCGCCTGATCAGAAAGGTTTCGAGCGCCTCGCCGGCCGCGTCGATGCGCTCGCAATCCTCTACCAGACGCTGTCGGCCGACGAACAGAAGGCCGAAGTGGACCTTGGCGTCTATCTCAGCCAGATCGCTTCCGCCGTGATGACGTCGCACGCCATGCAGGGCATCCGGCTCGATATGAAGGTCGACACTTATCCGGTGTCCATCAACGTGGCGATGCCGACGGGACTGGTGGTCAATGAGCTTTTGACGAACGCGCTGAAACACGCCTTTCTGGGTCGCGAAGGCGGGACGATCACGCTGCGCAGCGTCGTCGACGGAGACGGTTTTCGCATCGTAGTCGCCGATGACGGCATCGGCCTGCCCGAAGGCGAGACCTGGCCGAAACCCGGCAAGCTCGGAGCGTTGATCGCTCAATCGCTGATTGAAAATGCCAAAGCCCGGTTCGAGGTGGATTCTGCCCCCGGCAAAGGAACGCGGGTGACCATCGTGTTCAACAGATCGGCCGCCGTCGCGACGTAGCCGGTCGAGCAAGCGCCATCAAGGCCATCCGCATCAGCCAGGCCCGTCGATCACCTTGCGCGTGTGGCGGGCGATGACACCTTCTTCGTCGGTCGCGATGACGCGGACTTCGACCTTGCCATCCGCCTGGCTTATGAGCGCTTCATGGGAGTTGTTGTCGGCTTCGTCGATCGCCACGCCGAGCCAGCCAAGCCTGCCGCAAATCGCTTTGCGGGCCGCGGCAGAGTGCTCGCCGATGCCGCCGGTGAACACCAGGCATTCCAGCCCGCCCAGCGTATTGGCGAGGGCGGCAACTTCCCTGGCGGCGCGGAAGGCGAAAAGCTCCACCGCTTCGCGCGCCCGGCGGTCATCGCTGGCCTCCAGCGTTCGCATGTCGCCGGAAATGCCGGACACGCCGAGCAGGCCGGATTCCTCGTAGAGCATGTCTTGCAGCGCCTCTCCCGAAACCCCTCTTTCCAGCAGGAGGTACAAAAGCACGCCCGGATCGATGGCGCCGCAGCGTGTGCCCATGACCAGGCCGTCAAGCGCCGAAAAGCCCATCGTCGTATCGACGCTTCTCCCGTCGCGCATGGCGCACAGGCTCGCCCCGTTACCGAGATGGGCGACGATGGTTCTTTTCGCCGCCAGATCGGGCGATCTCTGCTTGAGCCGGCCCGCGACATATTCGTAGGAAAGCCCGTGAAAGCCGTAGCGGTGGATGCCGTCTGCCTCATAGCGACGCGGCAGCGCAAAACGGCTGACCAGAGGCTCGATGGTCCTATGGAAGGCCGTGTCGAAACATCCGACCTGCGGCAGGTCGGGCCGCAACGCGGCAAGCGCCCGGATCGGCGCGAGGCTGCGCGGCTGGTGCAGTGGCGCAAGCGGCGTCAGCCTGTCGAGAGCCTCGATAATTGTCGGTGTCAGGCGGACAGGTTCGACGAACTCGCGTCCGCCATGAACGATGCGATGGCCGGCGGCGATCAGTTTCCTTCCGCCAAGTTCGTTCTCGATCCATTGCAGCATCTGGCCGAGGCCCATGTCGGGCGATGCGTCCGCGGCAAGTGGCCGATCGCACTGCAGCTCCCCATCGGCGGCTTTCGCGGTCAGCCTTGGCGCATCGCCCAGATCCAGCGAACCGCGCGAGGCAAGATCCAGCTCGGCGGATGCTGCAAGGTCGTAAAGTCCGAACTTGATGCTCGACGAGCCGGCATTCAACGCAAGGATCGATCGTCGCATCAATCGCCGGCCCTTGTCGCGCCGTCCTGCGGCCAGGACCATTTCTGGATCTCGGGCATGTCCTCGCCATGTTCGCGGACATAGGCTTTGTGCTCAGCCAATTTCCCATGCAGCGCCGCGGCAAGCTCCTTCGCCCGCTCGGCCAGCCCCGGCACACGCGCGATCGCGGCGAGCGCCAGATGATAGCGGTCGAGCTGGTTGAGCACGACCATATCGAACGGCGTCGTCGTCGTGCCTTCCTCGCGAAAGCCATGCACATGCATGTTGTCGTGGTTGGCGCGCCGGTAGGTCAGACGGTGAATGAGATAGGGGTAGCCGTGATAGGCGAAGATGACCGGCTTGGCCTTGGTGAACAGCGCGTCGAATCTGTCGTCGGCAAAGCCATGCGGATGTTCGGAATTCGACTGCAAAATCATCAGGTCGACGACATTGACGACGCGGATCTTCAGGTCCGGAATGCCCGAGCGCAGGATGTCGGCTGCGGCAAGCGTCTCCAGCGTCGGCACGTCGCCGGCGCAAGCCAGGACCACATCCGGATCTTCGCCCTTGGCAACCGTCCCGGCCCATTCCCAGATGCCCGCGCCGGCCTTGCAGTGCGCTTCCGCGTCCTCGGCGGACAGCCATTGCGGCGCCGGCTGCTTGCCGGCGACGATGACGTTGATGCGGTTGTAGGTTTTCAGGCAATGGTCGGTGATCCACAGCAGCGTGTTTGCATCCGGCGGGAAATAGAGCCTTACCGTGTCGACCTTCTTGTTGGCGACGAAATCGGCAAAGCCCGGATCCTGATGGCTGAAGCCGTTGTGATCCTGCCGCCAGACATGCGAGGTCAGCAGGTAGTTTAGCGAGGCGATCGGCTTGCGCCAGGCAAGTTCGCCGGAGGTCTTCAGCCATTTGGCATGCTGGTTGACCATGGAATCGACGATGTGGACGAACGCCTCGTAGCACGAGAACAGGCCGTGGCGGCCGGTCAGCAGATAGCCCTCCAGCCAGCCTTGGCAAAGGTGCTCGCTGAGCACTTCCATGACGCGGCCGCCGCGGGAAAGATGAACGTCGTAAGGCTCGATCCGCTCCATCCAGACCCGGTCCGTAACCTCGAACACGTCGTCGAGGCGGTTGGAGGACGTCTCGTCGGGTCCCATCAGCCGGAAATTCCTGGCCTCGGCGTTCAAGCGGATCACGTCGCGAAGATAGCTCCCCACGGTCCGCGTTGCCTCCCCAACAGTGCCGCCCGGACGCGGTACCTCGAGCGCCAGGCCTTTCCAGTCGGGAAGCACGAGGTCTTGCTTCAGCAGGCCGCCATTGGCGTAGGGGATTGCGCCCATGCGTCTGGGCCCTGTGGGCGCCAGCGCCGCGAGCTCCGCCAGGAGATGCCCGCCTTCATCGAACAGCGTCTTCGGTTCGTAGCTGCGCATCCAGTCTTCGAGGATCTGGCGGTGCGCCGCGTCGCCGCGCGCGTTAGACACCGGCACCTGGTGCGAACGCCAGAAATCCTCGACTCGTCTGCCGTCGACCTCTTTCGGCCCGGTCCAGCCCTTTGGGCTGCGCAGCACGATCATCGGCCACAGCGGCCGCTCTCCCTTCCAGCCCGCGGCTCGTGCAGGCTCCTGGATGGAGTGGATCCGGTCGAGCACGGTATCGAGCGTGCGGGCCATCTCCCGATGCATCGGGGCAGGCTCGTGGCCTTCCACGAAAAAGGTTTCGTAGCCATAGCCGAGGAACAGGCTGCGCAACGCCTCGTCTTCCATACGGCCGAGGATCGTCGGGCTGGCGATCTTGTAGCCGTTGAGATGCAGGATCGGCAGGACGGCACCGTCGGATGCCGGGTTCAGGAACTTGTTGGAATGCCAGGCCGCGGCGAGCGGGCCGGTCTCGGCTTCGCCGTCGCCGACGACGCAGGCAACCACAAGGTTCGGATTGTCGAAGGCGGCGCCGAAGGCATGGACCAGCGCATAGCCGAGCTCTCCGCCTTCGTGGATCGAGCCGGGTGTCTCCGGGGCCGCGTGGCTCGGCACTCCGCCGGGGAACGAGAACTGCCGGAACAGCTTTCGCAGGCCGTCTTCGTCCCTGCCGATCTCGGGATAAATCTCGCTGTAGGTGCCCTCGAGCCAGGTGTTCGCGACCATTGCCGGGCCGCCGTGACCCGGCCCGCAGATGAACAGAACATCGAGACCACGTTCACGGATGATCCGGTTCAGATGCACATAGATGAAATTGAGGCCGGGCGTTGTGCCCCAATGGCCGAGCAGCCGTGGCTTGATGTGCTCGGGCCGCATGGGCTCGCGCAAGAGCGGATTGTCGAGCAGATAGATCTGGCCAACCGAAATGTAGTTCGCGGCGCGCCAGTAGCGGTCCATCAGATCCATCTGGTCAAGGCCGGTTGTTTGCGCAGTCGTGCGGGCCTCGTCGTTCATGGAAATGCCTCCGGAATACCCTCGTCCGTCGTTATCTGGAGTGGCGCCGCCTCGGAGAAAGGATTTGCCTCGAAATAAGTTTGGGCGGGCGCGGCCAGTTCCGCTTGCCGATCCTGCAATCCGCCTCGCCCGACAAAAGCGGGTCGGTCTTTTGAGGAACCTCGGGGCTTGCCAACGGTTAGGAAGATGTACCGCATTGCATGAATCCAAGGGGACTGCCGAGGCCCCGGGGACATCGACTGGCCAAAGTGCCGTTTGAGCAGCTTGGGCGATTGTGGCGGAGGCCCGTAGGAGGAGCAAAAAATGCTCGATCTCTCCCATGCCCGCAACCAAATGGTCGACATTCACCTAAGCCGCCGTGGCGTTCGCGACCGCAATGTCCTTCAGGCGATGCGCGAGGTCCCGCGCGAGGCTTTCGTCGAGCCTGGTTTTGAAGAATTTGCCTATGAGGACGGGCCGCTGCCGATCGCCGAAGGTCAGACGATATCGCAGCCCTATATCGTTGCGTTGATGATCGAAATGGCCGAGGTCGGAGCCGGTGACCATGTTCTCGAGGTCGGCACCGGCTCGGGCTATGCGGCTGCCGTAATGAGCCGGATCGTCGAACGTGTCTACACCATCGAGCGCCACGCCGCGTTGGCTGAAACGGCAAGGCAGCGGTTTAAAAAGCTTGGCTACGACAATATCGAAGTCCGCACTGGCGACGGCACCAGGGGCTGGCCAGAGGCTGCACCCTTCGATGCGATCCTGGTTGCCGCCGCTGGACCCGGCGCACCGCTCGCGCTGCAGGAACAGCTCGACGTCGCCGGCCGGCTTATCATCCCGGTCGGCGACGAATTCGACGCGCAGCGCCTGCTCAAGGTCACCCGGACCGGCGCAGCAACTTACACCGAGGAGGATTTCGGCGGCGTGCGGTTTGTTCCGCTGATCGGCGAGCAAGGCTGGGGCGAGCCAGGCAGCGACAGCCAGATAGCGGCCGATCTTCCGCACCGGCATCAGTGCAGGAGCAGCCTGCCGCAGATGATAGCGGCCGCCGCCGAACCGCTTCCGGATTTCGACGATCCGGCCTTCGGTGCGCTGTTCGACCGGTTTGCCGACCGCCGCGTCGTCTTGCTCGGCGAAGCCAGCCACGGCACGTCGGAGTTCTATCGTGCGCGCGCCGCGATCACGCGCAGGCTGATCGAGAAGCATGGCTTCACCATCGTCGCGGTCGAGGCCGACTGGCCCGATGCGGCGGCGATCGACCGTTACATCCGCCACCGGCCACCACGGCCGGGCGCCGATCCGCCGTTCCAGCGCTTTCCCACCTGGATGTGGCGCAACACCGACGTCGCTGCGTTCGTCGACTGGATGCGAGAGCATAACGAGCGGATCAGGATATCCTCCCGGCGGGCCGGGTTCTATGGCCTCGACATCTACAATATGGGCGGGTCGATCGCGGCGGTCCTGCAATATCTCGACCGGGTCGATCCGCAGGCGGCGAGGATCGCACGCGAACGCTACGGCTGCCTGACTCCGTGGCAGAACGACCCGGCCACTTATGGCCGTGTCGCACTCACCTCCGGCTACCAGAAATGCGAGAAGGCCGTGCTCGAGCAATGCCGGGAACTGCTCGCCAGAGAGCTCGACTATGCGCAGCAGGACGGGTTCGATTTCCTCGACGCCACCCAGAACGCCCGCCTGGTCGCCTCCGCCGAGCGCTATTACCGCACCATGTATTATGGCGGCGCGCAATCCTGGAACCTGCGCGACACCCACATGTTCGAAACGCTGGAGCACCTGCTGCAGGCCCGCGGCCCGAACGCCAAGGCGGTGGTGTGGGCGCATAATTCCCATATTGGCGATGCCCGCTATACCGAGATGGGGATCGTCAGGGACGAATTGAACATCGGCCAGCTCTGCCGCCAGCGTCTTGGCGACGAGGTTGCCTTGATTGGTCTCAGTACGCATTCCGGGACGGTGGCCGCTGCCACCGACTGGGACGGCGACATGGAAGTGAAACCGGTTCGGCCTTCCCACAACGACAGCTATGAGCGGCTTTGCCACGACAGCGGCGTCTCGCCTTTCCTGCTCGATTTCGAGCGCGACGACACGCTGCGCCAACGGCTTCTGGAGCGCCGGCTGGAACGCTTTATCGGTGTCATCTATCGGCCCGAGACCGAGCTGCACAGCCACTATGCGGACGCCTCGCTCGCCCGCCAGTTCGATGCTTTCGTCTGGTTCGATGAGACCAATGCCGTGACGCCGCTTGGGCCGGAGCATGCGGGGACAGGCCTTCCCGAGACTTATCCTTTCGGGCTGTAGCGAATCTGGACCTTGGGAAAGCGGAAAATCGAAAGGAAGGAGGTCACCAATGGCCGGAAAGAAGACTCATGAGCAGCAATTGCGCATCATCGAAGAGCGCGAGAACACGAAAAACGCCGGCAAGGATTTCGACGCGGAAGCGGATTTGAACAAGACCAGGCAAGAGCGCGAGGCGTTCCGGCGCGGTGCCGAGCTCAGATCGGACCCGAAGGATATTGCCGATCCCGACGATCGCAACATCATCCGCGGCGAGCACCAGGAAAGCGCCCACAACAAGCATCGCGCCGACCGCTGAACGGCCGGATCGCTTGACGTTAAGACAATACGGCGCCGGGTCCGTCCCCTGACCTTAATCCCTGGGGCTATTCGGCAAAAAATGTCGCGGCGACAGCAATTGAGACGAGGCTCAGCACTGCCAGGCCTGCCCTGGCGACATGCGAAGCCTCCCAGACGTTGCGCAAATCTCTCCAGTCGCCGGTCTGCTTTCGAGAGAACATTGAAAAAAACGTCGCGGCGGATTTCGGCAGGGCAGTGTCTTGCACCCAGAAATTATTGACGGGGTGCGTGACCGACCAATAGGTCGCGTGCTCCGCCAGCAGCGAGACAAGCGCCGCCAAGGTCCACCAGAATCGGGCGCTTGGATAGGGCGTCAGGTAAAGCAGGACGGCGAGCGCAATGATGCCGCCGATCTCGGCGAACCCGCCGATCGTGAAGCCGGGATAGTAGATCGCCTGCACTGATCTGTAGGTGGCCTCCTTGAGGCGCAACTTGCCGGGCAATTCCAAAGCGTGCGCGAGCGAGAGCGCCATCGAGACGGCGACCAACAGAAGCGTGGCGATCGTCAATGCGCGCATGTTTCCTGCTCCCGACCATGCCCTCGTGGTGCGCGCGTAGATAGGGTGGTTGGTGATCCTGAAAAGGCGCCCGACTTCGCCGGCAGGCTGTTCGGTCATTCCCCGATCTGGCTGGTCGAGCGTTCGTGGAGCCTGGCGCCGGTCTGCGCGTCGACCGCGACCATGCTGACCTCGTAGCCCCAGAGCTTGCGGATGTGGCGCAGCGTGGCGTCGCGGCTGCCGCCTTCCAGCACGATGCCGTCCTTGACCTTGTGCTGCAGGCGCAGATGCCGGTCGCCGAGCAGGTCCACATCCACCACCTGGATGTCCGGCCGGCTGGCGCCGATGTCGTAGCTGTGGGCGAGTGCGCTGCGGATACTCTCGTAGCCGCGCTCATTGTGTATCGAGGCGACTTCGTAATGGGGGTCGTTGGCAGCGTCGGCAAGCACAAAGAACCGCCATTTCCGTATCAGGGTAGGGCTCAGATATTGGCGGATGAAGGACTCGTCGCGATGGTTGGCCCAGGCGTCCAGCAAGGTCTGGCGCCAGTCGCCGTTACCGGCGATATCGGGGAACCAGTCGCGGTCCTCGGCCGTCGGCGCGGTCGAGATGCGCTGGATGTCCTGCATCATGTCAAGCCCCAGCGCGTAAGGGTTGATACCGGAAAAGCGCGGATCGTCGAAGCCCGGCTGGAAGATCACGTTCGAATGGTTGCGCAGGATCTCCAGCATGGCACCTTCGCCGATCAGCCCGCGGTCGAACAAAAGGTTCATCAGCGTGTAATGCACGAAGGTGGCGCAGCCCTCGTTCATCACCTGCGTTTGGCGCTGTGGATAGAAATACTGCGCGATAACGCGGACAATCCGGATAACCTCACGCTGCCACGGTTCCAGGATCAGGCTGTTCTTCTCCAGGAAATAAAGCAGGTTCTCCTCGGGCAGGTTGAGCGATTTCTTGCGCTCCGCCATGGTGTCCGTCTCGCGAACCTTGGTGCCGTCCTTGGACGGCGGCAGCGTGCGCCACAGATCGTTGTAGGAGCGCTCCTCGTATTCCAGGCGCTCGCGAAGGCCCTCGCGCTGCTTTTCCGACGACAGCTTCGGCGGCCGGTGATATCTGAACACGCCCTGTTCCATCAGCGCGTGTGCGGCATCGAGGATCTCTTCCACCGCATCGACGCCATGCCGCTCTTCGCAGCGGGCAATATAGCCCTTGGCGAAGTCGAGATAGCTGAGGATGGCGCCGGCGTCCGTCCACTGCCGGAAAAGATAATTGTTCTTGAAGAAATGGTTATGCCCGAGTGCTGCGTGCGCCGTCACCAGGGCCTGGAGGGCCATGGTGTTTTCCTCCATCAGATAGACGATGCAGGGATTCGAATTGATGACGAGTTCATAGGCGAGCCCTCGCCCGCCTTTGCGATAGAGCAGTTCCTGGTAGAGGTAGTGCTTGCCGAAGGACCAGTGCCGGTACATCAGCGGCATGCCGACCGAGGAATAGGCGTCGAGCATCTGTTCGGACGAGATGATCTCCATCTGTACCGGATAGGTGTCGAGGTGGAGCTCTTCGGTGGCGATCGCCTCGATGGTCTCGTAGGCGCGCGACAGCGTCCTGAAATCCCAGTCGGAACCGGAAAACAGCAGCCCGGATCTGCTCGCCATCAGCCCCCTCTTTCACCGCTCTTTTGATAGCCCGGCTGTCTGGCGAAGAGCTGGCGGAAAACCGGGTAGATGTCGGCCGCGGTGGCGATGCGGCTCATCTGGAAGTTCGACCATCTCAGCTTGACCGCACTGTAGGCACGCCATAGCGACGTGCCGTTGTCGGTAGCGCCGAAGATGTGGCTCTCGCGCTCGTCGAGGATCTCGACATAGGCGAAATACTGGCACAGCCGCATGATCTGTTCGTCGAGCAGGGCGATGCAGCGCTCGGAATCGGTGACGAAATTGTCACCGTCCGAGGCCTGGGCGACATAGATGTTCCATTCGCGGCTGGGATAGCGTTGCTCGACGATGCGGTGCATCTCCTCGAGCGCGGTGGAAACCACCGTACCGCCGCTCTGGGTGTTGTAGAAGAAGGTTTCCTCGTCGACCTCCTGCGCCTCGTGGGTGTGGCGGATGAAGACCACCTCGGTCCGGTCGTAGCGCCGCTTCAGGAACAGGTGCAGCAGCACGAAGAAGCGCTTGGCCAGATCCTTCTCGCGTTCGCCCATCGAACCGGACACGTCCATGAGGCAGAACATCACCGCGTTGGCGTTCGGCACCGGCTGCGCGTCGAAGCGGTTGAAGCGGATATCGACCGGGTCGACATAGGCGATCCGCTTGCGGCGACGCTCCAGTCGATCGAACTCTTCCTGCAGCGCCACGATGCGCTGGCGCATCTCGACGTTTTGCGGCTTCGCCTCCAGCGACGCAATCTCCTGCGCGATCGCATCGAGGTCCTCCTGCTTGGGACGCCTGAGCGCTATGCGGCGGCCATGGCTGTTGCGCATCGTGCGCCCGACATTGATGTTGGTCGGCGAGCCGGTCGCGGCGAAGCCGGCCCGGCGCGGCTTGAAGGCGAGGATCTCCTTGAGGTTGAGCTTGACCATGTCAGGCAGTTCGAGGTCTTCGAAAAAGAGGTCGAGCACCTCTTCGCGCGACAGCACGAAACGGAAATCGTCCTCCGATTCGGTTCTCCCCGGGGCGGACCCCATGCCGCCGCCCTGGCCGGGCTTGGGCAGCCGGTCGCCTGGGGAGAAATGCTTGTTGCCGGGCAGGACGTGCTGGCGGCTGCCGCTGTTCCTGGCATCGTTGAAGCTCGGCTCGCCGGTGCCCCGCGCCGGCATCGAAACGGCATGCTCGGCGTCCACGTCGGCGATCTTGCCGGTGCGGATCTGATCGCGGATCGTGCGCTTCAACTCTTCGCGCGCCCGCCGCAGGAAACGCTGCCGATTGCCGAGGCTTTTGTCCTTCGGGTTCAGTCGGCGATCGATGAAGATCGGCATATGTTACCCCGGGCTGGCTTCAACCCGCCTTGTTCACCCGCATGTACCAGTCCACCAGCCGGCGAACCTGGCGTTCGGTGTAACCGCGCTGGATCATCCGCTGCACGAATTCGGTATGCCGCTTCTCCGTCACGCTGTCCTGCTTGGAGCCGAAGCTGATCACCGGCAGCAGGTCCTCGACCTGCCCGAACATCCGCTTCTCGATGACTTCGCGCAGCTTTTCGTAGCTCGTCCATGACGGGTTGCGGCCATGGTTTCTGGCCCGCGCGCGCAGCGTGAACTTCACCACTTCATTGCGGAAGTCCTTGGGATTGGCGATGCCGGCCGGCTTTTCGACCTGCGACAGTTCGTTGTCCAAAACCTCGCGATTGAGGATCTGGCCGGTATCGGTATCCTTGTAGTCCTGATCCTCGATCCAGGCATCGGCATAGGCGATGTAGCGGTCGAACAGGTTCTGGCCGTATTCGCTGTAGGATTCCAGATAGGCCTTCTGGATCTCGTGGCCGATGAACTCGGCATAACGGGTGGCCAGCTCCGACTTTATGAAATCGAGATAGTCCGCCTCTGTTTCCTTCGGGAACTGCTCGCGCTTGATCGCCTCTTCCAGGATGTACATCAGATGCACCGGATCGGCGGCCACCTCTTCGGTGTCGTAGTTGAAGGTCTGCGACAGGATTTTGAAGGCGAAGCGGGTGCTGACGCCGGTCATGCCTTCATCGACACCGGCGGCGTTTCGGTACTCCTGGACCGACTTCGCCTTGGGATCGGTTTCCTTGAGGTTCTCGCCGTCATAGACGCGCATCTTGGTGTAGAGCGGCGAATTGTCGTGTTCGGCCAGGCGGGTCGAGACGGTGAACCGGCTGAGGATGTCGAGCACTTCCGGAGCGCAGGGGCTGTTAGCCAGTTCGCTTTCGCGCAACAGCTTCTCGTAGATCTGCCGCTCTTCGGTGACGCGCAGGCAATACGGCACCTTGACCACCAGGATGCGGTCGAGGAACGCCTCGTTGTTTTTGTTGTTCTTGAACTGCAGCCATTCCGATTCGTTGGAATGGGCAACGATGATGCCCTGATAGGGGAAAGCGCCGAAATTCTCGGTGCCGTTGTAGCTGCCTTCCTGGGTGGCGGTCAGCAGCGGATGCAGCACCTTGATCGGCGCCTTGAACATCTCGACGAATTCGAGCAGTCCTTGCGTCGTCCGGTTCAGCCCGCCGCTATAGGAATAGGCGTCCGGATCGGACTGGCTGAAGTTTTCCAGCTGCCTGATGTCGACCTTGCCGACCAGGGCCGAAACGTCCTGATTGTTCTCGTCGCCCGGCTCGGTCTTGGCGATGCCGATCTGGCGAAGCCTGGACGGCATCAGCTTGACGACGCTGAATTTGGAGATGTCGCCGGACAATTCGTCGAGACGCTTGGCCGCCCAGGGCGAGATCAGGCCGGTCAGCCGCCGCCGGGCGATGCCGTATTTGTCCTCCAAAAGGTCGCCCATGCGGTCGGGATCGAACAGCCCGAGCGGCGATTCGAAGACCGGGCTGACCTGGCCGCCGACCTTCAGCGTATAGATCGGACGCTGCTCCATCAGCCTTTTCAACTGCTCCGCAAGCGAGGACTTGCCGCCGCCGACCGGGCCGAGGAGATAGAGGATCTGCTTGCGTTCCTCGAGGCCTTGCGAGGCATAGCGGAAATAACCGGCGATACGCTCGATCGTATCCTCCATGCCGTAAAAGTCGGCGAAGGTCGGATAGATCTTGATCGTCCGGTTCGAAAAAATACGGCCGAGCCGCTCGTCCTTGCTGGTATCGACAAAAGTCGGCTCGCCGATCGCCTCGACCATCCGCTCGGGCGCTGAGGCGTACATCGACTTGTCCTCGCGGCAGGCAAGCAGATATTGCTGGAGGCTTATCTCCTCCTGCGCCGCATTCTTGTAAACCTCGGAAAACAGATCGAAGACGTCGGATTGATTCTCACGCATGGTATTCCTAGCCCCGGAGCCGATGTGGCTGCATGTTTGTCTCTTGAACAACCAAATGTTGGAAAGCCCTTGTGGTTCCCTTCACTTCGCAGAGAGTGCATGTGACCGAACGATAAGAGTCTAGATAAGGGCATCCTGAGTGCAGACAAGGCGTGGAACGTCCTGCTCGCGGCACAAAATCCTGAATCGCACCACGTCCTGCGGGCGACATCCAACAAGACGGAGGAACGGTTCGGGTCCTTTCCGGTTGTGAGGGAAAGGAGACGGTCGATGTCTGGGAATAGTTTGTGGTTGCTCGTTGTTGCAGGAGGTCCACTGCTGCTGGCAGTCCTGATCGCCTACGCCCTGCTCACGCAGCGCCGTCGCGGCCCGGCGGAGCGCAGGGGAAGCGAGCGTGCGACCGAGCGCCTGTATCAGGAAAAGAAGGATTGACCGACGGGATCGCAGCTCAGCTGCCGGCAACCGCCAGCCCGGTCGCTTTTTCGGCGCGCAGCAGCATGCCAAACAGGTCGCGCGGCTCATCGGGATCGGCCAGAAGGTCTAGTTCCTCGTAAAGGCCGGTCCGCTGCAGCTGATCGCGGACGTAGCGCAGCGCGGAAAAATCCTCGATCGCAAAGCCGACGGAGTCAAACAATGTGATCTGTCGGGCATCCGTCCGGCCTGCTGCCTTTCCTGTCATCACCTGCCACAATTCGGTGAGCGGGTGATCCGCATCGAGCTGCTGGCTCTCGCCTTCGATGCGCGTCTGCGGCGGATATTCTACGAAGATGTCCGAGCGCAGCAGAATGTCGCGATGCAGCTCGGTCTTGCCCGGGCAGTCGCCGCCAACCGCGTTGATGTGCACGCCGGATCCAACCATGTTGTCGGTCAGGATTGTTGCCGACCGCTTGTCGGCGGTGACCGTGGTGATGATCTCTGCACCTTCAACGGCTTCCTGTGCCGACGCGCAGAGCTTGATGTCGAAACCCATGCCGGCAAGGTTCTTCCTGCATTTCGCCGAGGCCGCCGGGTCGATATCGTAGAGACGCAGCCTGTCGACGCCAAGCAGCGCCTTGAAGGCAATGGCCTGGAATTCCGATTGCGCGCCATTGCCGATGATCGCCATGCACCTGGCGGCCTCTGGAGCGAGGTATTTCGCCGCGACCGCCGAGCTTGCGGCGGTTCTGAGCGCCGTCAGGATGGTCATTTCCGAAAGCAGCATCGGATAGCCATTGCCGACATCGGCAAGCACGCCGAAAGCGGTCACGGTCTGGCGGCCGTCACGCGTATTCTTCGGATGGCCGTTGACGTATTTGAACCCATAGAGCTGCCCGTCGCTGGTCGGCATCAGCTCGATCACGCCGTCAACGCTGTGCGAGGCGATGCGCGGCGTCTTGTCGAACAGCTCCCAGCGCCTGAAATCCTCTTCGATATAGGCGGCAAGCTCAAGCAGGAAGCGCTCGATGCCGATGGCAAGCACCAGCTTCATCATGCGGTCGACGCTGACGAACGGGACGATGTTCAAATTGACGGTCATGGCTCAGAACCCCCTCGTCGGACGGTCCATGATCCGCCGGCCCATCAGGCTCGCGGTCAGGTCGACCAGAAGCGTGGCGGTGCGGCTGCGTTCGTCGAGAAAAGGGTTGAGCTCGACTAGGTCGAGACTGGTGACGAGGCCGCTGTCATGCAGCATTTCCATTGCCAGATGCGCCTCGCGGAAGGTGGCGCCACCTGGAACGGTGGTGCCGACCGCCGGGGCGATCGACGGGTCGAGAAAATCGACGTCGAGGCTGACGTGCAGCATGCCGTTGGCGGCGCTCACCCGCTCGAGAAAGGCGCGAAGCAGTTGCGCAATGCCGTGCTCGTCGATCGAACGCATGTCATGGACCGTCACGCCGGCTCTGCGCAACGCTTCCCTTTCCGCCAGGTCCACGCTGCGGATCCCCAGCGCGCATATGCGAGCCGGGTCCACCTGCGCTGCAAGGCGGGGGAAATAGCCCTCGAAGCCGGGCTGCCCGCTGGCATAGGCCAGCGGCACACCATGCAAATTGCCGCTGGTGGTCGTGTCGAGCGTATGAAAATCGGGGTGCGCATCGAGCCACAGCACGAAGAGCGGCCGGCCGGCATTCGCGGCCCGGCGGGCAATGCCGGCGAGCGTACCGGCCGAAATGCTGTGGTCGCCGCCGAGAAAGATCGGCATCGCATCGGCGCTCGCGGCATAGGCCGTTTCGCTGATTGCTGCCGTCCAGGCGGCAATTTCCGGCAGCGCCTTCACCGCCGCGTTGCCGTGTACGACAGGACGCATGTCGGCCGGGACGATCGTTCCGAGGTCGGTCAGCGTATGGCCGAGCTCGGTCAGTGCGGTGGCCAGGCCGGCCGTGCGCAGCGCACTCGGCCCCATCTCGCAGCCCATGCGGCCTGAGCCGGCCTGGATCGGTGCGCCCACGATCGTGCAATGCATTCTCATACCCCGCCAATTACGATGCCTTTATTGAAGCCCGCATCGCTGGCAGAATGAACATGTCAAATTGGCAAATTTGTCGAAATGCCTTACCATAGTGACATCATCTACTTCCGTTGTGAGCAATCATGGACCAGCTCGACGAGCAGATCATCACCTCTCTGCGGCACGACGCCCGGCGCAGCATTTCCGATCTTGCCGTCGGCCTGGGTGTCTCCCGGGCAACGGTAAGGTCCCGGATCGAGCGACTTGAGAGGGACGGCGTCATCGTCGGCTACACCGTCATTCTGCGCGCCGACGCGGTCGATCAGCGCGTGCGTGGCATCATGATGATCGAGATCGAAGGCCACGCCGCCGATCGCGTCATCCGGGCGCTGGGCGGCTTCTCCGAGGTCTCGACCATCCACACCACCAATGGCCGCTGGGATCTGGTGATAGAACTCGGAACCCAGACCCTGAGCGAGTTCGACGCCGTGCTGAGACGTATCCGCCTGATCCCCGGAATTACCGGCAGCGAAACAAGCCTGCTCCTGGCAACGCCACGCACCACCAAGGCTCGGCTGTGACTTCGAGGAACTGCGCTTGACCTGCAGCGGTAACGAAATCCGCCAAGGAACCTTCAATTGCCGCCGCGGTTAGAGCAGTTCCAGTAAAAGTGTGGAACGGTTTTCCGTTCGGAATTGCATCGGAACGAAAAGATAGAGCGGGTCAGCGTTTCCGGGAAACGACGAACCGTTCTGGGCCGGACAGGCCTCCTTCGAGGGAGAACAATCATGGCTCACGCCCAGCAGGAACTGGTCGAATTCGTTATCAGCAAAGCCTTCAACCCGGTCATGCGGGCCAAACCGGACGGAAAATCCGATGCCGAGCGCAAGACGCTCGAACACGTCCAGCAGGCCACGAAGACCGAGATTGAGCGCTATCGCCGTTACGGCTCGGCCGAGGAGGTCGCGACCAACTTCAGGCGCGACCTGAATTCCGACGCTGCCAAGAAGTTGCACGCCCAGCTGCGCCGACTGCATCTGCCGACGATTGAGGACATTCGTGACGACTTCGAGGACAAGGCCCGCAAGCTCGGGGTCAAGGCCTCGCCGTAGATCCGCGACCAATCGCCTGGTGACGTCCGTCAGGCCGTCATCACAATCCACCCTTGGTCGGAGGCCACCCTGACCGAGCTGTCTCGGGGATGTTGTCCGACGTCAGCTCGCCGCGATTGAGCTTTTCAATCGCTTCATCGGCTTCGCTTTCGTCGAGACCGGAAAGCGGCAAGCCATCGACCACGACGGCTTCGTCGCTCTCGCTGTCATAGACCTCCCAGAGGCCTTCCGGATCCTGTCGTTTGTCGTAAACGGTTGGCATGGCCATTTCTGTAACCACTCCTGCAGGCAACGCCGCTATTGCACGCCTGCCACCCATTTCAGGGCCTGGGCCTTTTCTGACTTGCTGCCTTGCTCGAAACAAACTCGGGCCATTGGTGGATGTTCCCTGCCGGAGGCGTGCTTAACTTCAACCTGACATGGCTAGAATCGGCCGGCTTCTCCGATCGGCCCTCGGATCGCCTGGGTGACGACGGTATAACGCGTGACTTGACCCTCCTCGGGATCCTCCCCGTGGAAATGGATTGCTGCGTTCGGCGGCAGCCGCGCAGTGCTGCCGAACTGCTTGACGGTGGAGACATGCACGATCTGCATGTCGGGGTCCCGCTTCATGGCGTCCATCGCTGCCAGCTCGGCGCTGCTGCTGCCACCGATCCGCCAGCTCGCTTCCAGCACGCCCGATCGCCAGATGCCCGAGGAATCGACACCTTGGCCGATGTCGTAGTTGCGTCGCGAGGCGAAGAATCCGGGATAACCATCCATCGCTGCGTCATAGGTTCTCGCCTGCGCCACGGCCAAACCCACCGCCGGAGATAATCGCAGCCCATCCAGCGCCTCCCATCCGCCGCGCACCACAACCAGATCGGATCCGCCGTAGACGGGCTGCCCGTCGTTGTCGGTCGTCGTCCGCTGGGTGCCGTAATAGCTGATCGACAATTCGTCGATCATGGTTCTGCCAACGCTCAGCGTAACGATGTCGCGAAGCTGCGTTTCGAGAACAAGGCCGTATTCGCTTAGCTCAGACGATGGATATTGGTCCAGCAGCCTTTCGACATCGCCGACTGTCGCGGCGGTGTGCTGGTCGCGGCCCCGCGAAGCGCGCGGTGGCTTGAATCGGACCAGCCCCAGCTCCAGCAGACGTTGCGCTGCGCGCAGCGCGTCGTGGCGTGAAAATGCAGTGTAGCCGGGCAGTACGGCCGCGGCGACGGCGCTGCCGAAGCCGACGGGCCATTCTTTTGGCCGTGCCGCCGATCCGTCCACCAGCTCGTGGGTTATGGCCTTGGTGGTTGCGAGGCGCCAGGGCACCACCCCGCCGAAGAGATCGTCGGGCCCGTTTATGCCCAGTTGAACCGCATCGGCAGCAAGCAGGCTGTCGTCCGGCACGAAATACAACCCGTCACTGTCACCGCCACCTTCACGCAGGCCCTGGCGGAAGGAAAATCCCTTCAACGCTGCGATCGTGCGCGCGACGGCAGCGACGGTTTCCCGTTCGTGGGCATAGATGGTCTCGCCACCCGGCGCGGAGAATGCGACCACAACACCTTTCGCCCCGCTTGGTTGCCTACCGCTTAGCCCGGTCATGTCGCGCCCTTCGTCCATTGCCGAGCCCATTGCCGTTTCCGCGGCAATGCGTCCGAACAAAAAAACCCGTTGACGCGGCGAATGTTCCGGCCAACGGCCGGCTGCGGGTTTGACCAGGTGGCTGCCCGGAGCTTCTTGCGGTCGACGTCGAGACGCTGCGTCCCGGCGAGAAGGCCGCCGTGGACGACGTGCTGAAGGAGGCCGCCCCACACGTCCTGGGAGACGCCGACCTCGTCGGCACATTCGAACGGGCTTGAGACCGGAGTTCGCTGTCGCATGAACTGCGGCCGATGGCCGGAATAATCGCTAAATCAGCGGTTCATGTTCATGATCGCGTTCATCGGCATCAAATTGTGGTCGAGATTGGCCATGATCCAGATCGAGCCGCCGATCACCAGAACTACGATCAGCACGCCGAAGGCAAGCGCCAGGGCGTTGTTGGTGTTGTCCGGTCCCGTCGTGATGTGCAGGAAGAAGACGAGATGCACGCCCATCTGGGCGATCGCCAGCACGACCAGCGCCACCGGAATGCCGGGTGCCCATACCAGGTCGGTTCCGGGCAACCAGAACGAGGCGATGGTCAGCAGCGTTGCCAGCCCGAGGCCGATCACATAGCCGCGTAGCCCGGATCCGACGTCGGTGTCGCCGAGGTATTCGTCACCCGGCGCCGTATCTATGTCGTAGCGCTCCAGGCCATGGGTGTCGCGCCGTTGCGCGTGGCGATCGTCCGCATTGCTCATCGACTTGCTCCCAGGAGATAGACCACGGTGAACAGCGCGACCCAGATGATGTCGAGGGCGTGCCAGAACAGGCTGAAGCACATGAAACGCCGAAGAATATCGTCGCGGAATCCCTTGGCGAAGATCTGCGCCATCATCGTGAGCAGCCACAGCAGCCCCGCCGTGACGTGAAGGCCATGGCATCCCACCAGCGTGAAGAACGCCGACAGGAAAGCGCTGCGCGTCGGTCCGGCACCACTGGCAACCATATGCACGAACTCGCGCAACTCGAGCAGGATGAAGCTGGCGCCGAGCACGAAGGTAACAGTCATCGCGACATAGAACCAGGAGCTTCGCCGCGCTGTCACGGCAAGGCCGGCGAGACCGCAGGTAAAGCTCGACAACAGCAAAGCGGCCGTCTCGATCGCGACGTTGCGCAAGTTGAACAGCTCGGCCCCGCTTGGTCCGCCCGCCGTCTTGCCCGCCAGCACGGCATAGGCCGCGAAGAAGGCGGAGAACATCACGATGTCGCTCAGAAGGAAGATCCAGAAGCCATAGCCGACGACGATCCGGATCGGGGCCGGGCCGCCGAGTGCATGGCCGTGCCCGCCATGGATACGGTAAGGGTCACGCTCTCGAACGTCCATCGCGGTCATGGCCTTGGCCCCGTGTAGGTAGCCAGTGCCTCGCGGCGCGCGCTTCGGTTGGCGCGGTCGATCCGGGCGACTTCGGCGGCAGAAATGACGTATTCGGGTTTGTCGCGCCATGCGAATACGACGAAGGTAGCGAAAGCACCGAGCGCGCCGAGTGCCACCATCCACCAGATGTGCCAGATGAGAGCGAAACCCATCACGGTCGCAAAGAAGGCGCAGATGAACCCGGTGGGACTGTTGCGCGGCATCTCGATCGGCTCGTATTCAGGCTCGTCGCGCAGGCGGTTTTGCTCGCGTGCCCGCTGCTTGATGCTCCAGTAGGGCTCTTCGCCCTCGACGTGCGGAAGCGCGGCGAAGTTGAAGACCGGCGGCGGCGAGGGCGTGGCCCATTCCAGCGAGCGCCCGTCCCAGGGATCCCCTGTGGAATCTCGAAGCGCCGCACGCTGCCGGATGCTGACGACGAGCTGTATGATCTGCGCGACCACGCCGGCGGTGGTGATGATCATGCCGGCGCCCGCAACCAGCACCCAGGGATACCAGGCCGGCACGTCGAAATGCTGCATGCGGCGGGTCATGCCGAGCAGGCCGACGGCGTAGAGCGGCACGAAGGTGGCGTAGAACCCGATCAGCGTCAGCCAGAAGGCCAGCTTGCCCCAGCCCTCGTGCAGCCGGAAACCGAATGCCTTGGGAAACCAGTAGGTATATCCCGCGAAGGCGCCGAACAGCACGCCGCCGATGATGACGTTGTGGAAATGCGCCACCAGGAACAGGCTGTTGTGGAGCAGGAAATCGGCCGGCGGCACCGCCAGCAACACGCCCGTCATGCCGCCGATGACGAACGTCACCATGAAGCCCAGCGACCACAGCATTGGGGTCGCGAAGCGGATGCGGCCACCATACATGGTGAACATCCAGTTGTAGATCTTCACGCCGGTACCGACAGCGATGATGCTGGTGGCGATGCCGAACGCAGCGTTGACGTCGGCGCCGGCGCCCATCGTGAAGAAGTGGTGCAGCCACACCATGAAGGAAACGATGCAGATGAAGAGTGTCGCGGCCACCATCGAGCGGTAGCCGAACAGCGGCTTGCTGGAGAAGGTGGAGATGACCTCCGAGAAGATGCCGAACGCCGGCAGGACGAGGATGTAAACCTCGGGATGGCCCCAGGCCCAGATCAGGTTCACGAACATCAGCATGTTGCCGCCGGCTTCGTTGGTGAAGAAATGAAAGCCGAAATAGCGGTCGAGCGTCAGCATCGCGAGCGTGGCTGTGAGGATCGGGAACGCGGCGACGATGAGCAGGCTGGCGGCGAGCGAAGTCCAGCAGAACATCGACATCCTGAGATAACTCATGCCGGGCGCCCGCATCTTCAGGATCGTGGTGACGAAATTGATGCCGGTGAGCAGCGTTCCGACACCCGCTATCTGCACCGCCCACAGATAGTAATCGACACCGACGCCCGGCGAGTAGGCGGTCTCGCTGAGCGGCGGATAGGGCAGCCATCCGGTGCGCGCAAACTCGCCGATCACCAGCGAGATGTTGACCAGCAGCGCGCCGGTGGCGGTGAGCCACAAACTCACCGAGTTGAGCGTTGGAAAGGCAACGTCGCGGACGCCGAGCTGCAGCGGCACGACCAGGTTCATCAGGCCGATGACGAACGGCATCGCCCCGAAAAAGATCATGATGGTACCGTGGGCCGAAAAGACCTGATTGAAGTGGTCGGGCGGCAGATAGCCGGGCGCCTGGAACGCGAGGGCCTGCTGGGACCGCATCATGACGGCGTCGCTGAAGCCGCGCAGCAACATCAGCAGCGCCAGCAGCACGTACATCACGCCAATCCGCTTGTGATCGACGCTGGTGATCCATTCGCGCCACAGATAGGGAAAATGGCCGGCCAGGAAGACCCAGGCCAGCACGCCGAGGATTGCCAGGGCGACGACCGCCGAGGCGATCATCGGCAGAGGCTGATCGAACGGAATGACGTCCCAGCTCAATTTTCCGAGCATTGTCAGCCTCCTGTCTTGGACGATACGCTCGGCTCGGCGCGACCGGCCTGGGGACCGGGCGCGGGCGGAACGCCCTGCGTCGCGATTTCATGGAAAAGGTCCGGCTCGACCGAGCGATAGGTCGAAGGCGGCACGTTGATGCTCTGTCTGGCTAGTTCCTGGTAGCTGACCTTGTCGAGTGCCTGTCCCTGGCTTCGCGCCGAATTGACGAACGCGTCGAAGGCATCCGCTGCGACGGCATGCAGCACGAATTGCATGCCTGGAAAACCGTCGCCGCTGAAATGGGCCGACCGCCCATAGAATTCGCCGGGCTGATCCGCCTGCAGGTGAAGCTGCGTCGTCATGCCGTTCATCGTATAGATCATGCCGCCGAGCTGAGGCACGAAGAACGCATTCATGACGCTTGCCGAGGTGAGCGAGAAATGCACCGGCCTGCCCGCCGGCACCACAAGCTGGTTGATGCTCGCGACATTCTGCTCGGGGTAGATGAACAGCCATTTCCAGTCGAGCGAGACGACCTGCACCTCGAGCGGCTTTTGCTGGGAATCCAGCGGCTTTATTGGATCGAGGTCATGCGACCCGATCCAGATGATGCCGCTCAAAAACAGGATGACGAGGATGGGGATCGACCAGACCACCAGTTCGATGCGCCCGGAATAGGCCCATCCCGGCAGGTACTGCGCCCTTGTGTTGGTTTCCCGGAACCACCAGGCAAAACCGAGTGTCGCCAGGATCGTCGGGATGACGATGGCCAGCATGATGGCGACCGAATTGAGCAGGATCGTCCGCTGCGCGGCGCCGACTGGTCCTTGCGGGTCGAGTACGCCGCCCTGGCAGCCGGCAAGCAGCGCGGCCAGCAGCATCGTCGCGCCGACGCGGCCAACACGGATGGCCGCACAATTCCGAACGATCGCCCTCAGCAACATGAGATCTCGCCGTGTCCTGAAAACCGATTGAACGTTGCAGGCAGCGTGGCTGCCAACCCCGAATGTGCGCGCCGGTGTGCTCCTGGCGACAGTTTCTTCACGCACGGGGCCCCGGCTCGCAGAACCACATGCGGCGGATGTCATCGTTAAGCGGTCGACCTGTCGAGAACCCCTCCAAATCCTAAAAACCAGCGGCAAATCCCAAGCAACCAGAGCCAAATCCTAAGAAAACCAGAACCAAATCCCTAAGAAACCAGAAACAGTATCCAGATCGAAGTTATCGCCAGAAACGTGGCGAATGCCAAGGCGGCAAACCGATTCATGGCCGCGCCCATGGTTGGTCCATTTAGTCCGCTCCCTGCGACGTGGCTGCTGAATCCAGTGATGCTGCTCTGGAGGGCTGCGCCAACCGAACGAATGTTCGTCGCGAAAGTTCCCAAAAACCTAGATCCACCGCAGCCTTTGGTTGCAGCGCAGAGCAGCAACGCGATGCGAACCAGGGGCGGCTGGGCGGCTTTCTGCCAAACCGGAAGGAGTTCGGCTTTGCGTATGTAAAAACTACTTGTGTAGGTGAAAATAGTTGCTACTAATCAGCTGGGCCGGCGCATGGGCGGCTCTGGGAGGAATTTCGGCATGACAAGACTGCGCGGCCTCGCGTGGGATCACCGACGCTGCTGGGGTCCGCTCGAGGCCAGCATCGGGCCGTATTGCGCCGCCAATCCCGGTCTTGAGATCGAATGGGACCGCCGCAGCCTCTATGAGTTCGGCGAGGGCGCGCTTGGTCCGGTGCTCGGCGCCTATGATCTTGTCGTGTTCGATCATCCGTTCATCGGCGATATTGCCGAAGGCGGGCTGATGGTGCCGTTCGATTTGTCGGCTGAGCAGCGCCGCGGCTTCGAACGGGATTCGGTCGGCGCATCCTGGCAATCCTACGCGAGGGACGGGCGCCAATGGGCGTTGCCAATCGATGCTGCCTGCCAGGTTGCCTCGTATCGCCCTGATCTACTGGAGCGCTACGGTTCGTTGCCGCACAGCCATGATGACGTGCTGGAGCTCGGCCGGCGCGCCTTGAAGGACGGCAAATGGCTTGGGCTGCCGTTGGTGCCGACTGACGCCATGTGCCTGCTTTTGACGCTGGGTGAGCCCCGCGAAGACGGCGACGAGTTCATTGCTGGGGAAAAAATCGAGCAGGCCGTCGGGCAGTTGCGCCAGCTTGCGGCGCTGTCGCACCCGAACTCGCCGAAATGGAACCCGATCCGCTGCTACGATCATATGATCGCGCATGACGACGTGGTCTACGTGCCGTTCGCCTTCGGCTATGTGAACTACGCCTCCAGGGCAGACAGGCCGTATCTGCGCTTCGCCGACGTGCCGACACCGCGATCCGCCGGCGCCTTGCTCGGCGGTGCCGGCATCGGCGTCAGCGCTCAATCGAAACACAAGCAGGCAGCCATCGATTACGCGCTGTTTCTGTGCTCGCCCGGCTATCAGCGCGGCGACTACGTGAAATCCGGCGGACAGCCGGGATCGCTGGCGGCGTGGCAGGATGCCGAGGTCAACGCTCTCTCAGGCGGCTTCTTCGCCTCGACGCTGGCGACGATCGAAGCTTCCTATCTGCGCCCGACCCATCCGGGCTTCATCAGCTTCTTCCGCCAATGCGCCCCTCACGCCGCGGCGGCCATCACCGGCGAATTGCCGGCGGCGGAGCTCGCGGACCGGCTGAACCGGCTCTATCGCGAGACCAGGCATGGCCAGCCGCAACGGAGCGTCGCGTAATGGCCACCGATATTGCCCAGATCGTCGACGAAGGCGAAAGCGGCCGCAACGGCTACCGCGTGCCCGCTGTGGAGAAGGCGCTCGACATACTGGAATTCATGGCTGCCAGCGGCGAGCCGCTGACCCAGACCGAGATCGCCACCGGAATGGGGCGCTCCATTCACGAGATCTACCGCATCCTGCTGCTGCTGGAGAAGCGCGGCTACATTTTCCGGACGCAATCGGACCGCTTCCGCCTGTCGCTGAAGCTGTTCGAACTGGCGCATATGCATCCCCCGGTGAACCGCCTGGTCGAATGCGCGCTGCCGGTGATGCGCGGCCTGGCCGCCAATGCCGACCAGAGCTGCCATCTGGTCGTCCGCGAAGGCGAGAGCGCACTGGTCGTGCTGCAGATCGATTCGCCTTTGCCGATGCGTTATTCGGTTGCCCTTGGCTCGCATTTCCCGATCCTCGAAACGAGTTCCGGCGCGGTGCTGCTGGCGCATTCTGGCCGCGCCGAGCGCGACCGCATCGTCGAGCGGATCGTCGCTGCAGGCGAAGGCCAAGGCAGCCGGGCGGAAATCGAAGCGCGGCTGAACGAAGTCGCAAGGCTCGGCTATGAAATGCGCGCCTCGCTGGCTGTCGAGGGCTGCATCAACATCTCGACGCCGGTGCGCGACCATCCCGGCGCAGTCATTGCCGCGCTAACCGTCCCGTTCCTGCCGCAAAAGGCCGCGCGCTTCGATCGCAGCACCGTCTTTGAGCGGACTAAGGCGGCGGCCGAGACGATATCGGCGGCGATGGGCGCGGGCGAAGCTGCCGCCTCTTCACGTGCCGACCCGGAACGGCGGGACTATCCGTTCAGCAACTGACAAGAAATACAGGGAGAAGAAACATGAACTGGTCCAAATCGATGCTGTTTGCCTCGGCGGCCGTGCTGGCTCTGAGCGGCGCCGCGGCACAGGCCGAAAACATGCCGAAGCGCATCGGCTACGTCACCAACTACGCCACGCATGAGTGGTATCAGAACGTCATCAAGGGTATGCAGGCCCGCGCCAAGGAACTCGGTATCGAGCTCGAGGTGCAGGACGCCAATCTGGACGTCGCCAAGGAGGTCTCCGCCGCCGAAGATTTCATGGCCAAGGGCGTCGACGTCCTGATCATCACGCCCGTCAACGAGGAAGGCGTCGTGCCGCTGCTGCGCCAGGCGAAATCCAACAACGTTCCGGTCGTGCTCGAAGGCAATCCGGTTAAGGGCATGACCACAATGGTCGCGATCTGCGACTACGACACCGGCTACACCGCCGGCGTCGAAGCCGGCAAATACGCCAAGGAAAAGCTCGAAGGCAAAGCCAAGGTGATGAATGTCGGCCTGCCGCTGCTGTCCGCCACCGTCCTGCGGTCGCAGGGTTTCATGGACGGCCTGAAGACCATCATCCCCGACGCGGTCATGGTCCACGACCTCGACGGCGGCGGCAATCCCGATCGCGCACTCGAAGTCTCTTCGGCGGCTCTTGCCAAGAATGCCGACATCAACATCATCTACGGCATCAACGATTCCTCCTCGCTCGGCGGCCTTCAGGCCTGGAAAGCGGCCGGCAAGCCGCAGGACGGCCTGTTGACTGTCGGCACCGGTGGCGAAGGCCTCGCCTTCATCAATGCGATGCAGAACGAGCCGTCCTACCGGATCGAGGCCGCGATGTTCCCGGAAAAGGAAGGCTACACCGCCATCGATGCAGCGGTTAAGCTCTTCAACGGCGAAGAGGTGCCGGAACACATCGTCAGCCCGACCGCGCCGATGAACGGTGACGCCTGGAAGAAGTTCTACGACTACGATGGCACCACACGCAAAATCAAATGGGATGCCGTCAATTCGCTTCAGCCACCGGAAAAATGCATGAAAACTTCCGCCGATCTGAAGAAGTAAGGATTCCGGGTAGCCCTTCCCGCACGGCGGGAAGGGCAGCGGATCGGATATGCCGACGGAAAAACAGGGCAACCGTCCTGTTTTGGCCCGCAGGTTTCCAAACGGCGACGGCACCGATACGGGCCCGGAAATGAAATGGACATGAGCGAGCTTACGCAATCCTCTGCGCCAAGGCGTTTCATCGGCGGCCAGCTGCTGGGCAGCAGCCAGCTGGTGCTCGGCGTGATCCTGGCCGTGCTCTGCATCGCCATGTCGATTGCGGCGCCGCAATTCTATTCCGAGGCCAACATCATCGCCATCCTGCGCCAATGCGCGCTGGTGCTGATCGTTGCCTCCGGCATGACGATGCTGATCATCACCGCGGAAGTCGACCTGTCGGTCGGTGCATCGCTGGCTTTTGTCGGCTGTATCGGCATGGCCGTGCTCAATTCAACACACAGCCTGACGCTCGGCCTGCTGGCGGCACTCGCCTTTTCAGGCGCGGTCGGCCTGTTCAACGGGCTGGTCGTCACCATGCTCAAGGTGAACTCGCTGATCGCCACCATCGGCACCATGATGATGCTGCAGGGCGGCGTCTATCTGTTCACCCGCGAGGCGGTGCAGAACCACCACCGACTTGCCGGCTTCACCGATCTCGGCGCCGGCTATATCGGCGCGATCCCGCTGCCCGTGGTCGTTGCCGCGGTGATTTTCGCGCTGGCCGCGGCAACGCTGCGCTTCACCACGCTCGGCCGTTATCTCTACGCTGTCGGCGCCAACGAGCGCGCGGTTCGTCTCTCCGGCGTGCGCTCGCAACGCTTAAAACTCTTCGCCTTCGTCGTCACCGGCCTCTGCGTCGGCATTGCCGGCATGATCCTGTCGTCGCTGATGAATGCCGGCCAGCCGACCGCCGGCCGCGGCTTCGAGCTGACGGTGATTGCCGCCGTCATCCTCGGCGGCACCAGCCTGCTTGGCGGCCGCGGCTCGCTGCTTGGCACGTTGCTGGGCGTGCTGGTGCTGAAGGTCATCGACAACGGCATCATCATCCTCGGCTGGAACCAGGATCTGCAGATGGTGGTGCCCGGAATCGTCATCATCCTGGCGACCTATCTCGACATCGTGCGGAACAGAGCCAATGTCGGTTGATTTCCTTCACCCCGCCGAAACCGTGGCTGTCGATAAAAGCGTGCCGGCGCTGGAGATGCGCGGCATCGGCAAGCGCTTTCCCGGCGTGGTGGCGCTGGATAACGTCGATCTGACCCTGGAACCCGGCAAGATCCATGCATTGATGGGCGAGAACGGCGCCGGCAAGTCGACGCTGATCAAGATCATGGCCGGGGTCTACGGCAAGGATGCCGGCACCATTCGCCTGCGCGGCCGCGAGGCCGACATCAAGTCGCCGCGCGACAGCCTGAAAGAGGGCATCAAGGTGGTGTTCCAGGAGATCGCGCTGATCGCCGAATTCAGCGTCGCCGAGAACATCTTCCTCGAAGGCTATCCGACCGGCAAAGGCGGGTCGATCGACTGGAAGAAGATCCGTGCCGATGCGGCCGCCCTGTTCAAGCGTATCGGCTTCAACGTCGACCCGGCGGCGCGCACGGGATCGCTGCCGGTCAGCCAGCAGCAGATGGTCGAGATCGCCCGCGCACTCGCCCATGAAGCACGCGTCGTGGTGATGGACGAGCCGACCTCCTCGCTGACGCCGAACGAGGTCTCGCTGCTGTTCACCGTCATTCGCCGGCTCGCCGCGCTCGGCATCGCCGTGCTCTATGTCAGCCACAAGCTCGACGAGGTCTTCGAGATCGCCGACACCGTGACCGTATTGCGCGACGGCCGCCACGTCTCGACCAGGCCGATCGGCGAGCACACCAACGATACGCTGATCCAGGACATGATCGGCCGGCGCATCGAAAACCTGTTCCCGCGCAAGCGCGGTGCACCAGGCAGCAAGGTCGCCCTTTCCGTGCAAGGACTTAGCACGGCGAAGAAGCTGAAGGACGTGTCGTTCGAAGCGCATGCCGGCGAAGTCCTCGGCTTCTTCGGCTTGATGGGGGCGGGTCGGACCGAGCTCGCCAAGGCGATTGTCGGCTTCGATCCGATCACCTCCGGCACTATTTCGGTCGATGGCAGCCCGCTGCTGCCGCACGACACGCACACCGGCGTCCGGCTCGGCATCGGCCTGCTCACCGAAGACCGCAAGAGCGAAGGGCTGATGGGCGAGCTGCCGGTCTACCAGAACGCCAGCCTCGCCTCGCTCGGTGCCTTCGCCAGGATGGGCTTCGTCGATAAGGCAAGCGAACGCAAAGCGGTGCAGGACTATGTCGACCGTTTCCGCATCAGGACGCCCAGCTTGTTCCAGCAGGTCAAGAACCTGTCGGGCGGCAATCAGCAGAAAGTGCTGATCTCGCGCTGGCTGATGCGCGGTCTCAAGGTGATCGTCGTCGACGAACCGACCCGCGGCATCGACGTCGGCGCCAAGTCGGAGATTTTTGCGCTCATCGACCGGCTCGCCGGCGAAGGCCTGGCGGTCGTCATGATGACGTCCGAAATGCCCGAGCTGCTGGGGCTTGCCGACCGCATCGCGGTGATGTGCGAAGGCCGCCTCACCGCTATCATGTCCCGCGACGAGGCCACGCAGGAGAACATCCTCAATGCGGCGATCGGCTAAGACGATGACGCCTCGGAACGGGACCAAGTGATGAGCCTGGCAGGCACCGACACGATGAAAGCTGGGCCGTCCATGCTGGCGCGGCTCGTCGCACGGCAGGAAGTGGCATTGCTCCTCTGCCTCATCCTGGTGATCGCGTTCTTTTCCTTCACCGCCGAGAATTTCTTCTCTGTGCGCAACATCACCAATGTGCTCGGTCAGGCTTCGCTAGCACTGACAGCCGGCATAGGCTGCGCCATCGTCTTCATCTCCGGCGAGGTCGACATCTCGATCGGGTCGCTGCTGGCGACCATCGCGCTGCCGCTGATCATCATCATGAACGACACCAACTCGCTTGTGCTCGGCATCAGCGGTGCGCTGCTGTTCGGGCTGATCATCGGCGTCGTGAATGGTTATCTGACGGCCTATGCCGGCATCAACTCGCTGATCGTGACCCTGGGCACGATGTTCATCATGCGCGGCGGTGTCTACCTCTACACCGGCCAGCGCGCCATCCCCGACGATGCAGCGCTCGACAGCTTCATCGCGCTGTCGGACGGTCGCCTGTTCAACGTCGTTCCCTATTCGGCTGTCATTGCCCTCGTTCTGCTCGCCGTCTTCGCCTACGTGATGCAGCACCGGCCGTTCGGGCGGCAGATCTATGCCGTCGGCGGCAATCCGGAAGTAGCGCGGCTGGCAGGCTACGACGTGCGCCGCGTCAAGTTCATCTGCTTCATCATCAGCGCGCTGCTGGCAACGGTAGCCGGCATTATCCTGGCCGCCCGCGTCGGCTCGGCGCAGCATACGGCTGGGCTGAATTTCGAGTTCCAGGTCGTCGCCGCCACCGTGCTCGGCGGGGTGAGCCTTGCCGGCGGCATCGGCAGCCTGACCGGCATGGCGCTCGGCGTGTTGATCCTGCAGTTCCTGTCCAACGGGCTGCGCGGGCTCGGCCTGCCGACCGAATGGCAATTGGTCATCACCGGCATGATCATCATTGCCGCCGTCGCTTTCGACGAAGCGAAGCGCCGGCGCGCCATTGGAGTCTGACATGGATCGTCTCAAAGGGAAAACCGCAATCGTCACCGGCGCCGCCGACGGCATCGGCCATGCGATCAGCGAGGCAATGGCGCGTGAGGGCGCGCACGTCTTCCTCGGCGACATCGATGATGAGAAGGGCGAAAAATTCGCAGCCGAGCTGCGCGCCGCCGGCCACCGCGCTGACTACATCCATTGCGACGTGGCGGAGGAGGCCGACATCGCCGCCCTGGTAGACGGCGCCGTCGGCAAAACCGGCCATCTCGACATTCTGGTCAACAATGCCGCCATCGCCATCGGCGGCATGCCGGTCCATGAGATGACCGACGAGCAGTGGCACCGGCTGATCGCAGTCAACCTGACCAGCGTGTTCCGCGGCTGCAAATATGCGCTGCCGCATATGATCGCGCAGAAATCGGGCTCGATCATCAACATGGCCTCGGCGCAAGGTCATATCGGGCTCGACGGCTGGACCGCCTATGCCGGCGCCAAAGGTGCGGTGATGGCGATGACGCGTCAGATGGCGGTCGAGTTCGGCCCGCTCAACATCCGCGTCAACTCGATCTCGCCCGGAACCATCAACACGCCGATGAACGACAAACTGATCAAGGAGATCGGCGGCAATCTCGCCAAGGCCTGGGTGAAAATGCATCCGCTCGGTCGCATCGGCAAACCGTCCGAAGTGGCAGAAGCCGCCGTCTATCTCGCCTCCGACGCCGCCGGCTTCACCACCGGTACCGACCTGCGCGTCGACGGCGGCCTCACCGCGGCACCCCGCTACGTACCCGACCTGCTTTGACAACCAATGAGACAAAAATGAACAAGGCCCTCGAAGGCGTCCGCATCCTCGATTTCAGCCATCTGCTGCAGGGGCCGTTCGCCACGCAGCTGCTCGGCGACATGGGCGCCGACGTCATCAAGATCGAGCGTTCAGGCGCCGGCGACATGTTCCGCGGCATGACCTTCTTCGCCAAATGGGTCGGCGGCTCCGAAAGCCCGAATTTCCTCGCTTGGAACCGCAACAAGCGCTCCATCGCGCTCAACCTGAAAAGCCGCAAGGTGCATGCCATCATCATGGACATGGCTGAGAAGGCCGATGTGGTGGTGCAGAATTTCCGCCCCGGCGTGCTCGCCAGGCTCGGCTATGGCTACGAGGATTTCAGGGCGGTCAATCCCGCCATCATCTATTGCTCGGGTTCCGGCTATGGCGAGGAGGGCCCCTACGTTGAGCGCCCCGGCCAGGACATGCTGATCCAGGGATTGTCCGGGCTGATCTCCAACACCGGCCGCGGCGATCAGGCTCCTGTTCCGGCCGGTGCCGGCCTGGCCGACCAGATCGGCGCCATGAACATGGTCTACGGCATCCTGTCGGCGCTCTACTATCGCGAGAAGACCGGCAAGGGCCAGAAGATCGAGGTCAATCTGCTCGCCGGCATGCTGGCGCATCTCAATCAGGAATATGTCGCCGTGCTCAATCTCGGTGAGGATTTCGTGCGCCCGAATTCCGGCATCGGCCACCCCGGCATGCAGGCGCCGTTCGGTGTCTATGAAGCGAAGGACGGCGGCTATGTGTCGATCGCCATGAGCCCGTTCAAGACGCTGTACGAAGTGCTGGAGGCGCCGCAGCTTGCCGTCTACGACGATCTGAAGACCCTGTTCGACAGGCGCGACGAGGTGTTCGACAAGGTCAACGCCGAAACCAGGAAGTTTGCCACGCAGGACCTGCTGGCGCGGCTGCTCGCAGCCGACATCTGGTGCGCCGAGGTGAAGGACATAAGGCGCGCAGCCGAGGACCCGCAGGTTAAGCACCTGGGCATGATCACCAGCTACGATCATCCGCGCGGCGGCAAGGTCAGGGTGGTCGCGCCGGCTGTCAAGATGAGCGAGACGCCGGCTACCATAGAGCGGCCGGCGCCGCTGGTCGGCCAGCATGGCCGCGAGATACTGGCCGAGTTCGGCCTCTCCAGCGGCGAGATTGCAGCGCTTGAGGCGTCCGGCGATATGACCGTGGATGCTGCCTGACGATGAGCGTTTACCAGACACTCAGCTTGGAAATATCCGGGCGCGTCGCAGTCGTCACCTTCCGGCGCGCCGATCAGCTCAACGCCATGAACCGGCTGATGCAAAGCGAGATCACCGAGGTTTTCGAGGCGCTGTCGCAGGATGACGGCGTCGGCGCGATCGTAGTGACCGGCGAGGGGCGCGGCTTCATGGCCGGCGCCGACATCAAGGAATACGCTGCCCAGACAGCTATCGAGTTCGACGCCTTCCAGGCCGCCGGCACGCGCATGTATGCGGCAGTCGAGAACAACCGCAAGCCGGTCATCGCCGCGGTCAACGGCTTTGCGCTCGGCGGCGGCATGGAGCTGGTGCTGTGCTGCGACATCGTCATCGCCAACCAGTTCGCGAAGCTCGGCCTGCCCGAGATCAAGCTCGGGCTGGTCCCGGGCGGCGGCGGCACGCAGCGCAGCGTCCAGAAGCTCGGCCGCAACCGCTCCAACCTTTTGCTGATGACCGGCGCCATCGTGCCGGCTTCCGAGCTCGTCGCCGCCGGGCTGGTCAACGAGGTCGTCGACGCCGAAAAGCTGATGCCACGGGCGCTGGAACTCGCCGGCATGATAGCCGCCGAACCGGCTGCCGCGATCGAGGCATTGAAGGCGCTGACGGCGCACGCCGTGTCGGGCGACTTGGCGGAAGGCCTTGCCATGGAGCGCGACGTACTGGGCGGGCTTTATCGTAGCGAGACCGGCCAGCAGCGGGTGAAGGCGTTCGCCGAAAAAAGCGCCGCGCGGGCGAAGGCTGGGCAATGACGTCCCTGGTCAAGCAAAACCGGCCGCGCTTCACCGATGTCGAGGGCCTGGCCGCGATGGTCGGCGGCGGCGACGTCTTCGGTGTCGGTGGCCATCATTTTGCCCGGCTGCCGATCGCCCTGCTGCGGGCCATCGCCCGCTTGGGCGTCAAGGATCTTCGCTATGTCTGCTGGGCCGGCGGCCTGCCGCTCGAACTGCTTCTCGAAGCGAATGCCGTGGCGGCGGTCGATATCTGCTTTTCCAGCCTCGATATTTTTGGCTTGCCGCCGCGCTTCCGCGCGGCCGCCGAGACCAATGCCGTGCCGGTCCGCGACTGGACGGCGCTGGCTATGATCCAGGCGCTGCGGGCGGGGCAGCAGAACCTGCCGTCGATGCCGTTTCAGCTTCCGGAGGGTTCGGACATGCTGGCGCGCGTGCCGGGTGCGATCGCCGCGCCCGATCCGATCGCGGGAATTACGACCGGGATCATCCCGGCCTTGCGGCTCGATACGTTCGTCGTCCATGCCCAGCGTGCCGACGAGAGCGGCAATGTCCAGATCATCGGACCACGGGCGCTGGATTTCGCCATGGCCGGCGCGGCGCGCCAGGTGCTGGTGACGGTCGAGGAGATCGTCCCGGTCGGAGCGCTGCGGCATGATGGTCGGCAGAGCATTTTGACCCGCAACCGGGTGTCGGCGATCGCGCTGGCAGCAGGCGGCGCCTATCCCGCCTCCTGCCTGCCATTCTATGTGACGGATTATCAAGCGTTGGCGGGGGCGTTCGCGGCCAAGGAAATACCTTTGTCGGACAGCCTGGGCATGCCTTCGGAAGGCGTGCCGGAGCGGGTTCAAGATGCTGCAAAAGTCGGCGCTGAAACAGTCCTCGCAATGCCCAGGCTCGTGCACGGCAACAAGGAGGCGTCCATCGACGAGATCATCGCCGCCCGCATCGCCGCTGAGCTCGACAATGAGAGCTTTGCCAGTGCCGGCGCGGTGTCGCCGCTCGCCAATGTCGCCTACCGGCTGGCCAAAGCGACGCACGCGCCGGACATGATCATCGCTACCATGAGTTGCGGTCATCTCGACATAGCACCGAGCCCGATGATCCTGTCGCTGATCGAAAGCCTCGATTGCGAGACGGCGGTGGCGCATGCCGGCGGCGACGACACCTATTCGACCTACTATCAGGCCGGCGCGGTGACGCATGAGATCGTCGGTGCCGCGCAGGTCGACCGCCGTGGGCGCGTCAACACCATTGCGCTGCGCAAGCGTGACGGCAGCCTTATCCGGCTGCCCGGGCAAGGCGGCATGGCCGACGTCGCCAACATGCATCGCGATTATCTGCTCTACGTCCCCCGCCATTCCGTGCAGTCGCTGGTCGAGACGGTCGAGATTGCCAGCTCGGCGCGCGGCCTGTTGACTGAGGCCGAACGCGAGCCGATGGGCTATCGGACCGGCGCGGCATTGGTGTTCACCGACCTTTGCGTGTTTCGGCTCGACGGGGAGAGCCGGCAATTGGCCGTCATCGAAACCAGGCCGGGCGTGACGCGCCAGCAGCTCCAGGATGCCACCGGCTTTGCCCTGACATTCGATGCCGATTGCCGCGAACTTGCGCTACCCTCGAACGAGACGCTCGACATCCTGCGAAACCGCATCGACCCGCTCGGTCTGCGGCGCCTCGAATTCGTCAGCGCGAGGGAGCGCAGCGCCCTGATCGCCGAGATCCTCGCCACCGACCGGCGGATGGTCGAGCGCTGCATCGCCGCACAGCGGTCGCATACTGCACCGGATTGAAGGGGGTGCGCATGGCAAAGCCGTTGCTCGAAATGTCGGCCGCGAGGGTCTTCTTCGATGGCATCTTCACCAGCCCGCGCGTCGCGCATCCGGAAGGCGTGGCGATCCATCGCGACGGCTCGATCTGGTGCGGCACCGAAACCGGCGACCTGCTGCGCTTGGCCGCCGATGGCGGCTCGGTCGAACGCATGGGCGGCACGGAAGGCTTTCTGCTCGGCATCGCCTTCGATAGCGCGGGAAACTGTTTTGCATGCGATTTGAGACATTCGGCGACCTTTCGCTGGGATGCCGCGACGGCTGATATGACGCGCTTCGCCTCGGCGGGCATCCGCGTGCCGAACTATCCGATCGTCGACGAGGCGCGCGGCTGGCTCTACGTTTCCGACAGCCTCGGCGAAGACAACCGCTCCGGCATCTTCCGCTATGATCTGCAGACCGGCGAAGGCGGCCTGTGGTGCCGCGAGACCATGGCCTTCGCCAACGGCATGGCGATGGCGCCGGATGGCAATGGGCTTTACGTCGTGGAAAGCCATGCGGCCTGCGTCAGCTATGTGCCGATCCGTGCCGACGGCACGGCAAGACCTCGCCAGCTCGTCGTGGACGGCGTGAACAACGTCCCTGATGGCGTCGCCTTGGCCCCGGACGGTTCGCTGTTCATCTCGTGCTACGAGCCGAGCCGCATCTATCGCTGGCGACAGGATAGCGGGCTCGAGGTGCTGATCGAGGATCCGGCGGCAACCACGCTCGCCCATCCCACCAACATCGCCTTCAAGGGCGACAAGCTCTACACCGCAAATCTCGGCCGCTGGCACATTACCGAAATCGACTTGACGGCGATTCCATAGATCTGGGCAGCGGCGGCGCCCTATGCCAGGCGGCCGTGACTGGAGCGGATGCGCAGCACCTGCACCCTCGACGGCAGCTCGATCAGGAACTCATCGTCACGCTCCAGATGGTGGATCCTCGTCGGATCGCCGCCGGTGAACGCCGCCATCGCCTCGACGTTTTCCCAATAGGAGATCGTCACGAATTCCGAATGGCTCGGCGTGTCCTCGCGAAAGGTCTGCACGCCCAGTGCCTTCTCGATCAGCGGCTTGATGCCGGCTTCGTAATTGTAACTCTCGTAGGCATCCGCCTTTTCAGGCACGGTTCTGCCGCGCCAGATACGGGCGATGGTCGGAGTTTTCTCCGTAATTTTCTCTGTCATGGCCAACGAATCCCTGCTGGTCTGATTGGTCCGCCGGCGTTCGAATGCCAGCCAAGGAACGGATCTCCCCGGCTGGCAGCCTGGTATCCCGTTGCCAGCGACTTTTCATCTTCCCGGCCGACGTAGGTGGCGCTGCTCGGCTAGGCCTCTTGCCGACCGGTGGGAGACTTACTCCTGATCCTCGGTGCCGCCTCCGTGAAAGAAGGACCGGATTTCCTGCATGTCGACGCTGCCGTCACCGTCCTCATCGACGGCGTTGAATATCCGCCCGACGAAATCCTGGACTTCTGCCTGAGAAAGCGCGCCGTCGCCATCGGCATCGACTATGGCGAACATCATTCGCATCCTCGCGCCATGCATCCCCCGTCCCATGCCACCGCCGCCACCCGTCTCCCAGCCTCGGTCAGGCGGGCCCATCCTGTAGTCGCGATGCCAGCGGTCGCGACCGCGCCGTTCCGCCCGGGGCGCGCGATCCTCTTGCATTCTCTCCTCCAGCATCTCGGTCATCATCTGGCGCATCATATCGCGCATGGCATCCTGGCTCTGCCCGCTCATTCCGGGCGCCGGAGCTGCGGGCGCGGGCGGGCTCGTCTGGCCGAATGCCGGCGCGGCCAACATGGCCAGCACCGCGGCAACTACAGTGGTTTTGCTTGCGAGCGTCATCGTAATCTCCATCGGTATGAATTGGTGGCTGCTGCATCCAAGCCAAACCGGCTGCTCGCCTCATGGTTCCTGGTCAGTCGGCTCGGCGGCGCAAAAGTCCGCCTGGTCGCGGCAACGAAAGCCGCTTGCCCACGTTGCCGTTGATGCGAAGCTCCACCAGGAGGAAAAAATGGCCGACGATAAGAGCAAGCGAGATTTCCGCGACCGCGATCGCGTTTCGGCGGAAGACGACCGTGAAGTCGAGTATTTTGCCCAGCAGAACGGCATCACCGCCGACCAGGTCCGTCAGCTGATCAAGAGCTTCGGCAATGATCGCGGCCGCCTGGTCGAAGCCGCGAAGGCGTTGCGGGGGATTTCACCTGCCGGAGCCGACGAGGTGACCAGGGAAGCCCGCCAGCAGGCGACACCCATGCATCTCGGCAAACCCGACGAGTGATGCCAGGCAGCTGCTCTGCCGCTGCCGCAGGCGTCAGAATTTGCGGCTCAGATAATCCGAGCCGCGCAGGCCGAACCGCCACTCGGCATCGATAGCCTTGGAAATGCCGATCCGGCGGCCTGTAAGAATGGCGCTGGCGTCGCCCGGCTGCCTGAATTCGAATGGCGGCACGTCCAGTGGCAGCCCGTCATGGAATGTGTCGATTGCCAGCGCCTGGCAAAGACGACCGGGTCCCGAGCAAAGCAGCCGGGGGTCGTCAACGCCGCGATTGGCCCGCATAACCTCCAGCCCGGATTGCGGTTCGATTGCGCGGATGAGCACGGCACTGCCGGGCAGGCACACGGCATTGAGGCACCAGTGCAGGCCATAGGAGCGATAGACATAGGCGCTGCCTGGGGTGCCGAACATTGCGCCATTGCGCACCGTCCTGCCACCGAAAGCATGCGAAGCCGGGTCATCGGGGCGATAGGCCTCGGTCTCGACGATGATGCCGCCAACGCCGTGCAAAAGCAGCGTCGCCCCAATCATGTCGCGCGCCACGGTGGTGGCGTCTCGGGCAAAGAATTCCTGGTTCGTGGTCAACGTGCACCGGACTGATCGCGCCTCAACCTGGCGCGTCAGCAAGTTCTCGGACCGGAAGCAAAATGTCCAGCCACTGCTCTCGGATCTGCGATATTCAGCGCAGCATGGCTGCGCCGATGAAAACCGCCGCGGCGAGCACGACGATGGCGGCAATCACCAGCACCGGCCCATATCGGCGCGGCCGGACGTCTGGCTCATCCTTCAGCGGACGCATCGCATTGGCATAGCTCGCCTGGTTGGTGAACTCCGGCTTTTCATGAGGCGCAGACCGATCCTTTGCCGGAACGCTGCCGGCCGATTCCGCGTCCGTTTCCATGGGAGCCGCGGCCGGATCGATTCCCGGTGTCTTATCGCCTTCGCGCCCGGCGTCGATATCGCCCCGCGCTTGAGCCGGGCTTCGCCCAACAGGTGCTGCGTCGGTCATCGTCGAGGTCCTTTCAGAGCATCGGCCTCAAGCATTCTAACCTGCGTCTCATTTCAAAGTTCCCATGTTCAAAGTTCCCCTTTTTAAAGTTCCCCCCTTCTTAAAGTTCCAACAAGCGGAAGCCGCCTGGGCCTGTTTACAGGAACAACCGGCGATCGAGCGGGTTGAGCAAGCATCGGGAGAGCAACATGGACTTGGTGCGCCACGCGCCTACATGCGCGGCAGTTCGACAACGGGCCCCAGCGAGCGCGCATGATCTACTTCACCGCCGACACGCATTTCAGCGACCCGCGCATTTTGCGCATCGACCGCCGCCCGTTCGGCTCGCTGGCGGAGCATGATCGGGCACTCATTGCGTTCTGGAACGAGACTGTCGGCCCGGACGACGAGGTCTGGCACCTCGGCGATTTTGCCAGGGGCTCGGCGTCCTTCGTGTCGTCACTGCTGTCGTCTCTTCATGGCAGCAAGCACTTGATCATCGGCAACAACGATGCTGCGGCCACCATTGACGCGACGGGTTGGGCGAGCACGCAACACTACAAGGAGCTGACGCTCGATGGCAGCCTGCTGATCCTTTGCCACTATCCTTTTCGCACCTGGAACCAGATCGGCAGGAGGTCGATCGACCTGCATGGCCATTCGCACGGCCGGCTCACCCCGGTCACGCGCCAGTATGACGTTGGTGTCGACAGCTGGGATTTTCGTCCGGTCACGCTTCCCACCATCCTCGCCAGCCGCGGCCGCCGGCCGGCACGGGCAAAACCCGGCTGAAGGCGGCTGGCCGCAACCGGAACCTCTGCGGAGCTGAGGCGTTCGAAAAATTGCAAGGCGTAACGGCAACGCAATGGCTCAGAAGATCACGACAGGCATGAATGACCGGCCGCGCAATGAAACCATCGGCCAATCCGGCGAAGGCCTGCCGGACGACAGCAGCAAGCCGCTCGAGGTCGACGAAGGCTTGGTCGCCCGGTTGAGAAACAAGCTGCAGGGCAAGCCCCGGCAAGCCGCTCAATCCAACATGGACGAGGTTCCGGCAGGCGTCCCCGGCGCTGGCGAGAACATTTGCCGCCGCTGTGCAGGGTCAGGCATGATCGACGGCCGAACCTGCCCCGAATGCGGCGGAACCGGCAAGGTGACGACGCCGATAGGCTGAGGCTAGAGCAATTCCAGGAAAAGTGTGAAACGGTTTTCCGTCCGGAATTGCGTCAAAAAAGATAGACCGGTTCTGCGTTTCCGTAAAACGATGAATCGTCTAGCGTGGATCAGATCGCCGGCACCCACTTCCAGAACACGCCCTCCTTGCGGTCGGGGTAGTGCTTGAAGTCGCATTCGAAGCGCCAACCGTAATTCTTGGCGGCGGCAAGCGCCTCCTTGCTGACCGGGTTCATGCCGGTTCCCGGCGCAAACCAGTCCTCCAGCAAATCGTCGGGTATGTAGGCGCCGATCCTCAACGGCAGCTTTTCGAGGACGACATCCATTTCGGGCGGTGCGGGCACGGGGGCGCTCCCTTCGGGGTCTATCCACGAACAACTCGTTCAACGCCAAGCGGGTTCATTCTTTTGTTCATAGTCCTGGAACGCTTTCTGGAGACCGCCGATCACCTCGGCGGACGTCTCGAACATCGCCTTCAGCTGCGGCTCATCGACCTTCTCAATGTCCTCGCGAAGGTGCTGTTTCACCTCCTCCAATTTCTTCTGCATCTTCTGCGTGTGGTGGCGCGGATCGCGGTCGGCAGCGCTTGTCATGATCAATCTCCAATTTGCGGATCTCGGAGAACTCGGCCCGGCCTCTGAGGATCGCCAGGTGGGTTTGCAGTGTAAACGGCTGGCCGATAGCTGTGGTTCCCGATTGCGGAGACGGTCTGCGCGGGCCTCGGCTCGCCATTCTCGTTCTCGGCCGACCGGTAGAGGCGGTGACAAGACAAGTCGGAGAGGTCGCTTCCAATGAATTCGAGACGCAGCAGTCGAAACGAGCATAGATGAAGCTGGGAACTGATGGCGCCTCTAGCCAAGGACGGTAATCCGCCACCAATATCCTACGCCTCGTTCGCGATCCATTCGAGCGAGGCGCCATGCGGGTCAGTCCAAGCTACAGGGGAGCCATTCGCAGATAAGAAGAAGCGGCCGGGCGGCCAGCTTGTTTCGGCGCGTGTGGCGATGGACGGGAAGACGCGAGGGAATTCGTTCGATACCCAATAAGGCGAGAGACGCATCGCCTGCTCGGCGAAAGCTTCTCTGTCACCAGGGTCGGAGACATAGTCGAGGACGGCTGTGTGAAAGATGACGAGTGTAGCGTCGTTCGGCGCTTCGTTGCAGAGTTGCACGAGGTCGCTCCCGCGCAGGTCGCCCTTCACCACCCGAGGCTTGACTGTGGCAGCGATCTTCAGGGCCGCCCGTAGATTGGCGAGCCGTGCTGTCTGTTCCGGCCAGACCAGTGTCTCAAGCCATGCGACTTGCGAGTCGTCCGAAGCATCTATCGGGCTCAGGTCCAATCCCGCCCGCCAGACGACTTGCGGCAAGGCCGTCGGCAATGGCGTTGTTTCGCTGGCGAAGCATCGGAAGACAGGCTGCTCCAAGGCCATCGCGGGTCCGCGGATCACCGTGCGTCCATAGTCATAGCCGTAGAGGTCCGGCATGAGGCAGAGCCCTGCGGATGTCCCGACCTCGATGAGCGCCAGCGGCTGCGACAACCGCGCCAGGACGGGGAGCAGGGTGGCGCATCTTCCCGGCTCATTGGTTTGCGTTGAGCGCTCGAGCATAAGCGAGCGGATAGCGTCTGGATTAGCCTGAAGCGCCTGGCGAAACTCGGTCCACCCTGTCGGCGTACCGAACAGGTGACGCACCGCGGCAAGTAGAAGGTTCGGTTGCCGCTTTAGGTCCGGAAGGGTCGACAGGAAACCGAGCGCCTCCCGATCCCCAGCGACTGCCCGAGCCAACTCCTCGTAGAGCGGCGAGCGACCGCGAGCTTCCGTATCGGCGAAGCGAATATATCGGGCTGAGATCTCGGCCAAGCCCTCCTCGTCCATATCCGCTGATCCTCGGTCCCGACGTCTCATCACAGTACATGATCCACGGATCTTATTGGAGCTATGCCCGGCGTTTTTGCACAAGCTTGACCCTCCGCGGACTTCCCGCGGTCGCCTACTTAACCGTTGCGCTAGGAGGTTGTACGCAATCCAAAAATCTGGGGAACTGTTCGTAATTGGTGGCTCATCCAAGGGGTGCAGTCCACCATGTCTCCGGTATAAACCATTACCCATGTCTCCGGGTCGTACCCTTGAGAAATGGCGCACCCGACAGGATTCGAACCTGTGACCTCTGCCTTCGGAGGAGTTTTTTTGGGCTTTCCTCGGCGTTTCTCTTTGCACGCCGTAGCTCTCTATCCGTTTGATTCCACGTATTTATTTTGACACCAGCGCCGAATTTTGTAGGCTACGGCAGGTCGAGATTTTCTCCCGCCTGCAGCAGCCGCGTTGCCGGCTGATCAGCCACTCTGACAATGGCGCTTTGCGCCTCATTTCGGTCGTTCTTTCGCCCTTCGCGAGTTCCCGAAACCAGTCCCTCCGCCTAGTCGAAGTCAATGTCCGCCATTGCGTAAAAAGCCGCCCGCCAATGGCTAGCAGCTAAACGGCCGTTTCGCGCCACATGTCAGGTGGCCTGTCCCATCGTCACGGATTTCTGAAACGCTGCGGCAAGCCCGTCTGCCACGGCCGCTTCAAACCCGGCTGCGCGCATGGCCTCGATTGCCGCTGCGGTGGTGCCGCGGTAGTCGAGGAAGGTCTGGACGATGTCTTTGGGGTTGTCTGCGCGAGCCTCGATGAGTTTTCCCGCTCCAATCAGCACCGCGCTGACGCTCCTTCGGGCAATGTCCGGGCTTATTCCTCGACCGACGGCATCGTCCATCATCGCCGCCGCCAAAAGCGCCGGAAACGCCGGGCCGGATCCGGTAAGGCCGGTCATGTAGTCGATATCTGCTTCGGTTTTGACTTCGTCGGCAGCGCCACAGGCTTCCAGGATCCGGCGAATAACATTGCGATCATCTACGGTGACGCCTTGGGAGCCTATCCAGGGCGCGTAGGAATTGCGCATCTCTGCGGCTGCATTAGGAAGCGTGCGGACGACGCGGTCGGTCTTGAGACGTCGAGCCAATTGGTCGAGAGGAATCCCGGCCATGACCGACATCACGAGTTTGCCGGGCGCAGAAATCTCGATGGCAGGCCAATCCTGGGGTCGGACCGAGACGATGATGACATCAGATCGATCCACCAGTTCCTGATTGTCCCTGGTCCAGATAGCGTTTGGCAGAAAGCCGGGTTGCCCGCTTCTGTAAGAGAGCGCGAGGTGCTCTGCGGCAACTATTTGCGCATCGACAATGGCCTCGGCGAAGGCGCGTCCAAGCCAGCCCCCTCCACCAATTATCCCGATGCTCATGGGTTTGCTCATTGTCGCAACTCTTCCTCAGTCCGCCAAATAGTCATGTCTGGCGAAGAACCGATCCAGCTCGCGCTGCTGCGGGGCCTCGCCTGTAAAAATCTCCACGTAGCCGGGAATGCGCTTCATGCGGGCCGTGAGATCTTCCCGGGTCTGCATTGAGATGTAGCCGATCTGCACGAGGTAGACAGTGCGCGCTCGAACGTCGGCCAAGCTTTCCTTGTAACCGAAGCGGACGAACATCTGGCTCATCGCGTCGAGACGCGTCTGGTCGGCTTTCTGGACCTCCGCCAGAATGTCAGGGGATTGAATCGCCCAGCTTCTGACTGCGAATTCGAACTGGGCATCGAACAAGGACTTGTCGAGCCAGCAGTCGAAAACGTTCAGCATCGCTTCGGCCACCGTCTCGGCATACGCCTCGGCCTGCTTGACGAGGCTGCCGGTGTTCTTGTCGCGCCAACGCGCTACGAGGGCAGCCAACAGTTCTTCTCTATCCCTAAAGAACCAATAGAAGCTGGTGCGTGACAGGCCCAACTTCTTGGCCAGTGGCGAAATTCTCACCGTGTCTACGCCAGATTCCAGAAGCAGGTCGTAGGCGGCCTCAAGCCATCCCTCCGGCGATCCACGCCATCCGCTATCGTTCGAAATCTGCTCCATGAGCGACCAGCCTAACAAAAGGTCAAACTGAAAACCAGCAAAATGTACACCTATGTCAACTCTGTCGACCTTACCGAAGCTAAACTTGACATGTGTGTACATTTCCGGTTAGCGTTCGCGCTTGTCCTCCCAGCCCGGAGCCGGTCAGATGTCGAGCGATCCTCTTCTGCAACCCTACAAACTCAAGCATTTGACCCTGCGCAATCGCATCATCGTGACCTCCCACGAGCCGGCCTATCCGGAGGATGGGATGCCGAAGGAACGCTATCTTGCCTATACGGTGGAACGGGCAAAGGGCGGTGTGGCGATGACGATGACAGCCGGGTCCGCGGCCGTCTCGAAGGACAGTCCCCCGGTCTTCAACAACCTGCTCGCCTACAAGGACGAGATCGTGCCGTGGATCCGGCAAATGACAGATGCGGTGCACGAAGAGGGCGCCGCCATCATGATCCAGCTAACCCATCTTGGACGGCGTACACGCTGGGACAAGGGCGACTGGCTTCCCGTCGTGGCGCCGTCCCATCATCGTGAAGCCTCCCACCGCGCATTTCCCAAGAAGATTGAAGACTGGGATATCGAGCGCATCATCAAGGACTTCGCGGACGCCGCGGAGCGGATGAAGGCGGGCGGGATGGATGGCGTCGAGCTCGAGGCCTACGGTCACCTGCTCGAACAGTTCACGTCGCCTCTCATGAACGACCTTGACGGCCCTTATGGCGGTTCCCTTGAGAACCGCATGCGCTTCTGCATGGACGTCTTGAAGGCGATCCGCTCAAGGGTCGGCGAGGACTTCATTCTGGGCGTGCGCTATACGGCGGATGAATGTCTCCCCGGCGGCACCGGCAAGTCGGAGGGCATTGAAATCTCCAAGCGCCTCAAGGAAAGCGGACTTGTCGATTACCTCAACGTGATCCGCGGCCATATCGACACCGATGCGGGCCTGACGGACGTCATCCCGATCCAGGGAATGGCGAATGCGCCGCATCTTGATTTTGCCGGCGAGATTCGTGCCGCTACCAACTTCCCAACCTTCCATGCAGCGAAAATACCGGATGTAGCGACGGCGCGCCACGCGATTGCATCGGGTAAGGTCGACATGATCGGCATGACGCGCGCTCACATGACCGACCCACACATCGTGCGCAAGATCATCGAGAAGCGTGAAGACGAAATCAGGCCCTGCGTGGGCGCCAACTATTGCCTTGACCGTATCTATCAGGGCGGAGCGGCATACTGCATTCACAACGCCGCAACCGGCCGCGAACTGACCATGCCGCACATCGTCCCCAAGGCCGAAACCCGCAAGAAAATTGTCGTGGTCGGCGCAGGTCCGGCCGGCCTAGAGGCGGCCCGCGTGGCGGGCGAGCGGGGACACGAGGTCGTGGTCTTCGAGGCCGCCAGCGGGCCGGGAGGACAGATCCGCCTGACAGCGCTGAGCCCACGCCGCAAGGAGATGATGAGCATCATCGACTGGCGCATGGCCCAGTGCGAAAAATACGGGGTGACCATCAAGTTCAATGCCTGGGCAGAAGCCGAAACCATCGAGGCGGAAAATCCTGATGTCGTCATCATCGCGACGGGCGGGGTGGCGCACACCGATGTCCTTTCCAAGGGCAACGAGTTGGTTGTGTCTTCATGGGACATCATCTCCGGAGACGTAAAGCCGGGAAGCAATGTCCTCATCTTCGACGACGCCGGCGACCATGCCGCCCTCCAGGCCGCGGAATTCATCGCGGGTGGGGGAGCGAAGGTCGAGATCATGACGCCGGACCGGTCCTTCTCCCCCGAGGTGATGGCTATGAACCTCGTGCCCTACATGCGGGTCCTGCAAAAGCTCGATGTGACCTTCACAGTTACCTATCGGCTCGAGTCCGTTGAAAAGAATGGCAACCAGCTCATTGCAAATGTCGGCAGCGACTACGGCGGCATATCCCGGCAGCGCGTCGTGGACCAGGTTGTCGTCAACCACGGCACCATTCCGCTCGATGACATCTATTTCGAGCTGAAACCGAAATCGACCAATCACGGCGAGATTTCGCATGATGAGCTCATTGCCGGACAAGCGCAGTCGGTGGTGCGGAACCCGCAAGGCCAATTCCAATTGTTTCGTATCGGCGATGCCGTTTCAGCTCGCAACACCCACGCCGCGATCTACGACGCACTGCGACTGGCGAAAGATATTTGACCCGGCAACGAACGCGCACAACAAGGGCTGCGAGATGAACAGAAGTGACGCCCTGCAATATTTTGTAGACACCGCGTTCGTGGCCTTCGACCAGTTCTCACACGACCTGCGATCGCGCAGATCGATCATCCAGCTCTTCGCCCAATCTGAAGTTCCCGGACTGGAAAGGACCAAGGCCGGGAGCCGCAAGCCGGTCTGTTCTCATCTTGGCTCGGCGTTGGCGGAAGAGACGATCCCGTCCACGCTCCGCAACTTGGTCGAACGCTTCAAGGCGATCGAGCCGCTGCTCGAATGGCGGCCGAAATCAAATCCCGCCCCGTCTGCCAGCCGCAATTTCGCTGACGGTCACGCCAACGCGATGATCCTTGGTCCGGGCGGCATCGAGGACAGAAACGATCTATGGCTCGGCGTCACTTTGATGGCTCCTCACGTCCGGTATCCCGACCACAATCATCCGCCGGAAGAAACCTACCTCGTGCTTTCGGATTCCGAGTTCAGGCAGGCTGACAAGGAGTGGTTTTCGCCGGGCATCGGTGGATCATTCTACAATCCGCCAGGCATCAAACATGCAATGAGATCCCTGGATACGCCGCTGTTCGCTTTCTGGGCGCTGCTGGTGGATCAAACGCATCACTGAGCTGGCCGAAACCCGGTATTGACCGAGGGGCAGCCAAGAAGATTGCCGTTCCGATGAGGCATGCAGATCATCAATAGCTTCATCGCCTCAACGGTCCGGCTTCAAGCGAAGTCGGAGGTGGAGTTCCGCGACTACTAGGATAGATATTCCGCTTGTACTCGACCGCTTTGGGCCTGCTGAGCCTATATGACGAGATCACAAGAGGGCATCGAAATCAAAGTAGAAAACTCTGGCCTCGATCCCCAATTCCATCGACCGATCTCGGCTATCTGCTATGCGTCGACTTTCACGCGTCCGATCGGGTTGGAGCAGCACGCAAGAATATACCCTTCGGCAATATCCTCTTCGGTGATGCCGCCGTTATGCACCATATGAACCTGACCTTCAATCTTTCGGATCTTGCAGGTTCCGCAAATCCCCATGGAGCAGCCCGATGGAATCACCAGCCCCGCGGCCTTCGCAGCGGACAGGATCGTATGCGTCTCTGTACACTTCGCGACTATGCCGGACAGGGCAAACTGGATTTCGGCCACGCTTTGTTCATTCGGAACCACATCCTCGGGGACATTCTCCGCATCTGGAGGCTCTGCCTGGAAGCTTTCCTGATGATAGCGGCTCATGTCGTAGCCGAGACCCGCAAGGGCCTCGCGCACGGCCCGCATGAAGGGCTCGGGTCCGCAGCAGAACACCTCGCGGTCCAGATAGTCCTGCGCCATCAGGCCCAGCATGATCTGGTTGAACATCCCGCGGTAGCCGGTCCAGGACCGGAAGGGATCTGCCTCTTCGACGACCCATTTGAGATCGATGCCGACGATGCGCGACGCCATGAGTTCCATCCTGTCGCGCAGAATGATGTCGGACGGGCGGCGCGCGCAGTTAATGAAAACGATGTCCGGCTCGCGCCCGGAATCGTAGAGCCAAGTGGTCATCGCCACCATCGGTGTGATGCCGGAACCGGCCGAGATGAAAAGGTATTTCTCGACCGGATGATGGACGATCGAGAATTTCCCAGTCGGCCCTATAGCCTTGATGAGCGCGCCTTTGCGCAAATTGTCGAGCATCCATCTGGTGCCGATGGACCCTTCCTGCGCCTTGACCGTGACGGTCAGGGCAGTCGGACGCGACGGCGAAGACGAGATCGTATATGTGCGATAGACCGGCCCCCCTGGAACGGGCAGTTCCAGTGTAACGAACTGTCCCGGTTCATGATTGAACAGCGCGCCGGACGGACTCTGAAAGCTGAAGGTCACGACATTCGGCGCTTCCGGAGTACGGGTTACGCATTCCAACTCTTCTGCATCGGTCCAGAACGAGAGTTTTCTGAATGCGCTCATCGGGTCATTCCGCTGCAACTTGAAGCGGCGCAAGGGCGCGCTCAAGCCAGGCTGCATACCAATCGACAAATTGCGTCACGCCGCTTTCCTGCCCGGGCGAATAGGGGCCAGGAGTATAGGCCGGCGAGAGTATCCCAAGCTGATTGTTTTCAACGATTTCGCGGTCTTCGTCATTGGTCGCGATCCAGACCTCGGTCAGGCGCTTGAGGTCGTAGTCCACACCTTCGACCGCGTCCTTGTGCACAAGCCAGGTGGTGGTGACTTCGGTTTCAGTGGCGCTGATCGGCAACACCCGGAAGGTGAGGGAGTGGTCCGGCAGGAAGTGGTTCCATGTAGAGGGATAATGGAACATGAGGAGCGAGCCGGCGTCGGGCGGCGCAACCCGGCCAAGGTTCTTGGCGACGGCCGCCTTGCCGTCCATCGTATAGCTCACGGCCTTTTCCTGAAGCGGCATACGCGCCAGGCGGTATTGTCCCTCTCCGGCGAGTTGGAACTGCGCCGGCGCACCGGCGCCAGCGCAGCGGTCGAAATGCGCCTGTAGCTTCGCCGATACCTTCCCATCAGCTTGGACGCCAGCGACTTCGGGATCGAGCGGGAATGAGCGGCACAGCGCCGGATGATTACTGCTGCAATGATAGCATTCGCGGTTGTTCTCCCACACCAGCTTCCAATTGCCTTTTCGATGATGGTCGACGTGTACGCGACTTTGGAATCCGTAAGGTCGTGGACTTCGAGATATGGCTGAGCCATCTGGGCGAAAGCATCGAAATCAGGTGGAGTGGTGGACAGGCAGACGTGGATCAGGCCATCGAGATTGCGAAGATTGACGGGCTTCAAACCATGTTTTGAGGCATTGAAATCCGGGCCCATGTCATTCGCCCAGATCAGCTTGCCATCGAGCTCATAGGTCCACTGGTGATAGGGACAAACGAGCTTGGCCACCTGGCCTTCGCGCGCCTTGCAGATCAGCGACCCGCGATGCCGGCAGGAATTATGAAAGGCGCGGATTTCGCCATCGCGGCCTCGAACGACGATCACCTCGTAGGCACCCACGCGCATCGTTACATAGCTACCAGCTTTGGCAAGCTGGCACGCCGGGGCTGCGTAGAGCCATTCCTGGTAGAAGATGTGCTCGAGGTCGAGCTGGTAAATCGTCGGCGATGTGTAGAACGGCTGTTCGAGCGCATAGCCCGAGACGCGACGTGCTAGCAGCTCTTGGATGGTCGGCGAGGCGGCGTTCATGCGGAAATTCCATGGATAGCAGGCTTATTTGAAATGAAATTTTCTGGCTTGAACGCCTTTTGCGCAACAGCAGTAATTTTCAGCACGAGTTAGTTCAGCTAATGTCTTGCACGCCGCGAGCTCCCATGGGCCAACAAGCGGTTCCGAAGGGGCTGTGATGCCAAGACCGTACGATCTCTCCTCGGTGACCGCTCTCATCTGCTTCGAGGCTGCTGCCCGAAATGCAAGTTTCAAGAATGCCGCTCAGGAATTGAACGTGACACCCGCGGCCATCAGCCACCAAATCAAGGCGCTTGAGGGTGACTTGGGATGCAGCCTGTTCCTGCGCAGGAGCCGTGGTGTCGAATTGACTGAGAAAGGGGCGTTCTTGTTCGTTGCGGTGCAGCGCGGGCTAGAGACGATTTCCGACGCCGTTACTCACATGCGTGATCGCCCCGAAACCGCTGACGTGACCATCCGGACAACGACGGCAGTCAGTTCGCTTTGGCTTACACCGAAGATTTCTACCTTCTGGAAAAGCCATCCCACCATCACTGTCTCGCAGATCGTCAGCGACGTGCCCGGAGCCGCCATCCGTTGCGATCTAAGTATTCAATACGGTGATGCGCAGGAGAATCGCGAAGAGTGCCACAAACTCTTTCACGATCGCATCGTCGCGCTGGGAACGCCAAAATTCGCCGCTGAGCATGGCATTGGCCGGATTGAGGATCTGCTCAAGGCGCCTTTGATTCATACGAATAACGAGGATACCGACTGGGAGAACTGGCCGGACTGGTTTCAAGCGCTTGGACACACCATCCCAAAGGGCCGCAGGTTTTCAGTCAACAACTACATGATTGCCCTCCAGGCCGCTCAGGATGACATTGGGGCGGTCTTGGGATGGGATGGATTGGTCAAAAGTCTGATGGATCAGGGACGGCTGGTCGCACTTGTGCCCGACAATATTCCATCGCCCAGGGCATTTTATCTGAAAATCCATCCCAAGGCAGGTTCGAAAGCCCGACTCTTTGCCAGTTGGCTCGCCAAAAGCTCTTGAGGGCTGCTCTCTTGCTCGCGGACTTCGTAGGAAGTCGGCACCTTGAGGCTCAATCACAGGGAGTGTAACCGCTGACCCGCAGCCTTCAACGCGGATGGACCCTGTCGATGGAAGTTGGCAATAGGATCGCCGTAAAAATCTACACGAGGAGCGCTCCGGACGGACGAACTCTAGCTGTCTCGTTCCTGCATTGCGATTTCTCGGATCCAGCTTCGCAGGATTTCGGCAGCTGGTGAAAGCGTGCGCTTATCGTTCCAGGTGAGATAGTAGCTTCCTGGAGCCGGGAGTTCGAGTTCGGTCAGCCTGACCAGTTTGCCTTCGTCTATCTGTGACTTCACGAGGCGATGCCAGCCTACGGCAAGGCCCTGGTCGGCTTGAGCCGCCTGCATGGCTACAAAGAATTTTCCGAATCGGCGGCCGCGGGTCGGGCCGTGGGGCACGGCCGCACGTCGCAAGACTTCGTCCCAGCCCGCCCAGTTCGGATCAACCCAGTCGACATGCAGCAAGGGAAGATCCGGCAGGGATGCTGCCGTCGCGTCTCGATGTGCTTTGGCAAACTCCACCCCGCAGACCGGATAGATGGTTTCGCCGAAAAGAAGCTCGGCGTTCTCGTCAGGCCAGGAGCCGAACCCATATCGGATGCGCAACTCTACCTCGGCCCTCCGGTAGTCTCGCGGATTGTCAGAGATCAGATGATCGACTGCAATCTCGCCGTAACGTGTCCAGAAATCGGGCATACGCGGTATCAGCCACATCGTAGCAAAGGCGTCAGAACAGGCGAGCGTGACGTTCTTGGAGCGATCGCCGCGCTTGACGTTACGGACAATTTCGGCTGCGCGCGAAAAGCCACTCGCAAGGACGCCATAGAGGTCCTCGCCGGCACTCGTCAGCATCACCCCCGAGCCCAGCCTTACAAACAGCTGAACGCCAAGTTCGTCCTCGACCGCCTTGACCTGCCTGCTTACCGCCCCGGGAGTTACATTCAGCTCTCCCGCCGCCAATTTGAACGACAAGTGCCTGGCGGATGCTTCGAAGACGGCGAGAGCTGTCAGGGAGGGTAGGTCATAATATCGGCGAACCATCCTGGGCTCCAAACGTTCCAAAACCGAGCGGGGCAGAAACTTCGTCAAGACGTGCGCGCGGCGTCGTGATCTCTACCATGCATACACCAGATCGCATCTTGCTAAAGCTGGTGCTGTCGGGACTGCAGGCACTTTCATGCGGAGTATGCTGACCGTAGCAACTCAGCAAAGATGAAGGTTTCTGCTTGGCGCGGGAGGGAATGATTTACGGGCCGGCGTTCAGTGAATGAGCCGCGTTTCCCATGACGATGCTGATTGGGTCAATCGTAAGCGACGAGGCGAAGCCTCCGACGTCCCGCGTATAAGTCAACACGCGCGTGAGACTTTTGCAGTAGGTCAAATCGGCGGGTTGCAGCGATAGTCGCGCGCGGTCCGGCTGCGGCTCGCGTGTTCTTTTTGGAGGCCCGCATGACCATTGAAGCGCAAATCTCGCGAAGGGGAGGACGCGACGCCCGCCGAATTATTCGGACCGCGCCCAAGGTGGAGATGCTGCCGACACTCAAGCGCGGGCTACCTGTAATCGAGCCCATGGATGCAGAGCAGGTAGAACGCATTCACGAAGCGTCGCTGGCGATCCTGGAAGAGGTCGGCGTGGTATTCCGCGATCCGATTGCTCTTGAGGACTGGAAGAGAGCAGGCGCCGACGTTCGCGGTGAGCGAGTCTATCTGGATCGCGCGTTGGTGATGGATCTGATCAAAACCATCCCCCCCGACATTGAGTATTTCGCACGCAACCCGGCAAAAAACGTACAGCTGGGCGGCCCGAATTCGATCTTCGTGCCGATGACCGGCGCGCCATACATGCGCGATCTTGACGACGTGCGTCGCGGCCCGACCATTGCGGACCTGGGGACCTTCCATAAGCTGGCGCACATGATGCCGGCGCTGCATTCATCGGCGCACCATATCGTCGAGCCGATGGATATCGTCGTTGCGCACCGACATCTGCACATCACCTACTCGTCGATGAAGCATTCCGACAAGATCTTCATGGGCATGACCACCTCGCCCAAGAATGCCGAGGACGTGCTCGATATGTGCGAGATTCTCTTTGGCAAAGGCTTCATGGAAACGCATGCGGTCACTACCGGAAATTGCAACGGCAATTCTCCGCTCGTGTGGGACCAGGTCATGCTCGGCGCCATGCGGGCGTTCTGCCGGCGCAACCAGCCGGTGCTGTGCTCGCCCTTCGTGCTGGGCGGCGCAAACACGCCTGCGTCGACGGCGGCTGCGGTGGCGCAGCTAAATGCCGAGGCACTCTCCGCACTCGCCTACACCCAAGTGATCCGCAAGGGCTGTCCGGCCATCTACGGGCATTACCTGTCGACGGTCTCCATGCAGTCCGGCGCCCCAATGGCTGGAACGCCCGAGATATCGCTGATGAACTTCATGATCGGTCAGATGGCGCGACGCTACAACGTGCCGTGGCGCACATCGAACCTGCTCGGCGGTGCCAAGATTTTCGATGCTCAGGCCGGCTACGAAAGCGCCATGACAATGATGGCGGTGCTGATGTCCGGCGCCAACTACATCTGGCACTCGGCGGGCTGGAACGAAGCCGGGATGCATTGTTCCATCGCCAAGTTCGTGGTCGATGCCGAGGTTTGTGCCATGGGTTATCGCATGACCCAAGGTATCCAGTGGGAAGATTTCGACGAGGCCTTGGCCGCCATCCGTGACGTCGGACCCGGTGGCCACTATCTCGGCCATCCGCATACCCAGGCCAACTTCGAACGTGCATTTTTCATACCAAAGCTCTTCGATAACAATTCGATCGAGCAATGGAAGGTCGACGGCTCCAAGGACATAAAGCAAAGGGCGCTCGACCATGCGAAGCACCTTTTGGGAGAGTACCAGGAGCCCACGCTGGATCAGGCCAAAGATGAAGAACTGCGCGCCTATATCGATCGACGCTCGCGCGAGATCCCGGCGGTTGACGCGCTCAACGACGATTATTGAGCGTTGTCATGCGCATCAACAGGATCAACGTCTATTCGACCCAGCTTCCAACCAAGGGTGGCGCCTATAAGATGGCGAGCACCGAAGTCCACTCGTTGGACAGCACCCTTGTCGAGGTTGTGACGGATGACGGCATTACAGGATGGGGCGAAACCTGCCCAGTCGGTCCAGTCTATCAACCCCATCACGCGCTGGGAGCTCGGGCGGCGTTAGCTGAAATCGCGCCAGGCCTGATTGGAGAGTCGACCCAGTCGATACGTCATCTCTCCAAGCGGATGGATGAAAGGCTCAACGGGCACAACTACGCCAAGGCGGCGCTCGACATAGCGTTCCTCGACCTCATCGGCCAGCGTCTTGGCGTGCCGGTGTCGATGCTGCTGGGCGGAGCACTTACAGACCGCGTGCCGTCTTACTACTCGCTGATTGTGGGCGCTCCGGACGAATCCGCGCGTATCGCGGCCGACAAGGTCAGAGCGGGCTACCCGCGTATCCAGGTCAAGATTGGTGGTCGCGACCTAGAGAAGGACGCAGCAACGGTGCATAAGGTCTGGGAGACTGTGGGCCTCAAGGCAAGCATCGTTGTGGACGGCAATCGTGGCATGTCCGTAGCATCTGCGCTTCAATTGGATCGCCTTTGCCAAAACATCCCGTGCGTGTTCGAGCAGCCCTGCAACAGCATGGAAGAGAACGCCACTCTCCGGGGCAGGTTTACCCATCCCATTTATCTCGACGAGAACACCGAAGACCTTAATGCAGTATTGCGGGCCATATCGTCGGGCATTGCCGATGGATTTGGTTTCAAAGTTACGCGTCTGGGCGGTTTGACCAAAATGGCGGTCGCCCGCGATATGTGTTCCATCCGGTCGCTGCCGCACACCTGCGACGACGCATGGGGCGGCGACATTATCGCAGCCGCGTGCGTACATCTTGCTTCTACGGTTGAGCCACGTCGCTTTGAAGGCACCTGGATCGCGCAAGAATATATCGATGGGCACTACGACAATACGAACCCCGTTGTCATAGAAAATGGTCATATTGCCGTGCCGCAGGGAGCGGGCCTCGGAGTGAAGCCCGAAGCCGGCGCCTTTGGCGCCCCGGTAGCGAGCTATGGTTGATGATGAATGCTCCGGCCCGCGTCCCCGAAGTCAGCAGCCCCGTCCGCCTTGAAGCTGCGTTTCAGGTGCCGGGCAAGGCGCATGACATTGCCGTGCTCGTGCTGCCAGGATTTTCGCATCTGGCGCTTCACGCCTATATCGAGCCCTTGCGTATAGCCAACGCAGTTTCCCGGCTTCCACTGTTCCGCTGGCGGATTGCGGGGACCGACGGCCAAGCGGTCGTGGGCGCCAATGGACTTTCGATTCCAGTGGACGTGACAGTCGAGGAATTGGCCGCGGACGGGTCCTACGATTGCAGGCTGAACCAGTTCGTCGTCGTAGCGGGCGAACCTGTTGAAAAGCAGATGACGCCTCACCTGAACGCGTTCCTGCGGCTACTGGCGAGGCGCGGGATACCGATATCGGCGGTGGGCACGGCGACGTGGCTTCTCGCCCAGACGGGCCTTCTCGCGGAGAGCCGTTGCACTATCCATTGGTCACGGCTCGCGGCTTTCTCCGAGGTTTTTCACAAGCCGCGCATCCGTGATTCCCTGTTCGTCAGGGATGGCCAATATTCAACCTGCGCCGGTGAATTGGCGGCGTTCGATCTCGCGGTGGATCTTGTTGCGGGTCACGCGGGCGCCTACGTCGCTCAGGAAGTCTGTCGTCATGCCACGGTAGAGGGCCAACGCTCCGGTTCGAACCGCCAGACGGGTCCATCAGGTCTGGCGTTTGCGGGTGTCAGCGACAAGCTGGCGATGGCCATGCGCATTATGGAAGAGAATGTGGAGACTGCGCTGTCGATGGGTGACGTTGCGGGCCGGGTTGGGATCTCCCGCCGGCAGCTTGAACGCCTGTTCGCGATCCACATAGGTCAGCCGCCGGCCCGTCACTACCTCAGGGTCAGGGTCGACCAAGCCAAGCGCCTGCTCGAAGGCACACGTATGCCCATCATAGATATTGCTGTAGCCTGCGGGTTTATCTCAGCATCGCATTTTGCCAAATGCTTTCGTATCATCAACGGTCTTTCGCCACAGCAGTGCCGGACAATGGTGCCGGCATGGGTCGGCCCAGGCTTGGGATAGTTCAGTCTAGACCCTGATGGTTGAACTCATCGGCGTGGAGCTCTAGCAAAGAAGACGGCGGCGCCCCTGGCTACGCAGAGCCACACTTAAGCCAGCGCGCGAGACTGCTGATCAACCTAATCGCCCCAAGTCATAATAGGCTCGCCGAGAACAGCGTGATCCACTTCGATTCCGAGCCCGGGGAGATCCGGCGGGATGACCCCTCCGTCGCCAAAGTGAGCGTTGAACTTGGCTGTTTTTGCCGTGACCATATCGTCGCTTTTCAACACGCAGCGCAAGAGTCGCGTGGGTACGGTTGCGCCAAGGTGAACGATTGCAGCAAAGGCGATGGTAGAGCCAGCGGTTTCCTGAACACTCATGGTGAGGCCTGCGGCACGACAGATGTCGCGATGGCGCCGGCCGTGAGTCAGGCCACCGGCTTTCGAGATCTTTAGTCCGATGCCATCGGCCAAATCGTTGGCTATGATGAAGGCAATATCTTCATCGAGCTGAGCGAGTTCGTCGAGCACGATGGGGTAGGGGCAGCGCTTACGCAGCGACATGGTTTCACGGATGGTCGCGCACGGAGCCTCCAGGACGAAGTCCATACCTTGCGGGAGCAGCTGCAGCATCCTCAGGGCAGTTTCTGGAAGGAGACCGCCATTGGCATCAACAATGAAAAACTCGCCTGGTTTCTTGTCGGCCAGGCATGCTGCGATACGTTCGGCATCAAGCGCCGGTCCTCCCTCGCTGTCCAAGGCTCCGATCTTGACAGAGTGTCCAAGGTATCCCCTCGCACGGTGGTCCGCCGTGCGGCGACGCATCTCTTCGGGATCGCCGGCATAGATCGATGAAATCATCGGTAGGGGCTTTCCTGTTCCCCCTCCTAGGAGTTCGCAAACTGGCAGCCCGACCGATTTGCCAAAAATATCCCAGCACGCGACGTCGAGTGCCGTTTTGGCATGGTTGTGGCCTATCAAAGCGAAATCCATCGCGTCATTGATACGGTCGACCTGACGAGGATCGCGGCCCAGCAATGAAGGCGCGATCTCGGCGATTCCTGCTCGGGTGCCAAGAGCATGGGATGCAATATAGGTTGCACCGAACGGGGTGCTTTCGCCCCATCCCTCTATCCCGGTGTTCGTGATCACACGGACGATCGTCGCATCGAAGGTACGGTACTCTCGACCACCCGAAAGGAGGTAGACGCCGCCAGAATAAGGGAGGTCGACTTGGAAGACGTCGATTTTCTGAATCTTGAGGTCGTGCATTTTCGCCGCTTTCACTCGGGTATGACGAGGACCAGCTTGCCGCTGATTGTCTTGGACAGGAAATCCTCCTGCGCCTGGACGATCTCTTCCAAGGAATAGGTCTTGCCGATGTGCGGCTTTATTTCGCCGCCCTCGATGTAAGACACGAGGTTTTCGAAGACGATGTCCTCCTGGAACGTACAGCCAAAGAAGCTCAGATCCTTGAGATAGAGCGTGCGCACATCAAGCTCGACAATCGGTCCGGCAATGGCACCGGCAACGGCATATCGTCCGCCACGTCGCAATGCGTCCAGCAGCTGCGGAAATTGCGGACCTGCCGCGACGTCGATGACAACATCGATCGAGTCCTTTCCTATGGCGTCGACGAGGCTCTCTTCACGCGACACCACGCGATCAGCACCCAATTGGCGTACCGTGGCGGCCTTTCTCTGGCCTGCAACCGCGATGACGATGGCCCCTCGCCGTTTTGCCAATTGGACGGCAGCGGACCCGACGCCGCCGGATGCACCGGTGATAAGCACAGTCTCGCCGGCCTTCACGTCTGCCCGATGCAACATGCCTTCGGCGGTCGAATAGGCACAGGGCACAGTAGCCAATTCGACCTCGCTCCAGCCGCAGTCGACCTTGAACGTCTCACGCGATGGCGCTTTCGCGAATTGCGCGAATGCGCCGTCGCATTCGGATCCAAATGTCCAGCATTCCCAAGGTCGGTAGTCCACATAGGTGCGAAGCAAATTCCGCACGATGACGCGTTCGCCGATCCGCCCTTCATCGACACCCACTCCAACAGATACGATGTGGCCACAGCAATCAGCGCCCTGTATGCGCGGGAAGGACAATGCCATCCCCGTCCAACTCGCGTCGTCATCCTCCGACGACTCAAATCCGGAGGAGCCGCCTTCGGAAGTGCCGCTCCTCACTCCCTTGGAATACCAGCCGATCCGGGTATTGATGTCGGTGTTGTTGATCGCAGCCGCAGCCACCTTTATGAGAACCTCGCCCGTTCCCGGTTGTGGAACCGGGAGGTCGGTTTTGAATTGCAGCTTGTCGAAGCCGCCATGTCCGGTCAGCACCACGCCGGACATGGTTATTGGAATGCGGGTTGAAGGGGACATTTCGCGGCCTCTCTGTTCATGCCTGTTGTCGTTAAGCGGTTAAAATCCTGCAGAGGGCGGCGGGCGCGAGTTCGGGCCGGGTGACTGTCTATTGTGGTAGACTAAGCTTCGCCATTCGACCGCCGTCGATGGTCCAGACCTGACCAGTCACGAACGACGATTCGTCCGATGCCAACCAAGCCACCAGACTGGCGACCTCTTCGGGCTTACCGGTGCGTCCCACTGGATGAATTTTGCCGATATCGCGGCGGAACCCTGCCGGATCGGGCATGCTTTCGATGAACTCAACGTTCAGATCGGTGTCGATCCACCCTGGTGCAACGGCATTGCATCGCACACCTTCGGCACTGTGGTCGATCGCAACCGCGCGGGTCAGACCGTGAATTCCAGCCTTGGAAGCGCAATAGGCAGCGTGTCTCGGGTTGGAGCCGAGCCCCTCGATCGAGCCGATGTTGACGATCGTCCCGCCAACCGCTCGCAGATGCGGAAGTGCTGCCTTGATCATCGCAAATGGTGTTGTCAGATTTACAGTTATCGACCGCTGCCAGTCCTCGAGGCTCATGTCCTCCACGAGTGCTTCCTGCATCATGCCCGCGTTGTTTATCAGGATGTCGAGCCGTCCGGCATTGCCGGCAACTGACTGCACAGCGCCGGACGCGGCAAATGGGTCTGTGAAATCAACGGCTATCCCTTCGAACTCCCGGTCCTCGCTACGTTGTGCCGTGAATACGCGCGCGCCCTCGTCTCGCAACCTACGTGCAATGGCCAGACCGATGCCGGTGCGACCGCCCGTGACGAGGGCGACTTTGCCTGCGAACCTGTTCATCCCACCGGCTTTCCACCATTGACCTCAACCAGCGAGCCGCACATGTAGCGGGCGGAGTCAGAGGCAAGAAACAGGACTACCGCGGCGATATCCTCCGGCTCCGCAATCCGGCCAATCGGAACGGTCTTTCCCAATTCGGCAACCGCCGTGTCCGGATCGAAGCCGCGTTTGATAAAGCCAGTTCGAAGCATAGGCGTGTTGACCTCGTTGGGGCACACGGCATTGACCCGAATGTTCTGATGCGCGTGGTCCATGCCCATGCACTGGGTCAAAGAGGCAATGGCAGCCTTCGTCATGCAGTATACGGCGTGGTTCGGACCCGGCCGAACGCCCCAGCATGACGACACGTTGACGATCGCGCCGCCACCCCGATCCGCCATGATAGGAATGGCGCCCCGGCACACACGAAACGGGGCCTCTACATTCACGCCGAGCGACAGGGCCCAGTCGGCGTCCGTTGTGTTGGCTACCGAGCCCCGCGTGATCACGCCCGCGTTGTTGACCAAAATGTCCAGGCCGCCCAGCGCCGCAAATGCGGCCGCGGCCAAACTGTCCGCATAGCTTGCATCAAGCAGGTCGCCCGGCAGATGTGCCTCAGCGTCCACGCCCGCCACGTCGCGATCTGCGACGGCGACCCTGGCGCCTTCAGCTCGCAGCTGTTTGACGATCGCCGCTCCGATGCCGCCGGCGGCACCTGTCACCAGGGCGGTCTTTCCCCTGAAACAACTCATCGGTTCATTCCTGCTCAGTTTCAATTGGGTTAGTCTTGGCCGCCGGGCGTGTTGCCGAAATGCTCTCGATAAGGGCCTTTGAACAATGCGATGTCCCGCATGCCGGAGTGACCTATTGGTCCTGCAAGCCCGATAATCGCTCCAACCGCCTGGAAGACATTCCAGGCCGGTGAACGTGCGCCGGATCGCAACCCCGCGCTCGATGTGCCCTTCCATGACGTGGCGGCGTCGAGCGGCTGTTGCGTTGCTGCGGCGAGATCGTGCCCATGGCCGCAGGCGAAGGGGCAGAAAATGGGTTGCGGGGCGCTGCCTGGAGCGCCCCGCAGTGGATAATCATTTCACCGTTTCGCGGGCCGCTTTGAGCCAGCCGTCGTAGGCATCGCGGTGGGCCGCGATCCAGGTGTCGACATGCTTGTCGATGTCGGCGGAATTCTTTTCGCCGTCGGCGATCAATTTGTTCTCGGCCGAGATGTCTTTGATGTCGATCTTGGCGAGTTCAAACAGCTTAGCCGCCGCCGGGTTGGCCTTGAGGAAATCGTTGCGAGCAACAATCCGCAGGCTGTCCACCGCGAAGCCGAGATTCTTGCCATCGAACTCGGTGTTCGCTTTGGCACCATCCGGCAGGGAGGTGTAAGGCACGCTAAGCCATTCCACGTCCTTGCCTGGAACCAGCGCGCCCGAGACCCAGTAGGGTGTCCAGGTGTAGTAGAGGACGGGCTTGCCATTCTTGGCACGTGCGATCGTATCAGCGATGATCGCGTTGTATTCGCCCTGGTTGTGCGTGACCGTGTCACGCAGCTTGTACTCGGTCAATTGATGCTCGATCACGCGTTCGCATCCCCAGCCGGGCACGCAGCCGGCGAGATCGGCCTTGCCATCGCCATCCTCGTCGAACATCGCAGCGATCTTGGGGTCTTTGAGGTCGCCCAGGTTCTTGACCCCGGCGTCGTAGCTCTTCTTGTCGACCAGATAGCCTTGGAGGGCGCCTTCGACCAAGGTGCCCACTTTGCTTATCTTCTCCGGTCCACCCGCTTCTTTGAAGAACGCTTCATGCAGCTGATCCCAACTATCGGTGAAGAAATCGGCGTCACCCGTGCCAACCGCCAGATGCGCGGTCTGGGCGATGACCTCCTGCGGTTCGGCAACGGTGTAGCCGAGGTCCTGGAGCGCACGGAAGACGATCCGAGCTTGGAACATTTCCTCGATCGCGGGCTGTATCACAGGTCGTACGGTAACGCCTTCGCCTGGCTTGTCCTTGGCAAAGAGCGGACTTGCGGTAAGCGATAGGACGATCGCTGTAGTCACAGATACGAGTTTCATGCGCTTTCTCCCTTGTTGCATGTGAAATTGGTTCTCGTCAGGCATGCTTGTGGAACAGGTTGGCGATCAGCCCGACAGGCCCGCTCTGCCACCAGTGGCGATGGCCTCTCTCGCGCCTCGACTGATTCAGACCCTGGGTTATGCGGTCGAGGACTATCGCCAGGATCACGATCCCAAGCCCGCCGACGATGGCTTTTCCGGCATCGAGTCGTCCCATGGCGCGCAGCACTTCGTTGCCAAGGCCGCGGACCGAGATCATCGACGCGATGACCACCATCGACAGCGACAGCATGATGGTCTGATTGAGGCCCGCGAAAATGGTCGGCGTGGCCATCGGCAGCTCGACCTTGAACATGATCTGTGACGGTGAGGCACCGAACGCGCGGGCGGCTTCGACGACGCTTGGATTGACCGTGCGGATGCCGAGCGAAGTGAGCCTTATCAACGGAGCGAGCGCGAATATGACCGTGACCAGGACGCCCGAGACATTGCCAATTCCGATAAGCATGACGACGGGAACCAGGTAGACGAACGCTGGAATGGTCTGCATCGTGTCCAGGAGAGGCCGAAGGACAGCTTCGAAACGATTGCTCTTGCCGGCAAGGATTCCCAGAGGAAGCCCGATGATCACGCAGAGGATCACCGCACCCATCACAATGGCCAGCGTCGTCATCGCCAGTGACCATGCTTCGGGCGAGAGAAACCCCAGGACAGTCAGGGCGACCGCGACGTAGATGGCGGTCCGGCGGCCCGCGGCCTGCCAGGCGATCAACACGATGATAGCGAGCATGACGAGCGGCGGGACCGCCAGAAAAGCTCGTTCGATGCTTTGAATCACGCCATCGAGGAAGATTTTGAAGGGCTGTATTGCTTCGCGGTTGTCGATCGCCCACTGCTTTATGCCGTCGGAGTGATCAGCGATTTTCAGATCGACGCTCTCGAACGGATTTAGCCAGTTGAAGGTCTTTTCGTCGGCCATCAATTGATCTCCCGTTTAGCCGGGCCGGAGTGGTCCCGGCCTTGAATGCCCCGCAACAAAGCGTCCTTGGTCACGACGCCGGCAACGACGTCGCCGTCTCTCACCAGGATGGGATGGGCAGTTCCGATAGACAGATTTACCAACGTATTGAGCTTGTCGTCGGGCCGGGCGACTGGCCAGTTCGTGGTATCGGCCGAGCCGTTCGTGTGTCGGTACTGCTCAAGTGGCAGCATCACCTTGGCGGCGGTGACAAGATCGAGTTTGGAGATGCCGCCGACGAATTGCGCGACGTATTCGTCCACCGGGTTTGTGACGATTTCCTCCGGCGTTCCGATCTGCACCAGAACGCCGTCCTTCATGATGGCGATGCGGTCGCCGATGCGGATCGCCTCGGCCAGATCATGCGTGATAAACACGGTGGTCTTATGGAGGTCGGCGGAGAGCTCCATGAAGGTGCCCTGCAACTGGTGGCGGATAAGCGGATCGAGCGCGGAAAACGGTTCGTCCATCAGCAGGATCGACGGGTTGGCCGCTATGGCGCGCGCCAAGCCCACGCGCTGCTGCATGCCGCCAGAGAGCTCGTCAGGGTATTTGAGGTCCCATCCGGTGAGCTCCACCGCCTCGATAGCCTGCCGGGCAACCTGACGGCGCTTGTCTTCAGCGATGCCTCTCACCTCCAAAGCGAACGCTACGTTGTCCCGGACGTTGCGGTGGGGCATCAAGGCCATGTTCTGGAAAACCATGCCGATGGTTTCGGCGCGGATCTGACGCAGTTCCTTCGCGCTCATGGCACTGACGTTTCGGCCCTCGATATAAATCGCACCGTCGGTAGGCTCAATCAGTCGGTTGATGTGTCGGATCAGAGTCGACTTCCCTGACCCCGACAGCCCCATGATGCAGAATATTTCACCGCGGCCGACGCTGAAGGTGGCGTCACTGACCCCAACGACGCAGTCGAGCTTGTCGCGGATTTGAGCTTTGTTCAGCTCTCCAGCCTTCACGGCGCGGATCGCCTCCTTGGCCTTGGAACCGAATACCTTCCAGACGCCATCGCATCGAATGACGGGCTCTTCACCCTGGGTACCCATTCGCTGTTCCCTTATGTCGTTTTTTTTCTTACAACACAAATTTTCTGAATAGACAATATGTATTATGACGCGCTACAAAGATTGTGATGCTAGATCGCAGGACGAAACCCCTTGTGAGGATCATCCATGTCCGGTGAGGCTAAACGAAACAAAAGCAATTGCTTGGAGGACTTGCGCCGCCGGATTCTGACGGAGAATCTGGAGCCAGGGAGCTATCTCGACGAGACCGAGATCGCCGAGTCGTATGGCATGTCTCGTCCTCCGGTGCGCGAAATGCTCCGGCAACTTGCCGGAGAAGGCTACGTTGTTCTCCACGAGAATCGCGGCGCCCAGGTCGTCCCGATGACTCACAAGACGCTACGGAACTTTTTCATCGCGGCGCCGATGGTCTATGCGGCAATCGGCCGGCTGGCTGCCCAAAATGCGACCCAGCCACAGATCATGCGGCTGAAGGACACGCAGCTTCTGTTTCGCGCCGCCATCCGGGATGGTGACACCGAGCAACGCGCGCTGACCAATGAGCGCTTCCACTCGATCATGGGTGAGATGGCGGACAACGAGTTTCTGATGCCCAGCCTGAAGCGATTGCTAATCGATCATACGCGCATCGGGATGACCTTCTACAGCCCGCGAAACGCCGACCTGGCCGCCCAACGGGCGACCGCCGCTCAGCAGCACGATCAGTTCATTGAGCTTATCGACGCGGGAGATGCAGAAGGCTGCGCCGAGCTATCGATAGCGCATTGGGAGTTGTCCCGCGCTCAGATCGAAAGCTTCGTTTCGCCGGCAAGTTTTTTCGTTCCGCTGGGACGGGTGCCTGACAGTATAGGTTAAGGAGAATTTGATGAAATTCGAAGGGATATACACTCCCGTCATCACGCCACATCGTGCCGACGGTTCAATCGATCGCGAGGCGTTCGTCAAAATTGTCGAGCACCTGATAGCGTCAGGTGTGCACGGCATCATCATCGGCGGGTCGACGGGCGAATACTATGCGCAGTCGATGGACGAACGCGTCGAAATGACGAAGTTCGCCAAAGAAGTCATTGGCGATCGCGTGTCTCTCACCATAGGCACAGTCGCTATCCGTCTGCCGGACTCGATCCTGATGGCCGAGACGGCGGCCAAGATCGGCGCTTCGGCCATTCTCGTCGGATCGCCGCCCTATTCTGTGCCCACGGAGCGCGAAAACGCCCTGAATGCCTTGGCGATCGACCGGGCGGCGGACCTCCCGATCATGCTCTACAACTACCCGGGCCGCATGGGGATCAACATGGGCGAGGATTTCCTCAACCGCGTCGCCCGTAGCCGCAATTTCTGCGCCATCAAGGAGAGTTCCGGCGACATCAACCGGGTGCATCTGCTCGCCCGCGATTACCCGCACATCCAGATGTCCTGCGGAATGGACGACCAGGCCCTGGAGTTCTTTGCATGGGGAGCGCGCAGCTGGGTTTGCGGAGGCTCAAACTTCCTGCCGAAGGAACATCTCGCGCTTTACCGCGCATGCGCGGTCGAGGGCAATTTCACCAAGGGGCGTCGTATCATGTCTGCCCTGATGCCTTTGATGCGCGTGCTGGAGCAGGGGGGGAAATTCATTCAATGCATCAAGCACGGCTGCGAAATGGGCGGGTTCCATGCCGGCCCCCCACGGCCACCGCTTAAGGGATTGAACAAGGACGATATGCGCCAACTGGAACAGGTTGTGCGGGTTCTGAAGCGCACGATTGCGGACATTGAAGCGGAGGCATGAGCATGGGCAATCTTCTGACACACGAGGAATATGTGGCGATTGCCGCCAAGTTGGAGTTTCCGACACAGGCCTTCATCGACGGGAGCTTCAGACCGGCAATCTCGGGCAAAACGTTCGAAACGACCAATCCGGCCACGGGCAAGGTGCTGGCAAAGGTTGCCTCCTGTGGTCCAGGCGACGTCGACTTTGCCGTACAAAAGGCGCGTGACGCATTCGAGGACGGTCGGTGGTCGCGCCTTCATCCGTCGGCGCGTAAGGACGTGCTTATTCGTCTCACCAGGCTCATGAAGCGCAACGCTCACGAACTGGCGGTTCTGGAAAGCCTCGACAGCGGCAAGACAATCTATGACTGCGAGAACGTCGACGTTCCTGAAACCATCCACTGCCTCGCCTGGCATGCGGAACTGATCGACAAGGTCTACGATCAGGTGGCGCCTGCCTCCGACAACCACATTGCAATGATCGTGCGCGAACCGGTCGGTGTCGTGGGCTTGGTCCTGCCCTGGAATTTCCCGCTGCTGATGCTGGCCTGGAAGATCGGACCGGCACTCGCCGCGGGCAACTCGATCATCGTCAAGCCGGCCAAGGAAACGACCTTGACCGCGCTGCGTGTCGCCGAGCTGGCTATGGAGGCGGGCATCCCCTCCGGCGTCTTCAACGTGCTGCCGGGCGGTGGCTCCGAAGTCGGGGAGCCGCTTGGGCGACACATGGACGTGGATATGGTGTCGTTCACGGGGTCGACGGAGACTGGAAGGCGCTTTCCGCGCTACTCAGCGGATTCGAACCTCAAGGAAGTGACGCTGGAGATGGGCGGGAAGAACCCGGCCGTCGTGCTGGACGACGCGGAGAATATCGACCGCGTTGCCGCCCACATCGTCAACGGCGCGTTCTGGAATATGGGGCAAAACTGCTCTGCCTCGTCGCGGCTCATCGTTCAACGCGGCATCAAGGACGAACTCCTCAAGCGGGTGATCGCGCATGCCCGGGAGTGGCCGATGGGCGATCCGCTCAATCCCGAGAACCGGGTGGGTGCGCTGGTTTCCAAGGCGCACTTCGAAAAAGTCTGCTCCTATCTCGAGAAGGGACAGAAGGTGCTTCTCGGCGGAAAGGCCAAGGGTGGGTTCGTGGAACCCACGATCCTAGACGTCAGCGACCGCGACGCGAAGGTCGTGCGGGAAGAAATCTTCGGACCGATCCTGACGGTGCTGACTGTCGAGAGCTTCGATGAAGCCATTACGCTCGCGAACGACACAGAGTACGGACTGTGTGCGTCGATCTACACAGCGAACGCGAAACGAGCCATAAGGGGAGCAAGAGCGATCCGGGCGGGTACCGTGACAGTCAACAGCTTCGGCGAGGGAGACATCACAACGCCTTTCGGAGGCTTCAAGTCTTCCGGCTTCGGCGGCCGCGACAACGGCATCCACGCCCACGACCAGTACACCAGAATCAAGACCATCTGGCTTGATCTCACCGATGACGCAGACGAGGCTGTCGCGTGACTATCCACAAGGCTGAAAGGCTGCCGGTCCAACAGGGGCCGGCAGCCTGGAACGCCATCCTCCCGGCCCAACCCTGTTCCGCGCCCCTTGAAGGCGCTCTCCGTGTCGATGTCGCCATAGTGGGCGGCGGCTTTGCTGGTCTTTCAGCCGCCAAACGCCTGCGCCAGCAAGACCCGAGCCTTCGTATCGCAGTTCTTGAGGCCAGCGGCCTCGCGGAAGGCGCTTCCGGCCGCAACTCAGGCTTCATGATCGACCTGCCTCACGACTTGCAGTCCGATGATTATGCCGGAAAGGGTGTCGAGGAGGACAAAAAAATGATCGCGCTGAATCGCGCGGCCATTTCTTTCGCCAAGGAGCGCGTCGAAGAATACGGAATCGACCCCGCCTATTTCGACCCAGCGGGCAAGATCAACGGAGCAGCTAGCGAGACCGCACGCAACCTCAACGCAAGCTACGCCCAACACCTCACCAACTTGGGCGAAGTCAGCGAGACGCTGGACGCCAAGGCGATGCAAGAGGTAACGGGAAGTCGCCACTACACGTCTGGCCTGTACACGCCCGGAACAGTGATGATCCAGCCGGCGGGCTATATCCGGTCGCTTGGTACAGGCCTTCGACGCGACGGCGTGTTCGTGTTCGAGAGATCGCCAGTCTCGAAGCTCGCGAGAGTGAACCAAGATTGGATACTTACAACGCCCAATGGCCATGTCACCGCGGCGAAGGTCATTCTTGCCAATAATGGGCATCTTGAGAGCTTCGGCTTCGCCCGCAAGCGCCTCATGCACGTTTTTCTCTACGCCTCAATGACTGCCGAACTCGACGCTGAGGTCCTTTCCAGGTTGGGAGGGCAGCCTCGGTGGGGCGTTACTCCTTCCGATCCGATGGGTACGACGATGAGGCGCATCGACGCCGCACAGGGCGGAAACCGTATCGTCACCCGGACCTGCGCCAGCTATCTGCCTGGGATGGTGCCAACAAAGTCAGCGGTCGCCCGAGCGGCAAAAGTCCATCGGCGAAAATTCGCCGACCGCTTTCCTGCCATCGCCGATGTTCCGATGGAATACAGTTGGGCCGGGCACCTGTGCCTGACTTGGAACGGCGTCTCTGTGATGCGCGAACTGGAGCCGGGTCTCTTCTCGGCCTGCTGCGACAACGGCCTGGGAACGGTGCGCAGTACGCTAACCGGGATCGCCGCCGCCGACTTGTTGTTCAACCGGTCCTCGGAAATCGCCGCGCATTTCATGGCCGAACCAGAACCACCGAAGCTCGTGCCGTCGCCTTTCGCCGAGATCGGCGCGAACCTCTATTTCCGCTGGAAAGAGTGGAGAGCTCGTGAGGAATAGTGATACCGCAATCACTGACCTTGCTCGGCTGATCGCCTAACTCGACGTTCGCACGCTTGGCCTCGCGAAAAACATGCCCTGTGGGTTGGAACGAACATGAAAATCAAGGAAGTCCACGTCTTTGCGCATGATCTGCCAGTCAAGAACGGCCCCTACACAATGGGCGGCAGCAAGGTATACGCGCTTGATACGACGATCGTCAGGATTGTGACCGACAATGGCCTTATCGGTTGGGGCGAAACCTGCCCCGTAGGCCCAACCTATCAGCCGCATCATGCAAAAGGTGCACGCGCTGCACTGGATGAGATGGCCCAAGGACTGATTGGAGCAGACCCTCTCCAGCCAGTAGTCCTAAGACGCAGGATGGACAGCCTCCTTAACGGACACCGATACGCGAAGGCCGCCGTGGATATGGCGGCATACGACATTTTGGGTAAGCAGTTCGGCATGCGCGTCGCCGACCTTCTTGGCGGCGCCGTGACCGAACGGGTTCCTTCGTATTACGCGTTGGGCATAGGCGAGCCCGATGAGCTTGCGCGTATTGCGGCGGAGCGTGTTGCGGAAGGATACCCGCGCCTCCAGATCAAGATCGGTGGCCGACCGGTCGAGATCGACATTGCCGTGGTGCGCAAGATCTGGGAGCGCGTCGGGGGAAGCGTCCTACTTGCGGCCGACGCCAACCGGTCCCTGACGACGCGCGACACGCTGCGGCTCAGTCGCGAATGCCTCGATGTTCCGTTCGTCCTGGAACAGCCTTGCAATACGTTCGAAGAGATCAAGGCCATCCGCAATCAACTACACCACGCTGTGTATCTCGACGAAAACACAGAGGACCTTTCCACTGTGATCCGTGCGATTGGAGAGGGGGTATGTGACGGCTTCGGGATGAAGGTGACCCGCATTGGGGGTCTGCATGCAATGGCGACGGTACGTGATATTTGCGAGGCACGATCAATGCCGCACACCTGCGACGATGCGTGGGGCGGTGACATCCTCGCCGCCGCCTGTGTTCAAATCGGTGCGACCGTCAGTCCGCGCCTGAACGAGGGCGTCTGGATCGCGGCACCATACATCGAAGGCCATTATGACGAGAAGAACGGTGTGTCCGTCGAAGATGGACATATCAGGCTTCCGAACGGGCCAGGCCTGGGAGTTGTTCCGGAGGAATCATGTTTTGGCTCTCCGATGGCATCCTATGGTTGATCGGAAGAGACTGCGGAGCCTCCCGGTTCAGTGTCGGGCAGACCTTGCCTGCAAGAAAGATGCCTTCGCTTCGAATGGCGCGATGGCGCTGTTAGCCAACGATACATAGGCAGCCGGTCATGAAATCAGCACCAGAAGCGCTTGGGGTCGGCCGATTGAAGATTGGCTTTGTACTGGCTCGTTCCTTTACTCTTTCTGCGTTCGCGCTGTTCGTCGACACGCTCAGATTGGCCAGCGATGAGGCCGACAAATCCGGTAGGATTTTCGCGGATTGGCAGCTTCTAGCGAGCACCCGTAATCTGATCACCTCCAGTTGCGGTGTCCTGGTCGCACCGACATCGGATTTCGTGGACCCGACCGAGTTCAACTATATCGTGGTCGTGGGCGGGCTGCTGAACAGTGAATTTCCAGTCGATAGCGAGACGGTCAGCTACCTCAAAAGAGCCGCCGCCGCCAAAGTTCCACTGATCGGGGTCTGTACGGGGACGTTCATCCTGGCCGAGGCCGGCTTAATGAAGTTCCACCGAACCTGTGTAAGCTGGCTCCACTATCACGCTTTCCGCGAACGCTTCCCGGATCACGAGGTCAGGTCGGACCGTCTTTTCAATCTTGATCGCGCCAGGGGATCATGTGCCGGGGGCAGCAGCGCAGCGGACATGGCGGCGTCAATCGTTAGACGTCATATCGGTAGAGAGGCAGAGAGAAACGCCCTCGAAGTGTTGCAGATCGAGAGGGCGCGCGCGCCGTCCGACATCCAGCCGCACAGCCCGACCTTCATTGAATGCCAGGATCCTCGGCTCAAGGCGGCGCTCATCATCATGGAGAACCATATCGAGAATACGATCTCCATTCCCAAGGTGGCTGCCTTGGTTGGACTGTCCCGAAGGCAACTCGAGCGCCTCTTCATGGAGAAGACAAAGAGTTCTCCGGCTGTTGTTTACACAAGGGTGCGTCTGGAGCGGGCGAAGCACCTCCTGATGCAGACCCGTGCTCCAATGATCGAGATCGCCGTCGAGGTCGGTTTTGAGAACGCATCGCATTTCTCGCGGCTCTTCCGTGAGACCTATGGCCAGCCGCCTACCAAATTCAGGTCAGCGATTTCAAGTTAGGTCACCACCTTTGTCCCGTTGTGACCTTCTCTGCTCGAACGAATTCTAAATGAGGTGGTCGGCGGCCACGATGTGCGAATGGGAAGTTTTGACCCGATTTCGCCACGATCCCGAGCCTAGAAAGCCGCATTAACCGCCTCCGGCCTCCCCGGCTCATGGCCGCAGCTCAACTCATCAACGCAGCGTCGAAAGGACACTTCGTAAGCTTCTCATAGCCGTCTTCTGTTATCAGGACCTGCTCTTCAAGTTTTACCCCTTCACGGCCTCCAACGGCACCAACGTAAGCCTCGACACACAAAGTCATGCCAGGCTCAAGAGCATAGTCAAACGCTCCTGGAATAAAGTCTTCAGGGTAGTAGATTGCAGGATATTCGTCGCACAGCCCGATGCCATGGATCATTATGCCGTATCGCTGATCAACGAATTCTTTCGGCAATTTATGGCCCCGCTGGGTGAGTTCAGTGAATGAGATGCCCGGCTGCAAGAGTTCCATGTTGGTCGTAATGTGCTCGAGAGCGATGGCGTGGAGTCTGCGTTGTTCATCGCTCGGGCGCCCATCACCGCAAAACCAGGTTCGCGAAAAGTCCGCGCACATACCGTATGGTCCCACCATATCGGTATCGAAGGCCACCAGATCTCCTGCTGCTATCCTTCGCGGTCCTGCTTCCTGCATCCAGGGATTTGTCCTCGGGCCAGAAGTGAGTATTCGTGTCTCGATCCATTCACCTCCGCGCGCAATGTTTTCAGCATGGAGAACTGACCACAATTCAGTTTCTGCAATACCTGGTCGCAAAAGCTGGCGCATTTTCGCAACCGCAATTTCGCACGTTGCCAGGGAGCAGCGCATGGCATTGATCTCGTCGATACCCTTTACAGCCCTTGCATGCTCCATGAGTTGCATACCGTTGCAGATTTCGATGCCGGCGGCGTCCAGCGCGCGCAAGCCGGGGATCTCGATCTTGTCGACCGCAAGTCGGCGGTTCTTGCCTCCATGGGTTCGTAACAGCTCATCAATTTGCCCTGCAAAATCCTTGGCAACGGCTTCCTCTTGATCGCCAGACACGAAATAGTAAAAGCCCGCACCGCCCGCGCGAATCTCGTTCACCAATGGCAGATGCTCCGAAAGGTGCCCGCAACGATGGAAGTCCCAAAGAACAACGTATCCATCGGCTGAAACAAAAACAGCACGTGATGGATTGTGCATGATCCAAAGATGCATGTTCGAGGAGTCAGTTGCATATCGGATGTTCAGTGGATCGAAGCACAGCACGCCGGCGTAATCCCGTTGGCGCAGTTGCTGCACGATACGGTCTAGACGGGTTTTCCTCATCCGTTCCAGGTTTGGAGGAGTGAGGCCTAGCGCTGCCCACTCGGCGAAAGCGACATCTGTCGGTCCGATCTCCACCCGATCGTTTTCGTCTATGGTTCCATCCGGCTTCAGCGCCGTCGCCCGGCGCGTCGGATCAATTTTGTTCTTCGCGACCGAAAACGAGGACATTCTTGATGATTCCTACTGCTGAAGATGTGTCGGTGTACTGCCGAGTTGACGGATTTCGCTCGGGACTCCGCGCTGCTGAAGGCGGAAAATATTGCCCGGCATACGGTCCATTCATCCTGGACTTGTACGCTATCAGCCTCGACAAGCACTTGGATTGAGGCCGAAGGCCTGGCGGAAGCATTTCGAAAAATGCGAGGCCGACGCGAAACCGCATGCGATTGCGATCTCGACAACGGGCAACTCTGTCTGTTCAATGAGACGCTTGGCGCGGCTAAGTCTCAAATGCAGATAGAATCGCATGGGAGACCACGTCGTTGACTGCTGGAAAAGCCGTTCGATCTGACGCTGGGAGCGGCCGACGCATTTTGCGATGTAGCGGAGCGGCAGTGGATCCTCAATATGCTCCTCCATGATTTGAATGACGTCTGCAAGCGACTTGCAGATGCCGGTTTCACCAGCATTGACGGTCGATTGTCTATCTGAAGCGGGACGCCAATGGCCGGCAGTCGTATGTCGGCAGACAGCCAACGCGATGTCTCTGCCAAGGCGCTCGCTGATCACCTCCATAACGAGGTCGAAGGACGCGAATTCTCCTGCGCAAGTCAGGAGGTGAGGATCGCGAACGAACAGTTGGTCGGTAACCTGGAGGCGGCCGAACTTTTCCGAGAGGGCGGCCCTCTGGTTCCAATGGATTGTGCAAGCGGTATCGTCGAGTAATCCGCTTTCCGCCAGCAGCCATGTGGCGGTACCCAACGCCGCGATTGGAACCCCTTGCCGCTTGCAAAGCCGAAGAATCTTCGTGAGGGAAGTCGACATCTGCTTTTGGACCGGCTCGCCCGCGCAGACGATGACCATGCTTGGTCCCCTGCCGGACTGAATGCATTCTCCAGTGCCGGCAAAATTACCGCCGACCGAAAGGATGAACCCGCTGGCGCATTCGACTGGCTGGCCATCCGGGCTCGCAATCGTCCACTCGAAGGCGGATCGTCCGGAGATCGAATTGGCAAGGCGAAGCGGATCCACGAAGGAAGAAAGGCCGAGCTGAGAAAATCCCGGAAGTGCAAGAATGACCAGTCGGTACACGTCGTGGGTGTCGATCACCTGCCGGCTGGGATCCCACCCCACGATCCTCGAACTGTCTCCTGCTGAAAATGGCGCATTCATAAGGTCATACATCCTCGTTGACGGTCATCAACATCGAGCGGGCGTTGGCACCAGCGTCTTGCAGGATGGATACCGCCGCCATCAGCCGCGGACGTTGTGCTTGCGCTTCATGAAGTCCTTGGCGGTTTCGACTGCCACGGCCGCATCGCGGCAATAGGCATCGGCGCCGACGGCCTTGCCGAATTCCTCGTTGAGCGGCGCGCCGCCAACCAGCACGACATAGTCGTCGCGAATGCCCTTTTCCTTCATCGTGTCGATGACGACCTTCATGTAGGGCATGGTCGTGGTCAGCAGTGCCGACATGCCGATGATGTCGGGCTGGTGCTCTTCAATCGCTGCCATGTATTTCTCGACCGCATTGTTGATGCCGAGGTCGATGACGTCAAAGCCGGCGCCTTCCATCATCATGCCGACCAGGTTCTTGCCGATGTCGTGGATGTCGCCCTTGACGGTGCCGATCACCATCTTGCCCTGCTTGGGCGCGCCGGTGGCGGCGAGCAGCGGACGCAGGATGAACATGCCGGCCTTCATGGCGTTGGCCGACAGCAGCACCTCGGGAACAAACAAGATGCCGTCGCGAAAATCCTCGCCGACGATACGCATGCCTTCGACCAGCGCCTCGGTCAGCACATTGTACGGCACCCAGCCACGCTTGATCAGGATGTTGGTGCCTTCCTCGATCTCTTCCTTCAACCCGTCATAGAGGTCGTCGTGCATCTGCTGCACCAACTCGTCGTCGGAAAGCTCGGAAAGGATGATCTCGTCGTCGGCCATGTCGGGTCGCCTCACGCATAGTTCAAAGGAGGTCGGTACCCCATGCTCGATGGGGCACCGACCAGGCTTCCGGTTGGAGCCTCGGGAGTCTGCTAGGCTGCCAGCCAGACTTTCTGCAAATCCATCTGGAAAGTCTGGTGGATTGCATAGTTCTGAACTTTTTTGTTCATGTGACCAAAGAGGCTTTGCCAGAACGGCTGTATGATGACCCCAGAATCCTGAAGCACATCTTCGATGTCCTTCATCAGTTCCTTCCGCTTGGCGGCGTCGCTGACCGAGAACGCCTTTTTGAGCTTGGCATCGAAGTCGGCGTTTGCGTAAGCAGTCTCATTCCAAGCCTCGCCAGTGCGATAAGCCAGCGCCAGGACCTGAACCCCGAGCGGCCGCATGTACCAGACGGTCAGCGAATAGGGATACTTCGCCCAGTCGTTCCAGAAAGTCGAACCCGGAAGCACCGTGCGCTTGACCTTGATGCCGGCCTCTCGAAGCTGCGCCGCAATGGCGTCACCGGTATTCTTCTGCCAGTCTTCGTCGATCGAAATCAGTTCATGCTCGAACTCGGCATGACCGGATTCAGCAATGAGTTTCTTCGCGCCATCGACGTCCCGGCTCTTCTTAGGCAATGCAAAATATTCCGGATGGATCGGGGCGACGTGATGGTTTTCGCCGACCGTTCCGCGCCCTGCATAGCCGAGTTGAAGGATGGTTTTGTTGTCTACCGCCATCTGCAGCGCATTGCGGACCTTCTTGTCGTCATAGGGTTTGTTGGCCGTGTTGGTGCGGCACACCAGTGTCGTTGCCGTGGCGACCTCCGATTTGACCACGTCCATCTTGTCCAGGATGTCGATGAAGTCCGCCGGTGTCTCCATGTTCACATCGATCTCACCGGAGTCGAAGGCAGCCACCGTTGCCTGGAAGTCGGTGCCATAATCGATGAATTGCACTCCATCCAGCAGAGCTTCGCCGCCCCACCATTTGCCATTCTCCCGGCGTTTGACTTCAGCCTTGCTGCCGACCGCGTAGGATACCAGTTCGAAGGCGCCCGTTCCGATCGGCTTTGCGACCGGATCAGCGCCGCCGGCATCGAAACTGCGATGGACGATCAGTCCAGGGTAGTCGGTGAAATTCGCGATGATAGCGATGTCCGGGTCGCTCAGCTTGAGCTTGACGGTATGGTCATCGACCTTGACGATCGCTCCATCTCTCGCCTTGCCGGTCTTGGTATCGATCAGTCCCCCGACGCGCGCGGCCATCGAATTGCCGGAGACGCCCTTCTCGCACCAGCGGGTGATGTTGAGGACTACGTCATCGGCGTCGAAAGCGTCGCCATTGTTCCAGGTCACGCCCTTCCGGACATGGAAGACATATTCGGTGGCATCCTCATTGACCTCCCAGCTTTCCAGCAGGACAGGTTCAAATGTGAATTCATGTGTGTAGCGAACCAGCGGTTCGAGCCAGCACCGAGAAATGTTGGCAAGCTCAACCCAGTCATAGGTACGTGGGTCTTTCTGCGCCTTGACGGGCATGGACACGCGCAGAGTCCCGCCCTTCTTCGGCTCGGCCGCGCGTGCGGGCTGCGGCAATGCCACGCCAATCAAGCCGTAGGCCATCGCAGCCGAGGCGCCGAACGTGCTTGCAAGCGCGAGAAACTCGCGTCGGTCCATTTGTCCGGCTTTGACGTCGCTCGCCATTTTTTCGATGGCAGCCGGAACGTGATTCCCATTGCTTCTGAACAGTCCCATTTTCTTCTCCCTTGCTAGTGGTTCCCGGATATTGATCGCGTGGGTTATTGGGCGGATGCCTAGGCGAGGCTTGGCGAGATTTCCTCCTGGCGATGCGCCACGAATGCATCGAGTTCCTCGCGCACGGCTGGATCCATCTGCGGCTGCTCGTAGCTCGCGACGATCGATTTCGCCTTCTCACGGCAGCGCTGCGCCATGTCCTTTGAGCCTTTGACCTTCCACTGCTCATAGCTGAGGTAATCGAGGATCTCCGGCGCGAAGAATGCGTCCTTGAAGCGCTTGAGCGTGAAGGAATCTCCGAGATAGTGGCCGCCGGGACCGATGCGCCGCACTGCCTCGAGAGCGTCGTCGAAATGCTCGAACGAAATCCCCCGCGCGTATTTTTCGATCAGTAGGTTCTGTTCGGCATCGGCGACAAACTTCGCCATGCAGCATACGAGGCCGGCCTCATCCCAGCCGCCCGCGTGCATCATCAGGTTCGCGCCTGCGCTCGCCCCCGACATGTAAGCGATCGCCGACTCGTATCCGGACTGAGCATCAAAGGTCTTGGCGGACGACTGGGATGCAGTCGTGCGCCACGGCAAACCATACCGCCTTGCCATCTGGCCGATGACGGCGTTGATCAACGTGACTTCGGGCATGCCGGACATCGGGGCGCCGCTCCGCATCGACACCGAGACTGAATATTGCCCATAGATCATTTTGGCGCCGGGCCTGACCAACTGGGTGTAGGCGAGGGCTGCGAGTGCCTCGGCGTTCAACTGGGCGATTGTGGCCGGGATGTCAGCAGGGGTGTTTGCGGCGCCGAGCACAAAAGGCGACAGCAGGACGACTTGGTTTGCCTCGACGAAAGCGCGGAGCCCTTCCAGCATGGTCGAATCCCAGACCAGCGGCGAGTTTCCCGATACGTGACCGAGCATCACCGCATTCTGATCCATAAAGGCCTTGCCGTGGACGATCTGCCCCATGGCGATCGAGTCCTCGGCTCGCTGTTTCCCGGTCGTCAGACCGAAGAAGGGCATGTTCGTTTCCACAAGGCTCGAATGGTTGATGTGCAGATGGCGCCATGGAACAGCGATGTCGGTCGGCTCACAGGTGAACCCGCCGGCGATATGGAACCCCGGCAGCATCTGGGTCAGCCGGTTCATGTCCCGTAGATCCTCGATCGTGGATGCGCGTCGCACACCCTGAAGGTCCCGGACGTTTGGCGCGCCTTGCATGGCGCCGAAGGTCATTGTGTCTGGCGCGATCTCGAAACGCTGTGACGGATCGCGAGATGTCATCTCAAAACGGGATGGCGCCTTGGAGATGAGATGCATCAGCATCTCGCCATCGAGGCGCACACGTTGGCCTTGGACGTCGGCGCCCGCCTCCTTCCATTGCCGGATCGCTGTCTCATCGCGGAATTCGATTCCGATCTCGCGCAAGATCGCCAACGAAGCCTGGTGAAGGCGCTCAAGCTGCTCAGCAGTGACGGCCTCCACGGGTCGAATGCCGTACTTGATCGTCGAGACGCGAGGCCTCTTCTCTGCTTCCCGGGCGGCTACGACCGACGCGCGTCCTCCGCGGCGTCGGATTACGGGAGTATCAGTGTCCATCATCGCGTTTTCCCAGAGGGGCGCTAAGGTCCCCGTCAACAGAGCTTTCCTCGGTCCGCTTACGGAACGCGGCCCTGCTCATTGACGTTGACAATAGGGTTCTGTGAGCGCCCTGAGGACTCGTAAAAGGTTTCGCTGGCGTTAAACTCAGTTTATACCTGGATCGACTGCGCAGGCACTCGTTGCCTGGTTAGGACACCCGAAAGGCGAGGCGGCTGGGGTGGGTACGGGAACCTGGGCAGCGGTGCCGGTAGCCGTCTAAGGGCGCAATTCCTGCGACTGCGCGAGGAACCAGTCTACAAGTACCTTGCACCTCTTGTTTTTGCCTGCATCGCCATTAGACAACAGGAAGAAGGCGCGGTCGGTCTTGATCTCGGTCGCGATGGGCCGAACCAGCAGGCGGTTTTTGAGCAGGTGTTGGGCGGTCAGGGACCATCCCAGCGAGATTCCTTCGCCGGCAAGAGCTGCTTGAAGCGTCAGCTGATAGTCATTGAATACAATGTTCGGTTTCGTCTCGCTGGGATCTCCGCCTGCAAGCGCGACCCATTCGGGCCAGCTCATGCGCCGGCGAAAGGCATCGGACGAATGAATAAGCTGATGTCGAACCAGCTCATCGACGCTCTGGGGGGCGGGATGCGCCAGAAGATATGCGGGGGAGCAGACGGGAAAAATGATCTCGTCGCATACGAACCAACTGTTGGTTCTGTCAAAATCCCGTGGCCGCACCCATACGGTGACGTCCACTTCGTGATCGGGCTCGATATCCCGATCGGTGGCGACAACCTTGATCTTAACGTCGGGATGCTCTTCCTGGAAATGATAGAGCTGAGGCGCAAGCCAATGTGCTGCCAGAGAAGTCGACGCAGCAAAAGTGATGTACTTCGTTCCGCGATCTGAGATGGTCTCAAGTCGCTGTTCCAGACGGCGGAAACTCGTGCGCACCTCATCGTAGAGTTGCCTGCCTGCCTCCGTCAGCTCTACCCCTCGATTATCACGGGCAAAGAGCGCGGTCCCGCAATGCTTTTCGAACGACTTGATCGAGTGCGAGACGCTCGGTTGCGTCACGTTGAGCTCGCTGGCTGCGCTTTTGAAACTTAGGGTGCGGGCAGCCGCTTCGAAGACAAAAAGCGAATGCGTCGAGGGCACCATGCTACGAAGCTTTGACATGAAGCAGGTCTATATCAGACGCTATCTTTTCCGTCTACGAGACGCCAGCCAACTGATCTATTTGAACAGGAAACAACGCGACCGCGGATTGTTGCCAAGCCTTCGTCATCGGTCGCCTTAACTCAGCGAGTTGGCAGTGAATTCGTTCAACCAAACCATGACGAAAGAGCGCAAAGTCGTTCAGCCACCCCATCCCGAACCGACTGTGTCCGGCTGGTACACTGCTGCCGGACCGAAGTTGGCGCTGCTTCCACAGGAAGGCGATGTTGCTTGTGATTGCCTCGTGATTGGCGGCGGCTGGATGGGGCTGCACGCGGCCCGCCGATTTGCCGAACTCAACCCGCAGTCTTCGGTTGTCCTGGTAGACGCCGGCCGTATTGGGAACAATGCATCCGGACGGTGCATGGGTTTCGTCATCGATCTCGCGCACAATCCTCGGAAGCGCGATTTCGTCGAAGACATCAAGGGGAACAAGGAAGAGCTGTTCGTTAACCTGGACGGGATCGCCTATATCCGAAGCGCTGTCGAAGAGCATGGGGTCGATTGCGACTGGGACGCGCAGGGAAAATACCACAGTGCGGCCACCGCTCATGGTGTGGAGGATCTGCACCGCTTTTCGCAGGCACTGGATAAGCTTGGGCAGAACTACAGCTGGGTCGAGACCCCCGAAATCCAGGCGATCACAGGAAGCAAGCACTACATCAAAGCCCTGCATCATCCCGGCACCGTCTTGGTCCAGCCTGCGAAGTATCTCCAGAATGCGACAAGGCGCCTGCCCGCGAACGTCACCGTTCACGAAAACACCCCCATCGTGGCGGTGCAGTTCGGGGCGCCGAAGCACATCTGCGAGACGCCCGCCGGAACAATCAGGGCTTCGAAGGTCATCATCTGCGCGTCAGGCTATCTGACGAAGTTCGGTTTCTTCGACAACCGCGCCATACCGCTGTACACATTTGCGAGCATGACACGACAGCTCACCGAGAGCGAGCTTTCGCAGGTGGGGAACAAGAGAGCCTACGGACTAATCCCAGCCAACAGCTTCGGCACGACGGTTCGTCGCACGATCGACAACCGGCTGTTCCTTCGCAACGTCTATTCCTATGCGACGGACTTCAAGACCACCACGCAGGACGTGATGAAGGCTCGGGTGCAGCAGCAGATCGCGTTCGATCGGCGGTGGCCGGAGCTCTCCTCGATCGGCTTCGAGGCCAGTTGGGGTGGCCTTCTTACTCTCGCGCAAAATGGCGGAATGGTCTTCGGCGAGTTGGCGGAGAAGGTCTATGGCGCCGCATTCTGCAACGGTACAGGCGTCGCGCGAGGAGCTGCCTTCGGCAAGGCCATAGCCGACCTGGCGTCAGGGCGATCGTCGCCGGTAGTCGACATCCTCAAGACGCGCGCTAGTCCCAGCAAGCCCTATCCCAGACCCGTCACAGCGATGGGCGTTCGAATCGTAACCGCGGTCCGTTTCCGACAGGCCGGCGCTGAAGTCTAGATACAACGAGAGAGATCATGGCGGACCTGAAGGGCATAAATCTGGCAATGCAAACACCGTTCGATGAGAATGGTGCGATCAACTATTCGATTTTCGAGGATCTGATCGACAAGTACGTCGCCGCAGGTGTTCACGGGCTGGTGCTTGGCGCAGGGACCGGGCAACATCCCTATCTTACCGAGGCCGAGTGCAACCGCCTCTACGAAGTAGGCGCAAAGCGAATAGCTGGTCGCTGCAACGTCATTTGCCAGACCTCCGCTTTGAATATGGACGAAGTCATCAGAAGGTCGCGTCACGCGGAGTCCGTCGGCGCCGACGCATTGATGGTGCTGCCACCCTACCTGGAGGGCCCGAGTGATGAGCAGGGAATCTTCGACTTCTACAAAGCAATCGATGCTGAACTAGGTATCGACCTGGTCGGCTACAACATCCCACAGGCCACCGGCATTTCGGTTTCACCACAGCTGTTTGAGCGCCTGACCCAGTTGAAGAACTTCAACTACATCAAGGACAGTGCAGGGGACTTCACTGTCCATCAGGAATACCTGCAGACAAGCGGGACGGTCCTCAATGGCTGCGACACCACCACACTCTACGCGTTGATGGCCGGGGCACGCGGCGTCATATGGGGCGGTGCCAATTACATGCCTTCTGAAGCGGTCGACCTATATAGATTGGTGGACCGTAAGGAATATGAACAGGCGCTAGCGCTCTGGCAACGCATGTTGCCCTCGTTGCTCTTTATCTGGAGGTCGCCCTATACGCCGTCAGTACTTCGAGCGGCGCAACTGCGCGGCTACGGAACAGGTAATGTTCGCAGCCCATTGAGAAAGCTCTCCGCAGATCAGGAAACGCAGCTTCGCCGTTCGCTTGAACCGTTGGGCGTGTAAGGCGCAGAGAGGCGGGGCTTCGTGAGAATCGTTCATGTTGGTGCGAGCGGCGTGATCGGCAAGGCCGTGTCGGCCGAACTCGCCAGGCGCCATGATCTGATCGCTGTTGGCCGAAGCGCCGGCGATTTCCAGGTCGATATCGACAATCCCTAGTCCATAAGCCGAATGTTCAGTCAGATCGGCGAGTTCGATGCCCTGATATGCACAGCCGGCACCGTTCATTTCGCCCCGCTCGCGGAGTTCACCATCGAGCAATATGCGATCGGCTTGCAAAGCAAACTCATGGGGCAGGTGAACCTTGTCAGACTTGGACTTGGATTCCTTCGTGAGGAAGGATCGTTCACGTTGACTTCCGGTCCAACGAACGACGATCCGATATCGCTCGGGACATCGTCCGCGATGGTCAATGGCGCGCTCGAAGGATTTATCCGAAGTGCTGCAATTGAGCTTCGCCAAGATCGTCGGATCAATCTGGTGAGTCCGACTATGCTCGAGGAGTCCTCTCCGCTGTACAGTCCTTACTTCCGGGGTTCGAAGGCTGTCGCGACGAACGACGTGGTGCTTGGTTACGTTAAAAGTGTCGAGGGCAAGCAAACTGGATGCGTTTACAGGATTGGATGGTCACGAGATCGCTGACCTGACTGCATCGGTCGCCGCTTGGTTGGCCGCACTGGCATCAGCTTATCCGGCATGGATTGGTCTAGTAACGGGAGTAAGACCGCTTGATTATTCCGTCCAAAGCTCGCGCCGTGATCATAGGTGGCGGCGTCTCGGGCTGTTCGGTCGCCTATCACTTGGCCAAGCTCGGCTGGACCGACATTGTGCTGCTCGAACGCAAGCAGCTGACGTCGGGAACGACATGGCACGCCGCCGGCCTGATCGGCCAGCTGCGCGGCTCGCAGAACATGACACGACTGGCAAAATATTCGGCCGACCTCTACGTCAAGCTGGAAGCCGAGACCGAAATCGGCACCGGCATGCGCCAAGTCGGCTCGATCACCGTGGCGCTGACCGAAGAGCGCAAACACGAAATCTATAGACAGGCGTCGCTCGCCCGCGCTTTCGATGTCGATGTGCGCGAGATTTCGCCCAACGAAGTTAGTGAGATGTACCCGCATCTCAACATTTCGGATGTGGTCGGCGCCGTCCATTTGCCGCTCGACGGCCAGTGCGACCCCGCCAACATCGCTATGGCGCTGGCCAAGGGCGCGCGCCAGCGCGGCGCCACCATCGTCGAGAACGTCAAGGTCACCAAGGTCCACACCAGGGACGGCCGCGTCACCGGCGTGTCGTGGGCGCAAGGCGGCGAACAAGGCACGATCGAGGCCGACCTCGTCGTCAACTGCGCCGGCATGTGGGCCCGTGAGCTTGGGGCCCAAAACGGCGTCACCATTCCGCTGCACGCCTGCGAGCATTTTTACCTCGTCACCGAGCCGATCCCCGGCCTCACCCGCCTGCCGGTGCTGCGCGTCCCCGACGAATGTGCCTACTACAAGGAAGACGCCGGCAAGATGATGCTCGGCGCTTTCGAGCCGGTGGCAAAGCCCTGGGGCATGGATGGCATCCGCGAGGATTTCTGCTTCGACCAGTTGCCCGAGGACATGGAGCATTTCGAGCCGATCCTCGAAATGGGCGTCAACCGCATGCCGATGCTGGCCACTGCCGGCATCCACACCTTCTTTAACGGCCCTGAGAGTTTTACCCCGGACGACCGCTACTATCTCGGCGAGGCGCCGGAACTGTCCGGCTACTGGATGGCGACCGGCTACAACTCGATCGGCATCGTCTCCTCCGGCGGCGCCGGCATGGCGCTGGCGCAGTGGATCAACGACGGCGAGGCACCCTTCGATCTCTGGGAAGTCGACATCCGCCGCGCCCAGCCGTTCCAGAAGAACCGCCGCTACCTCAAGGAGCGCGTCTCCGAAACACTCGGCCTGCTCTATGCCGACCATTTTCCTTACCGGCAGATGGCAACGTCTAGGAATGTCAGGCGCTCGCCGCTGCACGAAGATCTGAAAGCGCGCGGCGCCGTGTTCGGCGAGGTCGCCGGCTGGGAGCGCGCCAACTGGTTCGCGCGCGAGGGCCAGGAACGCGAATACCGCTATTCCTGGAAACGGCAGAACTGGTTCGACAACCAGCGCGAGGAACACTTGGCGGTCCGCAACAAGGTCGGCCTGTTCGACATGACCTCGTTCGGCAAGATCCGCGTCGAGGGCCGCGACGCCTGCGTCTTTCTGCAAAGGCTGTGCGCCAACGACATGGACGTGGCGCCGGGCAAGATTGTCTACACGCAGATGCTCAACCGGCGCGGCGGCATCGAGAGCGACCTCACCGTGTCGCGCCTGTCGGACACCGCCTACTTCCTCGTCGTCCCCGGTGCGACGCTGCAGCGCGACCTCGCCTGGCTGCGCCGGCATGTCGGCGATGAATTCGTCGTCATCACCGATGTCACGGCTGCTGAGGCCGTGCTCTGCCTGATGGGGCCGGACTCGCGAAAGCTGATCCAGAAGGTCAGCCCCAACGATTTCTCCAATGAGAATAATCCGTTCGGGACGTTTCAGGAGATAGAAATCGGCATGGGTCTCGCCCGTGCCCACCGCGTCACCTATGTCGGCGAACTCGGCTGGGAGCTTTATATCTCGACCGACCAGGCCGCTCATGTCTTCGAGGCGATCGACGAAGCGGGCGCCGATGTCGGCCTGAAGCTCTGCGGCCTGCACACGCTGGACAGCTGCCGCATCGAAAAGGCTTTTCGGCATTTCGGCCACGACATCACCGACGAGGACAATGTGCTGGAGGCCGGCCTCGGCTTTGCGGTGAAGACGGCCAAGGGCGATTTTCTCGGTCGCGATGCCGTGCTGAAGAAGAAGGAGACCGGGTTGAACCGGCGGCTGGTGCAGTTCCGGCTGAAGGACCCCGAGCCCTTGCTCTTCCATAATGAGGCGATCCTGCGCGATGGCAAGATCGTCGGCCCGATCACCTCAGGCAATTACGGCCATCACCTCGGCGGCGCCATCGGGCTGGGCTATGTGCCATGCCAGGGCGAGAGCGAGGCGGATGTGCTGGCTTCTTCTTACGAGATCGAGATCGCAGGCGAGCGCTTTGCCGCCGAAGCATCGCTGAAGTCGATGTACGATCCGAAGTCGGATCGGGTGAAGATGTAGCGCGGTCCACTGCTCGACGTTAAATAGCCGAACGGGAGACCCGTCGGTATGGGCGTGCTTTTCTTTAATACGGCTCGTCTTCGCAAGTCGAGCTCGAAAGTCGATATAGATTCATATCTTGTTTGAAAGAGTGGACTGGATGACGCGATCTGAGTTCAACACACAGGCGTTTTTGAAGGAGCTGGATCGAAAGAAGTCAGATAGAAAACTGAACTGGAAGCAAGTCGCGGACCTTTCGGGAGTCAGCGCTTCAACACTGATCCTCATGGCGCAGGGACAGAGGCCAGATGTCGAGAACCTGGCTCGGCTTTTCCACTGGTCGGGTTTGAGTGCCGACACATTTATGGGCGCTGGACAGGGACACCGTCTTTTTACTGAGCCATTCAGCCAAATCGCCATGGTCATCTGTTCGGACAACTATCGTGCCGACAATAACCGCAGCACGGTGGTTGGCACCATCACTGGTATTTGTGGGCGTCTCCGAGACAAACTCCACCACGGCTAGCGGGAAATGATGGCTCTGGTACCCGTTTTGACGAGCGCAGGCCTCGTCGAGCGCCAGCGGGGTGTTCCCGTTCCCCAGGATGGCCGGCCCCCGTCGTGAGAAGACGGCCTTGGGGGTCTGGTTCATTGGCGTCGCAAACTTGCAGGCCTTCGCCCCCGAGTTTTGGCTCGGTCGATCAGTCAGTCCGCGAATCCGTTGGATGGCCTCCAAAAGATTGAAAGCGGAATGGCCGCTTTCAATGACCTCGTCCTGTGAGTTGTCAGGCCGCTTGCGGCCCCATTCCTGCCGACCTCCGATGATGGGCACCTCTAACAACCACGTGTCCAAATCCACTACGGGACGCACGACTTTGACTGCTGCCTTTATGGGCAGCAGCCACCAGTCTGCCGTTTGTTCGATGTCGACTTTCCCAAAGAAAATGGGCTGCTTTTGCCGTATTCCGAGCGAACTCGCATCGATTGGCGCCAGTACAATGAGTGGAAAACCCGGCTCTGCCGCTTACGTGCAAATTGCCCAACATCGAACTGCCGAACCCATAGCCGACCTAACCATTTGTAATATCTATAGAATCTGGCGCACCCGACAGGATTCGAACCTGTGACCTCTGCCTTCGGAGAATGGATAGTGGCTTTCGCCGGAACTATCCGATTCTATCCGAATGCACGTTATGCCACTGAAATCGCAAAACAAATTTGAAATCGATCAGCGCGGACGGTACGACGGAGCGGCTCAAACCCCTCCCTGCCGTGCTTACGCTTTGCTTACGCAGGGAATCAGTCAAGGAGACCCAAAAGCATGGCGAAGCTGACCAAACGAACCGTCGATGCCACCGATATCAGGTCCTCGGACTATGTCATGTGGGACGAAGAACTGCCCGGTTTTGGCTTGCGTGTCTTCGCTTCGGGAAAACGCAGCTATGTCCTGCAGTATCGCACTGCCGGCCGCTCGCGTCGCTACACAATCGGTCTGCACGGAGTTTGGACCCCTGAAGAAGCCAGGCGCGAGGCGAAAGTGCTGCTGGGTCAGGTCGCAAGGGGTGGCAACCCCGCCGAAGAGCGCAAGCTCGATCGGGAAGCGATCACGGTCAAGGAACTCTGCACCCGTTACCTCGAAGATCTCAAGAATGGGCTCGTGCTCGGGAAAAGGGGGCGGCCCAAGAAACCCACGACAATCTCCACCGATGTCGGGCGCGTCGAGCGTCACATCGTCCCGCTGCTCGGCAGTCGACGGGTAAGGGATTTGGCCAAATCCGACATCACCCAGGCCATGAAGGACATCATGGCGGGCAAGACACGCGCGAACGTCAAGACGGACAAGCCGCGCGGGCGCGCAATCGTGCGCGGCGGAGCAGGCACGGCAGCCCGAACGATAGGGCTCTTCGGCGGCATTCTCAGCTATGCGGTCGAACTCGGTATCATCGAGCAGAACCCCGTGCATGGCGTTCGCAAACCGAAGGACAGGATAAACGCTCGCCGCCTCAGCGAGCAGGAGTATCGTACGCTTGGTGATATTCTGCGGAAGGCAGTCGATGACGGGCAATACGAGACCACCGCGGAAATGATCCGGGTGATCGCGCTGACGGGCTGTCGACGCAGCGAGGTCATCGGCCTATGTTACGGCGAAGTCGATGTTGAAGGCAGTTGCCTGCGCCTGACCGACAGCAAGGAGGGAGCGTCGGTGCGTCCGATCGGTCTGCCGGTGCTGGAATACCTTGAAGGTCGCCGCGACGAGGAACACGGCTCCGACGACTATGTCTTTCCCGGCTGGGAGGACGCCACGCCATTCGGAAGCTTCCCCAGGCACTGGACGAAGCTGCTCGAGAACACCGACCTGGCCGGCATCACACCCCATGTTCTGCGGCACAGCTTCGCTAGCATCGCCAACGACCTTGGGTTCACCGAGGCGACTATCGCCGCCTTGGTTGGGCATTCCCGAGGGACGGTGACGAGCCGCTACATTCACACCGTGGACACCGCGCTCATCATGGCGGCTGACAGCATCGCCGGGTACATTCAGGGCTTGCTCGATGGCGTGGCCTTCAGCCACACATCCTATGCACTCGATCGGGATTCTAGGAAGTCAGCGCTTGCCACTTCCTGGGACAGACAGGTCCTGCGGCGCCAGAAGCCAACCGCGCTGCCGCCTGAAAAAGGCGACTTTGCCATCATCACACGCCATGCTCTGCGGCACGGCTTAGTCGAGGAACTGAGCCTTTGGCGAGTAACGCCTGAGACTGCCGGGCGTTCGCGATTTGGAAGTACTGCTATGGAGCGAGCGTCTTGAGGCGACGTACGTCATCAGCGGCCTCGGCCAACAGCCAGTCGCGGAATGTCGTGATTTTCGGGAGCATCGACGTCGCCTGGGGGCAGACGATCCAGTAGGTCTTGGACAATCGCAGAGCCGTGGCGAACGGTCTTACGAGGCGCCCGTTGATGAGGTCCCAAGCCGCAAGCGTGGTGCGGGCGAGTGCGACGCCCTGGCCGTCGATAGCAGCGTCTATGACCATGCTTGCGCGGTTCAAGACCGGTCCGTGAAGGAGTTTGGAATCTCCCACTCCAGCGGCCTCGAGCCATTCCGACCAGTCCTTTCGGTCATCGAGATGCAGCAACGGAAATTTCAGCACATCGGACGGCTCGCGCATCCGCTCGTGAAGTTTTGGACTGCAGACCGCGAACAGCTGCTCGGAGCACAGGCGGACAACATCACGCCCCGCCCAGTTGCCATCGCCATGCCGCACGGCAAGATCGACGTCCTCTCTTGCGAAGTCGACGTGATGCATGGTTGCGGAAATCCTGAGATCGATGTCCGGATGCGTCTCGGCAAACCTGCCAAGGCGGTTTACCAGCCATTTGGCCGCAAAGTCGGGCGACGTGCTGACCGTCAGCGCTCCGGCTAGGGATAGATGCTGGATGCGTTGCGTGCCGAGAGCGATACGGTCGAAGGCATCGCGCACCACCTCCAGATACGAGAGGCCGGCCCGCGTGATGCTCAGCTTTTGACGTTCGCGATCGAACAGCCTGATCCCCAATTCAAGTTCAAGCGCCTTCACCTGATGGCTCACCGCCCCCTGCGTCACGGACAGCTCTTCCGCCGCCCTGGTGAAGCTCTCGTGACGTGCCGCCGCCTCGAAGGCTTTGAGGGCGTTGAGTGAGGGCAGTCGGCGGGCCAATTTCGCACCATGTCATGAGAAAAATTGGGCCAAGCACGAGAAACCATGCTTTGCGCCCGTGACCAGATTGCAGCATTTCCGCAGCACACGTCAACCAAGCGCACTGCGGAAGGATGAGAAATGTTAGATCCCCTGCTGATTGAAACGCCGAGGCGTTCACCGCCAAAGGCAAGTGCCCATCGCCTCATGGACAATTTAGTGCGCTCGATAGCATCGGTGGCGCGCTGGATCGAATTCCATCGCCAACGAGAACAACTAGCCGAACTCGAAAACCATCAAATGGCAGACTTGGGTCTGAGCCCTGCGCAGGTTCGGAAGGAATGTGCAAAGTGGCCGTGGCAGGCCTAATTCACGAATGGGGACGACATCTACGAGCAGCGCACAATCAGTCGCGTCTTGGTCAAATCAGCGAAGCAAGATTTCGTGGATGGCAAGCGCGATCAGGGCAGCGCCAGCCAAGCCCTCGATGGAGCGGGTGATCGCTTCGAGCAGGCGCGACCTACCTTCGACAAACCACACCAGGCGTTCGCGCAGTAGGATCGACAAAATTGCGACGGCCGATAGCGTGATCGCCACGCCAATCATCATCGTGCCGGCAAAGAGAAGGCCCGCCACCGGAACGCTTCGCGAAATCGCGAAGGTCATCACGAACAGCGTCAGCGGGCACGGGATCAGGCCGGCCATGAAGCCGACGGCTTCGCCTTCGTGCTTGTGATGATGCCCATGGCTGAGTGCCCGCCACAGCATCCATAGCCCGATCAGCCCAAGCAGTCCGCGGCTGATGTCTTCCAGCAGAGGAGCGCGGCCGACGCTGCCCAAGGCGATTGAGACGAGCGGCAAGGACAGGGCGGCAATCACCACCGCGATGGTCACATGGGTGACGGAGAGCGTGATCGAGACCAGGAGGCCACGCGCCACCTTGGCATCCGAACCGGCCAGATAGGTTGCCAGCACCGCCTTGCTGTGGCCGGGCGTCAGCGCGTGCGCGGCACCGAAGAGCACGCCCATGGGCAGGAACGCCGTGAAACCCAGCCAGTCGCCGCCGGTGGACAGCAGTTTGATCTGCTCGGCAAGCGCCAGGTAGATCGTGCGCTGGAACTCGACGAGGTGCAGGAACATCAGGCGGCCCTGCCCGTCAAGCGCATGTCAGTTCGAGACGCGTGGCGAAGATCTTGCCGAGATCGGTTCCGGTCGGATCATTGAAGAAAGCGTCCGTAAGCTTCGTCTGGTTCTGCGCGATCGCCGTGTTGGGATCGGGGCGCACTACCGTGCGTGAACAGCCTTGCGGCAGGCCGGCTACGGCAATTTTGTCGTCATCTGTAAAATCGATCGCCGTGTAGAAAGTCGGATCATAGACGCCGATGCTGACCTTGCCGGCGAGCGGCAGCATCTCTTTCGGCTGCGTCTCGAACTGGATGACGAGTTGATTGTTCTCGTAGCTGGTGACGAGCCTGGCCGGCGGCGTCATCGCCACGTCCTTGCCATCCACCGTGACCATTTGGAAATAATTGTATTCGGCGAGCGAGGCATGGATGGTGAGAGCGGCGGCGTCGAGTTCCTTGGCATCGAGGGTGAGGTCGGAATTCTTGTCGAATTCCATCAGCACCGTCGAGGAGAAGAGCTCGTCGAACCGCCAGAGATGCCTAAGCGACTTGACCGACCTGTCGGCGCCGACCGTCAGGTCCAGCCGCGCTTCGGCGAAGACATGAGGGTGGGCGCCCGCCGCAACGGTCGAAGCGAACAGGAGCGCCACGCCTGAAATCCTACCTGCCAGCCGCATGGGCGCCTATTTCCTTATCGTTCACGTCAGTCTGGACACCTGGCAGCGCAAGCAGGCCAAAATGGGACCGGGGCGGGATCATTCATCGACGATGGAACTTGCAATGATTGCACTGCCCTGAACGCCCGCCGACGTCAAATGCACAAGCTGCCGGCGATTGCCGACAATTAGGATGAACAGCCGGGAAATCACGCTGCCCTTCCTCTTCTCGGCGATCTTTTCGGCGTCGGTGCGGACGAAGAACCGCTTTTCGAATTCGGCGCGATCGACATCGAGGAGCTTGACCGAGCAAGTCTGGACTGTCCTGCCGTCCATGGTCGCCCTGGTCACCGCGATCATCGTTCCGGCAGGCAGGTCCGCGCCGGTCGCCTGCCAGCCGCGGAAGACCTTCATGTCCTCGATGGGAGCAAGGTCCGCGCCATCGGAGAGCGGCGTCCATCCGCGCGTCTTCGCCAATGCAATGGTGCGCTCGAAGTCGGGACCTTGCGCAAGGCATGTCCAGTGGAAGGCGTCCAGCGCCCGGTCTACGCCATCGGCGAGCGCAAGCGGTGAGGCCAGGCACGCGGCCGCAAGGGTCAGGGAAAAGAAGGCCTTAGACATCAACCCGACGATTCAGACATGGCAATCCGGCAAGATAATGCCGGAATCGCTGATAGCGCAACGCGGCCCGCGTAACGGGCGTCTTCGGTCGGCGCCCGGTCCGGCGGCCGCCGCATGCCGCGATCAGGCAGGCAGGACTTTGTTCGTCGTCGCGCGAACATAGTCCAGATTCATGGCTCCGACGGCGCCGATGTCTTCGATCTTGAAACCTGTTTCGGCCAACAACGTTGCGACCGTATTCATGTCGATATGTCCATGCCGATGGAGCCTCGGCAATCTGGATTCGCGCAGCGGCCTGCCGAAGTCGATCAACAGCAGCCGGCCACCGGGCTTCAGCACGCGCCTTGCCTCTTGGAAAAAGGTTGAGCGGACGGGGTAGGACAGATGGTGCAGCATGAGCGTGCCGATCACGACATCGAAGTGCCCATCCGGGAAAGGGATTTCCTGAGCGGTCGCATTGACGAGGTCCAGGTCAAGGCCGGCGCGGATGGCCTTGGCGCGCGCCCTCTCGATCATCTCGGCCGACGCATCGATGCCGGCGACGCTGCCGCCGGGACCGACCAGCCGTCTCGCGGAGATGGCCAGCGTGCCCGTGCCGCAAGCGACATCGAGCACCGCCTCGCCGCGCTGGAGCCTTGCCAAACGCAGCATGAATTCACGGAACCGGCTCTCGCGACCCAAGGTCAGGACGCGCACCAGCAGGTCATAGCCGGCCCCGCTGTGCAGGACGGTGCCAATGCCCTTGTCGCTCGCGCCATGCGCGCTGGCAGGCCGCATGTGACGGAAGCCGCCCCAGAGCGCGAATGCCGCGACCGCGGCGAGGATGAGGCCGTGGACTGCAACCGTCCAGGCACCGGCGTTGAGATAGCCGCCCCCCAAATGAAACATCAGCAGCAAACCGGCGACCAGCGACAGTTTGACGAGCACGACAAGCACAATAGCGCCCTTTCGCGAATGCTGTCCGTTGCCGGCCCGATGACCAAATTGGTGCATGTCTTTTGCCTCCTCGTCGTTCCCAGTGTGCTCAAGGTTTATTGAACTTCTGGACTTGGCGTATCATACTGGACACAGTGTCCGAGAATGCCATTGACAGACACTGGAGCGCCGGATGTCCGAAACCGCACGCGACAAGGGGCAGTGACCATGAAAATCGAGCGGACCGACGACAGGGGTACGATCGACCGGCGCGTCGCGCGCACGCGCGCCCTGCTGCAGGACGCGCTGATTGCCCTGATCCCGGAGCGCGGCTATGCGGCTCTCACCGTGGAAGACATCTGCCAGAAAGCTGATGTCGGCAGGTCGACCTTCTATACCCACTACGCCGGCAAGGACGAACTGCGCAGCGCAGCCCTGGAGGCGCATCTGCAGTCGCTGAGCAAGCGCGTGTCGGCAAACGAAAAGACAGGCAACCGGCTGTTCGAATTCAGCCTGCCGATGTTCGAGCACGCGCGCGCGTTCAGGTCGCTTCACCACGCGCTGCTTGCGAGCAGTGGCGATACCATCCACGATCAATTGCGTGAACGGATACGGCGCGCCGTGCGGACGGAACTTGCCGGCAAGCGGATCGGCTACACCGGCATGCCGATCGAAATCGCCGTCCAGTTCATATCAGGAGCATTTCTTGCAGTGCTTGCCTGGTGGATCTCCGAGGACAGCAAGCTCTCCCCGGCACAGATCGACGAGTTGTTCCAGCGGATGGCCGGCCAGGGCCTCGGCGCCATGGGGGTCGACCACTCGGATATCGGGCCGGCCAGGCGATAGTGCCGGCCGCTCCTCGCTATATCCAGTGCAGGACAGCGCCCGCCAGTGCGAGATAACGGCCGGCTTTCGCGATCGTGACAATCGCAACGAAGCTCCAGAGCGGCTCGCGTAGCACGCCGGCGACCACTGTCAGCGGATCGCCGATGACGGGAACCCAGCTCAGCAGCAGGCTCCATCGCCCGTAACGGCGATAGCGAGCCACGGCGCGGTCGAAAGCTGCTGGCTTCATCGGAAACCATTTGCGGTCGCGAAAACGGTCGATGCCACGGCCGAGCAGCCAGTTGACCACGGAGCCGAGCACATTGCCGATCGTCGCGACGAGGATCAGCGCTTCCGGTGACTGGGTTCCGGCAACCAGCACACCGGCTAGCACCGCCTCCGACTGCAGCGGCAGGATTGTCGCTGCGGCGAACGCGGTCAGGAACAGCCCGCCGAAGGTAGCGACATCTCCCAGCATTGCGGCCGGTCAGTTCCCTTTCGGCCATTTTGGGTGCCGATCGTTAACGACGTAGCCATGCGCGTGCTCGAAACCTGCTTCGGTCCAGACGGCGTCCTCGAGATGTGAATGCCCGTCCGGCAGATCGTCATGGGCGTGGGTGAGGACGTCGAGATCGTGACGCGGCCACAGCCACATCGCGGCCAAGAGCGCCGCAGCGCCGATGATGCCAAGCAGGACGAAGGTGAAGGACAGGCCCATCGCCGCGCCGACGAGACCTGCGATTGGATAGGTGATCAGCCAGCAGGCGTGCGAAAGCGCAAATTGCGCGGCAAACAATGCCGGCCTGTCGACGGGATCGGCGGAACGCTTGATCAGCCGCCCAGACGGGGTCTGCGCCAGCGAGTAGCCAATCCCGAGCACGAACCACAGCGGCAGAAGCAGCGCGTAACTGCCGGCGAGAGGCCCGGCGAACACGCCGGCGACCAGCAGGCCGGCGCCTGACAACATCGCAACCCGATCCGGGATGCTGTCCAGCAGCCGCGGCAGGACCAGCGCCGCGATCATCGAGCCGCCACCGAAGGCGGCAAGGGCAAATGCCGTGTCGCTCTGGGAAAGGCCGAATTTTGCCTGGACCAGCACAACCGTGTTGACGATCACCATGGCACTGGCGGCGGCGACAGCGAGGTTGAGCGCCAGCAGGCCGCGCAATCTCGGCGTCGCCAGATAGATACGGATGCCGCGTGTGGTGCGCTCGTAAATGCCGCGCGGCTCAGACGGTTTCGGGCTGGGCAGAACCACCGACACCACCAGCGCGGCCGACGCCATGAAGCCTATGACCGTGCCTGCGAACAGGCTATGGAAGCTGATGACGGAAAGCAGTGCCGCCGCCAGTATCGGACTGACCACGCTCTCCAGATCGTAGGCCAGCCGCGATAGCGACAGCGCCCGCGTGTAGTCCTTTTCCTTGGGCAGCACGTCAGGGATTGAGGCCTGGAACGTTGGCGTGAAGCCCGCCGAGGCCGCCTGCAGGATGAAAATCAGCACATAGATCTGCCAGACCTCGGTGACGAAGGGCAAAAAGACGGCGACCGCCGCCCGCACGAGGTCGAGCGACACAAGCATGGTGCGGCGCGGCAGGCGCTCGGCGAAGGCCGCCGCCACGGGCGCCACGCCGACATAGGCGATCATCTTGATAGCGAGCGCGGTGCCGAGCACGGCACCCGCATTGGCGCCGGCAAGATCGTAAGCCAGCAACCCTAGCGCCACTGTGGCAAGGCCGGTGCCGATGAGCGCGATGACCTGCGCCAGGAACAGGTGCCGATAGGTGCGGTCGGCAAGGACTTCCAGCATGATGTCTGTCTTCTCGGAATGCGCGGGCGGTGTACGGTATCGCGCCAGTCGTAAGGTCAGTGATGGTGGCCTTCCGGCTCGACCATCTTGAACGGCAGGATCTGTTCCTTGCCCTTCGCGGTCAGGATCAGCCTCGCCTCGAACTCGTGCGGCTCGGCCGGGGCAACGCTGCTCTCGAGGCGTTGGTGATCGCCGGCGACAGGCCCGAGAGGCAGCGTCTCGGGTCCCTGGGGCCGGTCGATGATCACGGTCGCCTCAAGATCGTCGGCATGGCTGTCGATGGTGAGACGCATGCGCTCGCCTGCCGGCGTGTCCACGATTTCGAGCAGCCCTGCGGCTAGGTCGCTGGCGACGTTGAACGGCTCCGGCGCGTGATGGCCATGGCCAGAACTACCCGCCACAGGCCCGCCTTCGCCCTCCAGGCGGATGTTTGCTTCCGAAAGCGCCGGCAGGTGATCGAACAGTTCCCCTCTCAGGGCTTCGGTGATGCCGGCCACGTCCTTCGCCGTCGCAGTGTCGGCCACCTTGATGGCGATATCGGCATGCAGGCGATGGCCGATCCAGCGCGCCTGCACCTGGGCAACCTGCTCGATGCCGCGCACATGCTCGGCCGCATGATTGATTTCCTCGACAATGCCGGGCTCTACGCCGTCCAGCATGCGCGTCAGAACCGCCTTCGAAGACTGCCAGACGATGGCGAAGATCGCGATCGTGATCAAAAGGCCAATGATCGGGTCGGCGAGCGGAAAGCCCAGCCACACGCCGATTGCGCCGAGAACGACCGCCAGGCTAGTGAAGCCGTCGGTGCGGGCATGATAGCCGTCGGCGATCAGCGCCGCACTGTTGATCTCACGGCCAACGCGGATGCGGAACACTGCGACCGCCTCATTGCCAATGAAGCCGATCAGGCCGGCGGCGGCCACCCAGCCGAGGAAGGTGATGGGCTGCGGATGGATCAGCCTGTCGATCGCCTCGTACCCGGCGACTATGGCACTGAACAGGATGATCAGCACTATGATGATGCCGGCCAGATCCTCGACACGACCCAGCCCGTAGGTGAAGGTCTTGCTCGGCTTGCGCCGGGCCAACATGAAGGCGACCCACAGCGGGATGGCGGTCACCGCATCGCCGACATTGTGGATGGTGTCAGCAAGCAGCGCCACACTGCCCGACAGGAACACCACCACGAGCTGAAGCGCCGCGGTAATGGCCAGAATGACGAATGACCATTTGATCGCCCAAATTCCCCGGTCGGTCGTCGCGATCGTCGGATCGATGACGCCGTGCGTGTGGCCGTGGCCACCCTCACCATGATCATGGCCGTGCCCGCCAAAGCCCTGGGTTGCCGGGCCGAAGCCAAACCAGTCGCGAATACCGTCCATCATGGGGGGTGTCTCACAGGTACTTGGTTATGTCCTTGAACTCGTCGATCGAACGGCGCTGCTCGCGCGCCAGAGGTCCGACGACGTCCTCCAGGCAGTGGTTGAGGTGATCTTGGATCAGCGTCTTCTTGGCTTGGGAAATGGCCTTCTCGACGGCATGCAACTGCTGGGCGATGTCGAGACAAGGTCGTCCTGCTTCAATCATCTCGACAACGGCGCGCAAATGGCCATCGGCGCGTTTCAACCGCTTGATGATGTCGGGATGGGTTTCGTGGACGTGAGGACGCTCGTTCATCGTCGAATGCTATCCCCCTGGAGAGGACAGTGTCAATGTAAGATGCTCGGATCCGCGCCACCCAGACAACGTCATTGGCTTGCTGGCCGGGGCATCGGCAAATGCGACCGAATGACGGTTGAACACCGCTGCCTCGTCCATTATTCGGACGCGATCAGCGGATAAGGCAATCTTCGTTAAGCATGAAAATCTATTGATCGGTGGCATGAACGGCTCGACTTCACGGATTTTGCGTCTGGCGCTGCTGGCGATCCTGCAGCTTGCCGTTCTGCTTTTTCCGTTGCCCGTAGCCAATGCCTTGCCGCAATGCCTGCCGGCTGGGCTGGAGCAGTCAGCCGCTGCGGATCACGTTCAGGACGATGAAACGGCCGACGGGCAGCAAACGAGTGCCCACCTTGGCGCCTATGGCGCCGATCATTCGCACGACATCCCCGACGCCGCGATCGTCGCGGTCTCGCCGGCTGGCCCGCAACAGGAAAGCTGGCGGCAAACAGAACGACCTGCGGCAGTAGCTGCGCGGCCTTCAGATATCGACCGACCGCCACGCGGTTTTGCCGCTTAAGCAACCGCGGCCGTCCTGGCCACACCCTTCTCATTCTCGGGAACCAAACCATGCAACGACCCTTTTTTGGGGGCGGCGCGCCGGCTGCTGTCGCACCCGGCAAGTTCGTCCTCAGCGCCCTTGTGGCGATCCTCATCCTTCCTGCCCTGTGCGGGCTTGCCTACGCTCACGGCGTCGCCGCCGGCGACAAGGGCTATATCCAGGAAATCAGCGGCGTCCATCTGATCTCCTTTATCTACCTCGGCGCCAAGCACATGATGACCGGCAATGACCACCTGCTCTTCCTCTTCGGGGTCATCTTCTTCCTCTACCGGATGAAGCATATCGGCATCTACGTCAGCCTGTTCGCCATCGGGCATTCGACGACGATGCTGCTCGGCGTCTATTTCGGCTGGAAGATCAATCCCTACCTGATCGACGCCATCATCGGCCTTTCCGTCGTCTACAAGGCGCTCGACAATCTCGGCGCCTTCCAGCGCTGGCTGGGCTTCCAGCCGAACACGAAGGTGGCGACGCTGATCTTCGGCTTCTTCCACGGCTTCGGCCTGGCAACCAAGATCCTCGACTATGAAATATCGCCGGATGGGCTGGTCCCCAACCTCATCGCCTTCAATGTCGGTGTAGAGATCGGCCAGATGCTGGCACTCGGCGCCATTCTCATCCTCATGGGCTATTGGCGCCGTACGAAAAGCTTCTGGCGCCATGCCTACACCGCCAACGTCGTCATGATGACCGCCGGGTTCCTGCTGGTCGGGTACCAGCTCACCGGCCTTTTCATCGCATCCTAAGGAACGGACACAATGTACAATTCGGATCTTCCCAATCGCGCGGACCTGCCCACCTCGGCGCAGCTCAGGCGCTCCACCATCATTGCCGCATCGGCCGCACTCGCCATCCTGGTAACGATCGTCATGCCTTCCGAATACGCTGTCGATCCGACCGGCGCCGGGCGGCTGCTGGGACTTACCAAGATGGGCGAGATCAAGGCCCAGCTCGCGGCAGAGGCCGCCACGGACGAGGCCGCCATGGTGGCGAAGGCGACGGCGCCAAGGCTCCAGCAGGCCGACTCTCCACCGGAGCTGGCGGCACGCCTTGAGCGCATCGAGACGTTGCTCGCGGCGCTCAGCGCAAAAGCGCCTGCGCAAAGCCCTGTTACGCAGGACGATGTGAATGTCGGCGGTGTCGTGCCGGCCGAAAACTTGCCGATGACGCCCGAGCCCGAGATCGCCGAGACGGTGGCAGCGCCGGCCCAGCCGGTCCCGGCCGCACCCGCCGAGCCGGCCGGAAATCACGACGAGATGGCGATTTCGCTGGCACCCGGCGAGGGAGCGGAAGTGAAGCTGGCGATGCGCCAGGCGGCCAGGGCGAACTATTCGTGGACGGTGGACGGCGGCGTGGTGAATTTCGACATGCATGGCGACGGCGGCGGCCAGTCGGTCAGCTACGAAAAGGGCCGCGGCGTGCCGGCAAGCGAGGGCACACTGGAAGCTGCTTTCGAAGGCAATCACGGCTGGTTCTGGCGCAATCGCGGCGCCAGCGACATTACTGTGACCCTACGCGCCAGCGGCGACTATGCGGAGATCAAGCGGATGAAATAGCCAACTCGGACCGACCAACACAGTTTGATAATGTCCAACCTGTGTTGGTCCCCTTCGCACGTCGTTAGCGTTAGAAGCAGGTCGCAATGATTTAACGTGGAGCGTCGCGCTAGCTTTCCCAAGCGCCGCATTGGCCGCGAGCGCGATCAAAAACCCGTGTGGCAAAGGGTTTCAAGATCCGCCTTTGTCATTTCCTCGATGCCGAGCCCGGGAAGAATATCATTATCTCCCTTGAGATTCCGGCCATAAGCCGCCGACAATATGGAAATTCCGGATTCATGGAGAACCGCCGGATTTCCGCTGATCTTCCCAAGGACTGCGGTCGGTAACAGGCCGAACGGAACGTCCTCGAGAATATAGCGGCTCTCGATCGTCGGCGGGCCAAAGCCACCACGACCTTGGCGATCCATCTCCTGGTTCATTTCCGAAACAGTGCTCATGGGGACGTGGAAGGACAATGAAAAATGTTCCTGAACGGTACGAACCGCGATACCGAAATGGGCAGCTATGGCCAATCGTTCGGCATCCAGAGCCTCGATGAAGCGACCAACGGCAGGAGTGACATTCCCCCCCTGGCTCCACTGCTCGGCCTTCTCCATGCGTGTGAGATTGAGAAGGGCAATTCCCAGATGGTTCTGCGGATTGAGGTTGCTGAGCGCAATTGCCAGCAGACCATCGCGCTTGACGAAACGATCGCCGAACAAGGCCGTACAAAGCTCGTACCCTAGGTTGAGCGCATCGAAAGGCAGCGTCGCGACATCGAGCTTCTGGCGAATGGAAGTAACATGGACTTCGGTTGGTCCGAGCTGGCGGCCGGTCAAGAGCGTTGTGCCCCAAACGACGATCGGCAACCTGACCTTGCGTTCGGCCAACCGCTTGGAGAGATATAGCGCCCCGAATGAACTGTGCGAACTGACGATGACCGGAATACCATCTGCCAGATGAGGGACGGCGGCATCCATCACCATCTTGTGGCCGTAAGCGGGAAGCGCGATCACCACCACGTCCGCGTTGGCGACGGCATCCTTACAATCCTTGGCAATGCGCACCGGTGCGGTCGCCGCGATATCCCCCGTCGCTTTTAACAATTCGCCAGTGGCCAGCCTCTTTGTGCGCTCTCCCGACGGTGACCAAAGCGTTGGCGAATGCCCCGATTGTGCCAAATAGGCGGCAAGGCCATAGGCGATTGCCCCGGCCCCCAGAATACTCACGCGCATAACATTCCTCCTGCTGCAGGCTTTTTGGTTCGAGAATCCTTGTCGTTGCCACCTACAAGTTTTTTCATCAGGAGGTTCCGAATTAGGGTCACGTCGGTTGCCCTCAGCGGTTTCGATCAGGGCTCTGGCTTTGAAGCCGGCAAACGCCGCCACCATATTAGTTTCCTCTTGACATATATCAAAAATGAATGAGACGATGTCAATCATACGAATTACGCATGTAGGGAGAACATGGAAACCCGGGACCTTCAGACCTTCCTTGCGGTTGCTGCCAGCGGCAGCATTACCAAGGCGGCTGACATGCTCGGGCGTTCCCAACCTTCGGTGACACGCACCGTTCAGGAGCTCGAGGCCGAACTTGGCTTCGAATTGCTGCATCGGATCGGCCGACGGGTGCAGTTGTCCGAGGAAGGTGTGGCATTCGAAGAAGAAGCCCGGCGCTTGCTGATGTCTTTCACCGAACTCGCGGCACGGGCGAAGATGATCGCCGCCGGCCGGGGGCGGATCCTGCAGATTGTCACAACCTCGGCGATCGGCACCGGCTTGATCCCGACGGCCCTGGCCGAGCTCCAGGGTGCCGAGCTTCCGCACGAGACGCATCTCGGGCAGTTTCTTCCTTCGATCGTCGCCCTGGAGGTGCGCAGCGGACGTGCCGAGATCGGCTTTTCAAGCCTGCCGCTCGATACGCCTGGTCTGGATGTGCTGCGGCTCTATTCGGCACCTGATGTTGCGGCCGTGCGAGAGGACGATCCGCTAGCTGAACTTGATGTCATCCCGCTTTCGGCCTTTGCCGGTCGACGCGTCGCCACGTTGCTCAATCCGCTGCGTTTTCAGTTGCATGTCTCCAAGGCATTGGCGGCCAGGGGCATCGACACCGGGCCAGTGATCCGGACGAATACTGCCTATGGCGCGTTGCAGCTTGTGCGCCGGACCGGCGTTGCCGCTGTCATCGATCCCCTCACCGCCTATGGCGTGGCCTTGCCTGGGGTCGCCATCCGCCCGATCGACGCGACCGTTCTTTTTTATTGGGGCGTTGTGGCTGCCGAAAAACGCCCCCTTCGTCCAGTCGCGCAGGCGTTGATGGATGCGGTCGAGGCGGTGGCTGAACGCTCGATCGTCGGCTTCAAGAAGCTCGATCCGACCCTCGCTGGCCAATTGGTGACCGATCCTGCATCCGGCACAAATCACGGAACGGGAATATGAAGCATACCCCCACCGCGCCAATTTCGACAGGTCTTGCCGCGCTCGAAGCACAGCTTGCGCAGGATCTCGACTTTCTCGAACTGCCCGCCAAACCATGGGTTCCCGCGCGGTCGCACGATGGCATGCCTGTCCGTGACGTCGTGGTGATCGGCGCCGGCATGTGCGGACTTGCTGCCACGGCAAAGCTTGTGCTGACCGGGATAACCAATGTCGTCGCCTATGATGCGGCTCCGGCCGGGCTCGAAGGGCCATGGGTGACGTTTGCCCGCATGCAAACGCTCCGGTCGCCGAAGACCCTCAACGGTCCGTCGCTTGGCCTGCCGCAATTGACGTTCCGCGCCTGGTTCACGGGGCAGTGGGGCGTCGACGCCTGGCAGTCGCTGGACAAAATTCCCAAGGGCCAGTGGATGGATTACCTGGTCTGGTACCGAAAGGTGCTTGGTCTGCCAGTGCGCAACGGCGTGCGCATGACCGGTGTCGCACCCGTTGGTGATTTGATTGCGATCGATATCGAAGGCGCGGAATCCGGCCGGGTTCTCACCCGTCATCTCGTTCTGGCCACCGGTCGCTCCGGTCTGGGCGGTTTTGCCGTGCCCGATTTCCTCAACGGGATCGATCGCGCCTATTGGGCCCATTCTGCCGACGACATCGATTTCGACGCGCTGAAAGGTAAGCGTGTGGCAGTTATCGGCGCCGGTGCCTCTTCCATGGACAATGCCGCGACCGCACTCGAGGCGGGCGCCGGCTCTGTCGACATGTTGATCCGACGCAAGGAGATGCCGCGCATCAACAAGCTGACCGGCATCGGCAGCCCGGGTGTTGTACTCGGCATGCATGAATTGCCCGATGATTGGAAGTGGAAGTTCTTCGACTACACCGCCTCAACCCAGACGCCGCCGCCACGTTCATCGACGCTTCGCGTGTCTCGCCACGCGAATGCTCGGTTCTTTCTCGATTGCGGCATCGTCGCGGTAAGAGAAGATGCGGGAGGCCTGCTGATCGAAACCACGCAGGGGCCGATGCGCTACGACTTCCTGATCGCGGCAACGGGCTTTTCAAACGACTTCAGCGACCGCCCGGAATTTGCGGCAATCGCCCCATACATCCGCACTTGGTCTGACGGCCGATATACGCCGGATATGGGGCCGCCGCGTGCAGGCATGTCGGACGCGCCGGATCTTGGTCCCGCCTTCGAATTTCGCGAACGCGTTCCCGGTTCCTGCCCGATGCTGTCGCATATCCACTGCTTCAACGACGCCGCCATGCTGACCCACGGCAAGGTTTCCGGCGATATACCGGCCGTCAGCGCCGGTGCCGACCGTCTGGTCCGCGGCATCGCCGCCTCGCTGTTTGCCGAAGATGTTGAAACCCACTTCGCCAATCTGATCGCCTACGACACGCCCGAACTTCTGGGCGACGAATGGGTCGATTCAACACCCTTGTTGCACAAGGAGGCCGCGCTGTGATCGACGCAATGGACAAGGCCGCCGGTCTATCACCGGACGATGCCCTTTTCGCCGCACGTCGGTTTCGGCCTGAATTTGTGGAGGGGGCCGAAGAATGTCGCCTCTCCGTCCTGCAGCCAGCAAACGACCAAGGGCTTGCGCCCAATTTGCGGGTTGCTCTGGCCCGTCGCATGGCCGCTCTGAATGCCGATCCGGTGCTGATGGCCGAATATGATGTGCAGCTGGCTCAGCTCGATCCGACTGAGCAGCTTCTGGCCGTAGCCCAGAGGGAAACGGATCTGGAAGAGCCATTGGCGACCATCGCACGTCATGTGGACATGATTACGCTGACACCGAAGAAGGCGGAAGCGGGCCACATCGCCCTGCTCGCCCAAGCCGGATTGAACAATCCTCAGATCGTCGCCCTTTCCGAGCTCATCGCCTTCGTCAATTTCCAGACCCGGGTGGCGACCGGCCTGCGATTGTTGAGGTCGGCATGATTTCCGCGGTGCGCCTGAAGCCATTGAATTGGCATCCGTACATAGCGCCGGTCGAGCTTTCCGAGGCCACACCGGAACAGCTCGATGCGATGAAGGTCACGCCATCAGCCAAGAAAGTTTCGGAATATGTGCGCACCCTTGCGCATGATCCAGAGAGCTACCTTGCCCGCACCATTTTGTTCAACGCAATCATGTATGTCGAAGGCGGGCTTGCCCGCCCTGACCGCGAGCTTGGTGCATTGGGTGCCTCGATGGTCAATGGCTGCAAATTCTGTGCCGTCGTTCACGCACGCAGGCATGCGGAGCTGACCAAAAGCGACGAAGTGGTCACGGCGCTGTATCTCGACAAACCCGAAGCGCTCGGCCCACGCGATGCGGCAATTTACAGCTTTGCTCGGCGCCTGTCGGCGGCGCCGTCGGAAGCGACGGCAGACGATATCGTCGCGCTTCGATCTGTCGGCATGGACGATGCCGAGATCATCGACCTGATCCACGCCATATCGATCTTCGGCTGGGCAAACCGGCTGATGCACGTTCTCGGCCATGCGGAGAGCGGGTGATGATATCGCAAACAGTCAAAGCAGTCCGTCCCACACTTTCCGAAGGGCCACCAGCAATGCTTGAACTTAAAGATGTAAAGCTGTCTTACGGAAGCACGCAGGTTCTGAACGGCGTCAATCTCTCGGTAAAGCGGGGGGACGTGGTGTCGATCATCGGCCCCAGCGGCACCGGCAAGACCACGTTGCTGAAATGCATCAACTACCTGGCCAAGCCGTCGTCAGGAACAATCGCGTTCGATCAGATTCGGATGGATTACCAACGTGCCGACAAGGCCGCTGTCCAGGCGATCCGGCTCCGGACAGCGATGGTCTTTCAGCAGTTCAACGTCTTCAAGAACATGACGGTCCTGCAGAACGTGATGGATCCGCTGGTCGTCGTGCAGCGCAAGTCCACGGACGAGGCGCGGGAGATCGCCCTGCGGGAGCTCGAGCGGGTCGGCCTCACCCCGAAGCGAGACAGCTACCCCTCCCAGCTGTCGGGCGGCCAGCTCCAGCGCACCGGCATCGCACGCGCCCTGGCGGTTCGTCCCGACGTGATACTCTTCGACGAGCCTACGTCATCGCTGGATCCCGAACTCGTCGGTGAAGTCTTGAAGGTGATCAAGGATGTCACCTCGTCAGGGATCACTTCGCTGCTTGTGACCCACGAGATGCAATTCGCAAGGAACATCTCGAACCGAATCGTCTTCATGGATCGTGGCGTGGTTGCCGCCGATGGCAGCCCGGCTGAGATCTTCGATGCACCTTCCAGCCCACGCCTTGCTCAATTCCTGCAGTCGGAACTCGCTTTTCAATAGCTCAACAACTCAACAAGAAGGGAACCTAAGAAATGTCTGCAATCACATCCAGTTTGTCCCGCCGCGCTGCCTTGGCTGTTGCCGGCGGCATTGCAATCGCCCTTGCAACCGTGGGGATCAGTCATGGTGAAACGGTCAGGACGATCAAGATCGCGACGTCTGCCGAATCCAAGCCGCTGGCGTGGGGCGCGATCGGCGTCGAGCCGCAAGGCTATGAGCCCGATCTTCTGAAGGCGATCAACGCAAAGCTGCCGCAGTACAAGTTCGAAATGGAAGGCGTCTCCGACATTGCCCAGGAAACTGGCCTTGCCACGGGCAAATACGACATCGCAGTCGGTGGCTACTACAAGTCGCCCGAGCGCTCCAAGCAGTTCCTCATTCCGGAAAATCCCATGGGCGCCAGCCTGATGAAGATCTACAGCAAGAAAGACAGCGGCATCAAGGAAATGAAAGACCTGGTCGGCAAGAGGATCGTTCCGACCACGGCCGGCGGTGGAACCTACAAGTTCATCATGAATTGGCAGAAAGAAAACCCGCAATACAAGCTCGACGTCACGGCATCGAGTGCCGGTATTCCCTACCCGAACCGGCTGGACGAAGTTCAGAACGGCAAATTCGACGCTCTCGTCCTGCCGTCCAACCTCGGTGAGCAGACCGTCATCGAGCAAAAGAAACTCGATATCGTGGCGTCCGAACCAGTGTTCAGCAACAACACCTACATGCTTATTCACAACTCGGACGAGAACAAGGTTCTAGCCGACGATGTGAACAAGGTTCTCAAGGAATTGAAAGACGACGGCACGATCGAAAAGCTCTCGCAGAAATGGTTCGGCGAAGGCATCGTCCAATACATGAAATAGCACAGCCGTCGACCGTCATACTCGCTAGTCAGCGGCAAGGCTGAATTGCAAGAAGGAGCGTTTCAAAGTGGATGTATCTGCTATGATTCCCGAGTTGCTCTCGGCACTGCCGCTGACGCTCGCCATCACGTTTACAGCCCTCATTTCCGGGTTCTGCCTGGCTCTCATCGCGACAACACTCCGGGTTCGCAGGGTGCCGGTGATCAGTCACCTGGTGGACCTCTACGTGTCCTATGCGCGGAGTGTTCCTGTCGTCCTGCAGTTGTTCGTCGCGTTTTATGGGCTTCCGCTGTTGGTGATCCTGTTCGGCGCCAAAGATTTTATTTCAGCGACGATGGCTGCCATGGTGGGGTTGAGCCTCTACCACGGCGGCTATCTGTCAGAAGTCATGCGACCTGCATATCTTGCCGTCGATCGCGGCCAGCACGATGCGGCCGATAGCCTTGGATATACGTTCCGGCAGAAAATTCGTCGTGTCGTCGGCCCGCAAGCGGTGCACTTCGCATTGCCGGGCTACGGGAACTCCGTCATCTACCTGATCCACAACGTTGCGCTGGTCATGTACATCGGGGCGGCCGACGTCATGGCGACTGCGCACCTGATCATGGAGCGCGACTACAACCAGTTCCAGTTCGAAACCTACCTCGTCCTGGCGGTCATCTATTCGCTGATGTGCCTGGTCGCATGGCTCATCGTGCGCTTCTTCGAGCTTCGCTCGCCAATGCAAGCGCCTGAGGCGACGACAACAACTCCGATCAAGAACGAGCTCCTCGCGAGCGTCTGACGTAAGGGTATTCAACCATGTTTGATACCGATATTTTGCTCCAGGACACGCAGGAAATTCTGAGTGCCGTACCCGTTACGATTGGAATGGCGCTCATGATTTTCGTCCTGTCGACGATAGTCGGCAGCATATTCGCGCTTGTCGAATACAGACGGGTGCCGGTGCTGCGAGAGCTCATCATGACCTACAAGATCGTCTTCAAGGGCGTTCCGATGGTCATCGTGATTTTCCTCGCCTATTTCGGTCTGCCGCCCGCATTCCAGTTCCTGTTCTCGTTGCTGGGGATCAACTTCAACGCCCACGAAACCCCCAATTGGGTCATCCTTGTCGTTGCGATTACCGGCTGTGTCGCCGCGTTCCAATCGGAGATTATCAAGGGAGCCCTGAACGCCTTTGACACCGGTCAGTCGGATGCCGCCCATTCGTTGGGCTATACAAACGGCCAACTGTTCCGACGGATCCTATTTCCCCAGGTGGTTCTCACGGCAATTCCCGACCTCACAACCTCGATGATGGTCATCATGAAGGCGCTTTCTCTCGGATTCGCCATCGAGGTTGTCGATATCTTCGCCCAGTCCCAGTTGACCGCCGCGCTGAACTACTACTACCTCGAAGCCTTCGTGATTGCCGTCGTGATCTACATGGTGATTGCCTATATCGTCACCCAGATTGCCGACAGATTGGAGCGGGCGCTGAGGGTACGGACGTGAGAAGGATTTGGGATAGAATCGTCAAGCTTCGGATATCGAGCCGCACCTGGGAGGCAATTCTTTCGGGGATGAAAAGCTTGAGGAGAAACCCAAGTAGCCGCTGTATGTACCGGTGATCTGGTGCGGGTTGGCCCTCACGGTGCATCCGCAGGGCATGATTTGAGCTCAAGCTGAAAACGCTAGCGCTGACAAAGCGGCACCGTGGCCCCGCCGCCGACCTTGCCGGGAATTGCACGACAGCCGGCTGGAGCGCACGTTCCGGCTGAGATCAAGCTGTACAGAAGGGCAGCTTCTCGAGAGTGAATATGAAGAGCGGACGGTCCGCTTCTCGGCCAACATCGGCCGTTCGTGGAGTGCTGCCCATGTGGGCAGCGGTCAATCGTCCCCCATCCAAATGACGTTCAGGCTTTGACACGAACCTGGCCGTATATGCTGCATTAAAGTTGAAATCGCGCCCCTTTCCGGGCCGCCACAGGGCACCGAACACAGGGCTGACGCTTACGCGTAGATTGCGCCGCATCTGACCAAGCGACTTGTATCCAGACGTAACTAACTGAAATATTTAGCGAAATTGGCGCACCCGACAGGATTCGAACCTGTGACCTCTGCCTTCGGAGGAATTTTTTCGGGCTTTCCTTCGCGTTTCTCTTTGCACGCCGTAGCTCTCTATCCATTTGATTCTACGCATTTATTTTGACACAGGCGCCGAATTTTGTAGGCTATCACAGGTCGAGATTTTCTCTCGCCTGCTTCCGTGGTGCTTCCGCGGAAGCAGGCGAGAGGTGCAGGAAGGGCAACTCATGGCCAGGCTGACAAAGCGCGTTGTCGATGCTGCCGAAGTACGCGATGCGGATTATTTCATGTGGGATGACGAGTTGCCGGGGTTCGGACTACGCATGTTTCGGTCTGGAAAACGAAGCTACCTCGTCCAGTACCGCGCCGCCGGCCGTACCCGCCGCTATACGATTGGGCTTCACGGCGTGTGGACACCCGAAACCGCCCGTCGTGAAGCGCGCATACTCCTGGGAAGAATCGCCCAAGGTGAAAACCCGTCCGAGGAACGGCGCCTCGATCATCAGGCGATCACCGTCAAGGAACTTTGTGAGCGATATCTTGAAGATGCTGACATGGGCTTGATCCTGGGCAAGGGACGTCGGCCTAAAAAGGTATCGACATTGACGATCGACAAGAGCCGGATCCGCCGTCACATCGTCCCGCTTCTGGGCACCCGTCGCGTTAAGGACATCGCTTTAACCGACGTCAACCGCTTCGTCCGGGACGTCACGGCCGGACGGACCAAGGCCAACGTAAAGACCAAGGCGCGAGGTCGCGCGATTGTTCGTGGTGGGGCCGGAACAGCCGCTCGTGCGTTAGGTTTGCTAGGTGGCATTTTCACCTACGCGATAGAGCAGGGAATCATCGAGAAAAACCCAGCCCACGGCGTCCGGAAGCAAGCTGATCGCGTCAAGGATCGCCGTCTCACGGAGCAGGAGTATCGAGAACTGGGAGCGATTCTACGGAAGGCAGCGGAGAATGGCGCTTTGGGTACCTCTCTCGCCGTCATACGGTTCCTTGCCCTCACGGGCTGCCGGCGGAGCGAGATAGTCAGCCTGAAGTGGACCGAGGTCGATCTTGAAAACAGCTGCCTTCGCTTCGAGGACAGCAAGGAAGGGGCCTCTGTAAGGCCTGTCGGACTGCCGGTCCTGGACATGACGGATGATCTAAGCAGGGATGAGCAAGACACCTTCGTCTTTCCGGGCACGGTCGAGGGGAAGCCGCTGGTTGGCTTCCCTAAATATTGGAAGAAGGTTCTCAAGGGGACCACACTCGAGGACATAACGCCCCACGTGCTTCGCCACAGCTTCGCCAGCATCGCCAACGACCTTGGTTTCACAGAAGCTACCGTTGCGGCTCTGCTCGGTCATTCGCGTGGCACAGTGACGAGCCGATACATCCATACCGTTGATACCGCGCTGATCATGGCGGCTGATACGATTGCGGGATACATCAATGGACTTCTGGATGGAATGCGCTTTACGCGTACATCGTACGCCCTCGATCGTGCGGCACGACAAGCCGCGCTCTCACGATTGTTTTCCGAGGTCACGGCTTACTCAGAGGCACTCGCGGCGTAGCCACGGCGCGTCTGCAGCGCGTCGGCCTGGTTGTCGTTCAGACGTAGTGACTTGCCTTCCCTTTATTCCCTAAACGCCCTGAGCATGTGATCTGACAAAGGCTTCATCTGGTATGACCAACATTGCGTTCGTCTGTTTGAATAGAAACTTCGCCGGGCCTGCCTGGCTCGAGCCACTGGCCTATCCTTTCTTTCCTTCTCACCGCGTGTCAATTCATGGAGGCGGCAAACCCGCTATGAGTTCGATCTATCCTCCTAGCGACATTCTTGTTCAATAAACCTCATCATCTCTGCCGCACAGTGATCGAAGTATGGTCCCGCAAGTAAGAACGTCCCGCTGTCGTCGGACCCAGTCGAAGACAAACCGATAACAAAATTCGAGGTTTTGTCTAAAACAGGACCAATGCGAGTCACCCAAGCGCCACCGCTCATACCCAGCCTTGCGTCGGATTGCTTATTGGTCATCACCCCCAAGGTCGCGAAATCTTTGTCGCGAGCTGCCTGTCCGGTAATTTCAACGAGCTTTCGATGATGGCCCAGACCAACGGGTAATCCATAAGCAAATACGTCCGCGGGTGCATCGATTTCATTTCCCAACTGAAGAAAGTTGTCTGATGTCACTGAGGGTAAAACAACGAGGGCGTAATCATCTGGCCAAAAAAAGCGTCCCCCAAAACCCTCGGGCAAGGGCTTAACCCATCCCCTGGGAGTTGCGATACATTTTGGATTGGTCAGCGGAGCTTCATTTTCGGCATTTCCGAGATGACGGAGCTGAAAATCTCCGACCCAAGTGCCGTCTCCATTGTCTCGAACGCAATGGGCGGCCGTAAGCAGTATGTCTCCACGCCCAACAAATTGAGCGGTGCAGTATCTGGTTGTTCCTTTTACCACGGTATCAAGGCGGCGGAATACATTGTACGGAGGCTTCGATATGTCGGGAAAGGTTGTACCCTGCGCCAGACTACCATCCCCTCCACCAGGTGGCTCCGCCAATGGCGCCCCCGCACCAAGCCCTGCTTCTGGCCCTCGGAATAGGTCGAAATCACATTGTGCAAATGCAGCAGACATTGACATCGTCAGCATCAATGCCACTCGGGCGCTTGCTCGCATAAATGACAATAACATCGGCCCCTCCTACGGAAAACAGTGAATCCAGCGCAATCCACTAAGTCGGCTCCAGCATTCCAAATATCGAGACAAGAGCAATGACGCCAACCGACAGAGTAATTTCGGTCATAGTTCCAATTCGAATGGCGCGCAGGCTTTTAGACCTTTGAAATGAAATCTGTGGGACGAATCTGTATCGGTTGAGGATTGCAAGACTGACCATCAAGAGGACCAATACCATCTTGGTGGCCAGCATCGCCTGATAGGGCGAGGACCAGTTGGTCGGCCACTCTCCAAGTGTCAAAAAGGTATTGATTACGCCCGTGGCAAGCACCAACGCAACCACCACATGTCCCACCTTGGAAAAACGTCGCAGCGCCAAACCAGCGGATATCCGCTTCTTCGGATCGTTCAAAGCCAAAAGAATCAACAGAAGTGGCACCAGAGAGCCCAGCCATGCGCCACACGACAGAACATGGAAGGCATCGTTTAGTCGATGCCCTACACCAATCCAGCCTTGCTGCATGGCGGCATGGCCCGTCAACGTGAAACCCGCAAGAACGAGGCTGGCTGCTAGCGCTGTCCACGTCTGACGGCATGTTGACGGAATGACGAGCGCCGCGACCAACGATAGAACAGTAACGGCCTGCACCAGCCAGGCGTGGCCTACGGTGCTTTGAAACAATACTTCCAAGATCATTGATCGATTGAATACATCTATCCAGCCGTCACCGATTGATCCGGCCTCCAAGGGGAGCGCGGCGATCGTCGATGTCGCAACTACCCCGGTGGCTATGATCCGGAAATGTTGCAGGCGCCGTTGAATGTCGCGCGCCAGTTCACTCGGAACAACAATTGATAGATATGCGAAGGTTCCCCAAAGCAGCATCGCAAACGTATCCCGTAGGAACGTGCATGCGGCCAGGGCAAAGTCTGGGCCCATCAGGGCCTCACGATAAAACTGTAGCTGCCTTTGGCTTTGTGGCCATCCGCCGACAGGGCGTGCCAATCGACGGTATACGTACCCGCGTCAAGCGCCCGAGATATTGGAACGACTAGGCTTGCAGCGTTGCCAGCACCAAAAGAGGCGGGGCCCGTCGCCACCGTCCTATTGTCGGCCCCGATGAGCAATACGCCAGTAAACTTTAGATCCACGTCCTCAGAAAAGCTCAGGTCGAGTTCGTTCGGCGCAATTGCCACTATGCTGCCTTCAGCAGGGATTGCGGACGTAAGGCGCGCATGTGCGAATGCCTCATCAACAAACATGCCTCCGATCAGCGTAGCAAGCATCAGGGTGCGAATGTATTTTGGCATGGACATTTCCTTCAAACGGCGATCTGTGCCCCATGCAACGATGGTGCTTGTCAGCCCGCCGAACGAGCCGCCGTACCTTTGCTTGGTATGCTTCATGAAGAGGGGCAATGATGGGCAAACCGCTGACCATATGAACGGAGACGTCAGCTGTTAGTTCACGGCTTGAGCTTGAGCGTTCCCCGCATACCAGCGAGGTGTATCACGCACCAAAAATCGACTGGGTCCTTAAAGGTGTCCAGTACCTCCAGTCGCATTTTCCCCTTGAATTGAACGCCGAATTGACTCGCAGCCCCGCAATCTGTTTCACGGAGGACCGCGTTTGGCCCTTTGTCTTGACCGCAGGCCCAGACAAGATCCTTGGCCTCTGTGGAAGATCCATCCGTAGTTTTTATTGTGACAAATCCGTGGGGGATTGGCCCGTCAATCTGGATTTCAACGATGTCTCCTATCTTGAGATCATCGACGATGAGTGGTGCGGTCGGCGTCGAAGCCTGTCCGTTATAGCTCCACGCAACTCTCTTAGTCGCAACAGCATGGGTATCAGCTGCAAAGCTTGCACCCCCAGCTACGACAATCGCGCTCAGTGCCAGGCCAAATACCGAAGAACTTGCCAAAAATGTTCTCATTTCACTTCCTCCCTTGTTGGAATCTTCGCTATTGCGCCATTGCTCCTACCGTTGGCTCCCACACTTCAATGGGAGCCATCAGCCCACCGTCCTCATGCTTGAGGATATGGCAGTGAAAAACAAACCTTCCGATCTGCTGCGTGGCATCGAAGCTCATTACTATAAAAACCGTGCTGAGGGCCGGCAGCGGAATGGTATCGTGCCAGAGAGGTGTCGCACCGGGATCGGCAGGATCAATCTCTTTCTCCTCGTAGAACTTGATATTAGGTATCACACATTTTTCTGGCGTTTTTCCGCAAGAATCCGATTGCTCAGGCGGCTTAATATGATAAGTCTCGGCAAGTTCTTTTCGCGTTGCCAGGCGAAACTTAATCTGATGGATGTGGAAATTGTGTAAGACGTTTGTTGCATTATAAAGAACCCACAATTGTTTGTGACTCCCATCATGGCTCCCATGATCTATGAAGATGCAAACGTGCCTCTTTGTCCAATCAACGGTTCCATCCTCTTGCACATAGTCTTCGAACGGAACAGCTATTTCAGCCTGCTGTTTCGCATCATATCCTACGGTCGTTTTGCTTGGATCGTCGGGGTTGTAGTCCGCCTCGTCCTGCAAATCCGGTCCGTCCCGGGGGCGCACGATTTGAGTTAGCATGCTCCAATCCGTTTTCATGCCGGTAGATGTTTGCCCCCCGTCGATGAAAGTCACGCGGCGGTATTCGTGGAAGGCCGGATCCAAATCCCGGACGCAGCCATCCGGTAGCTCCGCTCGTTCGGCAACAGGCGGCTGAACCTGAATGAGATTTGGGAAAGCCTCGACGGAAGCGTTCAACGCAACTCTAATAGGGCTTGCAGCGGTGTTCGGCTCTAACTCAATCCTTGCAAGCCGAATCGCCGGCCACTTGTCTGTTCCCGCATCGAGTCCCCGAGTGCTAAGAATATATTTTTGAGACTTATCATGCAATTTCTGGTCATTGCGGATGTAGATCTCAGCGCGCGAAGCAGGCATCAACAATAGGTTATCTAGATTGTTTGCCTGGATTGGTTTGTCTTTCTGCTCTGGCAGCACCGGCCTTGCCGGGACCACCCCGTCGAGACCCAGTATTGTTAGTGGTAGAACCGTTCCGTCGACCTCGTTCCGTAACTCCAACCAGTAGCCCACATTCGCGCTGAGATTACCCAATCGAAGCAGAAGGTTTTTCCCGCCTTCTATCTTAACCGTCGGAAAACGTTGCCCGTTCAGAGTGAATAGCCACGCCGAGTTTTGGTCGAGTTGGCAGAAGCCGGCTCGAATTGACAAGTCGTCCGTGTCCAGTTTTCCCTCTTTCCAAACCCCGCACTTGGCACCCGGTGCCCTCTTCGGCGGAAAATCGCGGGCAGTGGGGTCCCATTCAGCCGTCGCGTGGCCATCGGCTTCTTCTGGAAGCTTGCTGATTTTCCGCAGTGGAATGTCCCGAAGGAGAGCGTATCGGACATTCGTTTCACGCCTCAAGTCGGCCGTGTCCTTGGCAACGTCATTGAGGCATTTGGAAGGGTCGACCGGATCCTGCCGGCAGCCTGCCTTGACGTTAGCGGTCGCATCGCCGACCGAAAGTAGGCCGGACATGCCGCCCATAACCTGGTCGGATGAAATTCCGTGCATATGAGAGTGGTACCAGTCGAGACCAGATGGGTGAGCAATGTAGCCTCCTTTACCTTCTAGGACTCGAGCATCGAGCATTCCTTCGCCGGGTATTGGGACATCGAGGTCGAAACTGTTCGGGTTTCCCTTTGCGTCGCGGCCAGCCTTCAAATGCACGTAGACGTTGTCCCCGGTTCCTAGCTCGGCGGGCTTAGGTCTCGCATTGTTGGGCGATACAATCCCTCCATGAAAGTAGTGAAGATTGGTCGGGTTTTCGTCTTCGTCTCCGTGGGACATGCCGTCGTGCACACGAGGTGCCAAGAGATTCTCGAGGTGAGCAGCGACGGTATCACCCGGCTCTACTTCGATAACTGGCGTCAAATAGCTGTCGTTGTAATTTTCAGTGGTGACTTTGTAGCCTCCGACCTCGATTTCATGCGTCTCCGCTGTCAGAGTGACCTTCACCCGATGACGGCCGTCGGTCTGAGTTGAGACGGTACACTTGTCGCCAAGGGAGGATACGCCTGCCGTTGCCACGGAGCAGATTGGAGGTTGGACAAGTTCTGCGGCCATCGCCGGCCACAGGACCATGCCAACACCAAGTGCAAGGGTCAAAAGGCGTTTCAAGGCATCATTCCGTTCTGCAAGACTTGCTGACTTGGACCCATTTTGTACGTATAGGCTGGACTTCGCTGCCGACGCTGCCCTACCGATCTTCAGTGCCGGCCGGACTTAGACCTACAACTATTCGCTGCTTGCCATAGCTTACGGCCACGCCGTAGTGACAATCGTGGTAATTTAGATCAGCGTATTGGACCGGTGAAAGGGTCAAGACCTGCGTCACCTGTCCCGCTGGCGGTACTGCTGCCAGCTCCAACTGGAGGACGAGCGGATTATCCTGAGCTCCGGCCTTGGTAACATTCAACTGATACCCGGGGGTCGGCGCGAGGAATTGGCCGGTCACCAGAAGTGAAGAGCAGCCCGTACTCGTGGGAACATAGGTCGCGGCGAACGAACCCGGAACCAGTCCGATACTGTCTGCGGCCAATGTGGTTGTTGATACAAGCGATGCTACGAGGCTAGTGACGATCGACAGCTTCGAATATCTCATTGCAGTATCCTCCTTGAAGAACCTAGTCTTCACTCCGGGCAGCATTTGTTTTCCAGGGCAGAAAAAAATCTCACTGCACTCGTCTGTGCACAGGAAATCGCCCGTCCAGCCCGCGTGCTCGGGATTCGCCAACGCGTATGATTCGCGGGGGGATTCATTGTTTGACGGCTACGAAGGAAGCGACGTACCCTGCAGGCGCACCGTCGTGCGGTTTTGCTCTCAGAACACTCCCAACGAGTGCTGGAACCTGTCCAACACCGTTTGACCATGATGGAGCCAGATAGCCGGAATAGTCGTATTCCCAGTGCTCGGTCTGTGTGCCCGCCCGACCATGGCCAACGATTTGAACCGTCAATGGCGCCGCCGATGTTGGAGGCTGGACGGTTCCTTGTAGGTCTAATCCGCCACCGCTCCAGTCAATCGTTCCTGTGAGCGAATTGTCCGGTTTGACATCAAATGAAAAAACCGCCTCTGCAAAAAATAAAGTTAATGCGGTTTTGGGGTCGGCGGTGACCAGAGCAGGATTGTTGTGAAAGCTTCGATATGTCCATTTGCCGGATAGCACGCTGCTGTCCTGCACTGTTTCCCCTGTTGCCTGAGCGAAGCTGTGGGCGGTTGAACCCACGCTCAAGCCAAGCGCGACAACGAAGTACGTTAGACAGATAGTAGGCCCGGACACTCGCACTTACATACTCCCCAAACTTATTCAGCCGCCTGGACCGTGCTTTTTGCTCCTTCAAGAAAGCGCGGCTGTATCCCGCGCCGTACCAGCAGTGAATGATCGATGCCAAGGATCTTGCGGACACTCTTGAGCGCTGCTTCGTTCACCTCGATGTAGGCGACGATGTACCATTCGCCGTTTTCTTCGCGGGCCATGCCAAGGGGCTCGGCCCGCCACTTCAGTGCACCATGGTGGGGCATGAAGTAGGTTTCCTGGACGCCGCCCACCGCGCTGAAGCCCTCGTCAAGCGCGTACTCCATCACCGCGCAGCACAGCTGCGTCAGCGTACCCCGCAAGCCGATCGAGCGTTTATCGGGCACCACGAAGGTGCGTGTCCATTCGGCCCAGTCGGGACGTCTCGGAACACCTGATCTTTCGCACATGTGAGAAAAGACCTCCGAGACCATGTGCGGCTCGCTTGTTGGGATCAATCGAGCCGAGGTCACCACGCGACCGTCTTCGAGACCCAGCAGATAGGTCGCCGCGTCCGTATCGAACTGGTCTCGCTCACGACCATCTGGACTTGGAGGGCGCCAGCGCTTCTGATGCACGAAGAAATCGTGCCGGCGACGCAAAAACTCGTCGAATTCGTTTTCGTAGAGATGCTTGTTGTGCGCATTGACGACATGGGCAGTTATCATCGCGCGATCCCCATCATTCCCAAGAAAAGGATAGTTGCAGTCGCGCTAAAGTACGTCACCTGTCCGATCGGACAGTTGACGCGTTTGCAGTCAAACGCCTGCGCCCTGCATCAACGACAGCTTGCCGCTGTTGTGCTGACAAAAATGCCTCCGGAGCTCTTATGGGAATCATCCAAAGGTGCGCTCGGTCAGGCATTCCCTTAGGGACGGTGTACCTTTCGACAGAAAACGTTGTGACAACAGACGAATTTGCCTGGGATGACCCAGATCGCGATTTACTGGAGAGTTTTTACAACCGACGAAGCAGATTAGGGATCAGACTTCCCCACAAACGCGGCGCAGTGGATTGGCTGCTGGTTCCAGGACGCAGCAAAGCTCACATCGGCGCATCGCCACGCACCATTTCATTGTCATCCAATCGTGCAGCGCGATTTGTGCCATGGACGAATATTCGACAGGTTGACGGTTGCGGCCGAGCGCGGCGAGGCGCCTGTTGGTCGGTTCAAACTGCCGTCTTGTCCGTCCCGGAAGACGGTGCAAAAAACGGTTCCCTCGTCTCAAGCCTTGTCCGAGTGTTGGCCGCCTGGCGTCAATCCGAGGTTCGTACAGGGCGCAGGACTTCAGGAAGGCCGAAGAGCGGCACGGGCTACCAACTATGGGCCGCCCGTACGGGGCAGTTCGGGACATCGGCGGTCATTTCACCGCCAAGAGCGCCAAATTTTTGCGGTCCTACTGCTGCGGCAACCCCGCGCTAATTTCGACAAGCTCGACCTTACCCAAAGTGAGCGAAGCGCCATCCAAAGAACCTATCGATTCCTTAGTGGTCAGATTGAGTCGTCCATCCCACAATCCTTCCTTTTGAAGTTTTGCTACGAGGGATGTGACATCGAAAGACAGTATGTTTGGCGGACCATCCATTCCATGCCCGTCGTGCCCCCCACCTGAAGCTATTGGCAAGAGCGAAAACGTCGATATTGTTCCTATGAGGAACTCATCGATCTTGTTAGAATCGCCTTCGTTCGGAACGTTTAGATATAAGTCAACGTTCGCTTCAACCTGCCTATCGATAGAGATATCGGATATTTCTATTTTGCTGCTCTTGGCACCCCCTTCGACGAGTGGAGACATGTTGGATATCTCACTCGTTTCAGCAATTGTCTCAGATCGCAAGCCAGCTTTAACTATCACGTTGGTACTAGTCGCAATAACACGTCTGTTAGTGGGTTGCATGGCTAAGACCACTACTGGCGCCGATGGAGGTCGTGGAACCTCATGATAACTGTATCCGGGCCATTTGGCGATCTGCTCCGGTTTCAACACGTCCCTCGTGGCAACTTTGACCAGCGCGCGGTTTTCGTCAAAAAAGCTAAACTCGCGATCAAGCCATCCATCGGTTGGCATTTTGAAGTTTGCCTTCATTGCACCTTCCCAGATGCGATCGATCTCGCAGTGATGCAGCCAAAAGATGGGGTCCCTCGGTGACGTAAACAGGCTCGACATATCCTTCCCGCCAAGTCCCGTTTCATTATGAACCCCGCCATGAGGCGTTCCTTCAATTGCCCGGGTTAAAAGCTCGTATTTGTCTTTCTCTGTTTTCCAAAAATTCCCAACAAAGTTATTTTTATTCATAGGGTCGCCACCATTACTAGCTGGAGATCGATCATGAAACAGTGGACTGCTGGCATCTTGTCTGAATTCTTCAGGCAAAACCTGGCTACCGGCGCCATCCATGTATCCCCAATATGGAAGAGCGAAACCATCGTCGCCGGAAAGCTTTCGAACTATGCGTTCAAAAAAGAAGAGGTATGGCCGGTGCCAAGGCAAGAAATCCATGTTGGTTGGAAAACCTCCCAGTGTGTGAGGGCATTTCCCCCAGGTCGCCTCTGCGTCCTTTCGTTTCGTATTTTTATCGCTAGCCACACCGAAATATAGGTCAAGCTCCGCCTGCTGCGCCTTCATGAGCGCAGGGAATCCCCCGGCGGCCAGTTGAGAATTACCATCATCCGGAAACCAATGCATTTTGTATTGATACAGCCATCCCAGCGGGTCGGTAGGGTCCTTCTTTGACAATTCTTGCATTTCTTTGACTGCCTTCGCGTACAGTCCTAGTGACTTTTTGCCTTCTTTAGAGAAGGCAGAGTATCGAGTCTTTGGAACGTCAGACGCGTGCGCCGGCAAGGAATCAAGGAGGGTAAGTATGCCAGCCGCCGCAGTGCCCCTCAGGACGGTCCTTCGCGAATAGTCACTCATTGTAGCCTCCTAGGTTTTCCGTCGTATCTTCCCAATAGCAAGACCGAAGACAGACCTCGCATAGGGGCGAGCTTCGATCGCTGACACTGCAACTTAGGTGCCGCTTCTGAGCCGGATGGGCACAGGCACTGACCTTGTAGGTCATCACGCGACCGCCTTCGAGACCCCAGCGGGTAGATCGCCGCGTCCTTATGGAACTGGTCTGGCCCGCGACCGTCTGGGCTGGGAGGGCACCAGCGATTCTGATGCACGAAGAACTTGTACCGGCGGCGCAAAAACTCTTCGAACTCGTCTTCGTAGAGGTGCGTGTTCAGCGCATTGACGACATAGGCAGCAATCATCGCGCGCGCCCCTAACATTCCCTGAATGATAGTTGCAGCCACGCTAAAGTACGTCACCTGTCCGATCGGACAGTTGACGCAATCAGGGGTGGATCAATCGCCGGCGCACCGCTTCGACTACAGCTTGCGTGGTCGTCCCGACGCCAAACGCCTCGCGGGCGCGGGTAGCATGCCATTTGACCGTGCGTTCGGCCAGCCCGAGGATCTGGGAAGTTTCAGACGAAGTCTTGCCGGCGGCCGCCCACAGCAGCACCTCTTTTTCCCGATCCGTCAAGACGTTGTCACCTTCGTCCTCGACATCCGACAACGCCTGGATTGACATGCCGGCGTATACCGCCATCGTTACCAGTTGCACCTGTTCACGCGGCGACAGACTGCAAGCCCTTTGCGAGGACGCGAAGGACAGGACAGACTGCCAATGATGGACGCTGAGCATAGGCACCGCGAAGCCACTCCAGATGCCAAACTCCGTTGCCTCCCCTGCAACGCGCCGGGAAGCTTCTGTGTCAGACCATTTTGCAGGGACTTCGGCCCACAGGAATGGCTTCAGGGTCTTTGCCGAGTAGATGCAAACGCCGTCGACCGCGGCATGCTCCGCTTCGACATATCGTTCGAACCAACCCTCAGGCCACCCGTTGAGTTCAACCATCGGCGCCAGTTTCTGGCCGCCAAGAGGAACTCCGCTCAGGATAAGGTGCTCGAAACCTAGGTTTCTTACGGTATCGAGAAGGTCACTCAATAGTGGGCCGGTTGCGGTGTGTTTCCGGCAGCGTTCGGCAAAATCGAATACATCTGAATCGATCATCGGAAAGACGCCCCCACCCCTAACGCGGGATGCAACTATGCGCCAAATTTAGCAGCTTGAAATATCTTATTAAAAAGGTCGTCGTTTCGCCAGCGTTTACCAGCATTCCAGATCGTTTTTTCTCCGCCCGCGATATTGTTGATAAAGTTGTAGCGAAGCATCCCAGCAGTCTTCACCACACAACAGTATCCTCGGCGTCGATCTGCGTGGCGCTGCACAGCCAAAAGTTGCGACCGGATGTCGGCCCAAATTCGGGGCCACGCAAGGCCTGTCGTGAACCCGCAACGACCGATACCGACATTGGGTGGTGGTGGAGATTTGAGAAAACCGAGTCACATCGTGTCGCCTGCAATCCGGTGAAGAAGGTAGGCTCGGAGGGGGGGCCATATTTCAACAAAAACACTCAGTTAGTCGGTAATTCGCCGAGCCATACCCTTGGTATGTTGTCGTTTCGGTGGCGAACCTGGTGACAACTCCGAATGAGCAAAGGAAGTCGAAACAATGCCGGGAAGGGCTCGCGTGCACATAGCCCTCACGCCCACCACTCACCGCTGCGGCATGCCTTCCGGAATTACAGTCTGGATGATGGACTGGTCCAACGCCTCGTACTCATGCAGGCCGATCATGGCATAGAGCTCGGCCCGGGTCTGCATCGCCTCGACCATGCTGTGGGCGCCGCCGTCGCGGGCGATTGCCGTATAGAGCTTCTGCTGTGCCTTGTTGGCGACGCGCAGCGACGACACCGGCCAGATCACCATCCGGTAGCCCATGTCCTGGAACTCGGAGGCGGTGAAGTAGGGCGTGCGGCCGAATTCGGTCATGTTGGCCAACAGCGGGACACCGGGCATCCGCGCGGCAAAGGCACGGAACATCTCCGCCGTGTTGAGCGCTTCCGGGAAGATCGCATCGGCGCCGGCCTCCATGTAGAGCTTCGCCCGCGCCACCGCGCCGTCGAGCCCTTCGCTCGCCGCAGCGTCGGTACGCGCGATAACATAGAGATGGCGCCGGGCTTTTGCCGCGGCCGCCACCTTGGCCGCCATGTCATGCGCCTCGGCGAGCTTCTTGTCGTTGAGATGCCCGCACTTCTTGGGCAGCAGCTGGTCCTCGATGTGAACCGCACCGGCGCCGGCTTCCTCAAAGCTGCGCACCATGTGCATGACGTTGAGCGCTTCGCCGTAACCGGTGTCTCCGTCGACGAGCAGCGGTAGCCCGCTGGCGCGCGCGATCTGGCGGATGAAGAACGAGACTTCATCGACGGTGATGATGCCAAGGTCCGGCACTCCCATCGAGGCGGTCATGGCAGCACCCGAAAGATAGAGCGCATCGAAGCCGGCGGCCTTTGCCTGCAGGGCCGCCATACCACTATGCGCGCCGGGCAGTTGAAGGATGCCGCCACGATCGACCAACGCTCGGAAGCGCTCGCCGGCCGGCTTTTCGGGAAGGTCGCAGGCTACGAGATAGGGCATGTCTGTTCCTCAAGCCGCCTTCTGGCCGGCAGTTGTGCGACCACGGCGCTCGATCGGCACGAAATCCAGATTGTCGGGCCCGACATAATTGGCCGAAGGACGGATGATCTTGTTGTCCTGCCGTTGCTCGACGATGTGCGCCGCCCAGCCGGACGTGCGCGAGATGACGAAGAGCGGCGTGAACATCGCCGTCGGCACACCCATCATATGGTAGGAGATGGCGCTGAACCAGTCGAGGTTGGCGAACATCTTCTTGGTATCCGCCATGGTGGCCTCGATACGCTCGGCGATGTCGAACATCCTCGTCGTGCCTGCCTCCACCGAAAGCTGCCTGGCTACAGTTTTGATCACCTTGTTGCGCGGATCGGCGACCGTGTAGACGGGATGGCCGAAGCCGATCACGACTTCCTTCGCCTCGACGCGACGCCTGATGTCGGCCTCCGCCTCGTCGGCATCGACGTAGCGCTTCTGGATCTCATAGGACATCTCGTTGGCGCCGCCGTGCTTGGGTCCGCGCAACGCGCCGATCGCGCCTGACATCGCCGAATAGAAGTCGGAGCCGGTTCCGGCAATCGAGCGCGCGGTGAAGGTGGAGGCGTTGAACTCGTGCTCGGCATAGAGGATCAGAGAAACATGCATCGCCTTGACATGGGAAGACTTCGGCGCCGAGCCGTGCAGCAAATGCAGGAAGTGGCCGCCGATTGACTCGTCGTCGGTCTGGACTTCAATACGCCGGCCATTATGCGCGAAATGGTGCCAATAGAGCAGCATCGAGCCCAGCGAGGCGAGCAGCCTGTCGGCTATGTCTCGGGCGCCGGGATGGTTGTGATCCGAGACCTCGGGTAGCACGCAACCCAGCGCCGAAACGCCCGAGCGCATCACGTCCATCGGATGGGTGGCGGCCGGCAGCAGTTCAAGCGTCTGCTTGACGATCTGCGGCAGGCCGCGGAGCGCCTTGAGCTTGACCTTGTAGGCCGCAAGCTCGGCAACCGTCGGCAGCGCGCCGTGCACCAGCAGATGCGCGATCTCCTCGAATTCGCAGGTCTCGGCGACGTCGAGAATGTCATAGCCGCGATAGTGCAGATCGTTGCCGCTGCGTCCGACCGTGCACAACGCCGTATTGCCGGCAATGACGCCGGACAGCGCAACCGACTTCTTGGGTGTGATCATGTCACCCTCCCTTGGCGATTCCAGTCGAAGATGCCTGCCGCCGCCGCCGGGCCCAGCCTGTCGGCGTCGACGGTGAACGTCAGCCATCCCAGTTCCTCCGGCTTCAACTCCAGCAGCCGCTCGACGGTGGCGATGAAGCGATCCTGCTCGGCCGGCGCGACGATGCCTTCGGCAAGCGTGCGGAACTTGTTGACGTAGTCAGGCCGGGTAAAGGGGCGCGCGCCAAGCGGATGCGCATCGGCTATCGCCAATTCGTCCCCGATGATGCGGCCGTCCGCTAGTGTGACGACGACGCGACCGCCAAACGCCTTCTCCCTCGGATCGTGGCTGTGATAGCGCCGCGTCCACTCAGTATCCTCGACGGTGCTCACCTTGCGCCACAACGCCACCGTCTGGGGCCGGTTGGCGCGTTCCGGCGCATAGGAGCGCTCGTGATGCCAGTCGCCATCCTCCAGCGCCACGGTGAAGATGTACATGATCGAGTGGTCGAGCGTTTCGCGGCTGGCGCCTGGGTCCATCTTCTGCGGATCGTTGGCGCCCGTGCCGATCACATAGTGGGTGTGATGGCTGGTGTGGATGACGATGCTTGCCACCTTCGAGAGGTCGCCGATCTTCGGTCTCATGCGTCGCGCAAGGTCAATTAACGCCTGGCTCTGGTATTCTGCCGAATGCTCCTTGGTGTAGGTGTCGAGGATGGCGCGCTTGGCTTCGCCTTTCTGCGGCAGCGGCACGACATATTCCGCCTTCAGGCCGCCGAGCAGCCAGGCGATGAAACCATCCTCGCCTTCCCAGGCCGGCGACGGGGCGCCCTCGCCGCGCAGCACCCGGTCGACGGCCTCCACCGCCATCTTGCCGGCAAAGGCCGGCGCATAGGCCTTCCAGCTCGAAATCTCGCCCTTGCGCGACTGGCGGGTGGTTGTCGTTACATGCAGCGCTTGCTGCACGGCCTGATAGATCACCTCTGTCGAAAGACCGAGCGCGGTACCGATGCCGGCGGCGGCCGACGGTCCGAGATGGGCGATATGGTCAATCTTGTGTTCGTGCAGGCAGATGCCCTTCACCAAATCGACCTGGATCTCGTAGCCGGTGGCGATGCCCATGGCGAGCTGCGCTCCTGACAGACCGCAATGCTGGGCGACGGCCAGGATCGGTGGGATGTTGTCGCCCGGATGCGAATAGTCGGCGGCGAGAAACGTGTCGTGGAAGTCGAGTTCGCGCACCGCGACACTGTTCGCCCACGCCGCCCATTCGGGCGACACGCGGCTGGCGGCCGGCAGGCCGAACACGGTGGCGCCGGGCAGTAACGGATGGGCGACAGCCTGCGCGCGGGCGCTGGCCACGGGGTGCCGCGCCAGCGAGGCGGCGGCGACCGACGCATTGTCGATGATGCGGTTGCCGATCATCTCCACCACGTCGGCGTTGAGCGGCACGCTGTCGGAAGCGACGGACGCGACCTTCCAGGCAAGCTGGTCCTCGCGGGCGAGCTTTTCGGCGGACTTATAGGTGCGGACTGTATGCGAATTCACGAAATAGCATCCTCGATCGATGGTTGATCTGTGTCGGGTGGAATGGGCATAGGCAGGTCGTCGGCATGGCTTGTGACGATCATGAAGCGGCCGATGGTCCCGGAAGGTCTGTCCTGCGAAACGCCCTGTTCCTGGCAGCCGACGATAAGTCAGCCAGCATCGGCATCACGACGCCGTTCTTGGTCATGGAAACCGACATCTCGTCCGCCGTGCCGTTGCCGCTCTACTCCCTCGCGGCTAACGTCGAAACGGATCCACTTACTACTCTTGGAATCCTAGCTGTCTCGCTGCTTTTCACTCGGGTAATCATCGCTTTGGTCAGCGGGATTGACTTTCGTTCGACGAGGTCGAAAAAGACCGATTTCGCAGACATTTTGGCTGAGAGTTGGCCTCCGTGCAGTCTGCGCATCTCGAGACCGGTCTCAATCGAGGTGCGGCCGAGGTCTCGGATTGCACCATAGATCTCGACGATCACGCCGGCGGAGACCTCCGCTACATAATCGATCTCATGTCGGACGTCGGCCCAACCCTTGTCGGCCCATTCAGGCTCGGTCACAGACCAATTCGTCGCATGGCTTATCAGCACATTAATAGCATCATCAAAGAACGCCACGTAGTGCCGCGTTGTCAAATGACCCATCATGTCGCAATGCCATGGCTGGACAACAGATCTGGTCAGTAAAATCATGTTTTCTCCATGGATGGCGGCAATCAACTCAGCCGGCATTTCTGACGACGTTCAAGCTTGGGCTGATTGCCATTTTTCGAGGCACAGTCGCTACAGCGGTTGCTTTTGCCACGAGTTCCGGTTCAGGGAGGGCCCGGGCTGATGGACCATTCGGCAGGATTAGTTCAATCACCTTGTGGGCAGTACACTCGAACCTTCGCGACGTACCTTGGCTTTGCGTCAGCTTGGCGCGTACTTCGATGTACTCGCCGGCCCTCACAACACCAAGAAACTCAGCATCCAGTGTTTCCAGACGACCTTCGTTGCCATCGTACCTGATCAAGATTTCCGCCACCGCGTCACCGAAAATCCGGATCAGCGTCGGCCCATCAACAAGGCAACCGGAGTGGTGTCCCTTGGAGCTGGATGCCCGAAGCCGAATTAGACTTTCTTTCATCGTTTCCACCGCTTCTGTTGGCGCGCAAGTGCGGTTGTTTCGCCGCGAAGTCACCGACTTGCATGCGCTGGCAAGGGTTCTTCGGGAATGATCCCATCCACGGGATGCCCGGCTATGACACCGGGCACCTTTGAAAATGATCATCCCGAGTTCTTATTTTTCGAAATAGGTGGGTTTTCCGTCCTCGCCCTTCTTCCATTCATAGATGACGTAGTCAGGACGCGTCGGATCGCCTTTGGCGTCGTAGCCGAAGTCGCCGATGGCGGTCTTGAACGACCCGTACCCCTTGATGGTTTCGGCTACCTTCATCGCATCATCGGCGGAGCCGGTTTTAGCGATTGCGGCGGCGATAATCTGGACCGCGGCGTATGAGTATAGCGTGTAGGCTTCCGGCTCGAAGCCGGCTGCGTGGAACCTCTCGACGATATCCTTGGCGGCTGGATTCCTGCGTGGATCCGGGCCGAAGGTGTTGAGTGTGCCGACGACGGCGTCACCGGCGATCGCGGCGAGTTCATTGGAAACCATTCCGTCGCCTGAAAAGAAAGTCGCCTTCAGGCCTTGATCGGCAGACTGGCGCATGATCAGGCCGGCCTCGGTGTGCAGGCCGCCGAAGTAGATCAGCGTAACACCGGCTTCCTTCATCTTGGCAATAAGAGCGGAGAAATCCTTGTCGCCGATGTTGATGCCTTCATACATCACTTCTGTGATGCCATCGGCATTCATTACCTTCTTCGCCACGTCGACGAGTCCCTGTCCGTATGGGCTCTTGTCATGGACAATGGCAAGCTTGGCGTCCTTGAAGTGCGCGGCGATATAGTCACCTGCAACCTTGCCCTGCTGATCGTCACGGCCGCAGGTGCGGAACGTGTTCCAGAGACCGCGCTCGGTGTACTGCGGATTGGTGGACGCAGGTGAGATCTCAAGCACGCCGTTTTCGGCATAGACTTCAGAGGCGGGGATCGACACACCCGAGTTGAAGTGGCCAACCACGTACTTCACCCCGTCACCGACGAACTTGTTGGCGACCGAGATGCCCTGTTTCGGATCGGAGACATCGTCTCCAACCTGGATCTTGATCTGTTGGCCGAGGATGCCGCCGGCGGCATTGATATCGGCCGCTGCCTGTTCGGCGCCTTTTTGGAATTGCGCGCCAAAGGCGGCGTTCGGGCCGGTGATCGGACCGGCGACGCCGATCAGAATGTCAGCCCAGGCGCTGCCGCTGAACGCGGCGAGCGCGGTCGCGGCAAGCGCGAACAAGAGTGATTTTTTCATGCGATGGCTCCCATTTAGCATTGTGGGCGTTGATTGATGCTTCGATGCGATGCCCACTTGGCGCATCAAGCTGACTTCGAGATTTGCGCGGCTGCCTTCCCCATTCGGCGCGGCTTGTTCAAGGCATGATGCATTCCACAGCCAATGCCGTGGCCTCGCCCCCACCGATGCAGACTGCCGCTATCCCGCGCCTCAGCTGATATTTCCGGAGTGCGGCAACCAGGGTGACGATGATGCGCGCGCCCGACGCGCCGATCGGATGGCCAAGCGCGCATGCGCCGCCATGCACATTCACCTTGTCTTCCGGCAGGCCGAGGTCGCGCATCGCAGCCATTGGCACCACGGCGAAAGCCTCGTTGATCTCAAGGAGATCCACATCCCTGAGATTCCATCCAATCCTCTGGCAGAGCTTGCGGATGGCGCCGATCGGCGCGGTCGTGAAGAGATTGGGCGCCTGGGTATGGGTGACATGGCCACGGATTGTGGCGAGAGGACCAACGCTCCTCTTGTCTGCTTCCGAACGGCGCATGAGGACGAGTGCCGCGGCGCCGTCCGAGATCGACGAGGAATTCGCCGCCGTTACCGTACCGCCCTCCCGGAAAGCTGGCTTTAGCGCGGGGATTCTTTCCGGCCTTGCCTTCGCAGGTTGTTCGTCCTCATCGACGATGCGCTCGGTCTTGCCCGCCGTTACCTTTATAGGGACGATCTCTTCGAGGAAGCTGCCACCAGCGATGGCCTTCCGAGCCTTTTCCAGGGAAGCGAGTGCAAAGGCATCCTGGGCGCTGCGGCTAAACTGGTAGGCTTCCGCACAGTCCTCGGCGAAGGTCCCCATGAGCCGCCCTTTGTCGTAGGCGTCTTCAAGGCCATCCAGGAACATATGATCGACGATCTTGTCGTGCCCGAGGCGATAACCGGAACGCGCACGATCGAGCAGATACGGCGCGTTGGTCATGTTCTCCATCCCACCCGCCACGACGATGGCCGCGGAACCAGCGACAATGCGGTCGTGGGCCAGCATTGCTGACATCATGCCGGACCCACACATCTTGTTTACGGTCGTGGCACCAACGCTGAGCGGCAGGCCAGCGGCGATGGCTGCTTGGCGCGCAGGCGCCTGGCCCTGACCGGCGGACAGCACGCAGCCGAGCAGCACCTCATCGACGAGGTCCATCTCGATTCCGGATCGCTCCAGGGCAGCGCGGACGGCGGCCGCGCCAAGTTGCGCGGCGGCAACGTCCTTGAAGGCCCCCTGGAACCCTCCAAGGGGCGTCCGGGCGCTCCCAACGATGACCATTGGATCACGAGAGGTCACTCAGCCGACCCTCCTGCCGTGCCCGTCATCGGGGCGCCATGCGCAGCGCGCCGTCGAGACGGATAACCTCGCCGTTCAGCATCGTGTTCTCGCAGATGTGTTTCACCAGGCTGGCATACTCATCCGGGCGGCCCAGGCGCGGCGGAAACGGTACGCTCGCGCCGAGGGCATCCCGGACCTCTTGCGGCATGGCCGCCATCATGGGTGTTTCAAAGATGCCCGGGGCGATGGTGGCGACGCGCACGCCATAGCGAGCCAGCTCCCGCGCGACCGGCAACGTCAGCGCGGCGACACCTCCCTTTGACGCCGCATAGGCTGCCTGACCGACCTGCCCGTCGAATGCCGCAATCGAGGCTGTGTTGACGATCACCCCGCGCTCGCCGTCAGCGTCGGGCTCTCCCTTCACCATGCGGTCGGCGACAAGCCGCAGCATGTTGAAGGTGCCGACAAGATTGATGGTAATCGTGCGCGCAAAGCTTTCGAGGCTGTGAAGCTTGTCCCGCCCCAGGACCTTTTCACCCGGCGCTATACCCGCGCAATTCACCAGTCCGTGGATGCGCCCAAACGTGTTCGTGGCAAGATCCACCGCGGCAATGCCGTCGGTTTCGCTGGTGACGTCGGCCCGGTGAAAGCGCACCGCGCCGCCCAGTTCCGCGGCGACTTTTTCGCCGGCCGCGGCGTTCACATCGATGGCAAGCACGTTTGCACCTTCAGCCGCGAACATTCGTGCGACCGCTGCCCCCAACCCGGAGCCGGCGCCTGTAACCAAAAAAGCTTTATCCTTGATCCGCATTGTTCATGCCCGCGCGAGAATTCCTCGCCCGAACATGTTGCAACGGAGCAAAGTGGCATACGATGACCGAAGCGCTCAGATTTGGTGATCGATTTTGCAATGTTTGTAGTTCAATGCGCTCTGTGCGTGCGGCCCCGCCGAAGTCACGGGTGATCTGTCCTGCGCATTGAGCTTCGATGCGGCCTCTCGGCGAAACGATGCGGGGCTTTTGCCGGTCCACTTGTGGAATGCCCGATGAAAGGCACTTGGCTCGGAAAAGCCGATGTCGGCGGATAGGTCGGCTACGCTTTGGCTGCCGCCAAGCAGCGCTTCCATCGCCAAGGCTCTGCGCATTTCATCCTTGATGGAACGATAGGTTTGCCCCTCCGATTGCAGTCGGCGGCGCAAGGTTGGCGCTTGAATACGCATTCCCGCAGCGAGTGTTTCGAAGCTTGGCCACGCGGATGGAACCGTCGTGTGCAGACGTCCGCGAATGGCGGCGGAAAGCCCCTCATCGTGGCGATAACGCACCAGAATATTGGCTGGCGCCTGGCGCAAAAATTTCCGCAAGGCGCGCGTGTCACGAATAACAGGCAGCGTCAGGAAATCGGCATCGAAGACAAGCCGGCTTTCCGGCTGATCGAAGCGCACTGGGGCGCCGAAAAACAGGCGGTAGTCGGTTCCGGTGGGTGGCTCGCTGCATTTGAAATCGACCCAGCGGATCGGCAGGCGCCGGCCCACCAGCCAGCAGTTCACGCCATGGACGATGATCCAGAAGGTGCGGTAAGCAAAGGCCGAGCGCAGCGGACTGGTATCCTTCAAGATGACCTCGGCAAGTCCGTCCCTGACGATCAGTTCACCGTGAGGATCATCGAGGACCACGCGCAGGAATCGCAGGCCTCGGCGCAGTGCGTGCTCCAGCGTCTTGGTCGACAGAAGCGCGTGACACAGCAGCGCGAAACTGCCGGACCGCATCGGCCGAGCCCCTTCGCCGAAGAACTCGTCGTCCATGGTTTCAGCAACGGCATGCCAAAGAGCGCCGTATTGCTCCGCGGAGATCGGTTGGGAAATGACCGGTGGCAGGCCCACCCGCGCCAGCAGCGGTTCGATCTCTACCTCATGGCGGCGAAGACATTCGAGCGTATCGTCCATGAAACAGGGGGCGATCATTCGACGTTCCACCGCTTGAGGCTCCGTCGCTCTAACGCTGTCCGCGATCAAATGTGGCATTGCTCACACCGCGCTGCCGCAAGGCGTTCCTGGCGACCTTTTCTGTCGGCGTTCGCGGCAGTGGTGTGTCGGTAATCTCGATATAGCGCGGCACCATGTGGCGAGGCGCGAGCTCCCGGAAGTGGTCGAGCAGACCGGCAGGTTCGAGCGCGGACCCTGGTCTCCGCATGGCCACAACCATGATGTCTTCCTCGGTGAATTCCGACGGAATTCCGAAAGCCGCACTTTCAACGATGTCAGGATGTTTCTCAGCGACCGTCTCCACCTCATAAGCGGAGATGTTCTCGCCCCGGCGCCTGATTGCCTCGTTGAGGCGATGCTTGAAATAGAGCCAGCCGTCTTCGTCCATGACGCCGGCATCGCCGGAATGGTACCAAAGGTTTCTGAGCGTCTGCACCGTCTTTGCCTCGGCACGGTAGTAGCCGGAGAACATGCTCCAGCTCTTGTTCGGACGCGACACGATCTCGCCCACGGTGCCGGGCGGCAGGGGCCTGTCCGCTTCATCGACGATCGCCACGTCCCAATCCGGATGGGGCCGGCCGCAGGAACCCGGTTTCGTTTCGTCTACCGTGTCCAACGTCACGAAGCCGGTTTCCGTCTGTCCGTAGCCGGTCACCAGTCTCATGTCGAAACGGCGCTCGAATGCCTGCACATCGGGAACCATGGGAATGCATTGGCACACCCTGATGGGGTTGTTGCTATCGTTCCCGGACTGTGGGGCGCGCATGAGGATGACGGCCATGGCGCCCAACAAATTTGTCGCCGTGGCGCCGCTCGCACGGACCTGATCCCAGAATCTTGACGCGCTGAAGCCATCAACCAGCGTCGATTGCGTGCCGTATATCAAGGGCAGGAACACGCCGAACATCTGGGCGTCGGTATGAAACAGCGGCAAGGCCGAGAAATAGCTGTCGTTGGTCGTGTAACCCAAATTGGATGCCATGGCAGCGGCCCACGAATAGCAATGGTGGTGGGACATCAATGCGCCCTTGGCGGGACCGGTCGTACCCGACGTGTACAGGATAGCCATCGGGTCGGAGTAGTGAATATCAGCCAGATCAAAGTCAGGCCGCGGCGCCAGGCACTCCTCAAAACTCACTATGCGGCCGGTCCTAATGCCCGCTGCCCGCGCCTCAGCCGCATCGGCTCCCACGAGGATGAGGGTGCGCAGATTGGGAAGCATGTCCTGGACCTTTGCAAGCTCGGCAAGCGCATTGGCATCGGTAACGAGCACCTCCGCTCCGCAATTGTTCAGGTTATGACAGAGCAAGTCTCCCTTCAGGCCGGGATTGTTGGGCACCTCGATCGCGCCCAGACTTGATGCCGCGAACCACAGCGCAACGAGTTCGAAGCAATTGGGCAGCAACATCGCCACGCGGTCGGATCGACCGACCCCCAGCTTGCGCAAGCCAAGCGCCAGCCTGCTGGAGATGTGCAGCATGTCCTCGAAGCTGGCGGAACGTCCGCAAACTTCGATGAATGTCTTGCTGCCGAGCCTTTCGGCCTGCCTCAACAGGATTCTGGGCAGCACCCGGTTCTCAAGGTCACCCTCGTGTTTGCCAGGGATGTAAAAGGGTGTTGAGATTTCGCGAATTGTCATGGCGCGTTCAAAACTCTTTTGCTCGCGCTTGCGCCTCTGGAGACAGGAAGCCACTGACGGTCGCTTTGGTCTCGAGTGCCATTGCGTCGGCAAGCGACGAATGAAAGCCTTCGTTGATGGCATGCTTGATGTCGGACACCGCGCCGGCAGGACGCTCGGCAATGGTCAGAGCCAGCTTTCTGGCTTCGTTGAGTAGTTCGGCTTCGGCCACCAGTTTCCATGCGATCCCAACCTCGAGTGCCTTTTTGGCGTCATGCCGTTCGCCCAGGATCATCAGCTCCTTGGCGACTTGCGGCCCGGCCTGCTTGGTCAACAGTGCGGTCACGCCGCCGGTCACGAAAAGCCCATAGCTGACCTCGGGGAAGAACCAGCGGGTGTCGTCGGCAAACAGCCGGAAATCGCAGTTGATGGCCCATTCGAGCGCGCCGCCCACGCACCAGCCATGCACCGCGCCAATAACGATCTTCCTGGACTGCATGATCTGCAGCGTAATGTTCTGAATGGCCTCGACCCAGGCTTGCGTCGCTGCCTCGGACGAGGTCTGTGCATCAAGGTCCTTGAGGTCGTCCCCGGAACAGAAGGCTCGTCCTTCGCCGTGGAGAATGACGACGCGGATGGCTTCGTCAGCCTCGGCGCTCGCAAGCGCTTCGGCGAGCTCATCGACAAGCTGCCTGTTCATGGCGTTGAGCCGTTCCGGCCGGTTCAGCTTGACCCAGGCAATGGGCCCGTCGTTTGTGGAAATGACTGCTTCTGTCATGACATCCCTCCTCATACGATCATTGGTTCGGCGTAAGAGCCCCAGACGTCCCGTAGCGCAGCGCAAATCTCGCCGAGCGTTGCCTTGGCTTTCACCAGTTCGATCGTCTTTGGCAGCAGGTTGATATCGTCGGATCTGGCTTGCTGGGCGAGCTCTTGCAAAAATCGCTGCACGCGACCGTTGTCGCGATTTTTCCGCACAGCATTCAAGCGATCGATCTGCAGTTGCGTGCAATCATCGTCGTAGGGATGGATGTGAACCTGCGCGGACCCGCTGGTCTCATCGACATAGCGGTTGACGCCGACCGAGATCTTCTCGCCGTTGTCGATCTTCTTGAATGTGGCATAGGCCGAGTCTGCCAGCTTCTGCTGGAACCACCCTTCCTCGACCAGCTTGATGGCGCCGCCGCGCTCATTCACTTCGTCCAGCACTTTCCAGATTTCGGTTTCCATGTCGCTCGTCAGGCGCTCGACGAAGTACGAGCCGCCGAGAGGATCGATCACGGATGTCACATTGATTTCTTCGCGGATGATCTGCTGGGTGCGGATGGCCAGCTTCATCGCCTCTTCGGTCGGGATGGCAAAGGCCTCGTCGAGACCGTTCGTGTGCATGCTCTGGCAGCCGCCGAGCACGGCACCGAGCGCCTGGATGGCGGTTCGCATGAGATTGTTGTGGTGCTCGACTTTGGTGAGGCTCATCGCCGCGGTCTGCACATGCACCCGCAGCCGCATGGATTCCGGCTTCCGGGCGTTGAAGCGCTCCGACATGATCCTGGCGTAGACGCGCCGGGCCGCCCGGAACTTGCAGATCTGCTCGAAGAAATCCTGGTGGCTGATGAAGAAGAACGACAGCCTGGGTGCGAACTCGTCGATATCCATGCCGGCATCGATGACCTCTTCGCAATAGGCGATGGTGAAGGCCATGATGAACGCGATCTCCTGAAGCGCATTCCCGCCCACGTCGGACAGGTGATAGCCGCTCAGGCTGATCGGATTGATCTTCGGCGTCGTCTTGGCAGAGTGCATGATCAGGTCGCGCAGCAGCCTGACGGCGGGCCGCACCGGATAGATCCATTCCTTCTGGGCGACATATTCCTTCAGCGGGTCTGCCTGCAGCGTCCCCGTTAACTTGTGCAGGTCATAACCGCGCTGTTCGGCGACGGCGATGAACATTGCGTAGATCACCCAGGCTGAGGGGTTGATGGTCAGGGAGACCGAGATCTTTTCAAGGTCGATACCATCGAAGAGGCGGTCGACATCGTCCACCGTGTCGATTGCGACGCCAACGCGCCCCACTTCGCCGAACGCCATCGGGTTGTCCGAGTCCAGGCCAAGCAGCGTCGGCAGATCGAAATCGGTCGAGAGTCCGGTCTGACCCGTCTGGATCATGTATTTGTAGCGCTGGTTGGTGGCCTCCGGATTACCGAAGCCCGCAACCTGCCTGATGGTCCACGGCCGCCCGCGATACATCGTCGGATAGGCGCCCCGCGTGAAAGGATAGGCGCCCGGAAAACCCAGGTCGCTTGCGGGGATATCCGCTACGTCGGCCGCGGTATAAATTCGCTTGAGCGCAATCCCGCATTCGGTTTCGTACGCCGGCTTTTCCTCCGGCCTGCTCTGCAATGCGGCGGCGAGTTCATTGCACTCCCACTCGGCCTGTTTTTCCCTGACGTCTTCGATTGCCTGCTCCGAGAACAATATCATCCCGCCCGCGCCTCACTGTCCCAACCCAGCAGCCGGTGAGCCGCAACCGACGGATCCACGTCCCTGCGCACCACCGCCTGAATGTGTGTTTCGAGCTCGTCGGCTTTCTCGTCGAATTTGAGCTGAAAGAGATGCCTGGCGGTGCCGAGTATCCGCTTCTTGCAAATGGCACGCTGGCGCTTCGCCAGTTCGCCGCTTTCCCGCAAATGCACCCAGTGCCGGCCGATGGCGCCCTTCAGATCGCCGATGCGTTCGCCCGACACCGAACTGACCGGAAGAACCGGAGTATTCCAGCCCGCGCTTGCCTTGACCGTTCCGAGGGCCATCATGCCCTTCAAAGCTGAAACCGTGGCCGAAGCCTCCGGCTTGTCGCACTTGCTGACGGCGTGTATGTCGGCGATTTCCAGGATGCCTGCCTTGATCGCCTGGATGTCGTCGCCGAGCCCCGGGGCAGACAGAACCACGATCGTGTGTGCCGCCGTCACCACCTCCACCTCGTCCTGGCCGACGCCGACGGTCTCGATGATGATTGGCGAATATCCCGCCGCATCCAGAACATCGACCGCCTGCAGGGTCGAACGGGCAAGGCCGCCGAGCTGGCCGCGTGTCGCCATGCTTCGTACGAAAGCCCGGCAAGACTGCGCCGCATCGTTCATCCGCACCCGGTCTCCCAGGATGGCGCCACCCGAATACGGGCTGCTCGGATCCACTGCAATCACCCCGACCTTGTACCCGTCCGATGCGAAGGCCTTGATTAGCGAAGAGACCAGGGTGGATTTGCCAGCGCCCGGCACGCCGGTAATGCCAACGATATGCGCCTTCCCGGTGTGCCTGTAGATCTCCGCCAGGGCATCCGAGGCTTCCGCACATCCGCCTTCGGCGCGTGAAATCATCCTGGCAACGGCCGGAACGCTGCCGGCCAGGACGCCGGGCAAAAGCTCGATCGAGGGTATGTAGGCAGCGCGCTTCGGCTGTCTCGAAGAGGTGTATGCGTTCATATGCGACCACGGGCTGCGATCAGGTTCCTGATTGTCGTCACAATCAGATCGGCCCGTGCCTCCTGCGGAACGATGGCATCGACCCCGCTGTCCGACAAAGCGGCATAGTCCTGCTCGGGAATCACGCCGCCCGCGACAACGAAAATGTGCTCGGCTTTCTGCTCCCTCAGGCAACGTCCCAATTCTCGAAACAGCGGAACATGGGAGCCGGACAAAAGACTGACCCCGATGACATCAACATCTTCCTGTATCGCCGCGTTGACGACCTCATCCGGTGATTTGTAGAGACCTGTGTAGACGACCTCCATGCCGGCATCCCGCAAGATACGAGCGACGATCTTGGCCCCGCGGTCATGGCCATCGAGCCCGAGTTTGGCAACAAGCACCCGAATCGTGCCGGGCGAATGCGCTTCGATATCCGCCATTGGGTTGGCGTGGCCCGCAATGCTCGTTTCAGCCATGGTCGGGGCGCCCTACTCTGCAGCGATGTCAGGAAGGCTTGCGGTCGTGGCAAGCCCAGATTCGATCGACTCGGAAATGATCCTCAAGCCGAGGTCCAATTCCTCCTCGGAGATCGTCAAGGGAGGCGCGATGCGAAACACTCCGCCCATTCCGGGAAGCTTGACGATGTTCATGCTCAGGCCCCGCCGAAACGCTTCGGCCGCAATCGCGGCGCCGAGCTGGTGGTCTGGATCTCTGCGCTCGCAGTTCTTGACGATCTCGACCCCGAGCATGAGGCCACGGCCACGCACGTCGCCGACGCATTCGTATCGCTGCTTCAGCCCCGACAGTCCGTCGAACAATTTCGCGCCCAGATGCCGTGCCCGATCGACGAGCTTTTCCTCTTCGACCACATCGAGCACTGCGAGCCCAACGGCCGCCGGCAGGGGGTCGGAAACATGCGTGGTGTAGAACAGGAAACCCTTGTCGTGCGCAGCCTCTTCAATTTCGGCTGTCGTCATGACAGCTGCCAAGGGAAGGCCCGCGCCGAGGGTCTTGGACAGCGTCAGTATGTCAGGAGTGACGCCGTCCCGTTGAAAGGCGAACATATCGCCAGTGCGGCCGATACCGGTCTGTGCCTCGTCCAGGATAAGCAGCATTCCACGCTCGCGGCATTTCTGCTGCAACGCTGCGATATAGCCTGGCGGCAGTTCGAGCATGCCGCCGCTCGACAGGATCGGCTCGGCGACAAAGGCTGCCAGGCTTCCCGTCGACTGACTGTCGATGAGATCAAACGCATCGTTGAGTTCAGTGAGCCAGTCGAGAGATCCGTCGGCATTCTTGAAGCGCGGCCGGAAACTGTTGGGCGCGGGGATTGCGAGCGATCCGACCGCCGCGGGTCCATACCCCTTGCGGCCAGCACTGTACGTCGCCGACGCGGCAGCTCCCGTCATGCCGTGCCAGCTCTTCGAGAAGGCCACGATCTCGTGCTTGCCGGTGACCAGCTTCGCCATCCGGATGGCTGCTTCGTTCGACTCGGCGCCCGTCGACAGCAACAACGACCGGTCGAGGCCCGGCGCCAACGCCGCAAGACGTTGCGCAAGCTCGACGACCGGGCGCGACAGCATGCCGCTGAAAAGATGCGCGACCCTTTCGACTTGCCGGCTGACCGTCGAAACGATCTTGGGGTGAGCATGCCCGAGCAGTGCGCTCATCTGTCCAGACGTGAAGTCGAGGATGGCCCTGTCGTCCGCGTCGTAGACGAATGAGCCCGCAGCGCGCTCGATGATGGCAGGTTCAAAGGTGCCGCCATACCGTATGAGGTGCTTCTGCGCCGAAGCCCAAAACCCGCGATCCAAGTTCTTTGACATCTCACAGCCCCGCTAAGCGTTCAACAGAACAATTAGCGGCTGGCATGGGTGCAGTAAAATTGATAGTAATCGGATTCAGATATCAGCGGAATTGATATGCAGGCTCCACTTGATCTCAGGCTGCTGGCAACATTCGTTCGTGCGGCCCACTCGGGAACCCTCAGTGCGACAGCGGTACAGGTCGGACGTACGCAGTCGGCGGTGACCATGCAGATACAACGGCTTGAGGAAGCTCTCGGCCAAAGTCTGTTTCACCGAAGCGGCAGCGGGGTCCGCCTCACCGGCAGCGGAGAGCGCTTCCTGGCCTATGCCGAGCGCATTCTCAAAATCCATGACGAAGCGATTTCGGCGCTCTCGGACAAGGGCTTGCACGGTTCGATAACTTTCGGCAGCCCCGAAGACTATCTGAGCGCGTTCTTCCCCGCACTCTTGAAGAGCTTCGGAACCAGATACCCCGATGTCGAGATCAAGGTCGTTTCGGCGCCGACAGTTGAATTGCGAACGCTTCTGCACTCGCGCCAGATCGACCTGGCGCTTGTTTCGACTCCGAACCCAAGCGACGCGCAAGATGTCGTGCGGACAGAACCGCTCGTATGGGTGGGCAGCAAGCCGACCCTGGAGCTTCACGATTTTGGCGACACCATTCCCATGGCCTTGCCGGCGTCGAACGCCATGGACCACAAGGCAGCCTGCGAGGCCATGGCGCGCGCCGGGATACGCTACAAAATATCCTATGCGAGCAATAGTCTTGCCGGATTGATTGCGGTCGCGCGGTCCGGTCTGGCTATAAGCGTGATGACGCTAGAGGCGGTTCCATCCGATCTCTTTATTTTGAACACGCCCCTTCCTCAGCTACCTAGCCTTGGAGTCCTGATCGCTTTTTCCGAATCCGAACGATCGCCTGCGGTCGAGGCATTCGCCAACCACATCCGAAGCGTTCTTCCATCCCTCTAAGACCGTCGATATCCACACGTGGGATTGAAAAGCACACCGCGCAGCTTGTCATCGAAACTCGAAGGGCATCGTCGAGCCTGACTGGTTGGAACCCTTCGCAGAGACATCGCGGCAGCAAGGCCTCAGCGCACGTCCGGTACGCAAATGGCTGGATGGCTACAGGTCAACATCCCCGGCGATTCCGGAAACGCTGAGGCAAGCGTCCCCTATCACTTGGCGCAGTGCGTTGAGCGCGCGATCGCTTTGCCTTCGACGACAACATTCCAACAAACACCAGAGCTGATGCTGAGCGCGTTCCCCCGCCAACACGACTGATGCTTGATCAGAAATGACGTGAAGAACAGCTACATGAACCTCCGAGATTTTGGTGAGCAAATTCTTATCGTCGCAGCACAGCATGAGACGCATGTGGAAATCCAACGCCAGCTTCACCCGTGACCGGGCTATTGTTGACAGTTCACATTGGACCAGAATGCGCTCGGCATCGACAATGTCATCGCCACTCAACCGCGGAGTTGCGAGCTTGAGCGCAAACGGCTCGTACAATAGTCGCTGTTGCAGGAACGCAACTAGTTGACGCATGTGGTTAAGGTCCGGTGGTCGTTGGTTCAGCGAAGCTGGCACCGAAGGCTGTTGGCCTTCGGATATACTGCGCGGATCGCCAGCACGGCCGCGAGTCAGCAGCAGGGCATCGAACGTTGACGTGGCGACGCCATTCCCGTGGCAGGCGGCAACGCCGACATGATGCTTGAACTCCGCAACTGAGAGCCGCGTATACTGCGCGAACGTGTATGCCAAACGGCTAGTTCGACGCGCCAAACCGCACGTGAGGGGGTTATGGGTTTGATGCCTACGTTCCCGCGATCTGAGAAACTGGGGAGCAAGAGATCGGCGCGACTTCTACCAGCTCGCCGAAATGTACTGGGTCTCCATGAATTCGAGCATTCCCTCATGGCCACCTTCACGACCGAGCCCAGACTGCTTAACACCTCCAAAAGGGGCAGCCGGATCAGACACCAGGCCTCGATTGAGCCCAACCATTCCGTATTCCAATCGCTCGCAAATCTGGAGAGCGTGCCTCATATCTTCCGAGAACACATAGGCGACTAAGCCGTACTCCGTGTTGTTCGCTCTACGGATAACGTCTTCGTCTTCCTTGAAGGTTTGGATCGCCGCTACCGGCCCGAATATCTCGTCGTGGACACAGGCAGCGTCCTCCGGGACGTTTGACAACACGGTAGGAGGATAGAAGAAGCCTTTACCTTCCGGTATCACTCCACCTGTTTCGATCTTGGCGCCGCGTGACACGGCGTCCTCGACGAATCGGGCCACCTTGTCCCGGGTGCTGGCATTGACCAGCGGGCCAACATCGATCCCGTCCAGTATGCCGTCGCCAACCTTGAGCCGCGCCATCTCGCGCGTCAGCCTCTGCGTGAACTCGGCAGCGATATCGTCATGGACGTAGATGCGGTTCGCGGCAGTACAGGCCTCGCCGAGATTGCGCATCTTGGCCCGCATGGTGCCCTCGATGGCAATGTCAAGATTTGCGTCGTCAAAAACGATCAATGGCGCATTTCCGCCGAGTTCCATGGCCGGCTTCAGGATCTGATCGGCCGCCGAATGCAGGAGCTTTCGCCCCACACTGGTCGAGCCCGTAAAGCTCACGACGCGAACCCGCTTGTCATGAAGAAGATGGTCGACCAGCTCGGCCGGCCGCGAGGTTGGAAGTACGTTTACCAGCCCCTTGGGAACGCCTGCTTCTTCCAGCAACGGCATGAGCGCAAGCATTGTAAGCGGCGTCTCGGACGCGGGCTTTATCACGACGGCGCAGCCGGCAGCCAGCGCCGGGGCAATCTTCCTGGTGCCCATGGCAGCTGGATAGTTCCAGGGCGTGATGAGAACGGCGATGCCGGCCGGCCTTTGCTGGACGAGGATTCTCGCGCCGGAATCCGGAGCATGCTTCACGAGGCCGTCGACTCGGACCGCTTCCTCGGAAAACCACCGAAAGAACTCCGCTGCGTATTTTGCCTCGGCCGTTGCGTCGGCTTTGGCCTTGCCGTTTTCCAGCGTGATCAGGTGGGCGAACTCATTCAGTCGCGCCGACATCAACTCCCAGGCTTTCCGCAACACCTCGGACCGATGCCGCGGGGTTTGTCTCGACCAAAAGTCCATTGCCGCTTCCGCAGCGTCCAGGGCCGCGTCCGCATCAGGGATGTCAGCCGAAGCGACTGATGCCAAAACGGATTCGTTCGCCGGATTGATTACATCGAAGCGGGCCTTCGTGGAACCGGCCCGCCAGGTTCCGTCGATATACAGGTCAGTGTATTTCATCGTGGGTTCCGGTTGGAAACTTTATTCGACAAGGCAGCTCACGGGGCGCTCAGGGTCTTCTCGATATCACCCGAAAAGCCGACATCGCAGGCGCCGCCCCCTTGCGTCTTCCCTGCCAGCGGACCCAAGGGCTCGCCGTTCTTGAGAATATCCGCAAGGTAGTCTTCCGCATTCGAGCGAGGCTTGAATTTGAGCCAAGCGACATGGGAGTTGTCGACCCGCGCGCGGGTGTTCCTGGAGACGCCGTAGACAACGTAGTAGTGATGCTCGGGCGCTTTGATGCATTGTTCGAAAAGATGGATCCCGTCCTCATGACTCAGCCATGTCGATAGCATCCGCATGTCGGTTGGCTTGGGTTCAAACGACGCCACGCGCACGCAAGCTACCGACAGGCCGTACTTGTCCGCGTAGAGGCTGGCGAGGGCCTCACCACACGCCTTGGACACACCGTAATAGCCACTGGGACGTATGCGCACGGTCTCATCGATCGTCTTTTCGAGTGGGTGGAAGCCTACGGCCTGCACCGAGCTCGCGAACACCACGCGCTTCACGCCTGCGCGCCGGGCAGCTTCGAAAACGGCATAAGTGAGGGAGTAGTTGAGGGGAAAGATAGTCTCCCAGGGTGCTTCCTCGGGAAAGGCCGCCAGATGGACGACGACATCGACGCCGTCCATGGCTTCGATCATTTCCGGCAGATTTGTGGCGTCAGCGTTCCATATCTCCTCGCGATCACCGGGTGTTCCGAGATTGGCGATGTCGAGCAGACGCAAGGTGCGATCGGCATTGGCCAGGCCATTCCTCAGTACGCGCCCGAGGCGCCCTGCCGCGCCGGTGATAAGAATTCTCTGCAAAGCACAGCCCCTTCAATTTCCGTTGAATGCGAGCTTGAAAGCTAACCCGCGTAACGATTCATCGGCACGCCCGCCACGCCGGCGTCGTAGGCGAAGACATTTCCGGCCAGCGGCTGCCGCAGGAGATCCTCCTCCGTAAGATCCTCGCGCGCGGTGGTAATGAACAACGTGGACATGTCCGGGCCACCGAACGTGCAGGATGTGACATTCTGAGCGGGAAGTTCAACCGTCAGCAAGACGTCGCCGGACGGCGAGTAGCGTGTCACTTTCGCGCCCGCGAAATGCGCGCTCCACAGACATCCCTCGACGTCTATCGTCGCGCCATCTGGACGGCCTTGGCCGTGAGGCACCGTGGCAAACACCCGCTCGTTGCTCATTCTTCCCGACTGAACGTCGTAGTCGAAAGCGAGAATGTTCAGCGTCGGCGTGTCAGTGAAATACATTGTCCGGCCATCCGGGCTCCAGGCGAATCCGTTGCTGGTTTTGATGCCGTCGCGCACCTTCGTGACGCTACGGTCAGCGTCCACCCTGTACATGGAGGCGATGGGACGTCTTTGGGATGGATCGGAGACCTCGTGAATGCTCCCGCACCAGAAGCGACCCACCGGATCGCACTTACCATCGTTCATGCGGTTCCCTGGGAAAGGCTCCTCGGGCGTTGAAAAATGCTCGCAAGCGCCCGAGTCGAGATCATAGATGGCAAACCCGTCGCGTGTGCCGGTAATGATGCTCTGCCCATCTTTCCTAAGGGCGATGGACCCGAACTCGAAAGGCGTTTTCCAAGTCTTGACCGCTGCTGTCGCAGAATCATAGCGGTGCAAAATTTTCTCGGTGATATCCACCCAGTAGAGGCACTGCTGATCAACATCCCAGACCGGGCACTCGCCGAGGGTGTTGTGTACGACAGCTATGCACTTAAGTCCGGTCTGCATGATATGTCCCAGTTTTGTAGGAGCGGGTAATTCTGTGGAGTTGCTCGACGGCCGCCTCTATATCCGCGCCCGTTAGATCGCGATGCGTGACAAAGCGCAGCCTTTTGCCTTTGGGCTGGAGGACCAACACACCGGCTTCCGCCATGAGGATGTGGAAAGCCCGCGGGTCGCCAAACGCGTCTGGCACGTAGGCCATGACGATATTGGTTTCGACGTCGGACAGACTAACCTCTAGCCCGACCTCCTTCAGTCCTGCCGCCAGACGCTTCGCATTGCGATGGTCGATACCGAGATCGTCAATATTTTCCCGCAACGCCATCAAGCCCGCCGCAGCAAAAATGCCGGCCTGGCGCATCCCCCCGCCGACCATCTGACGCCACCGGCGCGCTTCCTCGATGAGTTCCCGGCTGCCCGCGACAATCGCTCCGCCTGGAGCGCCGAGGCCTTTCGAGAGGCAAAAGGTAACACTGTGAGCCGGGTCCGCGAGATCGGATGGTTTGCATGACAGCGCGACTGCTGCGTTGAAGAGCCTGGCCCCGTCGATGTGGAACACCATGCCACGGGCGGAAGCGAAATCCCTGACCTGCGTGAGATAATCCGCATCGAGGCAGCGGCCACCCTCGCCATTGTGGGTGTTCTCGACGCAGATCAGCTTGAGGACCGGATTGAGGACCGACGGCCTCTGGTTGCTTGCCAGCAAAGGCGCGAAGCTAGTCAACAGTTCCAGCGGGTACCGGCCATCTGGCGTCGGTAGCGGGTGGGAGGTTAGTCCGCACACGGCCGCCAGATGACCGGTTTCATTGATATGGATATGCGAGGAATTGCTGACGATCGCGGCCGATCCGTGCGGCACCTGCGCCCTGATCGACACCAGGTTGCCCATCGTGCCGCTGAGCACAAACAGCGCCGCTTCCTTGCCAACCAGTTCCGCCGCATATTCTTCCAAAGCGCGGATTGTCGGATCTTCACGATAGTAATCGTCGCCGACTTCCGCGCCGGCCATGCAGGCCCGCATCGCCTTATTCGGCATGGTCAGCGTGTCGCTTCTGAAATCCAATTGTCTCGACATTCCGCTCTTCCAGCATGTGCTCGTGGTGTGACAATATCGAGCCGGAATGAGGAAATTCGGCATAAGTTGACCTTAGAATGAAATCGCGTACGAATTCTGCGTATCGAATTGGCAGAAAATTTCACCGCCCAAAGTTAGGATGCTTGGAATGTCGACCAGACGCGCGGACCTCGACCAGATTGATCGCAAGATCTTGAACCGGCTGCAACGCGACAGCACGGTCACCAATGCCAAGCTCGCCGCGGACGTCGGGACGTCGGCAGCGTCCTGTCTTCGCAGGGTCCGTCGTCTGCGTGAAACCGGCTACATCGAGCGGGAGATCGCGCTGGTCAATCCTGACAAGGTCGGCCCCAGGCTTGTGACCATTACGGAAGTTCGGCTCAACAGCATCGATCGGCGCTCTCGAGACGAAGCAATCCGCCTGATCAAAAACATCCCGGAAGTGATCATCTGCTACAATGTCACAGGCAGCCGGGACTTGCTGCTTGTTTCCGTTTTCACGGACATGGCAGACTTCGAGCGAACGATCACGGAGCCGCTGTCAACCGTTCCCCAGATACAATCCATCAACAGCTACTTCGCGATCAAGACAGTCAAGTTCGAACCGATCATTCAGTTCGATGAAACGCGGTAGGGTAGGATCCGGAACCTCCGCCCTTCCACACATATTTGCCCGTCGGTCGTAGAGCGCATCAGCACGCAGTTGAAGCATGGCTGCAGGCCTGCGCGCGATTGAGCGACGGCGAAGTTTCCGCGCTTACGACGCCCCCTTCTCAGCGAGAACATCTGCCGGCCGTCTGCCGCGCTTTCGAAGTGCCGTCGACCATGCGCGGTAGGCCAACATCCGCTTCCCGGCCCAAATGAAATCCACGGACAAATTTGGAAGCAGATTTGTTGATTTGTTCCATTTCCAACGCACCTTTGAAAGAAACTGGATCGGGTAGTTTGCAAACATCGACATGACGCTTGGAACCGCAACATGGCAAAGGTCTGGTGAATGCCAATCGGGATCGATCTCACTGCGGCCAGGCATGTCTCTGGACGAAAAGGCGAAGCGCTCGTTTCGACAAGGACGCGTCCAGCCGAAGGTTGTCTGGGCCGTGCACTAACCTGTTTCGACAGGGGGTTCCGTTGAGCGCGGTTGATCCAATCATCCAGATTGTCGACGTCGACAAGTTCTACGGTGACTTCAAAGCGCTGTCAGATGTGACGCTCAACGTGCGCAGCGGTGAGCGTGTCGTGATCTGTGGGCCTTCTGGCTCGGGAAAGTCCACGCTTATCCGGTGTATCAACCACCTGGAGAAGCATGACGGCGGCAAGATCATCGTCGACGGCGTGGAACTGACTGAGGATACAAAAGACATCCGGGCCGTGCGCCAGGAGGTTGGAATGGTATTCCAGCAATTCAATCTGTTCCCGCACCTGACGGTGCTTGAAAACCTGACGATCGGGCCGATACGGGTCAAAAAGACAAGCCGGGCCCAGGCAGAGGCGACTGCGAGGAAGTACCTCGAACGGGTCCACATTCCTGAACAAGCCAACAAGAAACCCAGCCAACTCTCGGGTGGTCAACAGCAGCGCGTGGCAATCGCGCGATCACTCTGCATGGAGCCGAAAATCATGCTTTTCGACGAGCCTACATCGGCACTCGATCCCGAGATGATCAACGAAGTTCTGGAAGTCATGGTCGAACTGGCCGAGTCCGGCATGACGATGATTTGCGTCACGCACGAGATGGGCTTTGCCCGCCGTGTGGCCGACAAGATGGTCTTCATGGAGAACGGGAAGGTGATCGAAGTTGCACCGCCGGAGCAATTCTTCTCCGCCCCCTCAAGCGAGCGCTGCAGGATCTTCCTGGATCAGATTCTTCGGCATTGAAGGAATTGGGGATCATATTTCAATGAAATATGAACGACGAAAGTACACGCTATCGAGGATCGGTAATTCTCTCCCTGTCTCTCTGTGCATCTATGTCTTGATCGTATTTCTCATCTGCAGGGCCGCGCTGACCGGTTCCGAGGCGATGGGATACAATTGGCAGTGGTACCGAGTTCCACAATTTCTCTATCGCCACACCGAGGACGGCTTCCAGCTGGGGGAATTGGTTTGGGGCCTCTGGGGAACGATAAAGCTGTCTGTGCTGGCCTTCGCTTTGGCAACGATCCTGGGACTCGGAATAGTTCTTCTAAGATTGTCAAAATTGGTTGTCGGCTCCGCGGTGGCAACTGTCTACCTGGAGATAGTGCGCAATACTCCGATTCTGATCCTTCTATATCTGTTCTATTACATACTTGGACAGATATTCAATTTTGATCGCTTTACGGCTGCGGTGTTGTGCCTGGCGGCCTATCATGCGGCACTAATCTCGGAGGTCTTCAGGGCTGGCATAAAGTCCGTGCCCCAAGGCCAATGGGAGGCCGCGCGATCCATCGGGATGTCGGATTCGCTGGCTTTTCGAAAAATCATCCTGCCCCAAACCATCAAGATCGTGCTGCCGCCACTGACGGGCGAGGCAATAAATCTTGTTAAAAGCTCTGCTATTGTAAGTGTTATCGCGGTGTCAGAACTTACTACAGTCGGAAGAAATCTGATTTCAGATACGTATATGAGTTTTGAGATTTGGTTTACGATTGCCATAATCTACGCGATCCTGACATTGTTGTTATCTATACTTGCGAACTTAATAGAAAAAAGACTCGAAAATTAACAATCGGGCGAAAATCAGAAACTACGAACCACAGAGAGGACGATATGAAAACCGGACTGAAACTCATAGCGGCACTTACAGCCTCGCTTGTCATGACGCTGCCGGCGCTATCACAAACGAAGCAGCCAACCCAGCAGGCGCTTTCCAAGGAAAGCGTCATTGAAACGATCAAAGAGCGTGGTGTGATGAAAGTGGGGCTCTCACTTTTCACGCCTTGGGCCATCCGGGCGAAAAATGGTGAACTCATCGGATTCGAAATAGACGTCGCAAAGAAGCTCGCGGCCGACATGGGCGTCGATGTCGAGTTCTACCCCACCGCATGGGACGGGATCATTCCCGCGCTTATTGCCGGCAATTTCGATGTGATCATTTCGGGCATGTCGGTCACAGCCCAGCGCAACATGACCGTCAACTTCACCGACAACTATTCGACCACCGGCGTTCAGCTTGTGGCCAACAAGAAGCTCACCGAAGGCAAGAAGAGTCTGGAAGACTTCAATGATCCCTCGGTTACGTTCGCGGGGCGCCGGGGCGCGACCACGTCGGTTGCAGTCACGGATAATTTCCCGAAGGCCAAGTTGGTCCTGTTCGACGACGAGCGCGCCGCCATCCAGGAACTGATCGACGGAAGGGCGGCTGCGATCCTCGATACACCGCCGAACCCGGCGCGTTATGCCCGCGAATATCCAGACACCATCTATCTGCCATTCCCCGATATCGATTTCGACAAGCGCGGAGAAGGCTTCGCGGTCCGCAAGGGTGACATCGATGCTCTCAACTTCTTCAACAACTGGATCGCGCAGGAGTGGCGGACTGACTGGCTGAAGAAACGCCACGACTACTGGTTTACGACCGACGGCTGGTACGACCAGGTCGATAGCCCGAACTAATCGCCACATGACCCCACGGGCGCTTCTGTCCGTGGGGTCAGCTACCTGTATGGGGTCAGGATGCTTCGCCTTCGAGATCTTCGTTTTTGGGACTATATGATTCTCGTCATCATCAGCATCTTCGTGGTGCTGGTGTGGGCAAAGATCGAAGGCGGCCTCCGGTACAACTGGCGTTGGCACGTCATCCCGAACTACATCTTCCGGTATGACGAAAGTCAGGGGCGCTGGATGGCGGGCACCCTGTTCAATGGCTTGCTTACTACCATTCGTATCTGCATCTACGCCACCGTATTTGCGGTCATTCTGGGCACGATTCTGGGCGTGGCGCGCTGCTCCCAGACCCTGGTTACGCGGATGCTGGCAAGAACCTATGTCGAGGTGCTGCGCAACGTTCCCCCTGTCGTTGTCATCTTCATTTTCTTCTTCTTCCTGTCAGAGCAGATCATATCTGCGCTCAACGTCGAGGGGTGGGCACGGGGTATCGCACGCCAGGAGAACAACGGAATTTGGTTGTTCTTTTTTGGCGACATGAGACAGTTTCCCTCGCTTGTGTCGGGGGTCATGGTTCTGGCCTTGTTCGAAAGCGCCTTCATCGGCGAGATCATCAGGGCCGGTATCCAGTCGATACCCAAGGGACAGACCGAAGCCGCACAGTCTCTTGGCATGGGGACGCTTGACCTGCTGCGGTTCATCATCCTGCCTCAAGCGATCCACAAAGTGCTGCCTCCACTGGCCAGTCAGTTCATCACCCTGATCAAGGACAGCACCATCATCTCCCTGATTTCGGTGCACGATCTCACCTACAGCACCGTCGAGTTGGTCGTATCCACGCACGCCATTTTCGAAGCCTGGCTATCCACCGCAGCCATGTACTTCCTTCTGTGTTTTGGAATGTCGCTGTTCTTCCGACGACTGGAGAAGCGTGGACCCTGATGCTCCCCATGAACCTTCTCCGCCTCGCGCCGCAAATGCTCAAGACAAAGGTATGAACGATGCTCACAGTAGTTAGAAACATCGACGTCATTGATGGGACTGGATCGGCGCCGCTTCGAAACAGGACAGTCATCGTCGAGGACAGCCGCATCAGATCGGTCGAGGAGGGCGGCTGGAGCGGGGCTGCTGACGTAGAGATTGACGGCCGCGGAAAGACCTTGCTCCCCGGGCTTATGGACATGCACATCCATTTGAACATTCCGGCCAGCCCATATGAAGCCGACAAATATGACATGAAGCTGAGCAACAAATCGAGCGCCCTGGGCGCGCTCTATTCGATCGACAATGCGCGAGACCTGATCGCCAGGGGGGTGACGACCGTGCGAGACGTTGGGGCGCACGGCCATGGCATTTTCGCCCTCAAGCAACTGATTGACCAAGGTCGCACCGTGGGCCCACGCATCTATTCATGCGGCAGGGGGATCAACATGACCGGTGGGCACGGCCCCCGCCTGTGCGTGGCGGCCGACGGCCCAGACGAGGTTCGGCACCAGACACGCAAGCAGATGATGGCCGGGGCTGAGATCATCAAGTTCATGGCCTCGGGGGCGGCCGCGGAAGCTTGGGAAAGCCCTTACGACGTTCACCTGACCGAGGCGGAAATGGCGGCCGGTGTCCAGGAAGCGCATGCGCGAGGGGCAACGACCGCAGCGCATGCCGTCAATCCCCAGTCGATCATCAATTCGGTGAACGCCGGCATAGATTCTATCGAACACGGCGTGCTGGCCGACGAGGCCGCGTTGAAGCTGATGCTCGAACGGGAAGTGCACCTCGTCCCGACCATTTGGACGTTCCAGATGCTTGCCGCCCAGGGCTCCGTCATCGGCATGGAGGCGTGGTTCATGAAGGAAATCGCCTCGCGAATGAGAACTCACCTCGAGGTCGTCTCGCTCGCGCACAAGATGGGCATCCAGCTGGCCGTGGGCACCGATAGCGCGCTTCCCGTCAATCCTGCGGCGTCCGTGGTTTGGGAGATGCAGTGGCTCATCCATTGCGGCCTCACAAACCTGGAAGCCATCAGGGCTGCGACATTGAACGGGGCTCAGCTTCTGGAGATCGAGAACAAGGTCGGCACCATTGCTCCGGATATGCTGGCCGACATCCTCGTCGTCGACGGTGACCCCAGCCTCGATATCAAACATTTGCACAATGTTGACATCGTGATGAGAGCCGGGTCGATCCTCGTCAAGAAAGGCCAGATCGTTGGCAACAATGAGCGAATGATATCGGACCCGAACAATCCTCCCGACGGACCTTATCCGCCGAGCTAGGAGCGCTCGCGCATCCCGGGCCATAGGCGGACCGGGGCGCCAATCTGTGAAGTGTTCAACCAGCCGACAACGATCCTTGAGACGGACTGGAAGAACAGGCACCGGGCATTGCGAACGGTATTTGCCTCGGTAATGTGATCTTGAAGCGAGATACCTCATGAGTGCACAGGAAACCCTACGGAACGCTCGCAGCGGAGGCAGCGAGGACATCGCTCCAGATTTTGTGGAGGGGGCCTATTGGTGGGACGCCATGGGTCAGGAGGACGGCAAGTCTTCGCCGGGTTTCCGCGCATCCGCGGATGCCGCAATCGTGGGTGCCGGCGTGACCGGGCTCAACGCCGCCATTGAACTAGCCAGGTCGGGCAGGAGCGTTGCGGTGTTCGATGCGGGGGTTGCCGGTTTTGGAGCCAGCTCGAGAAACACCGGCTTCCTGGGACGTTTCCTCAAGAAGTCCTTCGCGGAGCTGGCCAAGGCCTACGGCGTCGAAAAGGCGACCGCATATTATGCTGAACTCTTCCAGGCGCTTAACGTCAGTATGGTGGAGGTGATCCAGCGCGAAGGGATCAATTGCGATTTCAATCTATCCGGACGGGTCGTCCTGGCACGATCGCCCTCCCAGTTGCGCGGCGTTGTCGACGAATTCAAACTGCGCCAGAAGCATCTGGGCGAAGACGTGCATATCCTGGACCGGTCGGAGCTGCAGCGCGAGATCCGATGCTCCAACGTGTTTTGCGGTGGAGTGCTTATTCCGGATATGGCCACGATCCATCCTGGGAAGTACCACGCGGGTCTGCTGGCGGCGGCCACCAAACTCGGCGTGCTGGTGTACAGCAACGCCCGTGTCTCAGGCATCACAAAATCGGCCGACAAGTTCGACGTCGAAACGCCGTTGGGCACGCTTCGGGCGACAGACGTCATCGTCGCCACCAATGGGTATACCGGCAAAGAGATGAACTGGTTCGCCAGGCGCCTGGTCCCGTTCCAGGGGTTCGCGATTGCCACCGAAGAAGTGGACCGTCAGAGGCTTGCTGGACTTTTGCCCACCAACCGCAGCTACACCGACGCCGATTTCGATACCATGGCCATCCGTCTGACCCCCGACGGGAAGCGCGTTATCACGTCCGGCCGCACAGGCAAAGCGATGCCCATTCGTGCGAAGGCGAGCCTGCTGCGAAAAGACCTGCTTTCGGTTTTGCCCGATCTGGCAGACGTGCGGGTGAGTTATGCCTGGAGCGGCTTTTGCGCCGCGCCGCTCGACACAATGCCGAAGATCGGCCAGCGCTCGGACGGCGTCTGGTATGCGACCGGCTTCACATTCATGGGAATGCCCCAAGGATCCTATTTCGGCAGAAAAGTCGCTTTCCAGGTGCTCGGAAAACCGGAGGGCGAAACCAATTATTCCAAAGTGCCCTTCAAGTCGTCGCCTTTCTACAGCGGCAATCCCTGGTTCCTCCGCCCGCTGATGGCCGCGATGAGAGTCAAGGATCGTTTCGAAAATCGCCGGTGCGATGTCGAGCCTCCGAACGCTACGTTCCCCTATGGAGCGTTTCTGTAGCATCGGCGGCTGCGCTCGCGATCAGCCGCCGATGACGCTGTCCTAGTCAATCAGCTCGAACTGATAGACCTTTGCAATGATCCTCCAATCGTCGGCAATCCGTACGAGAGAAATGAAATCGGTGAACAGTTTGGGACCGATGGCGCATTGCACCCTTGCAAGCGCGGTGTTCAGGCTGCCAAATTCGATCGAAACGATTTGATCAAGCCGGGCCTCCCCACGGCTGGCCGGAGACTCGCGTTTCGCAACGACATCCAGCCAGCTTGGGATATCCAGCGTGGCCAGATCTCCCTCACTGACCGTTGCAAGTTGAGCCTTCGGGTGAAACACCTCACCAAGCAGGGATGCGTCACAATTGTAGAGGCCATCGAAATACCGGCCCAGCACCATCGCCACATCCACATAGGCCTGACCCATATCCGTCATTTTTTCTCTCCTTCATCTTGGGAACGGCGGACGCCAGGTGACTGGAGCGCTCCAACCGCCCGGCTTGGACCCCTTTGCGAGCTGGTCCCAGCTTCAAGCTAGGTTTGCAGCCTTGGAGGCGGTCAATTCTTGATTGCAGGAGAATGGTGTTCGATTGGCATCAATTTTGACCGCCCAATGAAATTGGGCATAACATTCAGTCGAGCTCTTGAAATCTTCAGCCCAAGCCGACGGTTGGGCGCGCTGCTTGTGCCGCAGCGGATCTCAGAAGTTGCGTTGCCCGCGCTCGCTGACGACACCGGTCTTCATCGCATGGCCGACCGTGCCGCACGGCAGCCCTTGATGCCAATTCATAGTACCTGAGCGTCCCGTTGGTGAATGCGTTGACAACGCGTCAAGTGACGATTTCCGTACAAAATCTGCCCCATCATACGCGTTCAATTTCAATTGAAGGGCAATTTTGAAATTATCCGATACCGCGTTTCGGCGAAACTAATCCGTCTTCGGCCGCTTGCAGATGGAGGGTTAATGCAGTGCAAAACCAATCAGAACTCGGAAAATTGGCGCTTCTCGCAGGTGTTTCGCGCCGGGCGTTCCTTGCCACCAGTGGTGCCGCAGTCGCCGCGCTTGCGTTTTCGCGCAATTCCATCGCCGCCACGCAGAAGGGCGGTATTTTGAAGGGCGCGGTCACCACACCGGCGACCGCCCTCGATCCATTTGCGGTTTCGGAAGTCGGCGGCCGGCTGATCATCAGTCAACCGGGAGAATACCTCGCAATCTCACAGGCAGACGGAACTTTGAAGCCGGCGCTTGCTGAGAGTTGGGAGGCGCGCGAAGGCGGGAAAGTTTGGGTCTACAAGATCAGATCCGGCGTCTCGTTCCATGACGACACCCCGATGACAGCGAAAGACGTCGCCGCAACGTTTAACCGTCACGCCGATCCTGACGTAGGCTCCAATGCATTGTCTGCACTGAGTGGCATCCTGAGCAAAGGCGGAGCAGTCGCCAAGGACGACACCACCGTCGAATTCACGCTCGACGCACCCTATGGAAATTTTCCGTACACGGCCTCTTCAGACAACTACAACTGCGTCATCCTGAAGAATGGCGACAACAGTGATTATGCGAATAATCACAACGGCACCGGACCCTGGAAGCTGAAAGAGTTGCGCCCGGGGCGCGGTGTCACCTACGTGAAAAACGAAAACTACTGGGGGCCTATCCCAAGCTTCGACGAGGTCGACTGGACCTTTTACGACGACATCGGCGCGGCGATCCTGGCGATCCAGAGTGGCGCAGCCGATGTTCTGAGCGGCTTTCCCGCACGCGCTGGCGCTGCCTTGTTCAACAATCCAAAGGTCGCTGTGATCAGCATTCCGAGCTCAAGTCATGAAGTCATTCACATGCGTGTCGACATGCCGCCGTTCAACGATGCTCGCATCAGAAGGGCTGTCGCGCTGGCCATCGACCGAGCTGCAGTGGTCAAGGTACTCTTCGACAACAAGGCAGAAATAGGTAACGACACACCGTTCGCGCATTTCTTCGCCTCCAGCGACAAGTCGGTCCCTCAGCGCGTGCAGGACATTCCGGCCGCCAAGGCGCTTCTTGCTGAAGCCGGGGTTGCCGATGGCTTCAACGTCGATCTTCTTACCCAGAAATCCGGTGCCATCCCTGAGTTGGCGGTGCTGCTCCAGGACCAGTTGCGAGCAATCGGAATCACGGTCAACATCGTTCAGATGGGTACGGACCAGTATTACGGCGACCTCAAGTTCGGAACTTCGCCGTTCCTGGATTCGCCCTTCGGAATCGACGACTATGGGCATCGGGGCGTTCCCAATGTCTTCCTGTCTGCCCAGTTGTCATCGAAGGGCGTATGGAATGCTGCGCACTTCAAGAATGCAACCTATGACGCACTGATGGCCAAGTACTTCGCCGCCACTGACCTCGAGACCCAGCAGAAAACGGCTGGCGAGATCCAAAGGCTGCTGCTGGAAGAAACGCCGCAGCTCGGACTCTATTTCTACAACTTTAACGTGGTGCATTCGATCAGGGTAACCGGGGTTCAGCCGACCGCCATGGGACATTTGTTCCTTGGAGAAGCGGCCTTCCTCGCATGAATGGAGGTGCGGCGACCTTGCTGAGGAGAGGAGGCTTGAGCCTCCTCTCCCTTTTCCTGCTCAGCATAATAATTTTCGTGGTCGTCCAAGTCTTGCCGGGCGATGTCGGTCGCCGCATCCTGGGCCCCCTGGCGGACCAGCGATCCGTAGACAAGCTGAACGAACTGCTTGGGGTGAATCGGCCGTTGCTCGTCAGGTACCTCGAATGGGCCGGTGATTTTGTTCGCGGGAATTTCGGGACGTCCTATGTCTATCGGGCACCAGTCGCGCCCTTTGTCGGCCGCGCCCTCGGTAACTCCGCCCTTCTCGCGCTATTCGCCATCGTGATTGCATTGCCATCAAGCGTGGTTCTTTCACTTGTGGCAGCCCGTAATGAAAAAAAATGGCTCGGTGGAATGATTGGTAACGCAAGCGTCATCGCCACGGCCATTCCGGAGTTTGTTGTTGGTGTGGTTCTGCTCATCGTTTTCGGCGTGATGCTGGGCGTGTTTCCGACTTCCGCGCAGGTCTCAGACGGCAGCAGCCTGCTCGAACGGCTCCGCGCTCTGGTTCTGCCTGCAGTAACGGTCTCGACGGTGCTGACCGGTTACCTAACCAGGATGATCAGGGCACGGGCTAGCGAAATCTTTCTGTCGGACCATGTCCGTTACGCCAGGACCCTCGGCTTTTCCGAAAGAAGCATCGTTCTGAGGAACGTCCTCAGAAACAGCATCGTGCCGACCATCCCGGTTATCGCCACCCAGGTAGGCTATCTTGTCGGAAGCCTTACGGTCGTCGAGCTTCTTTTCAACTACGACGGGATCGGGCTTCTGATCCTGAAGGCCAGCCAGAAGCTCGACCTGCCGATGCTCATGGCCGGCGTCCTCGTGTCAGGTATCGTCTTCATGGCGTCCATCCTGATCGGCGACGCACTCGTCTACTTTCTCGATCCCCGCCGCCGTTTCAAGTAGGCCGAAGCACGATGCATCGCTCGCCAAGCTTTTTGTTAGCCGCTTCGATAGTCGCTGCGCTCGTTGTTGTGGGCCTCACCTATCAGTGGCTGCCCATCCAAGACCCTCTCATCACGCGGCCTTTCGACAGCTATCTCCCGCCTTCACTGGAGCACTGGTTTGGAACCGATAAATTCGGCCGGGATGTCTTCGCTCGAGTTCTGGCGGGATCGCGCACGGTGATCATCATAGCGCCCGTCGCGGCCGCGGTCGCCGTTATCTTCGGGGGACTGATTGGGTTTTGCGCCGGATATTTTCAGGGCGTCGTCGATGATGTTCTGAGCCGCATCATTGATGCGGTCCTGGCGGTACCCACCATTCTTATCGCGCTCGCCGTGGTGGTGGCGGTGAAGCCGACTCCGATCGGAGTGGGAGCGATCATCGGCCTGATCTTCGCGGCTCCGGTTTCGCGAACATTCCGCAGTACCGTCCTGGCCGAGACGACACTTGAGTATGTGGCTCAGGCGAAGCTGCGTGGAGAGAACGCCTGGTACGTCATGCTCGTGGAAATTCTACCCAATACGCTACCCGTCGTCGTGGTCGAGTTCTCTGTCCGGACCTGCTTTGCGATCTTCGTAGCTGCAAGCCTCTCCTTCCTTGGATTTGGCGTTCAGCCACCCACACCCGATTGGGGGCTGATGATCAACGAGGAGTACCAGCAGCTTGTTGCTGGGATTTGGTGGCCGACACTTTTCCCGGCACTGGCAATCGCCCTGCTGGTCACATCGATGACGCTGCTGACCGAACGTTTCGCAGAGGTCTTAGAATGACGGTCGCCCGTGACAGCATAGCCGCACTCGCCTGCGAGGATGTTTCGATCGGCTATCGTGTCGGCTCCGGAATTCTAAGCGTGGTCCGCAATGTTTCGCTGAGCGTCGCTCCCGGAGCAGCGCTGGGCATCGTCGGCGAGTCCGGTTCGGGCAAGTCGACGCTGGCATTGGCACTCGCAAACTGCATGTCGTCCAACGGCGTCTTGACCGGCGGCAACATACAAATCAACGGGAACGACCTCACAGCGCAGCTGGCTTTGGGAAACCGGCGGGAACTTGCCGGACGCCTATCGGTCGTTTTCCAGAACCCGGGCGGCGCACTTGACCCTAGCCGACGCATTGGTTCCGTTTTCGACGAACGCTTGCGACTGCTTGGCCTTGCTTCACGCAAGCGTGGAGAACGCGCTGCCGCGCTGCTGGAAAGCGTCAAGATCCGTAACGTGACTCAGGTTCTGGCGTCCTACCCGCACCAGCTGTCGGGAGGTATGCAACAGCGCGTCATCATCGCGCTCGCCCTTGCAAATGATCCGGCGGTCCTGGTGCTTGACGAGCCCACGACTGGCCTCGACGCCACTGTTGCAAGCGAGATCATAGAGCTTCTGAAAGCTCTTCGCAGGGAGCGGCGCGCTGGATTGGTCTTCATCTCCCACGACATTGGCCAAGTGCATAACCTTTGCGACGATATCGCGGTGATGTATGGCGGCGAACTTGTCGAGCAGGGGCCGGCTGACGAAGTCATCGCGCTTGCCCGACACCCATACACGAGGGCACTGCTGGCCTGTCTGCCATCTGTTACGGAGCGGCGTACGCTTCAGGGGATCAAAGGCGCGCCGCCTTCACCGAGCCAACTCGACCGTCTGAAGGGATGCCTATTCGCGCCGCGGTGCGACATGGCGACGGAGATCTGCGAAAGGCAGCGCCCGGACATCAGAGAGGAAACCACACGCTATAGGTGCCATCATCCAATCTCGGAAGCTCTGACACGCATCCCCGCCCGCGGCCAGCACGCGACACAGACTCAAGCGCCTGAAATTCGGCTTAAAGTCGAAGGTTTCGCCATGTCCTATGGTCGTGGGGCCAGCCGTCGACAAATACTCGAGGACGTCAGTTTCGAACTCCGGCCAGGCGAGATATTGGCCGTCGTGGGCGAATCGGGCAGCGGCAAGTCGACTTTGCTGAAGGGACTTGTCGGACTGATCGCACCCGATGCGGGTTCGATTTCAATGAATGGCAAGCGCCTTCCGCTGTACTTTGGCGAACGCACAAGCGAGTGCCTTTCCGACATTCGGATTGTGTTTCAGAACCCCGCGAGCGCATTGAACAGGCGGCGCAGAGTCGGGGATCAGATCGGACGATGCCTGGCGCTTGCGGCCGGCCGCCGCTCCACCACGGCTGATCAGAAGGCCCAGGCGGACAAAGTCCGACTGCCTCACTACAATCTGGGCAATTTCGCGCGAAGCCTGTCGGGCGGTCTTCTGCAGCGAGTTGCCATCGCATGTGCGCTTGCCGGCAAGCCTCAGGTCATCGTCTTTGATGAACCGACAAGCGCACTCGATGTTTCCGTCCAGGCTGACATCCTGAACCTGATAGCAGAGCAAGTTCGGCAGACGAACGCAGCTGCAATTTTAGTGACCCATGACCTGGCTGTGGTTCGCCAACTGGCCAATCGAACTTTGGTTCTACTCAATGGCCGGATCGTCGAGAGCGGCGACGTGGACGAGGTTTTTGAGCATCCGCGCCATCCGTACACCAAGCGCCTGCTCGCGGCGTTTTCGGAAAAGCGTCAATCAGTTACCAGTGAACGGCGAGGGCCTATGCGCTAGTGGGGCCTGCGGCTGACAGGGGCTTGGCCGCACATTTCATCAGACTGTCGAAGGCATCAGAGAACTTTGGCTAACTTCCTTCGGCGGGGCCGCTAGTTTCGGCCAACAGGAAAGGAACTCCTATGAGCGACCGTATTAACGACATCTCTTCGCTGATCGAGCGCGAGGCAGCGGCTTTTGAACCGTCCTTGATCGCGATCCGTCGAGACATCCACGCCCATCCCGAACTCGGCCACGATACGCCGCGCACCTCGGCGCTCGTCACGGAAGAATTGAAATCCTTCGGGCTTAGCCCACGGACGGGAGTCGGCGGACTTGGCGTGACAGTAGACATTCCTGGCGGCGCGGGTTCCGGTCCGCTGGTCTTGATACGTGCGGACATGGATGCGCTGCCGATGGACGAAGCGACAGGGCTTCCGTTCGCGAGCACCATTCCCGGTCGAATGCATGCCTGTGGCCATGACCTTCACACCGCAACCTTGTTGGGCGTCGGACGCATTCTCGCCGGTATGGCGCCTCGCCTGCGCGGAGGCGTTCGCCTCGTGTTTCAGCCCGCCGAAGAAACCATCGACAGCGGCGCAAAGCGAATGGTCGCGGACGGCGCTGCGGAAGGCGCGTCCATAGCACTTGGTTTCCACAATATGCCTGAACTAGCAGTTGGAAAGTTCGGCTTTGTGCGGGGCGCGGTCTTTGCGTCAGGGGATGAATTCGGTGTCGTTGTGAAAGGCCGATCCGGCCACGCAGCCCGCCCCTATACTGCTCTCGACCCAATCGTCACCGCTTCGGCAATCATAATGCAATTGCAAACCGCCGTGTCACGCTCCGTGAATCCTGCCGCCGCGCCCGTGTTGACGATCGGCCAGATCCATGGCGGCACTGCCTTCAACATCATTCCCGAGACCTGCTTCTTCGAGGGAACCATCAGATGTCGTTCGGCCGACTCTCGCGAAATCATGAAAAACCGATTCCACGAGATCTGCAACGGTGTCGCGGCAGCAATGGGTTTGACGTGCGAGATCAATTTCATCCGCGGTTGCCCGCCCGAGGTCAATGATGATGCCATACTGAATTCAACCGTAGGATCGCTAGTGCAGCAGTTTGGCGAAAGCTCGTTAATCGAATGTCCAGGGGACTACGGGACCGAGGATTTTGCCTACTTCACTGAACTGATGCCGTCCGCGCATATTTTTGTAGGCTCTTCACAACCCGGCCGAAATGACCGTGTGCACAATACGGACTATCAACCGGATGAACGTTGCATCAGTTTCGGTGTCGCTGCTCTTACCCGCACAGCGATCGACCTGTTGTCCTGATCAGCTGTGAGTCGCACTGCATCTTCGCATTCTGAGCACGGAGGCATCCATGAGCGCGATAGCGTTCAAGCCATGTTTCCCGATCTTCTTCACCGGGGCCCTGGCCGAGACCGGCCCCGAGATCGCTGAGGCAATCAACGAACAGGGCCGGCAGCTGCATGAGATCGATCTGGTCGCGTCCGAGAACATCATCTCCACACCGTGCTCGATGAATGCCGAAGGGCTTGGCGCCACTACGGTATCCGTCGACTGCCGGATGCCACCGGATCACGGTACGCCCGTGCGGGAAGTCGATACCCCGTCAGCCCCTAAAGTCGGAGGCCAGAAGCCAGTGCATAGCGACTGCACCACCCCGTACGATCCACAGTGAACCACCGGGGCCTGTCGGAAAACGAAGTGGCTGGAGGGCGACACGCTTAGGCTGACGGCAGCGGTTCCCGTCCTGTAGGGATGACACTGAGAGTGATTAGAGAAACTGCAATTTGGCGCAGGCGTCTAGATGATACGCTTGAATTTCTGGATGACATCCGGAAGAGTTCAACCCAACAAGAGCTCTGTCGATACCTGCTTCGTTATGCTGAACGATTTGGCGCTACGAACCTGCTTGCAGGACCAATTCCCCCGCCTCGTGCCTTGAGACGTGAACAGGTTTCGCATGTGCTGCTCGACGTCTGGCCGGAACAATGGTCCGAGCGCTATTTTTCGAAGGGCTACCTTTATCGCGATCCAGCCATTCGGCTTGTGAGCCGTGGTAGCACGCCCTTCCTCTGGAGCGAGATCGATAAGGTGTGCAGGGTCTGTCCCTTCGGCCGTCGGGTCATGGATGAGGCGACCGAATTCAAGCTGCGCGAGGGGTTGACGATACCGTTCGCAACCTTGGACGGGCAGGCGGTCGGGTTTTCCGTGGCAGGTGAAAAGCTGGATCCGGATCCTCACGACCGTCTCGCCTTTCAGTTCGTCGCCGCTTACGCATTCGGCTGCGCGGTTGTTCTCGCAGATGGAAAACGGAACCCGAAGCCCGCGCGTTTGTCTCCGAGACAGCAGGATGTTCTGCGCTGGGCTTCCGAAGGCCTCACACTGGATGAAATCGCCGATCACCTCAACATCAGCCGCAATACAGCCGATACCCACTTGCGGTTGGTGCGCGAGAGGCTCGGCGTGACAAGCACCATACACGCTGTCGCGGAGGCTCTCCGCCTGGGTTTGATTGCCTGATCTCCCGTAGTTACGTGATACCGCCTTGTTTCAGCAAGGACCATTGGTTGACCTCTAAACTGGAGGACGACCAAGATGCTTCTTATCGTTACGGCGCAAAACGCGGAAGAATATCAGGCGGAGTTGGATCAGGCGTTCCGCCTTCGCCACAAGGTGTTTGTCGAAGAAAAGGGCTGGACAGATCTGCGTCGCGAGGATGGCCGTGAGATCGACCGCTTCGACGATGAGCACGCAGTCCACATGCTCTTTACCGCTGAGAACCGCGTTGTCGGCTACCAACGCATGCTGCCTTCGACACACCCCCACCTGCTATCGGACGTTCTACCGGAACTATGCGAAGGCGAGCGGCCGGTCGGCGAGAACATCTGGGAATGGACGCGCTACTGCGTCGAGCCGCAATATCGCGAACGGGGACGGATGCTGAGCCCAGTGGCGAATGCGCTTTTGTCCGGTATCGTCGAATGGGGCTTGGATAGAAGCATTGACACGATCATCATCGAAATGAACCCGCTTTGGCTGCTGCGCCTGGTTCAGCTGCATTTCAGGGTGACGCCGCTGGGACTACCGCGGATGATCGGCGGCGAGGAAACGGTGGCTGTGACAGCGAGCTTCGACGAGCGGACGTTCCAAAGGCTTCGCGAGACCCGAAGCGCAAGCAGCACCATAAAATCCATATCGTAATGGCGATGATTTCGTCTCCGCACAAAGGAGGCGCAATGCGACGCTCCATCCAGCTGGCCACGCTTCGATTTGCGGTGGCGGTCGGCGAGGAGCGCAGCCTTCTCAGAGCTTCGCGGCGGCTGGGAATTCATCATTCCGCGCTCAGCCGACGCATCAGGGATCTCGAATTGGCGTTGGGTGTGATTTTATTCGAGCGTCACCCGGGTGGCGTCAGGGCGACGGTTGCCGGCGATCGTTTCCTGGCCACGATACGCCGCATCCTAAAGGATCTGGACGATGCACTCACCAGGGTTGAAGCAGCGGAGCCAGGGAGAAGTGGCCAGCCACCAATCGAATCGGATACGCTCCTTTGCAATTGCACGTTTCTCAACGCCGTCGTTGCATTCATGGGCGCCGAGCCCGACATTGCAGCCTTCGTCGCGTTCCTGCGGGAACGGTATCCTAGCCCCTGATCCCCTTGCGTTGGCAGGGAACCACGCGGTTGTCAGTCGCCTTTCAGATCGCGCCTAGCTCGGCTGAACGCCCGGTCCGTCGCCATGAACCGTGCCAGCATTGGCGCGATCAGCCTTGCCGGATCGGCGACGGGCTGACCGGTCTCGCGGCCGAGCACTTCGGCGTAAGCAACAAGATCGCGGTGAACAGCGGCGGGCAGTTCGACCGTGATTTTGACCGGCCGATCATCGGGAACGGTGGAGAGTTTCAGCTTGGTCATGACGGATCCTTCAGCGCGCCATACGGCGCCAACACGAGGTCGCGATTAACGATGACGCGAACCGGGAATCCGGGGCGGATGGTGAGCGTCGGTTGGACGTTAAGTTGGTTGCGCACAATCTGCTGGCCGACATTGCTCACCGAATCCTGCGCGCTCTCGCGGATGGCCTTGGCGATATCGCTTTCATCATCGCTGGAACCAAGCGATGTCCCGATGCCGAGCAGGGTCGAGAGCGCTGCAGCCCGAAAGAGTTGACCCCAATGATGATCGACCTCGTCCTCCAGTCCGGAAAATCCTTCTGCGTCCGCGCCCTGCTGGCGCTCCAGCACGATCGAGGTGCCGTCGGGCATGGTCAGTCGGTTCCAGACCAGCAGCACGCGTGACTGGCCAAAGGCGACCTGGCTGTCGTACTGGCCGATCAGTTTTGCGCCCTGCGGGATCAGGAGGTACGCTCCTGATGGGCTGTCGTAAACGTTCTCCGTGACCTGAGCGGTGATCTGACCGGGAAGATCGGAACGGATACCGGTAATCAGTGCCGCCGGAATGACCGTGCCGGCCTGCACGACATAGGGTGAGACCTTCCCGGCGAGACGATCGGGACTGATGGTGCGTCGATCCGGCTCGGCGTTGACGAAGGCGGCTTTGCGGTCCTGCATGTTTTGCGCACCGCCAGGGTTGAGCGGCGGCTGTTCGGTCGGTGGCGTCAAGCCGGACATGGCGTTCGCCACGGCATTTCCTGCACCAGTATCCTGCCGCGCGGGATTCGCTCGCGCGTTGGTGTCGGTGAAGAGCTTTGCGACACGTGCGGCTTCAATCTCGGCCTGGCGGCGCTGCTCGTCCGGATCGGCGCGCGGCGTACTGATTTTGGGCACCTCGATCGACTGGCCGCGCTCCTGCGCACGCAGGATTGGCCGGCCGAGATCGCCGGGCAAAGGCGGCCCGAGTTTTGGAATGCCGGCATAATCCTTCGGCAGGGTTTGTAGCCCGTCGGCGGTCGATCGATTTTCAGTGGTGAAGAGTTCGGACGGCTCATCGTTGCCGCGCCGCCTGGTGTCAAGCGCCCAGATCAGTGTGCCAAGGATCGCAGCGCTGGCCACTCCACCAAGACCGATCAGCACCTTGCGCGAAAGGCGCGTGACCCTGGCGGGCTCGGGCCTCAGACGTACTTCGGCCCTGATGTCCACGTTCGGGAGATTTGTAACGTCGCTCATCGGAACAGCCCCGCGCTGCGCGGCGGTCTTTTCCCGTCAGTGCGCACGATTCTGACACGCTTCTCGCTCGTCTTGTCGCCGAGCCTCAGTTCAGCTGCGGCGAACAGCCGGTCAACGACATAGTAGTTTTGCCGAGCGCGGTAGTTGACCAGTTCCGAGCCGCCCGATGGGCCGATGACGAAGAGCGGCGGCATCTCACCCTGAGCGATGCCGGACGGGAATTCGATATAGACTTTTGTGCCGTCATCGAACACACGCAGCGGCTTCCACGGTGCCGCGTCGCCCTCGACGCGGTAGCGGAAATTGAGTTTCTGGATGTCGATGCCGGAAGCAACCGGCTGGGCTGCGGAGGCCTGTGCGTTCTGGCGCCGCAGCGCTATCAACTGATCCTGCGGATACTGCCACGACACCGAGGCCATGTAGGTCTTTTCGGTCGATCGCAGCTCAAGATGATAGGTGCGGCGATCGCTGTTGATGACAAGATTAGTCTGGAGGTCGGACCTCGTCGGCTTGACGAGAATGTGAACCTGCAGCCGGTCGCCTGCCCCGCTCTGCGTATCGCCGATGATCCAGCGCACTGTGTCGCCGGCGGCAACGGGACCGGACCCGACGAGCTGCTCGCCGGGCTGCAGCGCGATGTCGGTGACCTGGCCGGGCGCGGCATAGATCTGGTAGAGCGCGCCTTCACTCCAGGGATAGAGCTGGATCGCGTTGATAAAACCGTCGCGGACGGGCTGCATTCGTGCGGCCTCATTGGCCTGGCTTATCCGCTGTTTCGGATCGGCTGGTTCCGCCTTCGCCTTGCTGGTCTCTATCGCCTTCAACTGACCGGGCAGCGGAAGCGGTTTCGGCAGCTCCACCACCTTCACCGCACCAGGCGGATCGAGCTTCTGCACGGCAGGCACCACATCGTCGTAATTGATCTCCGGCGGAATGTATTTTTTCGAGGCGCAGCCGGCGAGTGCCGTCGCCGACAGCAGTGCCAGGACGAGCACCCGCGCCTTGGTTATGTTTCGGGTTGCATGTCCCCTTGCTCTTTCTGCTTGTATCGCGCGCTTCATGAAAGCTCCTTCGACCAGTTGATGGCGTTGACATAGACGCCGAGCGGATTGACCTTCAGCCGGTCGGCATCGCGGGGTTGTTGAGTGACGATGGTAAGGATGGCGGTCCAGCGCTCGGTGCTGGCCAAGCTGCCGTTGTCGTAGTGGCGCTCGATCCAGGCGACACGGAACGAGTCTGGCGAAGCGCGGATGACGCTGGAGACTGCGACCGAGATCTGGATCTTGCCGACCTTGGCAAAAGGGTCGTTCAGGCGGGCGTAGTCGTTCAGAGAAATGGCGCCGCGATCGGTCGTGTAGTCGTATGCGCGCAGCCAGTTCTGGCGGACAATGACGGGATCGTCAGAGATGCTTCGGACCTGTTCGATGAAGCGGCCGAGGTGCCATGCGATCTGCGGATCGGTCGGGCGATAGTCAGCGACAGCTGAAGCGACCACTTGCGCCTCGCCGAGCTTGTCGACCTGCACGACCCAGGGCACGATCGTGCCACGCGTCGACTGCCAGATCAGCGCGGCGGCGAAACCGCTTGCCAGAATCAGCGCGCCGAAGGCCATCAGCCGCCAGTTTTTCGCTTGCACACGAGCCGAGCCGATGCGCTCATCCCAGACTTGGGCAGCACGTTGATACGGCGTCTCCGGCTGAGGCGTCGTTCCGTAGCGAGCGGAAGATCGTTTGAAGAGGTTCATCGGCGGTCGTCCTGATTGAGGGAAACATTCATCGAGCCGCCGCCATGATCGCCGGAGCGGACAGAATGCGCGGCCATGCTCGCGCCATGGCTCATGGTCTGGCCGCGCTTCATGCGAGCGGCCCATGCCGGCGGCGATCCGGCACCGGATTCAGCCGTCGACGCACGTCCTGAAGCAGCAGCTGCTGCTGGCTGCTCTCCACCCGTTGCGGTCCACGCGGCCGAGCGGCCAGCCTGCTGGCTGGAAGACAGGGCTGAGGCCGCGCGCGACATTGCCTGCTTCACCGGCTGAACGGCAGCGCCGGCACCAGCCTTGGCGACACCAGCCATGCCGCCGGCGATCGACCCTGCACCGCTCTGTCCGGATGTTGCGGCGGCGAGGCCGTAAGCTGTCGAGGTGCTGCCGGCCAAATGCGCGCCGCCACGTACGGCGGCCGCCGACATGCGCCCACCTGCACTGAGCGCAGTTGCGCCGCCGCTCAATCCGGCGCGAGCGCCCATGGCACCAGCAGCACCAAGGCCGGCGGCAGCGAGGCTGGTGCCCACAGCAGCGCCGGCGCCAAGTTGCGGTGCAGCGGAAACAAGACCTGTCGCGATGCCCGGACCGAAGATCGAAAGCCCCATCAGTGACAGGGCGCCGAGAACGAGCGACAGCGCATCCGTGATCGTCGGTTGTTCGGCGCCAAAACCTTGGGTGAACTCACCGAAGAGACCCGAGCCAATGCCGACGATGACGGCAAGCACGAGGATCTTCACGCCCGAAGCAACAATGTTGCCGAGCACTTTTTCGGCAAGGAACGCGGTCCGATTGAAGAGCGCGAAGGGAATCAGCACGAAGCCGGCAAGCGTCGTCAGCTTGAATTCGATCAGCGTGACGAATATCTGCACGGCGAGGATGAAGAAGGCGATCAGCACGATCGCCCAGGCGATCATCAACACCGCGATCTGGACAAAATTCTCGAAGAAAGAGACGTAGCCCATCAACTGGCTGGCGGCCTCAAGAATCGGATTGCCAGCATCGATGCCGACCTGGGCGACGCGGCCCGGCTGCAGCAGTGCGGAGCCGGAAAGTGCTGATCCTCCGGCCTTCAGGCCGAGTCCCGAAAAACTCTCGAAGACGATGCCGGCCAGACGATTGAAGTTGCCGATGATGAAGGCGAAGAAACCGATGTAGAGCGTCTTCTTCACCAGCCGGTGCAGCACGTCCTCGTCCGCGCCCCAGGCCCAGAACAGGCCGGCGAGCGTGATGTCGATGACGATCAGGGTAGACGTGAGAAAGGCCACCTCGCCGCCGAGCAGGCTAAACCCTGAATCGATGTAACGAGTGAAGGTTTCCAGGAAGCGGTCGATGACGCCGGTGTCATTCATGGCGTCACCGTGTTCGGGCGGCGTTGATCTTGCTCACCCCGGGGCATCGACGGCTGAACGGGCAGGAGCCGGCTCTGGTCTTTGTCGACTGACGGAACTGCGTACGGTGCCGTGGGCTGTGTCGGCTGAAGGAAACGCCGGCGGTTTTCCGCCCAGGCCTTCCTGCAGGCTTCGTCGGCGATCGCGGCCATGCCGATGTTCCGGCATCGCGCAAGTTCGACTCCTGCCGGCTCGCCGCCCGGATGTGCGGAGCGCGGGGAGGACGCGTCCTGCGGGCCGTCGCCACGCAACGCCATGAAGGCGGCGGTCATGGCGGCGCCAAGGGCAAGAACGGCTGTCATCCGGGCGGCGATCTTGAGATCCATGCGACTCTCGCCTCAATCGTGGAACATCTTCACGGATGACGGGCTGTAGCCACTGCCCGTCATGAAGCGGCTAAACTGTTCACGTGCTTGTTCCTGGGCAGCCGCCCGCCTCGCCTGCTCCAGTGCGTTGGCGCGTCCCTGCGCTGCCATCATCGCCGTCAGGTCCGACACCTGCCTTGCCTGGACGGCAAGAAGCTGGTTGCCGGCTTGCGTCGCCTGCAGCACGCCGACGGCAGACTGGCTGGCGCCGACCAGCGCGCTCGTCTGTTCCTGTGTCCCCTCGATGTTGTCCACGGCGACGGCGCCGGTCTTCAGCGAGTGCTCGAAGGCCGAAACCGATGTCTGCCAGCGTTCACGCGCGCCATCGACAAGCTGCTGGCTGGAGAGGTCCGAACCAAAACTCTCGTACGTCGAGGTGAACTGGCTCTCGATGTCCTGGACGCTGTAGGCGAGCTTGTCGGCCTCGCCGAGCAGTGTCTTCATCTGAGAGAAATTGGCTTCGATCTGGCCAAGCAGCGAGGTCGGCAGCGACGTGAGGTTCTTTGCCTGGTTGATCAGCATTTGCGCCTCATTCTGAAGCGAGGTGATCTGGTTCTGGATCTGCTCCAGGGCGCGAGCGGCCTGGAGAAGGTTCTGGCTGTAGTTGGTGGGATCAAAGACGATAAACGCCGACGCCGGCGCCGATGACAGCGCGATCGCGACGGTGATGACACTGGCTGCCGTCATGTGTCGAAAACGAAGATTGTTGCGAACGGAATTCATGACGGAATCTCCTTTGCTGATTGGTCGATGACATTGGCGAGATCGGGAACGAGGTCGGCGGCCCAGCCGAGACCGCGGTCGGTGAGCCAGGCCTCGAGGAAATGTTCTCGACCGCCCTCGATGATGATCCGGTTGATTGCCGCCTGGTCGGACTTGGACGACGCGGCGCACAGCGCCAGCCCGATCGGACCGAGGCCCAGTTCGAACAGCCGGTTACCGCGCCGCGACTGGCAGTAGTAGTCGCGCTTCGGGGTCGCCCGGGCGACGATCTCGATCTGGCGATCGTTGAGACCAAAGCGGCGATAGATGGCCGTGATCTGCGGCTCGATGGCGCGCTCGTTCGGCAGAAAGAGCCGCGTCGGACAGCTTTCGACGATGGCTGGCGCGATCCTGCTGCCGTCGATGTCAGAGAGCGACTGCGTGGCGAAAATGACGGAAGCATTCTTCTTGCGAAGGGTCTTCAGCCATTCACGCAACTGATCGGCGAAGCCGCCATCATCGAGCGCCAGCCAGCCCTCATCGATTATCAGCAGTGTCGGCCGCCCGTCCATCCGCTGCTCGATCCGATGGAAGAGGTAGGCGAGCACGGCCGGAGCCGCGCCCGTGCCGATCAGGCCCTCGGTCTCGAATGCCTGGACGGAGGCATCACCAAGACGCTCGTGCTCGGCGTCGAGCAGCCGGCCATAGGGACCGCCGATACAGTAGGGTCGGAGTGCCTGCTTCAGTGGCGAAGATTGCAGCAGTACCGACAGGCCGGTCAGTGTCCGTTCCTGAACCGGCGCGCTGGCCAGCGAAGTCAGCGCCGACCAGAGATATTCCTTGACGTCCGGCGTGACGGGAACCCCCTCGCGCTGAAGAATGTCGACGAGCCAGTCGGCCGCCCATGCCCGATCCGACGTGTGATGGATGCGGCCAAGCGGCTGCAGCGAAACGGCACCGACGTCGTCCGACAGATCCGCCATGGTGAGCAGGGCAAGGGGATCGTCCGGCCCCTGCCAACTCGATCCGTTGCCACCGAGATTGTGCCAGTCGCCGTCCATGGCGAGCATGGCGGCGCGGATCGAGCCGCCGAAGTCGAAGGCAAATATCTGATTATTTTCGTAGCGCCGGAACTGCAGCGCCATCATCGCCAACAGGACCGACTTGCCTGCGCCGGTGGGGCCAATCACGAGGGTGTGGCCGACATCGCCCACATGCAGGCTGAACCGGAACGGTGTAGCGCCTTCCGTCCTGGCGAAGAACAGAGGCGGGGCGCCAAAATGCTCGTCCTCGACAGGTCCCGCCCAGACTGCCGAGAGCGGGAGCATGTGGGCGAGGTTCAGTGTCGACAGCGGCGGCTGGCGGACATTCGCATAGACGTGGCCAGGGATGCTGCCGAGCCATGCCTCGATGGCGTTGACGCCTTCCGCAATGCAACTGAAGTCCCGGCCCTGGATGATCTTTTCGACCAGACGCAGCTTCTCGTCGGCAATCGACGGATCGGCATCCCACACCGTCACGGTTGCGGTGACATAAGCTTGGCCGATCTGGTCGGAGCCGAGGTCCTGAAGGGCGGCGTCCGCATCGGCCGCCTTGTTGGCGGCGTCGGTGTCCAAAAGAACGGATGCCTCGTTGGTCATCACCTCCTTGAGGATGGCTGCGACCGATTTGCGCTTGGCGAACCATTGCCGCCGGATCCTGGTCAGCAATCGTGTGGCGTCGGCTTTGTCGAGCATGATCGCCCGCGTCGACCAGCGATAGACAAAGGCAAGCCGATTGAGATCGTCGAGGATCCCCGGAAAAGTCGCGGTGGGGAAGCCGATTATGGTGAGCGTGCGCAGATGGGCATCGCCGAGCCTCGGCTCCAGCCCGCCGGCGAGCGGCTGATCGACCAGCAGCGCGTCGAGATGCATCGGCGTATCAGGTACGCGGACCCGATGCCGCTTCGTGGAAATGCAGGAATGCAGGTAGGTCAAAGTCTCGGCGTCGTCGAGCCATGCGGCCTCCGGCACAAAACCTTCGACCAGGTTCAGCACCCGGTCGGTGCGGTCCACAAAACCCTTCAGGAGTTCCCACGGATCGACGCCGCTCTTCTCCCGACCTTCGTACAGCCAGCTCTCGATGCGAGAAGCTTCCTCGGCCGGCGGCATCCAAACGAAGGTGAGAAAGTAGCTGCTCTCGAACAGCTTCCCGTTCGGCCGGCGATCACTCCACTGTGGCGATCCTTGACCGGCCTCACCCTCGAACTGTTCACGACGTTCGAGATCGACCAACGCCGAGGCGCTGTCGGGGAAAAGACCTTCGGGATAGTGCTGCGCGGCAAGCCGAACGGCTTCGACGAAGATCGCCCAGCCGGAGCCAAGACGGCGCAACGCGCTGTTCAGCCGCGCCGTAGTGCCGACAAGTTCCGCCGGCGTGGCACTGTCGAGATCGGGACCGCGAAAACGGGCGGTCCTCTGGAAGGAGCCGTCTTTGTTCAATACAACGCCCGGCGCGACCAGTGCTGCCCAGGGCAGGTAGTCGGCGAGGTTGGATGAGCGTTTGCGGTATTCGGCGAGGTTCATCATGGGCGAAAAACCTCTCAGCAGCCGAAATGCGCGGGATAGCGCAGGTGCCGGCGAACGACATCGACGAACTGCGCGTCGCGCTTGACTGCCCAGACAGCCGCGAAATGGCCGATCGCCCAGATAACGAGGCCAGCGATCCACAAGCGGAGTCCCAATCCGACCGCGCCAGCCAGCGTGCCGTTGGCGATGGCGACCGCGCGTGGCGCGCCGCCGAGCAGAATCGGCTCGGTAAGCGCCCGGTGTACCGGTGCGAAAAAGCCGCGGATGTCTTCGTCTTCCAGCAGGGACCCTGTCATCAGACGAGCGCTCCGCCGCCGAACGAGAAAAACGACAGGAAGAACGAACTCGCCGCGAAGGCGATCGACAGGCCGAAGACGATCTGGATCAGTCGGCGAAATCCGCCCGACGTGTCGCCGAAGGCGAGCGACAACCCGGTGACGATGATGATGATTACCGCCACGATCTTGGCGACTGGTCCCTCGACGGATTCGAGGATTTGTTGAAGCGGCTGCTCCCACGGCATGGAAGAACCTGCTGCGTGAGCGGGCGCGATCATCATGGCCGCAACCGCAGCAGTCGCCGTAGCCAGTGAGAGCACCGCACCGAGCTTACGGATAGATGATGAAGTGAAGCGGATCGGATTCATTATGAGGCTCCATGGGGGACAGGGGATTCACGGTGGGTGTGGTCTCGAGCTTTGCCTCGAGCGTGCGGTAATCGCCGGTGGCGGGATCGAGTCCATCGACGAGAGCGATCTCCACGAGCCGGCGGGACGAGCCTCGGCCGGCCAGCACGGCAACAATGTCGATCGTCTCGGCAATGAGCGCACGCGGGACCGTGACGACGGCCTCCTGCACGAGTTGCTCAAGTCGGCGCAGTGCACCGAGGGCGGTGCTGGCATGGATGGTGCCGATGCCGCCTGGATGGCCGGTGCCCCAGGCCTTGAGAAGGTCAAGCGCCTCGGCTCCGCGCACCTCGCCGATCGGGATGCGGTCGGGACGCAGGCGAAGCGACGACTTCACCAGATCGGACAGCGAGGCGACGCAGTCCTTGGTGCGCAGTGCCACGAGATTCGGGGCGGCGCATTGCAGCTCGCGCGTGTCCTCGATCAGCACGACGCGATCGGCGGTTTTAGCCACCTCTGCCAGCAGTGCATTGACCAGCGTCGTTTTGCCAGTCGAGGTGCCGCCGGCGACCAGCATGTTTTTGCGCCTTTCGACGGCAAGCCGCAACACATCGGCCTGGGCTTCTGTCATGATGCCGGCCGCGACATAATCTTCGAGAGTGAACACGGCGACGGCGGGCTTACGGATGGCAAAGGTGGGTGCTGCCACAACAGGCGGCAGCAGGCCCTCGAACCGTTCACCAGTCTCGGGCAGTTCGGCCGAGACACGAGGGCTGCCGGAATGTACTTCGGCTCCGACATGGTGCGCGACCAGGCGGACAATCCGTTCGCCATCGGCTGGGATTAGAACTTTGTCGGTAGCGACAAGCCCTTCCTTCAAACGGTCGATCCACAGCCGCCCGTCCGGGTTGAGCATCACCTCGACGATATCAGGATCTTCAAGGAAGCCGGCAATGGCGGGACCAAGGGCCGTGCGCAGCATGCGCGCGCCGCGCGACACCGCCTCCCTGCCAGGGTGATGATTGATTGCCACGATGATCCCCATTCACTGCGGCGAGTTGGTTCGTGCCGCGGTCGGGGATGATTAGAAGAGGCAGGACTATCGGACTTGCAACAAGCAAAACCGGTGATCGTGATGCGACGTGAAATGACCTATGGAATGCGGTGCGGCGATCTCGCGGCCTTGGCCGTGCCACCTATCTCGCTGGCAAGTCATCTGTATCGGCCGGCGAGACATCCTCGGCGATTTCCTGCCTGAGTTTTGGTCCTTTGCTTAGCCTGCGGCCAAGGGCGTCAACGAACGCGTCATACCTCTGCAGGCCTTTCGCGCGGGCTTCGGCCTGAGCAGATTCCGGCAAGGCCGGGGTCGAGTTGAGCCAGAAGCGGACGAACAGCGCCAGCGTCTCGATTGCGATGCCGACATCACGTTCGACGCGCTGCGCGCGCCGGTCGATCTGGTCGAGGCGGCGTGTGATTGCCGCCTCCTTCCGCTCCTCGGCGTCCGGTGACAGAAACGAGGCGATCGCAGCCTCGGCGATCAGCGACAGCGAAACGTCACGCCGTGCAGAATAATCGGCAAGCGCGTTCATGACGTCCGGATCGAGATAGGCCGAGAGCCGTTTTTTCTTGGCGTTCTTCACGGGCTCAAAGCTCGATGCCGTCATTGGGATCGAGGGCAGCCTGCCGTGCAGCGCGCCGCATGGCCTGATCGACTGCGCGCCGACGCATAGCGTCATCGTCAGGTTCGTCCCGATCAAGGTCGAACTCGTCCTCGCGCAGTGCCGCTCGCTCCGGCGCGATATCCTCGTGTTCGGGGAGTTCGGGCTGGCGGCGGATGCCGCCATTTGCCGGATCCTCGTCCTGCGAAGTTGCGGAGGGTTTCGGCTGCAGAGGATTGCCTTCCGGCGCCGAATGGACCGTCTTCCCTGTCCAGTCGTCAGGCCGCGATATTCTCGCGGCCGTTTCGGACTTCGGTGGCGACAGGACACGCTCGGCAAGGCGTGGATCGGCGAAGTAGCGTGCTTTCTTCGCCCGGATCGGAAACAGACCCGACACCATGACGATGGCATCGGTCGGCGGAAGTTGCATGATCTCGCCGGGCGTCATCAAAGCACGGGCCGTTTCCTGCCGCGACACCATCAGATGCCCGAGCCAGGGCGACAACCTGTGCCCGGCATAGTTCTTCATGGCTCGCATCTCGGTTCCTGTTCCCAAGGAGTCCGACACCCGCTTGGCCGTCCGTTCGTCATTGGTGGCAAAGCTAACCCGCACGTGACAATTATCGAGGATGGAATTGTTCGGCCCATAGGCCTTTTCGATCTGGTTGAGTGACTGCGCGATCAGGAACGATTTGATCCCGTAGCCCGCCATGAATGCCAGCGCCGACTCGAAGAAATCAAGTCGCCCGAGAGCCGGGAACTCGTCGAGCATCATCAAAAGACGCTGTCGCCGATCCTTGGCATGAAGGTCCTCCGTCAGTCGGCGGCCGATCTGGTTGAGCACGAGGCGGATGAGCGGTTTTGTGCGACTGATGTCTGACGGCGGCACGACCAGATAGAGTGTCGTCGGCCGCACGCCCTCGACAAGGTCAGCGATCCGCCAATCGCAGCGAGACGTCACCTTGGCCACAACCGGATCCCGGTAAAGGCCCAGAAAACTCATGGCCGTCGAAAGCACCCCGGACCGCTCATTCTCTGACTTGTTGAGCAGTTCCCGCGCCGCCGATGCCACGACCGGATGCGGGCCTCCCTCGCCCAGATGCCGTGTCAGCATCATGGTGCGCAGCGTCGTCTCGATCGGCCGCTGCGGATCGGAGAGGAAGTTTGCTACGCCGGCGAGCGTCTTGTCCTGTTCGGCATAGAGGACATGCAAAATGGCGCCGACCAGCAGCGCGTGGCTGGTCTTCTCCCAATGGTTCCTGCGTTCCAACGAACCCTCGGGATCAACGAGCACGTCGGCCACGTTCTGCACATCTCGCACTTCCCATTCGCCTCGCCGGACTTCCAGCAGAGGATTATAGGAGGCTGATGCTGCATTGGTCGGATCGAAGAGCAGCACCCGACCGAAGCGAGCGCGCCATCCGGCCGTCAGTTCCCAGTTCTCACCCTTGATGTCGTGAACAATTGCCGAACCCGGCCAGGTCAGCAGGGACGGCACGACGAGGCCGACACCCTTGCCGCTTCGTGTCGGCGCAAAGCACAGAACGTGTTCAGGACCGTCGTGACGGAGATAGTCGCCGTCGAGTTTTCCAAGCACGACGCCATCCGGGCCGATCATGCCTTCGGCCCTGATTTCGTTGTGCGTTGCCCAACGCGCTGAGCCGTAGGTGGCCGCGTCTTTCGCCTCACGCGCACGCCACACCGACATGCCGATGGCGACGGCAATTGCGATGAAGCTGCCGCTGGCAGCGATCAGCGCGCCCTCGATGAACACTTCTGGTGCATAGGCATCGTAGAAAAACCACCACCAGAAAAAGCCAGGCGGCGGATAAACGGACTGGCCGGCAAGCTCGAACCAGGGCAAGCCGAGTTGCGGCTGGAAGCCGAGCCTCCAAGCCGTCCACTGTGTCGCGCCCCAGGTGGTGATGAGTACGATCAGAAGGACCGCAAGGACCTGACCCCACAATATCCTGGTCGCCGGCACTTCTCTTCTCCTTTTTTCCTCGGCTGAACAGTCGGGAGCGGATAGGAAATGTCAGGAACCCATATGTGCAAGAAGAAAGAGCCGATCCGGGTAGCATGGTGTAGCCGGACGTAGAGAGACTTGCTGGATGCGAAGCGGAGTTCCGCTGCCATCTACACATGCTTGCCTGCTGCGCTCGAAGAGTCACCGACAGTGGAGAAAAGCTGAAATCTAACTAATAGAATGCGGTCCTCGGAGGGACTAGATTATGCCACTCGTTCGTGACGCAAAAACGTTAAGCTTTAAGGCGATCAGTTCGCTACGGATCGGAATGACGTCCTTCAATTCTTATGACGACGACGGGCGCGTGACATCCGTCCTCCTTCACCTCCAGCATGCCGGAGAGATGCTTATGAAGGGGGTCCTATGTCAAATGAAGGCCAAGGTATTCGATAAGGACACGGGGAAGTCGATCGGCTTCGAGAAGTGTCTCAGGCTATGCCAGTCGAACCACGGCATGAGCGAATCGGAGGCTGGCGTCTTTCGGGCGGTCGACAAGCTGCGGGATGCAGCACAGCATTGGTTCGTCTACGTTTCCGAGGACCTGCTTTACATGCACACCAGGGCAATGGTGACGGCGTTCGATGCGTATATGAAAAGAACCCTGGATATGGATCTCCACTCCCACATTCCGCCGCGGGTGCTGCCAGTTTCAACCAAGCCGCCGGGCGACTTCGATTTCCTGGTCGATCGGGAATACAAGCTGATTGCCGAACTTCTTAAGCCGGGCAAGCGTCACCGCGACGAGGCTCGGGCCAGGATACGTTCGCTGCTCGCCATGGAGGCCATCGTTCACGACGGGGTCGAGATCTCCGAGAAAGACATCAATCGCATAGAGAAGGCCGTCAGAGACGGGAAGGCGTTCGAGGACGTTTTTCCGCGGCTCAATACTATCGGCACGGCAACGGCCGGCGAGGGCCCTACGTTTACCGTGCATTTCTCAAAGAAGCAGGGGGCTGCGGTCAAGTTTGTAGGCGGCGACGATCCGGAAGGCGCTGCGGCGGTGCGCGAGGTTGACCTCAGTAAGAAGTTTCATATGCGGCCGAGCGATTTAGCCAAAGCTCTAAAACTCAAGGAACCCCGATCGCTTGCTCTGCGCAGACATCTGGAGATCGACGACGACAAAGCATGCTGCCACGTGTTCGAATTCGGAAAAACGAAAATCCCCTGCTTCTCCGATAACGCCAAGAACAAAATGAAGGGTGCGATAGATGGCGGCATCGACATGGACGACGTTTGGAAAAAGCACCGTCCTGCGAACAAGAAGAAGGCGGCATAGATAAGAAGGAAGGTCGGCTTGGGAGCAAGCGAGCAAAGCGTAAAGTTACGCGGTGGTTGTGGACATTCACAACCCGATTCCTCGCCTCTTTCCGAAACTCCAGTCCACCCCGCGATCGGCGCGGGCGACACCAGAAATGTGATTACCGAGTTGCTTGTCAATCGATGGCGACCAGGGAACGAGCTTGAAACCGAGCCCGTCATCAATCATCGCGAAGCGGCCGGAGGCGAGCGAAAACCTCTGTCGATAGATGCCAGCTACTTGGTCGCGTTCAAAAGCTTTCGCGAACGGCAGTCCGGTCTCGGCAGCGAGCCGAGCGCCAAGCGCGTTCACCTCGCGATCGCTTAGCGTGTCGATCAGGTTGCGAGCGAAGATGACGCGTTGACCGTCGCGCCGTGCGAGACCCTGCTCGACAAGATGATCGGTGCGGTCCTGTAGCGCCTGCTTCACCTCCCTGCCGAAGCCGCCCTCCCCAACCTCGAGGGGTTCACGCGCGACAAGCCGACGGTCGAGCCAGGTCGCGCCATGGGCATGGATTTGTGCTTCGATCGAGAAGTCGGAACGGACGGCAAGTGCAACGCGGCTGCGACCCTTCGCATCCTCGTAGCGACGAAGCTCGACGATCGAGCCCGGGGCGGAACCGCCGGTGGCGTCGATATCTTGAAACCGGATGTGATGGGCACGCCCGTCTATGCCGTCCACGATGGCATAGACCGAGCCCCGGAGCTCATCATCGAGCCCCCGCTCCAACAGCCGACCGATGACAAGTTTGTCGGTCTGCTCAGCTGCAAGGACATACTCGGCCGCGCCTTTGTCGATGCCATGGCCGGTCAGGCTGCGATGCATTCGCTTGATGATGTCGCCGCGGTCGCCGAGTGCGCGCAAGGTCGCCTCAACCTCCTCGGCAATGATCCATTGGCCAGGACGGACCTCGTTGGCGAGACCGAGGCTTTCCAGCTTACGCAGCCGACCGACCTTGATCGTCAGGAACTCATCCGGCTGGCGATCGGGATGCGGCGCGAGATCGATGATACCATGGCGATCGGCATCTCGTGCAAGCTGGCGGTCGAGCTGTGTCCAGCGCTCGGTGTCGACCTGCTGCTCGATTGTCCGGCGGATGTCATGGTCGGTCCGCAGTCCCAGCGTTTGGGTGAGTATGTCGCTCGCCCGGTCGCGCATGCCCTGACGGATGTAATCGCGAGAGATGACGAGGTTCTCGCCATCGTCGGCCACGCCGCGCACAAGAATATGAACGTGCGGATGTTCGGTGTTCCAGTGGTCAACGCCGATCCAATCGAGCTTCGTGCCGAGATCGCGCTCCATATCGACCATAAGGTTACGGGCAAAACTCTTGAGGTCGCCCAGCTCGTGGGCGTCATCGGGTGAGACGATGAAACGGAAATGGTGCCTATCGTCCTTACACCGTTCGGCAAAGACATCGTGGTCGGCATCGTCCGTGTCCGACCCAAACATCTTTGCTTTCTCGCCGTCACGCGTCACGCCCTCGCGGCGAAGGTATTTGAGATGAGCGGCGAGCGGTGTCGGTCCCCGGAACTGACGGACGACACGCGCCTTGACGACGGCGCCTCGCGAGCGGCCGGTGACAAGGCGATTGGCGCGGATGCTCGCCGACCTGCCGCGGCCGAACGTCGAGGCGCGTGGGGAGATGATCCGGCCTTTTCGCGATATATGCCCTCCTGCGCGCTGTATCGCTGCGAGCGCCTGAAAGATGAAGGGCCGCGCCCGCTGGCCGGCATGGGAGCGGATGCGACCAGGCCGGACGCGGAAGTCGTTATCCCTGCTCATGGCCGTTTTTGCCGCGAGGTGCGGCTTCTATTGAAAAGATTGAGAAGATGGCGGTTGCGCACATCGCGGATTTCTCACGTACATCGCCAAACCGGCGCGCAAACCCCTGAAATCCAGCACCCCGACCGAGCCGCACATCGCGGCCCTTTATCCTGCCATCCCCCTTCGTCCTCTCTGACGGCCAACCCTCCCGCCGCATTTTCCGCGACGGAACAGGTCGGAGGGCGATTGACCAGGAATGGTGAGGTCATTGTGGAGCCGCGGCGGAGGTCTGAGCAAACGGACTACGAATAGCGGGGTTCGGAACTGATACGCCTTCACTGCGCGAGCCGTCCGGTTGCGGTACGAGCGCTGTAAGATCGGTGACCGCTTTGTCCACCGGTGCTCGCACGCTGGGTGAACGGATCGCCGTGAAGACGGTCTCCACGGGAACATTAGTTTTGCGCTCACCCTGCGGAGCCGAGCTATTCCCAGTGTTCACGACGTGCGCGAAAATCGCCGCTTCGAATGCGCTCGCCCTGCCCGCTCCTTGACGTGCGCGCATCGGAATGGGAACCGAACCATTGATCAGGGGCGCCAGTTTCCTGACGTAGTCGATCGTCTCGCGCGGAAGTGGCCGGCCGGTAACAAGATGCTCTTCATATCGCCCAGGACCGGCATTGTAAGCAGCAAGGAAGCCGTTGCGGCCGAAGCGGTCGAGCATCTCGCGCAGATACGCTGCACCTGCAAAAATGTTGTCGCGCGGCTGATAAGGATCGTCACCGAGGCGGTACCTGGTGCGCAGCTCTTCCCACGTCGGCGGCATGATCTGCATCAGACCCATCGCGCCCTGGCTCGACACCGCATGAACATCACCAACGCTCTCGACATGCATGACGGCGCGAAGCAGTCGCTCGGGAATGGCAAAGCGTTTGGCCGCCTCCCGGATATGCGCCGACCAGGGATCAGCGGACGAGCTGGTACTGCTGGAGTGCGCCGGCCGCTCACGATGCGCGGAAGGCTCAGCACAGACAATAGACGCCGTAAGGGCGAGCATGACGCTTGCAGACAGCGCTGCAATGCCTCGGCAGATAAAAGCACCTGCACCACGCGCCTGCAGCCTGCCACCGTGCCCGCTTCCGTCAAGGGCAAGGCTTCGCCGGCCGGACTTGCTTGCCGCAAACTGTGGCGCCATGGACGTCCTGAACGACGGGCAAGCGTCCGGCCGCCCTTGACCTTCGCTGCGCGCGGTGGCCGCCTGACAGGCGATCGGGTCGGAGGGTTTGACCGGCGCCCAATCGATCAAAGGGTTTGACTCAGAAAGTTCGCTGAGGCGAAATCGGAGCATCCGATCAGCCCCGTTCGTCGCGCTTCGACTGCCGGCTCCAGTGCAATGCCCAGATACTTTTCTCGGCATCGGACTGGAACAGATTGGCGCGGATCGGCTGCGTGAAGGACGGGTCGTCAATGGAGACGGAGAGATAGTTGCCGGCCTTCTCGCCGGTGCGATCCCATGCCGCGCCGATCTCCATGCCTTCGCAGAAGACGCGATGGTCTGGCGCGTTTTCGGCGTCCGATTTCTCGGCAGGCAGGATGGCAAGTTTCGCGTCGAGCGTCAGCGTAGAGACGTTGCCGAAGAAGCCGTCATCGTTGCGGGTGAAGGTGCCGATCTGGGCCACTGCGTTGCTCCTTTCATGAGCGTTCGTGAGGGTTGGTGCGAGCCGTCACGGCTCGCGGCGATCCGCTTCGCCGGAATCATCCGGTACCGGCGAAATGCGGTCGTTGGTCCAGACCGGGACCGCCCGACCGATGATCGAATTGAGCGGGAGTGGGCCGAAATACCTGCCGTCGAAACTGTCAGCCGAGTTCCAGTTCATGAGGAAGACTTCACGATCGGCAATGATGCGGCAGCCTTGCCAGCCGGGCAGCGGCCGGCCACGACTGTCACGATCGAGCGCACGTCCAAAGGCCACGCCATAGACGATGATGGAGGCGCCTCGCCGGCACACCATCGTGCCTCCGAGTGCCAACACATGCTTCAGCAGCGGCACGCCGTTCGGCAGGTATTCGCGTTGGGCAAGCAAATCCGCCAGTGGCGTGGGCGGCATGACGACGGCGATATCGGAAATGCCGATCCGGTCGACCGGCTCGACGTGGTAGAGCCCGACCGGGACGCTCGCTGACGCGTTCCAGATCAACTTCGGTCGATGGTCGATCCATGCCGGCGCGGCGACGAGGACCGCGCCGCCGAACATCGCGACGATGATCGTTGCGCGCATACTCATGGCTCAACTCGGCGGCGGAGGAGCCATGCCTCATGGCGCTGGCGCGTGTAGGGCCTGGGCGCCTCTCGCGCCGCGAGCCGGCTGTGAGCGTGCCGCCAGTAGTCCGGCGAAACATCAACGGGATCGATGCCGATCGCTTCGATGGCATCGATGATCTTCAGCACCTTCTCGACGTTCGGCCATCCGATAGCTGTAAGCAGGATGTCAGCGCCAGGTCGCACATAGGCGACAGTCGAGCTGCGCTCGCCGCTGGCAACAGCGCGTAGGATATCGATGCGTGAAGCGACGGTGCCGAAGTCATTCGCGGTCCAGCGTACGAAGGCGAAGATGCTGCCTGGCGTAAAGGAGACGACACGACGGCTGCGGTCGATGTTCCTGTTGGAAGCAACCTTGCCGAACCGGATGTAGTTCTCGATCCGCTTCTTCAGCCACACCAGTTCGATGTGGGTGAGATTGCTCATTCTGGCCTCCGTGACAGGAGGCCAGCAGTCAGCATGGCGAACCGAGGGGCGGAGAAAATAGCCGTGCTCCACGAGGAACAACGGACAGCAATTATTCTCGGCCTGGCCGAAAGATCGTGGCTCCGCTGTCGTCCACAGCCTCGTGGATGAGCGCTTTCCGTTAGAAAGAATCCGAAGGATTCACAGTTAGAAACGTTAGAGGAGCGGGTTCGGCAATCGCTGCAATGACTTAAGCCCGATTCCGGTTCCTGATAGCACGGGAATCCGGTTCCCGATGGCACGGGCGTTGCGGTTCCTGATAGCACGGGCCTGTCCACAGTCATTTCACAGCCTTGGTGGTGCGGCCACGTGGCGCGCACGGCGATGCGCTGGCGCTCGCGAAAATGGATCGACCGGGTTGAGTTGGAAGTTCAGTCGTGACCGACCGTCGGGATCGACGGAGAGTGCTAACTGGTAACCAGGCAGCGGCTGGCGACGGACGATCTCGCGCAGGTCGAAAGTGAAGCGCTTGAAGGGCGACAGGCTGCCGGACTTCACGTGGAGATGGCCGAGATCAAAGCTCCAGCCATAGGTCTGGCGGCCACCATGCTTGCGCACGAGGCGATAGAGCCAGCGCTCCAGGCCGCCTGTTAGCCCGAAATATTGGCGGTCGATGGTGAGAATAAGTGCATCGTCGATGACGCCGGCATAGAACCAGTCCGGCAGGATGAGCTCAATGCCAAGTGGGCGCCCGCTGACGTCCATTCGCTCCTTCCATTCGTTGATCCAGGAGAATCGATGTCGCCGCCGCTCGGACGACTGGCGGATAGAAGTGGCAACCGTCGTCGATTGCAGGCGGTCAAGCGCGGCCTTCAGCCTGTCGTAAGAGTGAGCGGAGTCGCCACGCTCGATGAACGCAAGGATCTCGTACGGCGTCGCCGCCATCAGACGCGACGTGCGAAGGCCTTTGTCACGTGCGTCGACAATCTGACTGGCTGCCCAGATCAGGATGTCGGCGTCCCAGATCGTTGCCATGCCATGTTCGATCGTCGCCTCGACGCGGATCGAAACCTCGCCCATGCGAAAATCGATCGGTGTCACTCGGCGGGATTTGGCGAGCGAGAAGAACGGCCAGGACATGAGATCCTGCGCGTCGCGTGGCGTGATGACGCTGGCGCGTGCTTGAAACAAATCAAGCTGACCCTGATCGGTCGAGCGAAGCTGCATTTTCTTTGGCCCGCAGTATCAGGAGACGCGATGGCGCCGGTCGGCATAGGCCGGCGCGCGGGCGGCATGCGGCTTGGCAGGCGGAATGAAGGTCGCGTTGGCATCGCTGGTGGACGTGCGCGCACCAAGCTCGATCCAGGCGTGCAGATCGTCGATGTCATAGAGGACGCGACCACCGACCTTTCGGTATTTTGGTCCGGTGCCGTACGTCCGGTGCTTTTCCAGCGTGCGAGCGCAAAGGCCGACGATTGGTGCCGCCTCCTTCGTTCGCAGGTATTTTTGGGGCGCGTCCGCGGGACCCTTCGACATCGCTTGATCTCCATTCGGTTCTGCTGTCGTCCTGGCCTGCCGGGACGCGCGAAACGGACGATGGTCGAATTGAGAACGGACGAGGGAGGGCAAATTTCGGGGGATGTGTTTTTGCTACCCTGCGAAGCGGTGCTTCAGCGGTCGGGTTTTTGGCCGCGCCTGTGGGGATAGAAGAGAAGATCGCTATAGCCGCCGGCGACCAGATGGTCCGCGCGCCGTAGGATCGCCCGCACCTTGTGCCGGAGATGATGATCGCGCCAGTCTCGAGGCGCGATCGCCTCTCGTGACAACAGCACCTCCGCAATCTCGCGGTAGGTGGCGCCTGCGCGACGGGCGTCATGAACGCGCAGATTGAGGATGTGCCTCGTCTTCGTTTGCTTCGGCAGTGCGCCGTAGGCCGGGCCAGATGGTCGGCGGTCGAGCGCTCGCCAGAACTGGCGCGCTGCGTCGAGCCGTGTCTCGAATGCCGCATCGAGTGGCAGGACGATGGCGTTGAATTCGGTCGCGCCGCTGCGGATGTCAGCCACGAGATTATTTGTTCCGGTCGATGCCGGCCAAAGAATATGAAGCTCGTCTGCTCTCCAGACGGCGGCGCCGCTGAGTCTGGAAAGTTGGACAGTCTGATGCGAAGGGCTGACTGATGATCGGATTTGCGTGGCCCTCAGCACGCGCGGCGAGGCCTGTTCCGTCCAGACGATGTTCTCAGCTAAAGGAAGCCAGTCACCGGTGACTGTGAAATCGCGCGCCCCAACGAGTGATGAAGTCGGGTGACCCAACAGGTTCTACGGAACCTGGGAGATGTGACGAAAGCTGGCCGCACTCGGCGACGAAATCGTCGTTCCGGATCAGATATTCGGCAGCGAACTCCGCAGGCTCGTAGCCTTGCATGTGCGCGTAGGCTGCCGGAACGGTCCAATCGCCTCGCAATGTGCCAAGTCCTCTCCCGGTACCCGCATCAGGCTGCGGGCTTCGGAATGAGCATCCCTGCCAATACGCAAATCGGGTAGTTGGAGAGTCGGCAAACCGCTGTGCTGATTCAGCAAACCATGGCCTGGGACTCTCAGTGTGGCGCACCGCCGGCCAGAAGATATCGGTAGCCGTTCGTCGTCATCCAGCGGGCGCGGGCAAGATGCGTCTCCCACGACCGGAATGCCCGCTCCGGTTCCTGGTCAGGATCTATGTGGAGGACGATCCTGGCCACCTCACGCCAATCCGCATCTTCGGCCGCGGCGTCGAGCAGGCGGATGTAGGTGAGCAGCCGCTCCTCATCATAGCCGGTCAAGATCGGGGCATTCGGCGCGACGTCGGCGACATCGGGATCGAGCAGCGGCTTAAGCATCGTATCGAATCGCTAATGTTTCGGCGGCGATCCCGAAGGAACTATTATCCAGGTCGAGTTCTGATCATAACGAATAGGAACGATCATTCCTAGAACGATAGTTCCCTTTCTGGTCCCTAATCCACCATGGATCTCAAGGAGATCATGGCGGTCAACATGCGTCGTCTGCGCCATGACCAGAACGTGACGCAGGAGGAACTGGCCGCCCGCTCTGGACTGAGCATGCGCTACGTCGGGTCGATCGAGCGCGCCCGGGTTTCGGCAAGCGTTAGCGTTCTTGGTAGGATCGCAAAGGCGCTAAATGTGGACCCATGCGAGTTGATCAGAAAAACAACACGGTGAACTGATTGGCGGGCATGGCGCACCGGGCCCGAAGTGCACCAGTCGCGAACATAACAGTAGTTGCATCGCGAGCCGGGCGGTGCCCGGCGAGCGGCCGCCATGTTCAAAGACGGCGGCATGCGCCGACCCCGATGACCTGGTCGCAAAATATTCTTATGCTATGGCGGTCTCGTTGATACGGCGGACCTGATAGGCCGCGCGGCGAGACGTTCGCTGCGCGGCCTTTCGTTTGCTCATGCCGCCCGTTCCAACAAGGCCTTCGCCCTTCCTTCGAGCTCCAATCGGCTATCCTGATGCGCCTTGGTGCGGGCATGCGCGGTCATGCCTTGCACGAAATCGAAGATGCTTTCGGGCGGGCGGCCTTCCTCCTGCAAAACTGCCTCGATGATCTTGCCTGTATCGCTCTTGGAGAAACCGCGCTTGCGCAGGAAGGTTTCACGGTCTTCGTCGCTACGGGCGACGATCTTCTCGCGGGCAGCCTTGATGCCGGCGATGAACGGCGCGGGGCTTGAGTTCGCAAAGCTCGCCAAAGCGGGTGCTGCCTCATGAGCAAAACGAAGTGCTGCGAACTTCGAATGCCGGATGCTAATTTCTTCAAACCCTTCCACGCCCCACAGATTGCGGTTCATGCAAACGGCGCGGAGATAGAAACTCGCGATGCCCAGCGTCTTGCTGCCGACTTCCGAATTCCAGCAATAGAAGCCGCGAAAATACAAATCCGGTTCGCCATTCGGGAGCCGTCCGGCTTCGATCGGGTGTGTGTCGTCCACAAGAAACAGGAACACGTCTCTGTCGCTCGCGTAAAGCGTGGTGGTGTCCTTGGTGATATCCACGAAAGGATTGTGCGTCATCGTTGCCCAATCCAGAACGCCCGGCACCTTCCACATGGTATCGCCGGTACCATTGCCCGCTATCTTCATGACGGCGGCGACAAGCTCGTGATCCCAGATGCGGCCATAGTCCGGACCAGTGACGGCGCGAAGCTCAACGCGTCCGTCTTCCGTCTCAAGGGTCTTCATCAATTCCGCCCGATGGCTCAAAAGGCCGTGCTGCAAGTTGATGCCTGCCAGCGGTGCGGGAAGCTGGCGTATGTAGGTCGCCGGCGCGCCAACAAGGCTGCAAAGCTGACCGAAACTCCAATGCGTGGGCGCAATCGGGTGCTCCTGTCCGGGGACGATAAGCGAAAGCCGCTCTGCATTGTCGCGAGTAGCTTCGACGCGAACCGCACGGCTCTCGACGGTGCGGGCGGTAGCGCGGTCCGCTCTCTGCTTCACGGCATCAAAAAGCTCAGTGAGGCTCAGATAGCGCTCGTCGCCGGGACGCGAAAACCATTCCGAAGAAACCCGCCCGATCCGGTTGCCGCGAGAGATGTCGACGCGAAAGCCGCCGGACGCTGCCTGCTGCTGGCTGTTGTTCTCGCTGTCGATAATGGTGGTCATGTTCATTGCGATCACTCCTTTTCCGTCAATGCCGAAGGCATGTCCCCCGGCATGCCTTCCGGGGGCGCGTGAGCGCGCGGGAGTGATGGGGGCCAATGCCGGCGCGCGGAGCCGGGCTGCACGGTCGAGCGGAGCGGATGGAAATTGATGGCCACTGTTGCTGCTGTCGGCCGCTTTGCGAGCCTGCGGTCCTGCTCTGCACAGGCGGCAATGGCGGGGAAGCGAGGGGAAGTTCCTCGCTTCCCAACGACCGACAAGGGTATCCGCAGTCGATCAGAACGATGAAAGCGAAGCTTACTCTTATAATGTTGTGCAAGAGACGTGGATTTTACGAAGAAACGTACTATTTGCCTCGTGGGCAGGCTGGGAAAATCAAACGTCGCTCAATTCATCCGATACAAAAAAAGGGAAATTATATGACCACTGCTCTCGAACAAGACAACCAACTGGATACCGTGTCGATAACGGCTGACATTGTCGCCGCCTATGTATCGAACAATCCAGTACCGGTTGGCGAGTTGCCGAAGCTGATCGGCGATATCCATGCCGCTCTGAACGGGATCGGAACGCCAACGGTAGAACCGGTGGTCAAGCAGGAGCCGGCAGTATCGATCAAGAAATCGGTGACGCCGGACTTCATCATCTGTCTGGAAGATGGAAAGAAATTCAAATCGCTGAAGCGGCATCTTCAGCACTTTAACCTGACCCCCGACCAATATCGGCAGAAGTGGAACCTGCCGGCCGACTATCCGATGGTGGCGCCGAACTATGCGGCGACCCGGTCGGCCCTGGCGAAATCAATTGGACTCGGGCGCAAAGCGCAAGCGCCCACATCTGCCGCGGCAGAAAAACGCAAACCGGTCGTGCGTGCGGCGGCAGCGAGAACGACTGCGGCTGCAATCAAGTCGCCGGTGAAGAAGGCGCGCAAGGCGCCGACCAAAGCGTAGTCCGCTGCGTCTGACAGAGGTGAGGCATCGGCGGACCTGAACATGACGAAGCCCCGCCTTGCGGCGGGGCTTCGCGTTTGTCGGATCACTCTGCGGCGCGGCGTGACCAGATGAGCGAGAACTCGCCCTCGGTGTCGGTCTCGACCAGGCTCGCATAGATCGGAGCGGGGAAGCTGGGATCGTCGAGCTTGACGGAGTGGTAGTCGCGGCCCTCGCGCGAGGTCTTCTTCCATGCCGCCCCGAACTCGGTGGCGCCGGCGAAGATGCGGAAGTCGGGTCCCTTTTCGTTTTCGCCATCCGCCGGAGAGAACGTCACCGTCTTGACGTTGAGGTTGAGGGTCTTGACCGAGCCGGAGAAGCCGTTCGCGGTGCGCGAGAATGTGCCGATCGTAGCCATTGTGGTGGTTCCTTCTGTTTTTTTCGGGCCGCGCCCATCGCGGCCTCGATGGTGGTCGTGAGACCGGAGACGATCGGTCCGCACCCCGAAGGGGCTGAAACGAAGTGGAAGACGATGGCGCGAGGCTTTCTTGGATCGCGAGGAATGGACGCGCAGCGGCCAGGGGAAGAAAACGCAGCGCCGTCGTTGCGGGAAGACGATCGAGACTGAGTGCAGCGAAGGCGGTCTTCGGTCAGACCCAATCCATTCGAGGACGCCGTGGGCGTGGCTTAGAACGAACCGACGAGAGGAAACGCCACAATGGCCACAATCGGTATGGCCATTATCGTCCGCGCCGAACGCTTCTACGCTTCGGTCAAAAAACGCATCTGAAGCGCCAGGACCGTGTCGGTCACTACTCTAACAGGTGACGAAGGGGCGTCCGATTTACCTGATCTTTGGGCTGAACCGCCATCGCCTTCGGGGCGGCTCCGACGGCGACCGATTGATTGCTGAGGGCACCGGCTTCCAAGCCGCCAACCCTCGCGACGATTTCGCCTCTCGGTCGAATGCACGCGAGCACGGTTGAGATCGAAAGCGAGGAAGACTCCATCACCTCGACTCTCCGTCGCATCGCCGAATGATCCGCTGCACTGCCCCATTCCGGCATTGGTGAGGCTTTGCCAGGATGGGACGTCTCCACTCAAGGCACCTGAGGCCAAGCTATGGCGTCACTTGACTGGGTGATTTCGCGCCGGGACGATGTTGGTCTCAGCGCAGGTCATCAGGGTTCCCAGCGCTTCTTAAATGTGGTGCTGTCGAGGTGACCGGCCGCGCCAATGGCGCGGCCGGCAAATACTCGAAAGCAGGCCGGAGCCGCGTGGCGGCTCCGGCCGCTGCGGGTCACTCGGCGGCGACGTTGTAAGCCTCAGCCTCAGCCTCAGCCTCAGCCTCAGCCTCAGCCTCAGCCTCAGCCTCAGCCTCAGCCTCAGCCTCAGCCTCAGCGGCCATGTCTGGCAGGGTGGGTTTCGGCTCCAATTCGGCAACGTCCGCTTCTGCCTCTTCCTGCGGTTCAGCGGACATCGCAAGTTGGTCGGTGCGCAAGACCGCTGGAAGCCATCCGGTTCCGGCGAGCAACTGCTCGGCGGCTTCCGCCATTAGTTGCTTTTTCAGGTCCGACAACCTGTCTGCCGCCTCTTCGCTGGCAGCTTCTCGCACGGCGTCGAGGATATGTGCCTTAGTGATGCGCCCGAGGTACGTCCGGACGGTCGGCGTCCAATGTGCCGTCATATCGAGGTTGACGGCTGTCGCCAGCCTGTCCGCTGTCTCGTGGGCGCGAGGCTTGCGCTCCCAAGGCTGCTTTACGGCATTGACGGTAAGCGAGGCGCAATGGGCGAACAATGCCATGACGCTGGCATGGTCGAGTGAGGCGATGAAGCCCCACAGGTCAGCCACATCGCGAGGCATGTCCGCAGCCCACTCCGCATGTCGATCTGCCAGTGCCTTGCCTGCCGCCAAATCCTCGATGCCGTCCGCGTGACCGGCGAGATGGACGCTGGTTGGGCGGATTTCGAGGCAGTGGGCTTCCGCACCCTGATAGAAGGTCTGCGCGGCAAGCGTATGGGTAACCGCGACAAGGGCGAGGTCCGGCTGTTCGCCAAGCGCAAGGCGAAGCCCAAGCGTACGATGAGCGGTCAAGTCGCGAATGAGAAGGTCCGACAACGGCTTGCCGTCATCCTCCGCTTCTTCGTCGCTGCCACCATCGGAATCCGAACCGCTACCGTCTTCGATGATATCGCCATCGTCGTTGACGGCGTAGTCCTCGCCGTCTGGCCGCGTTTCCGCTCCCGGTCCCGCCTGCTCATCCTCGGCGCGGATGAAGCCACGTTCGATGCGCGCCATTCCGTCATGGGAAAGCACGACCAACACGCCACCACGCGAAACAATATCGGGATCGTAGGCGTGACGGAGAGCGTCGATGCGCTCGATCTCGGCTTCAAGCTTACCGAAACGCTGATCGACATCGTTCGGCAGCTCTTCGGCGCTATCCCATTCTTCCGTGAGCCGGTTGAATTCGTCGGATGCCGTTGCATGGGCGGCTTTATCTTCTTCCGACAAATCCACCGGTTGCGGATAGGTGCGGCGCAAGCCGTTTGCGTGCGGGTAGTCGATGTGGACATCTGCCCATTTCCAGCCTTCAGCCTGCCTGACGGTTTCCGAAATGTCTTGCAGCTTCTCGATCACCAAGCGGTCGAGCAACGCGGCATCCTCGTAGAAGCCGCCACGATCCTCGGTGAACAGGTCGCGCAGGATGGCGCCACCAGCTTCCATGTAGGCTTCCGCGCCGATGAAGACGGCTCGCCGGTCGTTCGCTGCAACATGCGTCCGCGTCAGTTCGCGGCGGATGATGTAGGGCTCTCGATTGTAGGTGAGGCTTTCGAAAACCTGCTCCTGCCGGGCGTGATCGTCAGTGATGGCGAAGGCCATCAACTGGTCGAGGCTCAGCTCGCCGTCGCGATAGACCTGCATCAGCTTGGGGCTGACCGCGCCGAGACGCAGGCGCTGCCGCACGACATGCGCGGTAATGCCGAAGCGAGCGGCGATTTCCTCAGCGCCCCATCCGCGTTCCTCGTGAAGCTCTCGGAACGCCTCGAACTGATCTGCGGGGTGCATATCCTCGCGGGTGATGTTCTCGTCCAGGCTGATCTCGTGCGCATCGTTCACGGTGTCAACGACGCAGCGGATCGGCTCGGTCTTCTTGATCTGCTTGCGCTTCACGCGCAGCAATTGCGCCAGCCTGCGGCCTTCTCCGATGCTGACAAAATAGAAGCCTGTTTCTGCTCCCTCGCCGTCAAGCTCCGGCTCCACCACAAGGTTTTGCAGGATGCCCTTGGCGGCGATGCTCGCGGCATAGGCTTCGATGATCGCCCCGCTGTGTGGGGTCTTGCGCGCATTGCGCGGCGACTTTTTCAGCTTGTTCAGCGGAATGAAAACCTCCATGCCGCTCTCGCGGGCGGTTGCGGTCTTCGCGTTCGTTTCATGGGTCGTCATGGTTCTGGTCCTTTCCCGTTAGATGCCGAAGGCATGCCCCTCGGCATGCCTTCCGGGGGCGCGTGAGCGCGCGGCAGAGAGGGGGGCGAATGCCGGCGAGCGGAGCTGGGTTGCGCGTCGAGCGGGGCGGATGGGGTCAGTTCAGCGGGTGTCGGTTATGCCCGCCTTGCGAGCCGGCGGCCCCGCTCTGCCGCAGGCGGCGTTCGCGGGGGAGAGATGGCCAAGACCATCTTCCCCGCGCGATCGCCGGCAATCTGAGTTTGGCCTGTCGCCAAAGGGACCGGGCTTGTCGTCCTGTCACTTCACCGTAGCCGCTTGAACCAGCGACAACAGCAGACATCCCGTTCATCAACCTCTCAAATGACCGCATTCCAGTCGAAGGTTGTCTCTTGTGGGTGTGCGACCGATGAGCGTAGGACAGCGCTCGCCCGGTTTCTGGAACCGTCATTCGTGCCGCCCAGCTTGCACAGGAAAATATCAGGACAATGGATACGACAAGCAGCGGACCGGACGACAGTGAATTGGCCGGATTTACGATAGTGGATTTCTATAGAAAGAATGGCGTCTCGCCTGGCGCCGACTTTTTTGTAGTCGGCAGCGGTTCTCTGGAACGGAGCGGCGCGCACGGCTTGCTCTTGACACTGCTAGGGAACGACAAGGGCCCTCTCGTCCAGGAGGTGGTGATAATTCTGCCGCCGGGGCAAACCGAAGAGACGGCCAGGACGGGCATTGAGACCGCCTATCGCCAGCAAGCCATTGAGTTGTATTCCCTCGAACGGGAAAAGTCGGACCAGATCACGCTGTCTCCTAAAATACGTTTCGTGACGATGGCGACCTTCGACGCGCCCGCTCTCGTAGAGTTCATTCGGGCATCCCATCCGGCCGCTTTCGTTGTGCCGTGGGCGGCGCGATATCGCAAACCACTCGACTTGCCGGCTATTCCCGAAGCTCCCGAAGATGTTTGGGTCCCCGAACTCCACGCCCTTGGCAAATCCGTTGTCGAGACTGTGTATCCCGTGGGTAGCTATGTGGTCTTGGATGCCGGCGAATGGTGGCCTGAACGCCAGCGGCACCAGGACTTGTTGTCGGCGGTCGACCATTGCGGTGTTGCGACTGCGAGCAATCCTGGGCTGTCGGTCCTTGCGGCCACCGCACTCCGACAGCGCTGGATCGGTCTAGCGCGCGCCGGCGAAATCGCCACGGCCCTTGGTGAGATTGCAAGCCAGCCTAGTCTCTCGCCTGCGCAACGTGTCTTCAATCGAATGACGGCCTTCAACGAGGCAGGTTTCATCATCGAGACCGTGGCGGAGTTCACGCGGGAGAAAGACGTCATCGACGCCGAGAAAGGGGACGGTGCTTTGCTCTTTGTCGGACCCGCCATCGAAGCGGGTCTGACCGAGCCAGCCCAAAGCCTGCTCGCGCGGGCATATCCTGAGCTCAGTCGCGCTGAAACGATGCAGATGGCGCTACGACATGCCGACGATTTGGGAGATGCAGCACTGGTCGAAGCGATTGAGGCGACTCTTGGTGAGAGATATCCCCGATCGCCACTTTTGGTCGAGCGCTCGGTCCGACGACTCGTTGCGGAGGACCGACGCGGCGACGCAGCGCTGCGGCTCGAAGAAACCGGCAATGCCGACGCTAGCCTCGAGGCGGCCTATCTCCGCTGGCTCGATGCCGAACTGACCGCCGAACCGTTGGAACCTGAACGCGTGCTGGCGAAATGCCGAGTAGCCTTTCCGGCGTGTCTGGCCCGGGCCCGGCGAGCCACCGCAACGGCCCTCGAGCGGGCTGGGCGCCGCGCCGAGGCGTTTGATCTTCTCCTTGCTGACGTCGGCGACACCAGCGAACAATCCCGGGCCAATGTCTGGGCCGCGATGGAGATGCTCGAACGCGGTATCCTCACGCTTGATGCGGCATGCGACAGCGCAAGGGCGGCGACGGTCGTGGGCGAGTCCATCCGCTGGCTTTCGCGCAATCCGCTTGACGGCCACGTCCGATTGAAGGTCGCTGACCTTCTGTCTCCGCAGATGATCGGTGGCGCGGCCTCGACGGCCGTCATTGCGAAAGTCTGTCTGCAATATGGCGAACGCGACGTAAGCCTCCGTGCCTCTACGCCCCTTGAGCAACGACCGAGGCCGTGTGATCCAAAGCTCTTATCGCCCATTCTGCGCACGGGTATGGAGCACTTTGAGCGGGAGCCTGGGACCGTGCTGGGCCGCTCCCGTTTCCCCGCCGACAAGTTGTCCATACCCGCCGACGAGGCGGTAGCTGGATTCGTCGAGCTGCTGGAATATGCGGGAGAGACCTATAGCGAAGGGGACGCCACCGCAATCGAGAACTACCTGCTCGTCGCCACTTCGCTGGCCACTCTCGGCACGCAGCCTGACGCTGACCTGATGCTACTGCGAACTGCGGGGGGAAAATTTGCGCTGCATGGTCAAGCTCAGCGCGCTCGTGACCTCGCGGAGCATGCACTCAACATTGCCGGTACGGACCCGCATCGGATCAGAGTCGCTTGGTACAGCTTCGCCGATCTCTATCACAGGTCAGGCCATGTGATCGAAGCTCTCATTGGCTATGCTTGCGCCTTGGCCGCCGACACCGCGGTGGATGGAGACCAACTGTGGTACGAGAGCCACCTGGTATTCGCCTTTTCCGCGACATTGGCCTCATTCCGCTCCTTCCTCCCCTGATGACGCGCGCCCGCGCGGCGCTCGCGATCGCAGGATTGACGGAACGCCGAGGTCATTGGCTCGATACGATTGAGTTGCAGATCCGTCTGGCCGGCGTCAACCGGAAGGCGCTTGACGCGGATGAAGTCGCGGTCCTGATGGCGGACACGACGGCCAATCTGCGGGCTGTCATTGAAAACAACGACGATGCCGGGCCTGCCACCATGTTGCTGGCTTCCATCGCCCGCATCGCACGAAACGCCGGAATCCCAGTCCCGACAGACGTCGAGGCGGCTATCGCCGAGGGGCGGGCTCGTCTCGGCGATCTGGCGCAAACCCTTCTCGCCATTACCACCGATGCGGCGCCAGACAAGGAGACAGTCGCACGGCTGGCCGCCGCGATCGACGCCGCCCGCTACGCCGACGATGTCGGCTTTGACTTGCGCCATCTCGCGATCGGAGCAAAGCGTCTGCTGGAAGTCGGGACTGACGATCCCGACACGGCAGCCTTCGCCATCGAGATCATCAGCGACCTTGGGTTGCCAGCGCCGAGCGGCGGACGCGTGACGGAACTTCCAAAGGAGGTTGGAGTGCCCGCGCGTTACGCCCGTGAGGTCGCTGCGGAGGGCATTGACGTTGTCATGCTCGGGTTGGCCAACAACAGACTGACCCGAGTGATCTTCTCGCAAACGGAAGCATCGATCGTGGTGGAGGACGAGGAGACCTTTTCAGGCACGTCGCTGCGCGAGTGGCGGGAGCGCTATCCTCATGCCTACCAAGATCCGAAGCGCGATACGTCGCACGATTTCTTCCTGAGCACGCGTCATTTGGGGCTGTCCAAGCTCCCTGCGCGGGCAGTCATCGTCGCAGAGACCGAGCTGCAGGCGCTGCCTCCCAACATTCTTCAGATCGACCGCCAGCTGGCGGGTCAGGAGCATCGTCTTGCAGTGGCACCCTCCATCACATGGCTTCGTGACGCGCGTCGGACAGCATTCAAAGGGGATGGCTTCATTCGCGCCTGGATTCCCGACGCTGAGCCTGCGGAGGGGCTGCCCGCTCTTGCCGTCCTTGCAGATCGGCTACGAGCAAGCTTTGAAAATCATGCCGTGGAACTCTTCAATGGTGAAGACACGCCGACGGAACTGTCAAATTCCGATATGGTGATTATCGGCGCTCATGGCGGCGTCGGCGAGGGCAAACGCTATTTCCGTGTCGTCACCGATGATGTCGATCTTGCGCTGGCGTCGTCGACAGTGTCCGGAGCGTTGCGGGATATCGGCGTGGTCGTTCTGTTCGTGTGCTCCGGCGGTCGGATCGACAAGCATCCCGGCGCAAGCACGACCATCGGACTTACCAAGCAATTGCTCGCACGCGGATGTCGGGCTGTCGTGGCCCCGCCCTGGCCGCTCGAAAATTCAGTGCCTCCTGTATGGCTGCCAACCTTCCTAGATCGATGGATGGCGCACGCGCCAGTGATCGACGCATGCTTTGACGCCAATGGGGCCGTACGTGCCGCGCGTGGCGCGGACCCCGCTGCCGATCTGGCTATGACGGTCTATGGCGACCCATTGATCGCCCGACCGGCACGGTGAACGGTTTCCGCCTGCTGCATGCCCGTCCGCACCGCACAATCCAATGGCATACTGCGATCTCACCCCATCGCTGACGACACGGGTTTGGTGCCAATTGCAACAACCCCGAATGGCAAGGCGCCAGACGAGTTCTTGGTGCCCGGAACTGGCAGCAGGAAGCGCCCCAAACGCATCTGACCCTTGAAACGTGAAAAGCGTATGCTATGTTCCGCGTTTGTTCTCATCGGACATGATGCCAAGCGATTGGACGACATTCGCCGATTGCCACCAACTGAACTTCTTCGCGGACGATGAGCGTGTTAATCGCATCGTCGCCATGAGCCGGGGATTATGCCGACTTTTCGACTCATTGCAGAAGGAACCGTTCCCAGCCCTACGAAATTTTTCGCTTCAAAAAGGGGAACCGATAACGGGAAAAGGGGGCGTCTATCCAGTGCAGGAGCGCTACCCAAGATTCAGCCGCCAAGATTCTCGGAGGTTTTCTCGTTCAACTACGAGGCAGCGGTGGCTTGAAGAAAACACATCATGTGTCGCCAGCTGCGAGAGCGGGGCGACCATGCTTTTCCCACGAGCGCACCGCCGCGAGCTGTTCTTTTCCATCTCAGCGTCGGCTAGGGGCTGACGTCGAAGGAGCTGTAGTCGGGATGCGCAATGCGGGTGGCCGCGCCAAGCATAATATGCTATCTGACTTCGATGATTCTGATCGAAAATTTGCGACGCCAGTCGCTCCACGCGCAAAGCACGGTGTATAGCCCGGCGAGCGGCAATTTCCGCCTATTTGCATGATCGTACCTCTGTTCCCACCACTCGACGGGAGTCCGGCGGAGCGTTTTCCCGAGTTCGCCCGCTCGCTCTCAGCGGCTCAACAGGCCGGCGACCGTGGCAGTATGCAAGAAATCTTGTCGAGTGAACTGCGGTGGTGCGAACGCGCGACACAACTTGGAGAGCAGCGGCTCGTCTATGAGGCGTGCATCCGCGTTCTGATGGATCTCGTGAGGCTCCGCTGGAAGCTGGTCGAACAGGGATATGGGTTCGCGCTGGAAAATCCCAAAGAGGTGGTCAGCGGTCGTCCAACAGCGGAGATTGTTGCCAGTAAGGAGATCCTGCGCTCCGAGCTTCGCCCGTTGGTGCAGGATCAACTCGACCAGCCCGCGGTTCGCGCGTTCATTCATAGAATGGAGGCTGGGAGCCGCGACAAGAAGAGCATTCGACTTCTTTTTACAGATGGCTCCGAGCTCGCCGGAAGGCTGGCCAAAGCAGCGGACATGGAGGGGACGGCTCGAACCGAGGCGCTGAGCAAGGCGGTCAAGCCGGTGCTTGAGCTCGCTGACGACACCAAGGACGAATTGACAGGCCACAGCCTGCGCGAAATCTGGCGCTATGTTCGGTATACGTGGTCAATTCCACAGGTGCCAACACCTGGCCGTCAGCTGCTTTACCTTGTTCGCGATCACGCGCTCCCCTCAAAGCCGATCATTGGGATCGCCTCCCTGAACAATTGCCCGTTGGAAATGGGTGAGACGCGCGAATCATTCATCGGCTGGCATCGCCGGGCTTTGGGGCCACGGTTCGCAGCCGCAGCTGCGTCAGGGGTAATGGCGCTCGACGCCGAGGTTCGCTGGCTGGAGCAACAGATCGACACGTCTCTAGGGGAGGTCGAATGGACAAACTTGGTGACAGCCGAGCAGGTTGCTGAGCCGGATGACCAAATCATACGCAAACTTCTGCGACGCGGACAGGAGTTTGCACGTCTTCGCGAAGAGCTGTTGCGCGAATTGGCAAGTGGCGAGCTCGATGCCTTCGAGGTGACACGTTGGGAAATGGACGACGCGCCGCCCGTCGATGACAATGTGCTCGAGATGGAGGCAAAGGCTTCCATCGACGCTCGTATGCACACGGCCAGAAAACAGCTCATAGCGAAGAAACGCGCGCATGCTATTGGACGATTGCTGCAAGCTCGTCTTGCTCTAAAGAAACATCGGTCGGCACTGGTTGATCCGGTCAGAGCGATGGCCACACTGGAACAGGACGAGGTACGAAGCGCGATCAACATCGTCCTCGAAGCCTTGAAGGCACGACGTGCTGGTGCCAATCTTTTGGAAATCACAACATGCGGTGCGATCCCCCCCTACTCCGGGATGCTCGGCGGCAAGCTGGTCGCACTTCTGATGCTGAGCCCTCAGGTGGCTGCGGACTATCGCCGAGCATACGACAGTCCGTCGATCATATCGTCACAAATGCGCAACCAACCGGTCACGCGGGACACCGCATTGGTCTATCTTGGAACGACCAGCCTCTATGTTCACGGGTCGAGCCAATACAACCGGCTCCGTATTCCTTCGGGGACGATCGCGCCTGACCAAGCGGAGATCGCCTATCGGTCTATCGGACCGACTTCGGGATTCGGAACCGTCCAGTTCTCTCCCGAAACAAGTCGCTCGATCGACGCGCTGCTCTCTCGCACGCATGAATATAAGGAGGTCAACAGCGTCTTTGGCGAAGGAACCAGCCCAAAGCTTCGAAAGCTCAAAATGGGCCTTCGAATGCTGGGTTTTGATCCCGACAAACTCCTCCAGCACCGTCAGCGTCGGCTGATATATGCCGCGCCATTGTTCGACGCTGCGCGGGACTGGCTTATGGAACGAACCAGCCGCCTTCCGTCCTATGTCGCCGACCCGGACAATTTTGAGGGAGCAACCGAGCGTATTGCAGACTATTGGCGGTCGCGTTGGCTTGCGAGCCGGCTCAACCACCAGCCAGCTCTAAAGCATTTGCTGGTGGACAGTTTCCGACCGCTGGGCGACTATCTGACCGACCAAGGGGACAGTATTGAGTGATTAAGAGCGGGAACCCGGAGACTACGGGGGTAGACGATACTGGTGACTGCAAATTGTGGACGACGCTGGCGGCAGCAGGCCCGAAAGCCATCGCTGAAGCTCTAACGGCGGAGGAGTTCGACCGCCTGCATGTGCCCACCTCAATCGAGACTTTCGTAGCCCAACAGGTCGCGGAGGGAAGAAGCGTCATCCTTACCGGCAACGCCGGGGACGGCAAGACCCATATTCTGCGTCGTATCCGACCGGCACTTGAGGCGGCGGGTGCGCACGTGCTGTCCGACGCGACGGCGCTCATGCGTGGCGACGATCCGACGCCTGTGCTGGACGCTTGGCGCGGGGCTTTACGGGCTGGTCGACCGTTCTGCATGGCTGCGAACGAATACCCGTTGTTTCAGCTGCGTACCGTCAAGGAAGGATTCGAGCAGCTCGCGGAGGTCGAACGCCAATGCCGCCACCGGCTGGCCTACGGCACCAATTCGGCGGACGAGGACGCCCGAAGCGATGTCATTGTCGTCGACCTCAGCCTTCGCAATCCGCTAGCCGCCAACTTTTTCAGCCGTCTGGTCGACACGCTGCTGAACGACAGTGCGCTGCGGCGTATGATAAATGTCGACCGCGATACCATCGCAGCGCGAAACCATGCCCTGCTCAGTATCCCGAGCGTGCGGGAGCGGTTGGCATTTTTGATGGCTCGACTGTTGTCGGTCGGACACCGCGCCACGGTGCGAGAATTGTGGATCCTGGCCGCCCGCTTGATTTTCGGAACGAGCGGTCAACGCGACTATCAGCGTTCCGACTGGTATTCCGAAACGCTGTTTGCCGCCGATGCACGGTTCGATCTTACCGTCGCAATGCGCGATGTCGATCCTGCCCGATGCAGTCATCCGCAATGGGACGTGGTCCTTGAGTCTCGCGGCGAGCCCATTCGATCGGGATGGGCAGCAACACCTCCCGCGCCGGCACCGCATTCGCTTCTTGATGAAGAAAACTTTGCAGCGTTGAAGCGGCGCTTCTATTTCGAACACCGCGATGGACACCACGCTTTCGCGCTTGCAGATCCAGATGCGCAGGACTTCAGCAAACTTCTCTCTGGAGGATCAAACGGTCAACTTGCCAGTCAACTAATCACCGCCATCAATGCGGCATACTGCCCAGTCAGATTCTCGGGCAGTGAGGATCATCTTTATTTGTGGAATGGTCACAGATTCCACGAGCAGCCTTCGCGATCGTTTCTCGCAGCCTGTCGGATTGCAATCGACCGATTCTCTGTCGATGTGCCTCGCCTGCCTTCGAGGCTGACGGGCTGCTTTGAGTATCAGCCCGATCACATCGCCCTCAGCGTCCCCTCCCTGGCCAACAATCCGAAATTGCGGATTGATTTCCCCTTGTACCGAACGCTCAAACGCCTCGGGCGCGGACTTCCGCGCAAGCTCATTCCGGAACGCGACATCCACAAGCTCGATGCTTTCTTGGAAAGGCTCGGCAAAGCGGATGACAGTGGTGTCCGCACGATTTGGTCGGTCCACCTCGAAAATCTTGACGTGATCCAGATCAGCCTGAGCGCTGATGGCAAACGCTATGATGGGGTCAAGCGCTATGCTTAAACCGCGCCGGACCAAGGAAGGCATCTCGGCAGATGCCGCCGCTGAACGGCGCGTTCATGCGGCGTTTCTGGGGTATCAGCCAAAGCGCATGAAGCCAGTCCATTTTGCCACGAGCTTTCTGCTCGCGCTGACTGAGCGGCAGTACGAACTAGAACTGCTGAACAAGGCATCTGTGCCCAAAGCCGCGCCGCGCGACAAGAAAAACTTGCTCGACGAATATCCGTCAGATCGGCTCTACCCTCGGCTGGTCGAGTTAGAGCGCCTCAGCAGCGACATCGATGCGGAAGATTTTCGCGCGCTTCGCGCCCATCTTAATGCCGCCTATAACAACGATGGCGCAGCGCTGAACGCCGCCTTCGCCCCGTACAACTCTCCCGGAACGGATTACAGTGCACCGTCGCTCCGCTACGTCTCCAACAAGTCGAAAAATCATGGATATTCCGGAACATTCGTATTGAGAGTTCTGGAGGCAACGGCTGAGGGTCAGGCTGTCCTGGAAGGCTGCCGACGCTTGCTGGAAGCACCACCGCCGCCACTTGCGGACCTGGGCGCGCCACTGCTCGATGAGTTCGATGAGCCATTTGCGGACCGTTACGACGAGCAATTCGGCCCGTTGGACAGCGATCGGCTGAGGCTTCTTGGATCCGAAATGCAGGCGCAAACCGCGGCCATTGGCCGGCTGGTGCAGAATTTGGAGACGAGCCGATCTGCCTACGCGCTCCGCTTCCTCATCATCGGCCTTTGCGGCTGGCTGTTTGTCTACATGATGAAGCGAGGTGGTTCAGACCCACTTTTGCTAGTGGACGCTTTGCAAGGGACGAACCCGCGCATCCGTGCGCAGAGCCGAGCAAGCTATGCGAGGCAGCTGGATATCTTTTCGGCAAGCTATGATCGCCAGCGGGACGGAAAGGCGACCGAATTGTCCGCCAGTGATTGGGCTGTTTTCGCCGCGTCCGCCGATGCCCGCCAAACCCTTGATGATCATTTCCGCGACCTCGGCGTTCGAATTGGCTTTGTTCAACCTCGCGCTGCGAACGCGAAGCGTAAGCACATTGAGATTCAAGCCGACACGCTGCGTGTGCTGGTCTTAAGCTTGATAGGACCGCGGCAGATCATGACCCTATCAGAATTGGCCCGTGCTCTGCGCCAGACGTGGTGCATCTGCGTGGGCGCCGATGCCGAGGACGCCCAGCTGTTGCGCGCACAGCGTTTCGGTCCGCTCGACAGCGACGAGGACCTGCAGCCCAACGCAGCGAGCTTTCAGGCTCTGCTTGTCCGCCTCGGTCTTGCGGTCGAGCCGTCGGACGGTCTGACGTTGTGCGCAATTGATGCCGAGGACCTTATTTAGAATGACCCGTCTGGCACCGCATTTTGTCGCACAAGCCCTTGCTTGTTGGATCGTCGAGGCACTCGACCGCGACAATGATTTCGCACGCGAAGGTCTTCCGCGATGCGACGTGAAAATTCTCGTAAAGGCGCTCAGCAAATCATCCCGCTTTGTCGATGAAGGATTTTCTCTGGCTCTTGTCGGATTTGGCGTTGACGATGACGCATTGAAGGAGATCGTGAGGTCAGGCGGACTGCAGGGCCTTGCCGGCATAACCACCGATTTGCACGTCGCGACGGAATGGCGGAATGAGCGGGATCAGCATCCACGGATCATTGCGCTTGCGACTGGATATAACCCGAGCGTCCACGGCCTTCGATTCTTTGCGCGCGCGACATCGTCGGAACTCGCATCCTACTTGCTCGCTTGGGCAAGGTCGGATCCAGCATTTACTGCGACCCCTCAGCATCGCATGCTTTTGCAGGCGCTGAGCGATCAGCAAGCGCTCAAGCCGTTGCGCTCGCTGGATGGCATCACGGCGTTTCTGGAAGCGTGGTCAAAAGCTCCAATTGGTGCAATCGACGCACCGAGGGAGGCATTGCCGGCGCTCGGTTTGCTCCCGGACCCCCATCTGTTCGAAAAGCCTGACATTGGCAAAGAGCTGGAGCGCAATCTCCAGTTGGGCGAGCTCGTCACGATCCTGTCTCCCGGGGAAATTCGTCAGAAGCGCGCTCGAGCCGCTCGATACATCAATGACGCTACTCGCGACAGTGTCAGCGCAGCATTGGACCGGCTCGACGCCCATAGGCGTGGCGATCCCCTATCCGGGCTAACTCTCGAAGACGCAACGCAGCTCATTCGTTTGCCCCTCGACAGGCCGATGGATGACGAGGCGGGACCCGTCGATGATGCGGACGAGATTGGGCGTGCGCCTCAGCGCGAACCGGACCTTTCGGTAGAGTCGATCGATGCCTTGCTAGAAGGACGAGAAGAAGACCTCGAGGCGATAGGCGTTGCTCTCGACAAGGCATGGGAGGAATTCGACGGGGACAGGATCTCCGCGAGCGCGCAGACATCCCGGGGTACCGTAACCCTGGATGAGCCTGTCGATCAGAAACTGCTGGAATGGGTAACCGCCTTCTGCGCCGTTGACCGGTTCGGCGGCCTCATAGAAACGGACGTTGCGGATCTGCCTCAGGCGCTGGCGCGCTATGTCGAGTTCGACCCCACGTTCCTGGATGTCGAGGCTATCTGGCGCCACAACGGGCAGGTGCGCTCAATTGAAAACTTGCTTGAAAAATGGGATACCGTCGACGCCGTGCGGGAAGCATGTTCGCGACCGCTCGTAGACACATGGAAGGATTTTGTCGCGCGGCGCGCGGACTTGGCAAGTTGGGTACAGCCGCTCACGATACACCCTCGTGAATGGCTCGACAGCCATCCGACAAGCCGCGAGATGTGCAAGGCCTATTTGGCTGCAGCCTCTGAATTGTTCAGAAACGTTCAGCGCCACTACAGGCTGGTTTGGGAGCGGTCTCGCGAATGGGCGCAAGCGACCCTTGATGGGATACTGTCGCTCGACATCGTTCAAGTTCGTATTCGGCGGGCCGATGGCGGCGTCAGCGCCAAGTCCGTCATGTTGCCTCTCCATCCGCTGCATTTGTGGCGCTACCAGCGACTTGGTGAGGTCCTGAAGGATCTTGCCCAGACGAGCACGCTTGACGAGGCCGATCGAGCCGTTCTCATCGCGGAACTTAAAAGGCCGGAGCAGTTTCTGGGGGTTATCCGCACTGGCGCGACCCCTGACGGGCGTGGTTTGAACCAGCTCCTTCCTGTCGCAAACACAATCTGGGGTATGGCGACTTTCGAAAATCTGCACAACGCTGTCAGCAGTGCTGATGGTGTGGATACGCTCATCCTGGCGATCGATCACTACGTGCTGCTGTACCCAAACCATCCGCGTCCGCTTCGCCTGGCTCTGATCAATCCGCCAGAGCCTTCGAAATTGCTCGAACGCATTGCGAGGCTTCTGGACGAGCGACGTAACAATGTGAATCGCCTGCCTGGGATCGAAGTGACGATTCTAGCAAGTTCGGGGCACCAGGACCGTCTCGTCGCTGCCGCCACGCTTGAGGGCCGGGCTCAAGATCTTATTTATGAGAAGGTTGCGGCCGGTCGATTTGATCTTCGTGTCCAGACTGTGGCTGCCGACAGCCTGCAGCATCTGGTCGACGGTGCCCTGAGCGAAAGGGCGTTCCATATTGCAGCAATATTTGACGAGTCTGCAATTTCGGTACGGCGGCGTAGGGTGGAACGATTCCTGCCGATGAGCCCATTTTGCATTCGTTACGAGATCGTCGTTGACGAATTTCTTGGCGACATCAGTCTCAGCCCTCATCCAGGAGAGCCGCCCTTCTCTGACTTCGTCCTTATGATCCATGAGCTTGAACAAGAGCAGCGAGACAGCACGATGGTGGCGTCCGCCGATGCTGACATGCTCCGCGCGACGATTGACAAGCTTGTACTTGGCGATGCGCCCATCGCGCGCTGGGTGCTTCTCGCCGATCGCGCTCTGCCGGCCGAAACCGGCATGCGTTCGGTGCGATTGCTTGAGCGAAAGGAAGGCCACAGACAGCTCCTGCTCAGTGCGGCCGATTATGGCCGGCTGTCGAACCTTATGTATTCGGCATTCCAGTCCTGCAACCTGACGGTCACGCCCGATGGCCTTGGCGATATCCTGCGTCAAGGCGTCAACCTGGTGGGGGCCGGTCTGCTCGATATGATCAAGAAGCAATCGGGACAGCCGGACAATGGCAAGGTCTTAGGCTTTGTCGGCATGCTGCTCGCTGCGCGCGATCTGCGACGCTCCCACCCCGACGCACTGATTGCGTCGGTCGATGGCAAGATTGCGAGGCTGTGGCTCAAATTGGGTGTAAGGGCGGGGCCTGAACGCTGCGACTTGTTGTCGGTGCGCCGTGACCCTGATGGCGCGTTCCGGCTGACGGCCATAGAGGTGAAGACAACACAGGAAACTGTCCTATCTGACGAGGCGGCACTGATCGCACGGGCTGTGGCACAGATACAGAGTACGGCTGCGGTTCTCGCTAACGCCGTTGCGGGCGACGGCCCCTTCGGCGCGCCACGGTCTGAAATGTTGAAAGAGGTCTTGGTACGCGCTGCCTCGGGCAGGTGGAGCACCGAGGCCGAGGACAGTGCGCGCCGCCTGGCCTGGGGTCCCTGGCTTCAAAAATTGTTTGGTAACACGAGTGAACGACCTGTTGTCCGGATTGATGGCGAGGTTGTTCTGGTCAAATTGCGCTCTGCTGAGTCGCCGCGTTCAACCGTGCTCCCCGGCACGGCAATTCCCATAGTGGTGCGCACGATTACCGAGCCGCTGGCAGAGTCGCTAATCGCTCAAGAACAGCAGACACCACCGCTGCCGGGGCGCGCGCCACCGGACGACACATCCTCAGGCCCCAAGCCTCCCAAACCAACACGACCCAAAGCGCCCGCCAGCGACGGGGCCGAAGCTGAGTTGGCGAATGTAACAATTGACCGTGGCGAGACGGTGCAGCCGGCAACACCGGAAATGGCCAAGCCGAAGAGTGAGCAATCTGAAGTTCCTGCTCAATCGCCCCTGATCATAGACCCCGCCGATCCACTGGAATGGCCGCCCGCCGTGAACGCGCTCGGCATGATCGGACAATATGAAGTTGCTCGCGAGCTGGTGAACCAGGCGCAAAAGGCGCTTGGCTGGGGTGAGCGCTTCCTCGACAAGTTATTTGTCGGACCAGCGGGCGTGGGCAAGACCACTCTTGCTCGTCGGATTGCCGAGCAGGTGCTTAAGTTGGAGCCGATCATATTCAACGGGGCGGATCTTCGCCGTCCTGACATGATCATCGATCGGCTCGTAGAGCACAAAAAAGTGCCACGCCGCGCGACCGGAACGGTTGAGGTCGAGCCATGCCTGATTTTCATCGACGAGGTGCACGCGATCGCGGGATCCGTCGCGACTGTGTTGTTGAGCGCCCTTGATGAGCGTCGCAACACGACCGTGGGCAACACTGTGTATAGCTTCGCTAGAGTCGTATTCCTGCTCGCCACGACCGACCCAGGCAAGTTGACCGAGGCGTTTTTGAGCCGGCCGGACCGCACGACTTTGCGATCCTACACGCTGGAAGAATTGGCCGGAATTGTTTGGCTCCATTCTAAGGAGAAGCTTGAAGGCGCGGCGTTGAGCCGTGAGACATGCATAGAAATAGCAGCGCGCATGCAGTGCGCGCCTCGCCCAGCCGTGAACATTCTCGAGCCGTTGGTCGCGAGCTTTTATGGGGTCGCCGCAAGCGCCTTGGGGGATGTTCCGAGCCGTGCGGACGTTTCCCGCTTGATGACGTCCGATGCAGTTTCAAGCTGGTTCGAAAACACTCATTCTATCGACAGGAACGGTCTGACCCCAACCCATCGCGAATATCTCATTTTGCTACGCACGCGCGGTCCAACGTCAGAAGAGGAGGTGCGCCGTGGTCTCGGCATTTCAAATCGCGGAGATTTCGTGGAAATTTCCGAGTATCTCACGCGACTCGATCTTATCCGGGTAGGACCGGGTGGCAGAAGTCTCACTTCCGATGGACGCCGCTACTTGTCGGCGCCGGTGGTTCCGGATTTCCGCGATCGCATCTCGCGCCGAACAACATAACGTTCATGGCCTGAAACAACTACGGCAGCGCTTCGCAGGATCTTCCGGCACTGGTGCTTGTGAGGGCCATTCCGGTATTCATGGGAAGTCACAGGGTTCATCTGGTGGTTGATCGTGCGCTGCGCGAGAATGGCAACGCGATGACCGTGCCGGCAGGTGAGAAATGAGATGGGTGAGCGGCAGAACACCAAGCTCGAGGCAGAGGGGGCTGAGTTCATGGTTCTCGGTCTGCTATTGGTCGAGGGTCTCCACTGCTTTAAGGCATACACAAATTTCGCCGGCTATGACTTGGTTGCGCTAGACCCTTCGACGGGTCGTTCAGCGCGGATACAGGTGAAGAGCCGATGGGCAACTGATTACGATCGCTCGTTCGCCATAAAGAACTTTGATTGCGACTTTGTCGTTCTCGCCGCGTTGAATCGTGGATACAGGTTCAGACGCGCGGCCACGCGAGCCCCTGACGACGGGAGGAGACCGCCCCGGTTCTTCTGTTTCCCTGTTGAGATTGTCCGGGCCGCCCAAAGCGCGACCGATCTCTGGGGAAAGGTCTCGCTGTCTCGGATCGACAACCCAGAGAGCTACGAGGACGCCTGGCATCTGATCCAAGAGTGGATAGGCGATCAGAAATGACACGGATCACCCAAAAGGCGGCGCGGCAATGACGAGCATGGAATTGCATTGGGGGATCGGCTGTCCCGGTCTGTAGATGACTTTCGAGTCGTCCTGGCGCCGCTATTCAGATCATTTCGGCAATTCCGGCAGCTGATGCGAGACTTGCGCTCGCGTACGGTTTCCGCAATCCTGACTAGATGCGACGTTCACCTCTTGCATTTGTCTTGGCGCTGGCAAAAGGACGGTTGGCCCAAAGGCCTTCCATGGGTGCGGAGGAATGGAAACCGATTTCGACGGTCGCCACAATCTCCGCAACCATTCCCGAACTTTACTATCCCCCAGAGGAGTTGGCACGGCAGCGCGAGAACACGAGGCGAGCGACAGAACACGCCGCCGCCTACATCGCCGTTGAGTTGGAAAAGGCAAAAAGGCGTAGAGAGCGGCGCGGTACCCGGCCATGACCCGTATGTCCTTTGCTGAAGAGATTGAGAGCGCGGCAGATCGCATAGCGGACATGTCGCGGCCGGATCTGCAAATCATTCTTCGTCGCGCGGCATTGATGCTCAGAAATGTTGCCGGCGTGTCCCTGGAGCCGGCGACTGAGGATGCGCTCAACGCCATCGCTGCTGAGATGAGAGTGAGCCGATCCGACCTCATACAGATTGTGTTGCGCGAGTGGCTGGAGACGAACACCTATCTCCCGGTGCGTGCCATCGACGAGGAGGGCGAAACCGACGGGACTGCATAGGTGCGTTGAGGCCGTCCTACATTCGCTTTTCCATACGATATGCCGCTACAGCCTCGTTGATCTTCGCGGCGGCGACCGTCGGCGCTTTAAGGAAGAACGGCGTATAAACCGCAGTCCTGCGCGCGTCCGCAACAGCGGACAATTGTCGCGCGTTGGACGGAGGAAATTCGCCCCCGCCGGGGGCGGTGAACAGGACAGCCGTAGGAGCGTCAGCATAGCGACGGCCACAGGCCGGGACGCGGGACCGACTGTCCCCGTCCGCGGTGGTCCGCATGGTTTGCATCGGGATGTGGAAGCCGACCACCTCGATCGCGCGCAGTTCCGGTTCTCGACAGCCCGGCCCCGTTAGCCGCACGCTGTGGTCCTCGCTACGGCGCAAAAATGTTCGGGATAAGCACCTTGGCAGTTCCACCATCAGGTTGCTCATTCATATTGGCAATTCCGTCACTGATCGCTTTGAAGTACGGCCCCCAGTACCGCCTGATAGGCGCTACTCGAAGGTCTCGATAAGTCGCATCGATCTCGCGCAGCTCTGACCAATCCGAGCCACAATAATGGGCGAGGACGAAATCAATGGCCAGCACACCATCGAGCGGAGCTGCTGGCATGCGGGGCGCCTCTGGAACAAAGACGCCGCGGATGAGATGATCAAAATGGTCCAACCGTTCTCCACCCATCTGAAAATGGAAGCGCGGATGGACAGAGTCACTGACGGTCTCGACGTAGAGATGCGTATCCAGGTGCCAAGCTGAACGGATCGCTTGCGGTGAGCCATCCACCACTAGCTGTGCGTCGAAGAAGAAATCGGTATCCAGTTTCCTTAGTAACGGAAAGCCAGACCCGACTTCGTCGGGAGTGGCTGGAACATACTCTTGAACGGTGACCGTCAGTGAACCACTGACACTGTCCATAATAGCATCACGAGGTCGGCAATGTCGCTGCGGATGCAGTGCGATTAGAAGATCGGTGATCTCATAGCCCCAATATTCGCGACCCCGATCAGGGAGATCGTCGCCTCTAACAGTTCGAATAGCGCCTCGACACTGGCTGGCGGCCTCACGCACCGGGCCTGCGTCCGTTGTGAAGCTCCACTTTTCGAGTAGAGAGGCGATTGCATAGAGCTCATCGGCACGTGCCTGGCGCTCAGCATCCAGACGATCACGAAGCTCTGGGCTCATCTTGCAGTCTTGGCGCTCAGTCGGGCTGCAAGGCGACTGCGTTCTGGCGGCCCAAGACGGGGATTGCGCGGGTCGCGCATCGCCTCCTCTAGACACAGATAGTCAGCGTCTTGCCAACTCTCTTGCCCGTACATCGGTAAGAGAGCGAAACCTTGTGCAGGGTCAACAGGCCGTCCTGATCGGTAACATATATGCCAGAAGCGTTCGCCCGGACTGTCCTCGTCTTGGGCAAGTGGCACGACGCCACCGGCAAACCCGAGGGCAGCGGAAAGCGCGTCGATACGTTCCGTCGCCGCCAGTCTATTTGGCAAATGCTCGGAATCTATTTTCTCCTGCCACCAATCAATGACGGCAGGCCACCACCACCGCGGATAACCACCACCGAATGCGCCCCCATAGCGTGCCGGCGCAAGCATCTCCATCAACTTCGGCCACGCTTCAGACTTTTCGCTGTCCACGCCCAACCGCACCGCCAGAAGGTCATGGTCGACTAGCGGGCCGGGACGAGCAAGAAGCTTGGCGGTGAAGTAGCGCGCAAGCGCGTGAGCTGGTGCGCCTTGCCGCCGAAGTCCCAGCAAAGTGCGCGGGTCTAGACGGAGCAGGAAATCCGGGTTGCATCCAAGTACTTCTGACAACGCAGACTCGTCCATCTCGCTCTTGGCGAGCGCCACGACCCGTGGATAGTCTTCAGCGAGGCTCAATGCACGGGAGGCAGCATGTGCGGCAGAGTCGAGCAGTTCGCCCTTATCGATCATCTCGTCGAATAGGTCGTCGCTGGTTGGATCTTCGTTCACATATTCTCGAATCACATCCTTCTTGGAAAATCGAATAATTGGAAACTCGGAAAGTGCCGCAGCCCCTGTCGCCCTGCCTCTCGTCTGAAGTGTGCGAACCTGTTGGGCCAATGCGATTCCGTCGAAACCCACCTGCTCTTTCTGATCGGTCAAAGCATTCGTCAGCGCTACGTCGAGTAAGAGTCCGTCGGGCTTCCTCTGTGCAATTGCCTCCAAGGTTTTGGGCAGTGTGTCGGGTTTTAGGGTGTCAACCGTCAACGTGCCATCGGAAGCCTTTTGAAGTGCTTCGGCATAGAGTGTCGCATCCTCAGCAGCTCCAATATCATCATCGATGAGGAGGTAGGTGGGCATCAGACAATCACCTGAGGTTCTGGGGCGGTCGACACAGCCACCCGAATAGTGGTTACGAATCCTTCTGGCGCCTTGTCGAGTACCGCCACAAAGCCGCCAGCTGCACTGGCTATGTCCGCAACAATCTTTAGCCCGAGACCGGTACCTAGTGCTTGAACCGATTCCGACGCACGAACAGGGGCAGCGCCACTGGTCGTGAAGAAAGCATCGAAAATCTGAGAGCGATTTTCAGGCAGAATGCCATCACCGTTGTCGCTGAAATCGAGATAGATTTGGTTGCCGTCTAGCCGACCTAGCTGAATGAGAAAGCGGCCTTGCCGACCACTTCGGTTCACCGCCTTGATGGCATTCGTGAGCAGATTCAGCAAGACGGATGACCATTCCGATGGATGCATAGCCGCCGTCAGCAACTGATATTCAGATGGCCTTTCGACCGTCAACTCCAGACCGCGCCGATCGAACATCACAGACAAATCATCCACAAACTGCCGACAGAAGCCATACAGGTCGACGTTTTGCAGCTCGCGACTCGCATTGCTGGTCGTCATGCTGCCGAAATGCGCGGTGTACGCGCGGACCTGGCGAAACTGGTTGCGAAAACGGCCCAGCGCAACGTCGAATTGGTCTGATCTTGGCCCGGCGGCGCCGGCCAGCGCATTTAGGTTCAGCTCCATGGTCTCTGCCAATGCAGAGAAGTCATGTGTGAACTCCGCGATCGTTAATCCCATGCTGGCCAGGATGCGCATCATGCTAAGCTCTTCCAGAAGCGCATCGCGTTCGCTTGCGAAATCAGCTGACGCGCGGGCCGCGGCGCTTAGACGGTCAACAGCAATGGAGAGCTGTTCCCGGCGCTCTGGATCCATTCCAGCAGAGCCGTCATCATGCTCGATATCTTGGAGTAGTTGTTCGATGCCCGCGGCGGCGGCTTCGGCTTCTTTTGCAGCAGATTCTCCACCCTGAGGGTCTTTGGCTTCTGGCTTCTTTCGCCCTAGGCCGCGCTTCGCTTCAATGCGGCCCACCGCGGAGACAAGCACGGTGTAGGCCAGTTGCCGCACTTCCTCGAAAGCCGCAGTTTGAATTAATCCCTCGCGCGACGATGTCTCTTCGAAACGCTCACCCGTTGGATCGCTGACAGCCACAAAGCCAAGGAACGTCTTGCTGTTAAAGGGTGCATAGATCCGCGTATTCTTGAAATCCAAGCCAAGCCAATCGTCATGCTTTTCACCGTAGGGACGAACCCGATACCCGTTTCTGTAGAGACGAATGCCGCCCTGTTCGACCAAAAGACGTTTTATGAAGCCGGTCGAATGGCCCAAAAACTCCCGGCTCTGTATGAAGTACCAAGCTTTGAGCCGCACATTCCGTGCGTTGGCAAGGGGCGATACCATGTTGCGGTCGAGACCAATAGGCACGTCTTTCAACGTGATCTCGAACCGGGTGCAGTCCAGCGCCCAGGTGGCGTTTCCTGCTTCGTCAACATGTGCCTCGATTATCGCCAGGGCTTGATCAAGGATTTCGGTGTCGATAGTGGCGACATCCTCATTCCCAAGGTCGTTTCCGCTGCGAGTAAGCCTTACCGAGAAGCCAGCATCATCAGGCCCACGTCCACTTTCTGCCTCCTCGAACATCGGCTGGAGGAGTGTGGCAAGATAGCGGTACACTCGCCGCAGGTCGGCATCGGTCCACTCGTCCCTTAGACCTTCGATGGTCAGTCGGGTACCATGCTCGCGTTCCTTTGGCCCACTGACAATCCGGTTCGCAATCAGACCAATATCGCTGCCCTGGGCGAAGGCATCCCAGTCGATCGTCACGGTCCAAGCGTCCTTCTCCTCTATCGTTTGCGTAACAATCGTGAGGCGCTGCCCGAGTCGCTCCGTGGCGAAGCGACCGATACCCTTCTTGCCTGCGCGTGATCGATGAAAACGGGGTGATAGGGGGTTCCGGACTTTGGAGTCGCTTGCGAGGCGCATAAACCCGTCTGCAAGCTCTGACTGCGTCATACCGCTACCGTCGTCGACGATCTCGAAGGCGTAGGTCCTCTCGCCGCGCTCGACCAAGTCGACTGAGCAGACAGTGGCGTCCGCGTCGTAGGCATTCTTGACCAGTTCGCCCAACGCGGTTTCCTGCTTGGCGACGAGCTCGCGCCCAAGACGCCGAACCATGCCAGCATCGGTGGTGAAGCGGACGACATCCGGCTCAAGTTTCGATATCTGGGCAGCTAGCTGGAGGATTGTTTCGAAATCAGTGGCGTCGGCATCAAGCGCTGATGCGAGCTGCGCCTTCAGCAGTTTCAGAGGATCTGTTTCTTCTGACATATTGGACCGTGTCGCGAAAACTCCTTCCTAGAGGGGATAATGGACATCAGCAAGGATTGCGGCGATCATAGCGGAAGGAGCTGCTGCGCCAGCGGAGACACCGCCATGCAAACAAAACGGCTCCAAGGGTCAAAGCTCACCCAACGTCAACGAGCGCGGAACGCGAGACCCTTCCCCGAGCGGCAGCTATCCGCCTCATTTCCCTGCGGCCGGAAATGAAGGTTCGTCGCTCTGCTTTCGCCGGTCGGTATCGAGCGCGAGCATAGCATCCCGAACTGCGCCGCGAAACGTCTCCAAGAGGTCTGGCTCTTTGGCGAGTCGTTTGCGCAAGGACAGGGGCAACTCCAGCTGTGCCCCTTTGCCCGTCAGTCCACGATTGACTATGTTCGAATCTTTCGTGCCAGGGAATCGATGTCCGCTGCCTTTTGTCTTCAATCCTGCAGCTCGCAGGCCCTCATTGATGGCCACCACCAGATCCGCATCCTTGCCGCCCAGATAGATCGTATCCGCATCGCCCTCGTCAGCACGGCCATGGATTGCAACGACGGTGTTTTTTGTTTTCAGCAGCTCGAGCGCGCGATCCTCGTCAAAATTCTCTGACGTGATGTGCAATTCTGCATTGCCTTTAGGCTGCATTCCTTCGAAGCAATACATATCGAGGTCGCCGTCCGCGATAGCTGCCGTGATCATCGAAACGTGACGCTCAATCCCGCCGCCATGCGGCGTCATCACGAGCGCAGTACCGGTATCCAATGCAGGTCGGACGACGACGCAATAATCTTTGTTTTCTTCTTTTGCGCGTTTCAACGCGGCGAAGTTCGGAAACTCTTTTTTCATTAGCTTTCCAGTGCGTTACGTGGAGTTGGCGCGTTGCGCCAATGCCCGTTCATGCGAATAATGAGCGCATAATATTCGAAGCCACTCCAGAATTCATCTCTCGACAGTACGAAGCTTGTCGAGGTCATGAAGTGTCTGCTGCTTGCCGAATGTCGCCTTACAGGGCTGCAATGATGAGCTTGAAGAAGACAACGACGATCTCCATCAAAATATGGAAGCTGATGGGCCTCGATTGCGCGCAGTTCCGGTTCTCGACAGTCCGGTCGCCGATGCGCGACGATGCGATAGGATTGGCCAGTGCCAGCGCCGAGTTGCCCTGAAGAAATCGATCAGGTCATGCGCCTTGCGGCTCCTCTCAATTGCGTGGCAGCTTGTGAATTTCCAGCCGGACAGGCCCGCCCCTGTCACAACTGGTGCAAAAAAGCGCGCGCTCGACTGAACTGAACAGAGCGCCTTTGCCATAGCGTTTGATGAGACCGGCAGGCTTTACCGTTGCGTGGTGCGAACAGGATTTGCACCAGGCCCGCAACACATGCCATTCGCGAAGGTCTCCGAGGGCAACATCGAGACCGGCGTGAACGCTGCCTTCGATGATGGTCTGCGGCGGGATCTTCACCTCGCCTGGTGTCAGGATTTTCTCCATCACATGTCGACTGTTGTAGTGGATCAGCATCATGCCTGGACGGCGTCGGATGGCGGCCTGCCAAGCCGCCTGACTCACCGTGGAATCGGGGGAACGCGAAATGGTTTCGGATAAGGCCTGCTCTTCGCGATCCCAAACCTCGATCCGAAAATTATCTTCCGCCGTTTTTGCCATAGCTTCGCCGGCCAGCGCGATTGACGCCGAGCCATGGTCCTTTGCTGCTCCAGATCACGCTGAAAATAAGGAACATATTCCTCTCCCGTCAAGGGCGCGCTTGACTCTTTGTTCTTATTTTGTTCACAGTGACAGAGATAGGACATAGGAGGCGAACCATGGAACTTCGCTTGAGCATTGAAGGTGCGGCGCCCGAAGAAATGGCACGCGGTATCGCTGCGGCCGAAGCTGTCTTCGCGCGGGCCGGCATTACGGCTTTGCAAGGCGCGGAAGGGCTGTTCGCGTTGGAAGGGTGGGATATCAAAGGCTTCCCGGAAGACGACAAGCCTACTGAGGACGAGGACCGGGCTGCTTCAGTCTGGATGGAAGCCGACGAGGCGGCGACGACTGCATGTTGTGCGGGCTGGCCGGAGGACAAAGTCCCGCACCATCAGGTCATGGAACTGATCAATGTTCCTCGCACAAAGTTGCAAGCCGAGGCAATTCCGGACACGTGGCCGGCGCGGAAGCAGCTCTATCCTGACGTCGTCAAGCGGCTGGAGATCACGAGCGGCCCGGACCGCCAGATCGATTTCGATATCGCCTTCGTTCTGGGCTGGGTTCCCGAGCGGCCAACGCTGGATCGGGTTGAGCCGCTTTCGGAAGATGGAGACCGTATCCCCTTCTTCACCAGTGACCTTGCCCAGGTCGAAGAGATGGCTCGCAAGGCGCTCAAGGACTGGACGATCGAGATCGACCGAGATCCCTGCGATGCCCATGTTTTCGACCCTGCGGCCAGCGATGACGGTGATGAATTGCGCATGGCGGCATGGCGCGATTTCGACGGCTCCCTGCATATGGAGAAGCCGCCGGCAAATCCTGCAATCGCGCTGACGTTGGCCATGATGCGCGGCCAGTCCATGCATTTCGAATAGTGGTCAGACGCAGTCGGGGCTCACCAACGCCATCGGTCATCGACCGCGACTGGCCACATCAGGTTGCGCTACCCGATGACCTCTGTACCGACCGGAACTTCACCATGATCGCAAAGTTCTGCCAGGAAAGAGGGCTTAGGCCCCAGACGCGGCATGTGCAGGCGATATGGCCGAACGGCAAATATGAAACCTATCGGCTCCATTGCTTCAGCGATGCCGCATCTGCGGAGGCCTTTCTGGATCACTTCGAGGGGCTGAGGTTCGATCCGAGGCGGGACCGGGAGAATGGAAAGGTGCGGGGCGTCTGGCGCCGCACGGGCGAATACACGCCAGTTCTCGATCTCGGTCCGCTTAGCGTGCCGGAGATACTGCGCAGTTAAGTCACGAGCTTTCGGGGCGAACTGTCTCCACCGAGAGCGATCCGGCTGGAAGCGGCCGCAAAAGCTCCGCCTCAGGCTTTGTCAAATTGATCCAGGCCGCCCAATTCTCGGGCTGAAGGACCACAACCTGCCGATTGTGATACGGCGCGACATCCGGTCCGGGATCGGTCGTCAGCATCGTGAAGGTGGGCGGTTTATTGCCGACTGCCTCACGCCAAAGCCCCGCGACGGCCATGAAGGAAGAGCCGTTGAGCGTGAAGCGATGTTTCGCCTTTGGATATTTCGTGCCCGTGAATTCGAAGAATGCGGATGCGGGAATGAGGCAGCGTTTGCTGTTCCCGAATTGCCGCCCTTCGGAGCGGAAGTTGAACACCGGCCCGCCTTTTGGTCCCGCCGGCGGGAATCCGAACGTCATCGATGCCAGTTCGATCGTGTCATCAACGGCACGCATTATTGGCGCCGGGTCATTGATGCGCACGTCGTCCGCCTGGGGCAGATCGAGTTCGGTTTGGTGGCTGGGGATTTTGAGCGCCAGTGACGCCATCATCCGGCAATATTCAGCCCAAGCGGCATGCTGCTCGTAGTCGTTGCACATGGTAGGCTCCGAACGTGGGCAACCTCTGTTAACACTAGAGCAAACGGAGGTGCCATGGAAAGCGGCGGTCAACCCAAGGGGCCCCGTTCAATCGGAGTGTCTGTCTAACTGTGGTGGGCAAGAAGGGCCTGGGGGTCAGGGGCCAAAGGGAGGACTGCATGAGCGACGTAGCAAAGATTCTGAGCCTGATCGAGAACTGCAACGATCCCGATAAGCTGAGATCTTGGATCAGGAACGCCCGGGACAAGGGTGAGCCGGGAGTCGCCGACGCGGCTTTCCGCAAGCTGGTTTCGATCCTGCCCAAAGAGAAGCCGGGGACCGTGGAGCATGATTTCTGGCAGACGATACATGCCTTCGAGCACGTCCTGTCCGAAGAGCGGGGAAAGACGACCCGGCTCGCGCGCACAAGGCAGAAAGTCGCAAGGGCTGGCGTGGTCCAAACCCTTCAAGACTGGGCCATGAGCGCCAAAAGCACCGACGGCTTTGTCATGCTGCTGGAGCGGAACATGCCGGAGCTGACCGGCGAAGCCATCGTTTTGCGGCACGCACCGCAGTTTGGCGCGGAGGTCGTCGCGGCGGCCAGGCGCAGGCTGGAGGCAGCAGATATCGATATTGCCACGCTTCCTGGCACCGCACCTGCCGAATGACCGTCCGCAAAAAGGACGGCCGTCTCAAGTTACCGCCGATTGTGGCGGGCGAGTGGCGCGGCGAAATCGTAGGCTCAGCCAGCGTCAACTTCGGCCAGGTGGTTCAGCCAGGTCCGCCCCGCCAGTCGGTCGAGTTCACCTATATCATTCTCCCGGCCACGCTCATCATGCCGGACGCGGTGTTCAGGTGGCCGGGCGTCGTCATGATCATGGCGCCCACGCCCATGAAGACGGAGTTCCCTGACGCGGGCAAGCTCTTCCAGGCCGATCGCCTGCCGTCGCTGAGCCTCTCCCTCCAAGTCACCAGGGCGCAGTTTTCGGACATGCTGCCACGCATCGAAGCCCAGCGGCTCAATAATTTCTATTTCGTCGTGGAGGAGGAAAGCGAGGGTTCCTGGCCTGTGCGGAGCTGGGGCATGGGAGCCACGACAGCCTAGCGCGCCGGCCCCGCCCTCATTCTATCCGTCTAGACGATAACAGGGGTGCGCTGCAGCGTCTCGGCCATGATCGCCATCTTGGCGGCCTTGAAATGTGCGGCGTCGAGCGCACGGACACCCTTCCTCGTCGCCACGTTTCAACGGCCACGGATGTGCCGGAGCGAAACGGCTATAGATCGACCACATCGGCCATTTCCAGATAGCGGCAGAAGCCGTTGGCGAGATACATCTGGCGCGGCGTCCGACATTCCGGCTCGAACACGTCCGGATTGGCCACGAGAATGCACAGTGCCTTGGCGCGGGAGATGGCCACATTGAGGCGGTTCGCGCTGTAAAGGAACTCCATGCCACGCGGGGCGTCGGCATGACTGGAGGTCGTGATGGAATAGATCACGATGGGCGCCTCCTGCCCCTGGAACTTGTCAACCGTCCCTACCCTCGCGCCGGGGAGGAGCGCCTGGATTTCAAAGACCTGCGCGTTGTAGGGCGCGATAATCAGAATGTCGTTCAGGGTGAGCGACGCCCCGTTGCCCTCGCGATCGCGCCAATGTGCACCCGAAGCGAGGATCCCGCTCACAATATCACGGATGCGGTTGGCCTCCTCCGGGCTGGAATTCTGGTTGCCACTGTGCTGCACCGCAACATAGCGCAGGCCGCTCCCGCCAAGCGGGCCGTCCATCAGGACGGCTTGGTTCTCGAGACCGGGACGGGGAAGGAGTCGGCTTTCGTAGAACAGTTCGGAGGTGAAACGGCAGATGTCGGGGTGGAGGCGCCAAGTCTGATCGAGGAATAGGCCTTCGTCCACGGCGATGGTCTGCCGTCCACCGAGAATGTGATCGAGGGCCGAGACCTCCGTACCCTCGGGATGCGAGCCCTGCATCGGCTGCTCAAGCTGCTGCGGATCACCAAGCAGGACGAGGCTGGCTGCGGCCGGCGACATAGCAAGCACGTTGGCGAGCGACATCTGCGCGGCCTCATCCACGAACAGCACGTCGACGAGGCCAGCCGCATCGGGCCGGGCCCACAGGAACCCCGTGCCGCCGAGGACGTGGTAGCCGCTTGCAAAGGCGCCGAGGGCTTCGGGGTTCTTCGTCGTGAAAGTGAGGTGCGGGGCATTATCTTCCGCATCCGTGACCTTATGCAGGCACTGCAGGTCGAAGTCTTCCTTCGCTGCTTCTTCGGCGGCCTTCGCGAGCAGGTTGCGAATGACCTTGTGGCTGTTGGCGGTCACCCCGACGCGAAGGCCGGCCCTGACCAGCGCAAGGATCGCGTGGGCGCCGGTATGGGTCTTGCCCGCGCCCGGTGGTCCTTGGATGGCGAGCACGCCCTGCAAGGCCGGGACGAGGCGACAGGCCGCGTCGACCGCGCGCTCTCCTGGCAGGCGCAGCGCCGCGCCGCCGGCATCTGGCGGAAGCTTCAACAGCAGATCGCGCGCCGCCTTATAGGCGACGGGGCCGGCAATGCCATGATCGGCCACGTACTCGCCGATCTGCACCAGGGACTCGGCCAGAACACTCGTGTCGATGTAGGTATGGGCGAAGATAGCTTCGGGGTGAAAACCGGCAGTGTCGCCCCGCTTCTTGATGTCGATGAACCGATGTTCCAGCTCGACGGCCTCGACCTTGCCGAACCGCTCGCCGCCGACGCTGCGCAAATCCTCCCCGCCGCGAAACTCAGCGTCCTGCGGGGGAAATCGATAGCGGTGGATAGGAGCCTTGACGGTTCCGCCCACGGTATCCACGAATTCGAGGCCGGCGATGCCTGCCCGCTCGTCCTCAAGCTCGTCCGCGGACAGCGCCGCCAGCCGGAAATATTCCCACCAGATCGCCTTCTCTTCCCGGCGATGCCAGTCGAGCACGTTTGCCAGCACATAGAGCGCTTGCTGCTCGGCGCTGTGCTCCGCGGAGTCCACCGGAATGCCATCGGTCAACTTAGCCACTACTGCATCGATCCGCGCCTGCCAGGCTGTAATATCCGGCGCAGCCTGCTCTTCGGGCGGAGCCGGCCGGGGAACCTCCACACCTAAGGCGACCGCGTCCGTGCGCAGACCCTCCAGCCAGTCCCGAAGCCGCTCCGTCGAGATACAGTCATCTTGGTTGTAGCCAGTTACGACCGCCCGGTCGTCTGCGTTGATGCCGCCCGCGTCCCCGAGCTCCAAGCGGGCCTGAACCCTACTCAAGGCATAGTTGGCATCGGGCAGCGACACCGCGCGTACGAATTCGTAGAGCGGCTCCAGCTTCTTGATGGAATAGCTCTCGACGCTGGCGCGGATGGCGTGGCGGACCACCGCGTAGAGATCGACCAGGACCTGCCCGCGCAGCAGCTTGTCGATCTCTTCCTCGCGCGTGGCGTAGCGCCCCATCAGGCGTTTGAGCGCGCCCACCTCATAGGCCGCGTAGTGATAAATGTGCATGCCGGGATGGTGCGCTCGCCGCTCGATCACGAAATCGACGAAGCGTTCAAAGGCGGCCTTTTCATCGGCCTGCGTGAGACACCAGTCGGCGACGTAGGTGAGCACGCCCTCCGCGTCCTTGAAGGCATAGCCAAAGAGATATTCGAGGCCGCCTTCGCCGACGAAGGGGTCGCCTTCGAGATCGAAGAAAATGTCGCCGTCATCCGGCACCGGCAGGCGGCACAGGCCAAAGCCCGGTTCTATCGGCAGCGCTTCATGGAGCACCTTCCCGGCCGCGCGCCCTGCGACCTGGATCCGCGCCTGCTCCCGAATGCGATTGTAGGACGAGGCGGCGCCGCGCTCGGGTTTCCATGGCAGCGGCAGGGGGAGCTCGGCCAGCGCGGTCATGGTGGCGACGTCGTGGTCGGCGAGTTCACCGCGCTGCGCGGCCGTGATCCCGGCTACAAGGGAGGGGTGATCGTCCTGGTGGCGCCGGTCGTCGCATTGGCCGCGCCAGCGGCAGATGTCGCAATGAGCGACCGGCTCCGGATAGGTGCCGCCGTTTCCGTTCAAGGACGCGGCGAAACGTTCCCGGACATTGCGGTAGTAGGCGGCATAATCGTTGATCCGAAAGACTTCCGGCTCGAAGCCGGTGAGGGGCGCGACAACGTAGGCATATTCTGGCACGAGGCCCTGCACCTGCCCGACGAGGTCCGAATAGAGGCAGAGCTGCAGCACCGTCCCGCCCTTGGTTTCCCGGGCAAGCTTGGTGTCGACGACTTCATAGGACCAAGCGCCGAGATCGCTCGGCGTCTCGACGCGCCGGAGGATGTCGGCCCGTCCAGTGAAGGGCGGGGAGCGCAGCGCGGCCTGCACGACGATCTGCGCGCCGGCGCGCATCGCCTCGATCGTGGTGGACATTGAGCCGTCATCGATGCCCTTGCCCTCGATGACCGCGACCGTAAAGCCGGACGCCCGTAGGTGATCAACATAGGCAGCCTCGTGCGCCGCGCCGCGCTGCTGGAGGATCTCGAGCAGCGGGTCCCAGATCTTCGGCTTTTCAAGCGCGCCGTCCGCAACCTGAAGGTCAAGCGCCGTCAAGTGACCGCAGTTCAAGTGGCCAACCAAGTCGGAGGCGCTAAGCTGTAGTTCGGAGCCGATTCTCAGCATAAACAAAGTCTACGCAGATTGGTGACAGCCCGGCAATTCGGCTGATATCGCCGCCTTGTGCCGACGGCGCCGGATTTGCGGGATTGTTTTCCATCGTCGCCGCACCGTTCCCCGGCCCGCCGTTGGCTCATTGCGGCTACGGCTAGCCCAAGCGCGTGCGGCGCCAGCCCGGCGAGGCAACTGCAACAGCGAGCGGCTCGTGACATTATCAGAACGCACAGGAAGGCGCGCCCTTCCTTCGTCAGGGGTGAATCTCGACGTTGCGGCAGTTGACAAATCTGGATGGCATGAGATGTTCTCCGAAGCGGAGCAGTCTCCCGCACCGTCCACATTGGTGAAGCCTTCGGGGCAAGTACACTTCTAAGACCTCGGCCCTCTTTCGAGCGCGCCGTTGGGTTGAGTGGACCGACTCGCACCAGGCGCCTTTGGGAGACGATCATGAGGCTGTGCTTTCCGAATTCCACCCGACCAAAGAAAGCCGCCAAGCATATTGGAGGCGAGCTTGGATTGGCACTATCCGCTGCGCAGAACGGCCTTGCCCGCGCACGCGGCTATCGCGACTGGTACGAGTTCAACCGAAGCTTCGGCGCCGATACCCCTAGCACGCTTGATCAAGAATTGGAGCATCATGCGTTTGTCGAGCGCCAGTCCGACCTCAGCCTTGCACTAGGACGCGAGCTCGGCGTGCAGGATGGGGACGCGCAGTTCGCGCTCTCGGCTTCGCGATTGACCGGCGATAGACCGCTCCTCCTCAATGACCAGATCGCCATCCGCCTGAGCTGCTGGCGCAAATCAGTGCTACCGGTGGTCGGTGCCCGGCGGCGTGGCGCGATGGGCAAACTCAAGACCCGGGGTCGCAAAGGCGAACCGGTCATTCTCCTCGATTTCGGACGGCCAACACAGGTGATTTCACATCAGGAGGTCACGACCATCGCGGATTTTGAATATGTGGCGCCGCGAACTTCCCTACCCCTCTTTTTGCCCATGCGCCTGTATCTGCCCTATGGCTACTGGACGGAGCCGGATGGCTCGGAAGTGTTCTTCTCACGCGACTACAAGCCCCTGTGGCGTTTGCGGAAGGACGGCTCGGTCGAGCGGCTCGAACCCTGGCTCTGGATCAAGGTCAAGGAGGAAAAGCATCTGTGGGACGATGCTCGAACGCCTTGGCATTCAGCAAGTCTGAAGAGATCGCTCGAGGAGCGTCTGGCGGGTTGGGGATTGCCGGCGCTCCCGATTTTGGCGGATGCGCTTCCCCTCCTCATCCATGAGACGGCACATCGGCTGGACCGATCACTCATCGATGGAATAACATTGCTGGAACGGGCGCGAAAACCGGTCCCTGTGGCAGCTGCATGATTGGGATGCCTTCTTGAGCCATCGACAAATGCATCGGGCTATACCATCGAGTCTACAAGACCATTAATTCGGCTTGGCGGGTTTGAACCGACGATTCCTCACAATCCCTGAGGGACAAGGCGGAACAACACCACTATTTGATCGACGTTGGCGATATTTCGTCGCGCGAATACGGTCCTTCAAGAAGAGTTCTATCGGCTCGCGACGCTGCAGTGTCGCCCGCACTTCTTCGGTCGCTAGAAACAATGAGCGCCTTTTCGGGACTCGGCGCTTGTCCCCTGATTACTTCTTCGGCCGCTTTTTTGAAGCCCTGGGCGGAAAGGATGAACCCAAGTCGGACACGGCGCTGCTCAAGCTTCATGGTGAAGGCTGAAGCCTTCTCCATTGCAAGCCGCGTCGCCCAGTTCTTGCACTCGATGAATACGTCTCCGCCGAACTCTCGCCGGAAGGGCGTTGCAGGGGTGATCTCGGCAATGAGATCAATCTCTCCCGCTTCCGTCCAATAGTGCTCATCGATGATCTCGAACACACTTCCGAAGAAGCGTCGGCCAAACTCCTCTAAACTTCTACCGCGTTCATTGGCGGTCTGTCCTTCAGCGATCGCAACGCTGAGCGCGAACAGAAGCTCGTCGTGTCCGGCAGGTCGGGGGATGTCCGTTGGTCTATGCCGCGTAGCGCTCGAGGCGGTCCATCAGATAAGTGTTGCCGCGTTCGACGACCTCTGGATCGAAGGATGCCCAACCAAGCGGCACCGGATTGCCATTGGATGCTCCCAGGGGCGCATGAGCCAGCGCGGCCACAGCGACACCCGGGATCAGCAGAATTTCTAGCGCCTTGGGGAAATGCTCGACGTGGCTTGTCAGGACCTCGTCAAAGGTCCTCGTGGTGTAAGCGGCCGGCTTACCGGCATAAAGGCAGGTGGATTTCGTGTCCCCCCGATCCACGCTGGGAAACGCGCGCGCAAGTTTTTCCTGCAGGAGCGTGAGCATGTCTCGTTGCTGGGTCGTTGCACCCCAACGCCTTGTCTGCGGCGCCACCGCATATATCCTGCTCGGCGGCTCTGCAGCATCGCGCATGCCGTATTCGAGCACAGCACTGATGCGCTCGATGTTCTCCTGGAGCAGAAGCGAACCAACAATGGGGATGGTCTTTCTGTCTGTTCGCGGCTCGCCGGCGCGGCTCACCGCTTCGCGCCAGTATCGGACTTCGGAAAGACCCGCGCGTGTCGTAAACTCCTTTAGAAAATCGGGGGCCAGATCGATGAGAACCTGGTAAGCGGACGCGGCATCGAGCTGGTTGACGGAAGTCTGCTGGTCCTTGACGAGAAGCGCGACGGCGCGCTCGATTTCCCGCCGATCGGCAATTTCATGATCTGGCCGCCACGAAGAAAGATCTATTTCCGCGGCGCTCGGATTTGATGCTTGCGCGTATGTCAAAACCCGAACCGGCACCTGGAACCGCTCACCAGCAGAGACCGCAGGGTCGATGGAATAGATATCGCGGCGCTCCAATTTTCCGCGGTCGGCCCGGTCGGCCAGTTCGCGAAAAAAATGTTTGAATCTACCGGGCAGGCGCTCTGCCACGCGCCCGGTGCCTGCCGGGTCTTCAGAAGGCAATTCGGGCAATGCCGATTCCACAGGATCTATCCCACGTTTGCCCTGAGGCGCTATCGACATCAGGTCAAAACCGAAAGTGCGGCGACGGGATTCGACAGTGTAGATGGTCGGTTCTTTCTCCCCCTCCCGAAACAGACTGTCGCCAGAAACGGTCAACCAAAGCCGGCCGGCTCGTCGTTCGACATAGCCGGGGCCGGTCGCCTCTTCGAGGACGTAGGCCATCTCCGACACGCTGTAACCAAAGAACGCGCCCGCGTCGGCATCGCTGATGCCCGGGGTTGCCTTTACAAGACGTAGCAGGAATTCCAGGGTCGGGCTCACCTGCCCCAGGGCGGCGACCTTGTATTTCACCTCGTAGTTTCGGCAGGGCAACAGCAGATCGAACACGTCGATGGCGACCCGGCGATCTTCGTCCGCAGGCACAATCTCATGGCCCTTCAAGCGGAGCAGTGGACGACTAGGCGTTCCCAACGGCTCCTCCTTTCTTTGCTTTGACACGCGGTTGTGCCGGTTCGGCCTGATTGGCGACCGTGCCGACAATCTCGTCGACGGAAATTTCCACCGCTGAACCGTCCGCTACCCTCCGGGAGAACCCAGCGGAGAGACAGCCCATGGGGTTGTTGGCAATCCAGCGTTGCCGCGCTCCGACAATAACCAGCCGATCCATCGCGCGGCTGGCCGCAACATTGATGCGGTTGGGGGTTGTAAGGAATCCTTCCTTGATGCCCTTTACCCCTCCAGCCTGCGGACCAAAGGCGTTGTTGCGAACAAGCGAAAGGATGACGATCGGGTTCTCTTTCCCTTGATAACTGTCGACCGTTCCGACTTTCACCTGGCGCTCAAGGAGCGAGGCGAGCGCCGATTGCCTGATCTTGCGTTCGATCAGATTGCGCTGCGCTGCGTACATGCAAATGACGCCGACGCCGACGGGATGCATTTGCTGGGTGAGAAGCCACTGCCGGAAATTGTCCTCCGCGTGCCATTTCTCCAGCAGGCGAACGATGGCGTCGGCTTCGACCGGATTGATCTTGCTGCTCGCTTCTTTGCGTTCATATGCAGCAGCGCCCAGGCTGTCCGTGGTGATCCAGGCGAGGGGTTTGTTCAGCTCCTTCGGCAGGCACTGTTCGTCGATTTCGGGCGCAGTGCGGCCAGCCGACAATGTGAGGTCTGGATAGAAGACTTCGGAAACCAGCTGACCGATCGGCGGCAGCATGCGGTATTGGGTCTTCAGCCTTGCGCCCGCTTTGCGCCCATAAGGGGTCGCAAATACCCGCTCGAAGTCACTGCGCTTGATCTCTCTTTTGGAGATGGCTGTGCGTTCCGCCACAAGGTTGACGACTTCCGGCTTGTGCTGCGGCTGCAGCTGGGCCTGATCCCCGACAAGGACTGCCCAACGCGCAGCTTGAAGTGGCACTAGCAATTCGCCGGACGTGCAGCGTGCCGCCTCGTCGATAATGACGAGATCGAATGCCGTCGCTGTCAGACCGAGAGATGAGCGGCCCAGCCCGACGCAGGTTCCAACTACGATCTGCCGCGTTCCAGCAAGGAAAGTGTCGAAGCTTCTTTCGGCGCGTGAAACGCTGCCGACAAAATCGCGCCCAAGCCCCGCGATGGCGCGAAGACGTTCGATTTTGTCCGCGCCCACGGCATTCTGCCGCGCGGCGCGGCGGGAGATCGCGCCGGCCACGTCGTCCAGGACCTTGATCCAGTCTTCTTCGAAGATGCTATCAGGAAGCTCGACATCGATATCGAGTAGCGACAGGTGCTCTTGCAAGGTATCGGTGAGCCCTCGCAACCGTTGTAGCTGCGGCTCTGTGGAATGGCACAATTCCGCGATGCGCTCAACTACCGGCCGGACGGTGGATTCGAGGGTGACCACGGCCGCAATGACCTCCGGCGGCATGCCCAAGCTCTTTCCGGCAACGGCCATGCGGTCGCCGAAAGTCGCGCTGAATCTGTCTTTGTAGGACTGCTCAACGCGCGAGGTATGGTATGGCCGCAGCGGTTCAGAGACTTGCCCGTCGTCCATCCCGACTCTAAGCAGACTGGGAAGCTCGCCGGTCTTGCGGAACAGCTTGAGAACGGCTTCGGCCGCGGTGTTCACCGCCTCGTGAGACTGGCTGGATAGAAGCACGTTGCGGGCCATGCCGGTGACGATGGTGAAGTGCGTGAGCGCGGCGATGAATCTGGTTTTTCCCGTGCCAGGCGGACCTTGCAGAAGACCGAGCGGCCGAGCGCAGACAATTTGGCGAAAAGCTTCCTTTTGATCGTCATTCAGATCGTAGATCGCCAGTGCCTCGTCGCTTACCTGACGTGCGGTGATTTCGGGCGTTGCCTGCGAACGGGAGTCGAACGCGGACAGAAGATTTCCCGCTCGACCGTTGCCCAGTAGAATGCGGTCAACGGCATCCGTGCGCCGCTTGAGGCTCGTCCCCTCGAAATGGCTAAGAAAGCGGAGTCGCTGACCCGCTTCGACCAGGCGCGATCCAAAGGTTGCGCCGCTCTGGGGATCGATGACCGCAAGGTCAGGGCGCGATCTGTTCAGGTCGAGTTCTCCGACGCGGCGCCAATTGCCCCGCTTGTCCTGCTTCTGCACACCGACCGTATCGTTGCGCGAAAAGTCGAAGTCACCGCTCTCCAGCTCAAGCACGACTTTGTGGCGCGCGATATTGCGATCGAAGGCGCTGTCTAGCTGGGCAACGCCCTCGGTGGTCAGTTCATTTTCAACGTCAATCAGGGTGCGCCAGAGTTTTGGCACGTCGATATCTGCCGGCTGGGCGGCCGCCATGACGGCAATTTCTTCTGCCAGCGCGTCTTCGGCTTCGTCATCTTGAGGTGCCAGACCTCCGGCGTCCTGCGCCTCCGTTATGGCGGGCGCCGCGGGCCCGGAGAGTTCCTGATCGATACGCGCCTTTACAGTGGTGTCAGCGAGTAATGGTGCAAGCGCAGACAGGTCTGTGACATCGTCCCTCGTGACTGTGAGCGGTCCCTCGATCTTGTGGAATTCCTGTTTTGAGGCGATTGAAAGTAGCCATTGCTCGAGCCGGCGCCGGAATGCTCCAATCGGTTGTCCTTGCCGGTCGAGACGGACTTCGATCTCTTCGAACGCGCCGCGTATATGCAGCGTCAGGCTGCCATAAGACGGGTGTCGCCGGAGGCGCAGAAACAGGTACCCTTCGTCCGGATCGATCACCCCCGTCTGCTGTCCCGCTAACGAGATGGAAAGACCATCAGAAGAAGCTGGTTCATCCGTCTTGGTGCGGCGCTCCTCGGCGCGCGCCAAGGCCTCCTGCAACGGCAACAAGGTGGTCAGAACGGGAGGCTTTTCACGGCAATCCCGGACGGCCGTCGCTATTTCGACGGCAGTTTGTGCTTCGAGATCGTCGACGCAGGCGAAAATTTCTTCCGTGATTTTTGTAATGGCATACCGGTCGCGCTCGAGGCGCGTCCCGGATTCCGGTGCGTACGCCGACGTAACGAGATCGCCATCGACGCGCGGTGAGAAGTCGAGAGCATCGATCAGAACAGGCTCTCCCTCCCTGATGACGATATTCGCCGGCTTCAGATCGCCATGGGAAAAGCTGTGATCGTGGAGGGTTTCGACAGCCGTGATCAAGCGGCTGGTAACATCGATCGCTTTTTCAACGGAGGACATCTGCCCCGCGGATATAGCCAGCTCCTCAGCCAAAGACGTCCCCTCGACCCAATCCTGCACGAGGACAAGGCTATCACCCAGCCAGTGGACGTCCCGCACCGGCGCGATGCCAGGCAGCTTGTCTGCCTTCGCATCAGCGGATTTGCGCAGGAAGGCGAGAACCGTTCCCCCTTCTCTCCGCAGATCACCCCAAGCGGGCTGCTTCCACTGTTTCACCAAGACCGGCGTTTCATTCTGTCTACTGCGCCACACATCGAGACGGTCGCTTTCGAGCACCATGTCCCCTTCAACGGGAAACGCCATGAACAGCTGACGCTGCGTGCGCATGGCGGTGCGGAACGACTCAAGGCCCGCCACGATTTCATCAGGGGTTGGGCGGGCGGCAGTGGCTTTGTTAAAGGCTTCGAGCGCGATTACGGCATCCGCGAAGCGCTGTTGTGGACTGACTTCGAGCGCTTCTACGAACCAGGGATGTAGCGCCGCATAGTCGTTCTTCACGTCGACCTCAGGCCGCCATTCAGCAGGCTCGCCAGTGGGGAGAGAATTAAACAGCAGGTGATGAAGCGCAACACCGAGAAGGAATACGTCGCGACGCTTGGGGCCCAGATCGACACCCAGAACGTCGTCGGGAACGGCCACGCTGGAGAGGAACTGATAGCGCGCTGATCCCAGCGATCTGCCTTCAGGAAACCGCGCGGCGAGCAAATGCGATAACCGCACGGAGGTGGGCAGCTCGAGCCAGATGCTGTGACCGCCAAGATCAAGGTGCGATGCGTTCTGCCGGTGCATGGCGGCAACGGCGTTCAGGACCTGGCGCGCAAGTTCAATCTTCTCGCCGGGCAGCAGCGTCGCGGCATCGCTAACTGCAAATTCGTTAAGGCGGCGCATGCGTCGCCTGCGGTCATAAATTTCCCAGTATTTCACCCCGCGCTCGGGATCATCGAGCCGCGGCGTCAGGAGAGTGCGTTCCAGGTCCTGATCCCTGTCTCGCAGCCAGTGATAGACCTGCTGTTCTCGCCCAGCGATCTCCAGCCGGCCTTCTTCGGTCAGAAAGCGGGCCTCGCTGCATTTCGTGAAATCCCAGAGGCGGAGAATGCCCAGGTTGTTCTTGTTGCCTTCTTCCGCCGCCTCGTATTCGCGGTAAACGTCGCTCGGATGGGCGTAGCTGGGGCTGTCCTCAGCAAGATACCGCTGAAAGCGGCGCCTTCCCGGCTTGAAGGGCGAATTGGGACCGACATTGAAGAAACGGCTGAGCTTGTCTTTCCAGAAATTATCCGTGAGGGGCCGTCTGATGAAAGTGGTCAGCGGCTCACCGAAGATCTCCGTCTGCTTCCTGGCGTTGGTCACGAGCTTTATGAACTCGTCGACCGTAACTACTTTTGCCCGCTCCTGCCCATCGAGCGCTGAGATGTTCGCGGAGCCCGTCACCACGACAAGGCCGACAATCGATGGGACCGGCTCCTTGCGGGTCTCTGTGCGTGCTTTCAGCGCATTTCCTAAAGGCGTCAGGATTTCGCGGACAATATCGCCGATCTTCTGGACCGGGGACGGACCGCTGTCCTTACCGTTGTGATACCAGCGCCCGCCGCGATTTTCGATCCGGCCGTGCCAATCCTTTATGTCTACAAAGAAGATGCGGTGGTCCGCGACGATGATGAGATCGATTTCACGCGACTTTCCGAGACCCAGGACGAGATCGAGATTGCTGAATGCGTACCAATTGGGCGGGAGATCCTTCTTGAGGCGCTCCAGTCCTTTGACTTCTCGCGCGTGTACACCGCGCCCGCATGGCGTAATTTGCATTTATTGGCATCCCTCCGCGCGGGCATATAAGCAACCGTAGCCCCCGCCGGGAAGAAATTTCACCGCTGCGAGCCAAAAAGCATAGATTTCCACAATCCTATCGGTGTGCTTTCTAGCCTTGGGCACCAACGGCACGCCAGCCTTTCCAGATTGATAATCTGGTCCATAGTATAATCGCCGTTCGTACCGTCACGATCGACTGACACGAACGTGGGAACCGACGAGTCTGCTTTTGGTGGAGGACCGGATCGTGCGAATGATCGAGATGCGCGCAAAGCTGTCGTTCGCGTCGTGGAAAACGTACGTCGGCTTCGAGTCAGCCGCCCCGTTCCCAACCGGTCGTTGCAGCACCGAGCCGGGTCCATCACGGACACCAATCTCATGAGCCGATGCATCCTATTCGCCCCGAAATGGGCGGCCCTCGGTCAACGCGTCATCATCGAGCAGACTTCGATGGCATCTTTTCCACAAGAGGGTTTGCAGCGAAATTGGTACGATCTCTTGTGCTTCCGTAGTGCTTCCGCGCAAAAAGAGCGAGGACACTTGCCAAAATCATCGTCGCCTAAATATCTGATATTTATGTTTAAATTGGCGCACCCGACAGGATTCGAACCTGTGACCTCTGCCTTCGGAGGGCAGCGCTCTATCCAGCTGAGCTACGGGTGCCTTCAGGATCGGCGATCCGGAAAACGAACCAGCCGGTAAACCGGCCAGCCCCGGCTTCTTAGCGGAAGCCGGGCCGGGCTTCAACGGGCAAGTGGAGTTTGCACGAAATCCGGTCAACGTTTTGAACCGCGCTCTTGATCGGATTGAGCTTACCCAATAGAGCCAAGGAGGGGGATATCAATTAATGGACAAACGAAGCCTCACCGAACGCGACATCTGCACGAAATTCATTCTGCCCGCCGTTAAGCTCGCCGGATGGGACGAGATGTTGCAGGTTCGGGAGGAGGTCTATTTCACCAAGGGCCGCATTATCGTACGTGGCAAGCTGGTGACGCGTGGCAAGGCAAAAAAAGCCGACCTCGTTCTCTACTATAAGCCGAATATCCCCATCGCCTTGATCGAAGCGAAGGACAACAACCACGGCGTTGGCGATGGTATCCAGCAGGGCCTCGACTATGCCGCGACGCTGGACATCCCTTTCGTCTTTTCCTCAAACGGCGACGGTTTCGTCTTTCACGACCGCACGGGCCAGAGCGACACCAAGGAGGCGAACCTCGGCATGGACGCCTTTCCGTCGCCCGCCAATCTTTGGGCACGCTATCGCGCCTGGAAGGGCCTCGACCCGGAAGCAGAACAGATCGTGCTTCAGGATTATTTCGACGACGGCAGCGGCAAAGCACCCCGCTATTATCAGGTAAACGCCGTCAATGCCGCGATCGAGGCCATCGCCAAGGGGCGCGATCGCGTGCTGCTCGTCATGGCGACGGGGACGGGCAAGACCTACACGGCATTTCAGATCATCTGGCGCCTGTGGAAGGCGGGTCGCAAGAAACGCATACTCTTCCTTGCCGACCGCAACGTGTTGATCGACCAGACGATGGTGAACGACTTCCGCCCGTTCGGCGCGGCGATGGCGAAGCTTTCGACGAACGCAAAGACCATTGAGCGGCAGGACGGCACCACGGTCGATCTGACACTGGCGCTCGACAGGAAGCGGCGCATCGACACCGCCTTCGAGGTCTATCTCGGTCTCTATCAAGCGATCACCGGACCGGAGGAGCGCCAGAAGCTCTACAAAGAGTTCTCCCCCGGCTTCTTCGACCTAATTGTCATCGACGAATGCCATCGCGGCAGCGCGGCCGAGGATTCCGCGTGGCGCGAAATCCTCACCCACTTTTCCGGTGCAACGCAGATCGGCCTGACTGCCACGCCGAAAGAAACGGAATACGTTTCAAACGCCGATTATTTCGGCGAGCCAATCTTCACCTATTCATTGCGCCAGGGCATCAGTGACGGCTTCCTTGCACCCTACAAAGTCATCAAGGTCCACATCGATCGCGACATTGAGGGCTATCGCCCGGAACTTGGGCAACTCGACCGAGATGGTAACGAAGTCGAGGATCGAATCTATAACGCTAAGGATTTCGACCGGACGCTGGTTCTTGACGACCGCACTTTGCTTACCGCCAAGAAGGTCACCGAATTTCTAAAGGAAACCGGCGACCGCTTCCAGAAAACCATCGTGTTCTGCGTTGACCGGGAGCACGCAGCGCGTATGCGACAGGCACTCATCAACGAGAACAAGGATCTTTGCGACGAGAACCACCGATATGTCATGCGGATCACCGGCGGTGACAGCGATGGCCAGGACCAGCTTGGCAATTTCCTTGACCCGGAATCGAAGTATCCCGTTCTAGTCACGACCTCGCGGCTTTTGTCCACCGGGGTTGACGCGCAGACCTGTCGGCTAATCGTGCTCGATCGCACGGTAGGGTCGATGACCGAGTTCAAGCAAATCGTCGGGCGCGGCACCCGCGTTCACGAGGATACCAAGAAATTCTACTTCACGTTGATCGACTTTCGTGGCGCGACCAATCATTTCGCTGACCCAGAATTCGATGGGGATCCGGTGCAGATTTACGAACCCAGCGAAGACGATCCGATCACACCGCCCGACGATACTGTCGTCGGTCTTGGTGAAGGTGATCAAGCGCCATACGAACCGGGCGATAGCGAAACCATAATCGATCAGCCGGGCGTTCCGCTACCGCCGGGCAACCACGTGCGCAAGATTTACGTGGACGGCGTCGGCGCCCGCATCGTCGCCGAGCGCGTCGAATATCTTGACGAGAACGGCAAGCTCGTCACCGAAAGCCTGCGCGATTTCACTAAGACGGCGTTGAAGAAGCGTTTCGCCAGTCTCGACGATTTCCTCAGACGCTGGAAATCTGCTGAACGCAAACACGCGATCGTTGAGGAACTGGAAGCCGAGGGCCTGGCGCTTGACGCCATCGCAGATGAACTGGGCAAGAACCTCGATCCCTTCGATCTGATCTGCCACGTGGCATTCGACAAGAAACTTTTGACACGCCGCGAGCGTGCCGAAAACGTCAAGAAGCGCGACGTGTTCACCAAATACGGGCCACAAGCCCGGGCCGTGCTCGATGCGCTGCTCGAAAAATATCGGGACGAAGGCGTAATCCATCTCGACGACGCCAACGTGCTGAAGGTGACGCCCTTCACTGCGATGGGCAGCGTCGTCCAACTAATCAAGGCGTTCGGCGGCAAGGAGGGCTTTGAAAAGGCCGTCCACGAAATGCAGGACGCCCTTTACCAGGAGATCGCATAGCCAATGATTGTCCGCACCACTGTCAAATCCATCCAGGACATCATGCGCCAGGATGTTGGCGTTGATGGCGACGCACAGCGCATCAGCCAGTTGTGTTGGATGTTCTTCCTCAAGATCATCGACGACCAGGATCAAGAACTTGAACTGACTAAGGACGGCTACCACTCGCCGATTCCGGAAAAACTCCAGTGGCGCAACTGGGCGGCCGACCCAGAAGGCATCACCGGGCAAGCCATGCTCGATTTCATCAATGATGAACTTTTCCCTGCATTGAAAGGCCTGCAGCTCACTGGAAAACCGGGCGACCGGCGCCGCGTAGTGCGCGACGTGTTCGAGGACGCGTACAATTACATGAAATCCGGACACCTCATCCGGCAGGTCTTAAACAAGATCAACGAGGTTGATTTCAATAATCTCGACGAGCGGCGGCACTTCGGCGAGTTCTATGAGCAGTTGCTGAATGATCTTCAATCGGCAGGCAATGCCGGCGAATATTATACACCGCGCGCCGTGACTGCCTTCATGGTTGATCGCATTGACCCGCGCCCAGGAGAAACGCTGTTCGATCCTGCCTGCGGCACGGGTGGCTTTCTCACCTGCGCTATTCGTCACATGGAAAAAGGCTACGTCCGCACGCCCGCGCAGCGTGAGACGATGCAGGGCGCACTTCGCGCGGTGGAAAAAAAGCAGCTTCCGCACATGCTCTGCGTCACCAACATGCTGCTGCACGGCATCGAGGACCCGAGCTTCGTGCGCCACGACAACACGTTGGCCCGCCCGCTGATTTCATGGAGCAAGGACGAGCGCGTCGATATCGTCGTCACCAATCCGCCCTTCGGCGGGCGCGAGGAAGACGGCATCGAGAACAATTTTCCGACCTTCCGTACCAAGGAAACGGCGGACCTGTTCCTGGCGCTGATCGTGCGCCTCTTGAAACCGAATGGTCGCGCCGCCGTGGTTCTGCCCGATGGCACGCTGTTCGGGGAGGGCGTGAAGACGCGGCTCAAGGAACATCTGATGGAGGAGTGCAACCTCCACACCATCGTCCGCCTGCCCAATTCCGTGTTCAAGCCCTATGCATCGATCGGCACTAACCTGTTGTTCTTCGAGAAGGGCGCGCCAACGAAAGACATTTGGTTCTACGAGCATCGCGTGCCGGAAGGCCAGAAAGCCTATTCGATGACAAAGCCGATCCGGCTGGAGCATTTCGAGGGCTGCATTGACTGGTGGGGCGGCAAGGATCGCGAGGGCCGCGAGGAGACGCCGCAGGCGTGGCGCGTCACGGCCGAGGAGGTCAAGGCGCGCGGCTACAATCTCGACATCAAGAACCCGCACGCGGTGGCGGACGATCATGGCGACCCGGAAACGCTGCTGGCCGACCTCGCCCGCGCCGAAGCCGAAACGGTGGGATTGCGGGATCAGTTGAAGGCGATCCTCGCCGAGGCGCTGGCCCGATGAATGCGCAACGGCTATTGGCGCATTACGAGAAGATCGCCGACGCGCCCGACGCGATCGCACGGCTGCGCCGCTTCATTCTCGATCTGGCGGTGCGCGGCAAACTCGTCCCGCAAGATACGAACGACGAACCGGCATCGGAATTGCTGAAGCGGATCGCAAAGGAGAAACTAGATCAATCCGATTTGCCGCAAGGATGGCGTCGAGCCAAGGTCGGTTCGATCCTAGATTTCCAATACGGCAAAGGCTTGAAGGCAAGCGAACGATTAGACGAAGGCCCAGTGCCCGTGTTCGGTTCAAATGGGATCGTCGGCTTCACCGATGAACCACTGACGGTGCGCCCTTCGATCATCGTAGGCCGTAAAGGATCAGCTGGTGCCTTGACTCTCTGCGATGGCCCGTCGTGGACGACCGACGTTGCCTACTTCGTCGAGTCTCCGCTATTCCTTAATCTTCGATTTCTGTTAAACGCGCTTGCGGCTCTCGATTTGGACAAGCTCGGAAAGGGCGTGAAACCCGGCTTAAGCCGTTCCGACGCATACGAGCAGATAATCGCCCTCCCACCCCTCGCTGAGCAGCACCGCATAGTCGCCAAGGTCGATGAGCTGATGGGTCTCTGCGATCGGCTGGCGGCAGGGCGGGGAAACCGCGAGGGGTTACGCGACAGGTTGACGGCGTCGAGCCTCGCCCGCCTCAACGCGCTTGATGCCGAAACCTTCCTGGCCGACGCCCGCTTCGTCCTCGACGCGCTGCCCGCCCTCACCACGCGCCCCGACCAGATCAATGCCCTGCGCCAGACCATCCTCAACCTCGCCGTGCGCGGCAAGCTGGTGCCGCAGGACGAGAAGGACGAACCAGCGTCGGAACTGCTGAAGCGGATCGCGAAGGCAAAGGCTGAACGGAAGAAGAAGACCGGCGACGCACGGATCAAGATGGAGCCCGATCCGACGCCCGACGAACTCGAAATGGCGCTTCCCTCGGGATGGGCCGTTCAATCATTCGAGAACCTCTTTCTGTTCATCGACTATCGCGGGAACACGCCTCCCAAGACGGATGAAGGAATCCCACTCATCACCGCGAAGAACATTCGCATGGGCTACCTGAACCGTGAGCCGCGCGAATACATATCGAAGGTGACTTTCAAGACGTGGATGAAGCGCGGCTTCCCCGAGATCGGCGACTTGTTCTTCACCACGGAGGCGCCGCTCGCAAACATCTGCCTGAACGATATCCAGGAACCATTTGCACTCGCGCAACGCGCCATCTGCTTTCAGCCATATGCGATGATTGATACAAAGTTCCTGATGTTCGCGGTGATGAGCGATCTGATGCAGTCGCTGATCGACAAGCACGCAACCGGCATGACGGCCAAGGGCATCAAGGCGGCCAACTTGAAGCCGCTTCCGATCCCGATCCCGCCCCTCGCCGAGCAGCACCGCATCGTCGCAAAGGTTGATGCGCTGATGGCGCTCTGCGACCGGCTAGAGGCGAGCCTCAATACTACCGCCGCCACCCGCCGGCGCCTCCTCGACGCGCTGCTGGCCGAAGCGCTAGCGCCGGTCGAGAATCGAGAACTGCAGGCAGCGGAATGACGACAAGGCTCGTCGACTCAGGTTGGTCGCGGGAAGTCGCCGAGGCCATTCGCGAGGATGCAAGCGAGTTGCGGATCATTTCCCCGTTTATAAAAGCGGGCGCATTGCGACGCTTGCTTTCAGCGGGTCCGAAAACCGTTCAGGCTATCACCCGGTTCAATTTGTCAGATTTCGCGGAAGGCGTCAGCGACGTTGTGGCCCTGCGGCGGCTGCTGGAGGTCGGAGGGACGGTGCGCGGCGTCAGGAACCTGCACGCTAAGATGTACCTGTTCGGATCAAACAGAGCGATCGTGACATCTGCCAATCTGACGGAGGCCGCGCTCACCCGAAACCACGAGTTCGGCTTGGTTTCCCAAGATGCAGAAATCATCGCGGCGTGCCGCCGCTATTTCGATGATCTTTGGATGCGCAGCGGTGCCGACCTTACGGTCCAGCAGCTCGATAAATGGGACGAAACGGTGACGCACCATCGAGCGAAAGGCGGGCGCCCAAATCTCCCCATCGGCCTCGGCGACTTTGGCGCCGACGCAGGGATAGTCGACTCTCCGGCAACCTTGCCCATAAATGTTGCCGATGCTCCCCAGGCATTTGTGAAGTTTCTTGGTGAGGGCGACAATCGGGTTCCATTAGCATTCCCCACGATCGAGGAAATAGAGCGATCTGGTTGCCATTGGGCTGTCGCATACCCCGCCACAAAGCGGCCGCGAATGGTTAAGGACGATGCGGTGATCTTCATCGCACGACTGACATACGATCCGAATGACATCCGGGTTTTTGGGCTTGCGATAGGCATGCATCATGTGCCGGCACGAGACGATGCCACGCCCGAAGACATTACTCACCGCGATTGGAAAGCAACGTGGTCCCGCTATATTCGCGTCCACCATGCCGAATTTGTTGCAGGCACGATGGCCAACGGCATCTCTCTCAACGAACTCATGGGTGCTCTCGGCGCAAATTCGTTCGCGTCGACGAAGCGCAATGCATCACGTGGCGAAGGGAACACTGATCCGAGAAAGGCTTACCAACAACAAGCAGCGGTTGAGCTTTCTAACCAAGGCACATCGTGGCTTAGTGAGCGATTGCAGGCCGCGTTCGACCAGCATGGCAAAGTGCCTCAGGATGAACTCGACAAACTTGATTGGCCGGATAACGTCCGGCCATATCCGTAGACCAACCTCTCACTGCTGCTCGGCATACAGCAGCCGCGTCGTCGCGTTCGCCGTCGCCGTCGACAGGCTGCGCTGGATCAGCGCCTCGACATGGTCGTTGCGCTGGCGCGCACTGTCGGCGCCCATCACCACGATGATCAGCCTGTGCCCGTCTGCATTATAGGAGGTAACGATGTTGAAGCCCGAAGCTCTGATGTAGCCGGTCTTGATGCCGTCGACGCCGCGCACCCGGCCGAGCATGTCGTTGTGGCCGCGCACCAGCCTGCCGCGGAACATGAAGTCGCTGTCGGAGAAATAGTGGAAATGCTGCGGGAAGCGGGTGTGCAGCGCCATGCCGAGCACCGCCATGTCACGCGCCGTCGTGTGCTGGTCGCCATCCGGCAGGCCCGAGGCGTTGCGGAAGACGGTGCTGCTCATGCCGATCTGGCGCGCCTTGGCGGTCATCATGCCGGCGAACGCCTCTTCGCTGCCGCCGAGATATTCGGCAACGGCGACCGCCACGTCATTGGCCGATTTGACGACGATGGCGCGGATCGCCGAATCGACGTCGATCGTCTCGCCGCGCCTGAACCGCAGCTTGGTCGGCGGCTGCCGCGCGGCGTAGTCCGACACCGGAATTTGCGTCTCCTTGCTGATCCGCCCCGACTCCAGCGCCTCGAAAAGAAGGTAGAGCGTCATCATCTTGGTCAGTGACGCCGGATAGCGTGGCGCCGTGGAATTGACCTCGAACAGCGTCTTGCCGGTGCCGGCGTCGATGACCATCGCGGCATATTTCTGCGGCGGCGCCGGCACGGCCAGCACGCTGTCGGGCGGCGTCACCGTCGTGCAGCCGGCGGCAAACAGCAGCAGCGCCAGCACCGCGACGTAATTGTGGATGAGCGAAAAGAAGCGCAAGGCGGACAAGTCGGTTCCGAAGGCAGGCTGTTTCCGAGACGAGGCGAAGCTATCTTACCGCAAAGGCGCAGTCCATTTGGTTAATATCGGTCGGGGCCTGGATTGGTGCCCTGTCCACAGGCCCACGTGGCCGCTGTGCCGAGCCGGCTGAGGGGAATTGCCGGCCACCACGCTTGCGCAACCGGCGGCGAGTGGGCTTTGCTGGCGCCGGCAGAATCGGGCCGCCTGAATTCGGGCTGGCAGAATCGGTAGGTGCACATGGATACGGTCACGATCACGGCAAAAGGCATTTCGGTATCGGTCGATCTTGCCGTCGGCCATCTCGCCGACATGGCGGTCGATATCGATGGCCTTCGGCTGAACCCTTTGCATCGCGCACCCTGGGTCGGCGAGCCGCGCGAGACGCTGCCGAAAGATCTGCCTGAAGGTACGGTCCACCTGTCCGGCGATTTCCTCTGCGCGCCGTTCTCGATCAGCGACGTCGAAGAGGCACCTTTGCATGGCTGGCCGGCCAATAGTCGCTGGGACGTCGTCGACAGCGCGGCAACGGTCGATGGCTGGCGCGCCGTCTTGCGGCTGCAGCGCCCGGTCATGGGCGCGAGCGTCGACAAGATCCTGATCGTGCGCGACGATCATCCCTTTCTCTATCAGGAGCACGTCTTTTCCGGCGGGGCCGGCGCCATTCCGGTCGCCCACCATCCGATGACGGTGATGAAGGCCGGCGGCAGGCTGGCGTTCTCGCCGAAGCGCCTTGCCGCGACGCCGAACGAGCCGCCGGAGCCCGATCCGGCCCGCGGCCGCTCTTTGCTCGCCTACCCGGCGCGCAGCACCGACCTGACGCGCTTTCCCGCCGCCGACGGCGGCACGATCGACCTGACCGCCTATCGCATGGACCAGCTGCGTGAGGACTTCGTCACGCTGGTCGAGGCCGACCATGGCGGACCGGGCTGGACCGCGCTGGCGCGCCAGGCGGAAGCCGACCTCGTGCTGGTGCTGAAGAACCCGGCCGAACTGCCGGTCACCATGCTGTGGGTCAGCAATGGCGGGCGCGATTACGCGCCATGGAGCGGCCGCCACCGCGGCGTGCTCGGCATCGAGGACGGCCGCACGGCCGTCGGCCATGCCGCGTCGCTCGGCGACAACTGGCTGAAGCATGAAGGCGTGGCGACCGCCTTTGCCCTTGCTGAAGGGCGCCGCTTTTCGTTCCGCCATGTCATCGGCGCACTGCCATGGCCATCCGGCGAGCCGCCGCGCGACGTCACGACCTCGCCGGGCCGCATGCGCATCCTGGCGGCTGACGGTGCCGAGCGCGACATCGGCTTCGACAACGATTTCCTGCGGATCAGCCAGTCCAGGCCCGATTGAAGGCCTGGCACAAGCCGCGTTTGAAATTTTCGAAAACTGCCGCCAAAATGCGCCAGAACCATCTTAACGGATGCCAATGTCTGAGATCGCCCATCTCGCCGCTACCATTTTCAAGCGCGCCGGCAAGGCGCCGCGCTTCATTGTTGCCATTGCGGGTCCGCCCGGCGCCGGCAAGTCGACATTGTCGGCAGGCTTGCATGACCTGCTGCCGGAAGGCACGGCGGAAGTCGTGCCGATGGACGGGTTCCACTACGATGACGTCGTGCTCGAGCGGCGCGGCCTTCGCCAGCGAAAAGGTGCCCCGGAAACCTTTGATTTTGCCGGCTTCGAAGCGCTGCTGAAGCGCATCCGCGCTGGCGAGCCGGATATCGCCATCCCGGTGTTCGACCGCAGCATGGAGCTGTCGCGCGCTGCCGCTGCGATCATCGCCGCCGAGACCAAATTCATCCTGGTCGAAGGCAATTACCTGCTGCTCGACGAAGAGCCATGGACGCGGCTGGCGCCGCTGTTCGACTACTCTATCTTCGTCGACGTGCCGCGCGCCGAGCTCGAGCGCCGACTGCTCGAGCGATGGCACGAGCACGGCCGGTCCGACCAGGACGCGCGCGCCTGGATTGCTTCCAACGACATGCCGAACATCGACCGCGTGCTTGCCCGTCGGCGGCCCGCCGACCTGGTGGTCGGTGGACAGGCCTGATCTGGTAAGGACTGTTCGGCCGGAACCTTAACACTTTCAGGCCGTTATCCCGGACACGGCAATTGCATGAGGGAACGGTTAGATGGAAACCATGGCAAGAAAGCCTGCGCCCGCCAAGGGCAAGGTAACACGATCAAAAATCACTCGAGCGAAAACCAGCGCCGGCCCGGCAGGAGCGGCCCACTCCAAGGATGCGGCAAAGCCCAGCTTTGGCAAGGCGGCGCCGAAAAAGGTGATGCCTGCCGCGGCCAAAGCCGCTGCACCCAAGGCCAAAAGGTCGGCAAGCAGCAGAGGATCGATCGCAGGCAGCGCAATGCGCACCGTTAAGGCAACGGCCAATGTCGCCGCCGGTGCCGTGCTTGCGACCGCCAAAGGTGCGGCGTCGCTTGCCGCTTCCGTAGTCGGCAAGGGCGGCTCGAAACCCCGGACCAAGGCAAAATAGCCGGGGCAGTCAGGGTTCTGATCAGGCTCTGGCCGGAATGGTGAGGCCCCTCTGCACCGCCGGCCGGGCAAGGCCACGCTCCAGCCATGCGCCCACGCCCGGGAAATCGTCGAAACCGACGAGGTCCCGCGCCTCGTAAAAGCCGATCAGATTGCGCACCCATCCAAGCATCGAAATGTCGGCGATGGTGTAATCGTCGCCCATGATCCAGTTGCGGCCCTTGAGCCTCGTTTCGAGGACGCCGATCAGCCGCCGCGACTCGTCGCGATAACGCTCGAGCGGGCGCTTGTCGGCGATTTGGCGCCCGGCGAATTTGTGGAAGAAACCGACTTGGCCGAACATGGGCCCGATGGAAGCCATCTGGAAGAACACCCACTGGATCGTCTCGTAACGCAGCGTTGCGTCTGCCGGGACCAGCTTGCCGGTCTTGTCGCTGAAATAAAGCAGAATGGCGCCGGATTCGAACAGGCCGATCGGCTTGCCGCCCGGGCCGTCCGGATCGATCATCGCCGGGATCTTGCCGTTCGGGTTCAAAGACAGGAATTCCGGCGTCCAGCTCTCGTTCTTGCCGATGTCGACGGCATGCGGCTCGTAGGGCAGGCCAAGTTCCTCCAGCGCGATCGATATTTTCACCCCGTTCGGCGTCGGAAACGAATAAAGCTGGATGCGGTCGGGGTGGCTCGCCGGCCAGCGCCTGGCGATCGGAAACGCGGACAGATCGGTCATCGAAACTCCTGGTCGGGGACCGCGCCGAGCGGCATGGTCATGGCGGGTCGCAGTGAGTTAGGCGCGACGCCTGGCGCGATCAATATGCGCATGGAAAGTTTCACCGGCCCCGGTGAAAGGCCCGCAAAGGGTGTGGTCACACGGCCTTGACCGCCAGCACCGCATTGGTGCCGCCGAAGGCGAAGCTGTTGCTCATCGCGGTGCGCACCGCGCGCTCGCGTGCCACGTTCGGCGTGATGTCGAGATCGCAGTCGGTGTCGGCTTCCCGATAATTGGCGGTCGGCGGCACGATGCCTTCGCGGATCGCCATCACGCAGGCGATCATTTCCAGCGCGCCGGATGCGCCGAGGCAGTGGGCATGCATCGATTTGGTCGAGGAGACAGAAAGCTTGTAGGCATGGTCGCCGAACACGCGTTTGATCGCCGCCGTCTCGATCTGGTCGTTGGCCTTGGTGCCGGTGCCATGCGCGTTGAGATAGTCGACGTCCTCCGGATTGAGCCCGGCGTCGACGAGGCAGAAGCGCATCGCCGCCTCAGGCCCTTCGATAGTTGGCGCGACGATGTCGGAGGCGTCGGCGGAAAGGCCGACGCCGGCGATTTCGGCAAGAATAGCGGCGCCGCGCGCCATGGCATGCTCATACGTTTCCAGCACTACCATGCCGGCGCCTTCGCCGAGCACGAGCCCCTGGCGGTCGGCCGAAAACGGCCGGCAGGTGTCCGGCGACAATACCCGCAGGGCTTCCCAGCCCTTGAGGATGCCCCAGACCAGTGGCGCATCGGTGCCGCCGGCGACCATGACGTCGGCCCGGCCGAGCCTGATCTGATCGACCGCGGAGGCAATGGCGTGGTTGGATGACGAGCAGGCAGAGGTGATGCCGAACACCGGTCCACGCAGACCAAGATTCATGCTGACATGGCCGGCGGCTGCGCCCGGCATTACTTTCGGTACGGTGAAGATGCCGGCGCGGTTCTTGCCTTCGAGCAGGATGGCGCGATAGTTCTCTTCGATTGCCTCCCAGCCGCAGACGCCGACGCCGACGATGGTGCCCATCCGGTAGGTGTTGGCCGCGTGCGGGTTCAATCCCGCCTGCTGTGCCGCCTCCCGCGCGGCGATCGTCGCCAGAAGGCTGAAGCGGTCCATCGACACGACCTGTTTGCGGTCGATGCCGTGCTCGGGAAGCGCCTTGATTTCGCAGCCGACCTTGACCTTCAGATCATGCAGCAGCGGATTGTCGATCGCGCCGATTGCCGAACGGCCGGCGCGCATCTCATTCCAGATTGCCGGTGCATTGGTGCCGAGGCCGCATAACCCGCCGATGCCCGTGATGACGATCCGCTTGTGCATTCAGTCAGGCTTTTTTCGCGATCAGCGCGCGAACCGCCTCGACCATGTCGCCGACATTCTTCAGATTGCTCCAGGCATCGACCGTGTTCATCTCGATTTCGATGCCATACTCTTCCTCGAGATCGAAGATGATCTCCGTCAGTTCCAGCGAATGGATGCCAAGCGCGGTCAGTTCGGTACCGGTGGTGATTTCCTCGCCGCCCGGCTCGGCATGAGCCTTGATCTTGGCGATGATATCGTTTGCCAGCTGGTCAGCCATTCGGTTTCTTCCCCAACTCTGTCGTTTCCCGACGCCAACTGATCAGCGCCCCTTTTGTGCTCGATTACGTCGTCATCGTCGCCTTTTACCCCCGCCAGGCGCCGGTGACCGTACCAAGGTGGCTCCCTCTATAGAAACCGAAACGCTGTCAAGCAACAAGCTATATATCGACAAAGCCGCCGCAGTGCTTAACGTTGGTGTCGTGGACACGATCGCATATAGCTTGACCTCAGTGCCGCCGGCCCAGCGCGTTGCCGGCGTTGCACGGCTTGGCTGCGACTGGAACGGAGGCCGCACGCGTCTTCGGCGCCTGTACCAGGACGGCTCGGCCAAGATCCGCATGCCGGCAGTCTCGGCCGGTCCGCTCGAAGCCGTCCTGATCAACACTGCCGGCGGGCTGACCGGTGGCGACCGTCTCGCCTGGGAGGTCGATGTCGGTGCCGGCGCGTCCGCAACGATAACGACGCAGGCCTGCGAGAAAATCTACCGCGCCGCATCCGACCGCGCCGAAGTGCGGGTGCAGCTGAGCGCCGGCGAAGGCGGCCGCATTGCCTGGCTGCCGCAGGAAACCATCGTCTTCGACCGCTCGGCCTTTGCCCGCACGCTTGACGTGGAGCTTGCCGCCGGAGCCGATGCGCTGATCCTGGAAGCTACCGTCTTCGGCCGCCTGGCCATGGGTGAACGGGCTTCGCAAGGCCAATTCCATGACCGCTGGCGCGTCCGCCAGGACGGGGCGCTGATTCACGCCGAGGAGTTTCGCATCGGCCCCGACATTGCCGCCACCTTGAATCGTCCGGCGGTTGCCGGCGGCGGCATCGCGGTGGCGACGCTGCTGATGGTGTCGCCGCGGGCAGAAGCTTTGCTCGAGCCGGCCCGGGCCATGGTCGGCGGCCAGGGCGGCGTCAGTTTCTGGAGCGTGCGGAAATCTGGCAAGCTTCTTGCTCGGCTGTTCGCCGAGGACGGCTACCAGCTCCGCAAGCGGCTGGTGCCGCTTGTCGAATTGCTCAACGGACGGGCGGGCCTGCCCAAATTATGGTCACTCTGATTTCGATTGTGCCACTGCAGGAAAACGCATGAATCTGACGCCGAGGGAGAAAGACAAGCTGCTGATCGCCATGGCGGCGATCGTGGCCCGCAAGCGGCTCGAACGCGGCGTCAAGCTCAACCATCCGGAAGCGATCGCGCTGATAACCGATTTCGTCGTCGAGGGTGCCCGCGACGGCCGCGCCGTCGCCGAGCTGATGGAGGCCGGCGCCCACGTCGTCACCCGGGCCCAGGTGATGGAAGGCATTGCCGAAATGATCCACGATGTGCAGGTCGAGGCGACGTTTCCAGACGGCACCAAGCTGGTGACCGTGCACGAGCCGATCAGATAAAACCGCCAAGGAGAGGAAAATGCTTCAGCTGCGTCCGAACTGCGAATGCTGCGACAAGGATCTGCCGCCCGATGCGACGGACGCGGTGATCTGCACCTTCGAATGCACCTTCTGCGCCGACTGCGCACAAAACGTGCTCGGCGGCGCCTGCCCGAATTGCGGCGGCAACTTCTCGGCCCGCCCGATCCGTCCGGCAGCGCTGCTGACGAAATATCCGGCCTCGACCAAGCGCGTCCTCAAGGCAGAAGGCTGCGGTCCGGCCCGCAAGGCGGCGTGAGAGGCATGATGATCTCGAAGATGGAAGCTACGCCGATGATCCCCGCTACGATGAAATGCACGACGCTGTCGGCGGCCCTGCTGCTGGCGGCAGCTATGCCGGCCTATGCCCATGTCGGCGTCGGCACGGTTTCGTCCTTCACCGCCGGCTTCTCCCACCCGCTCTCCGGCCTCGATCATATGACGGTGATGATTGTCGTCGGCCTATGGGCGGCGCTCAGGGGCGGCAAGGCGATCTGGGCATGGCCGCTGGCTTTCGTCGGCGTCATGCTGGCCGGCGGCGCGCTTGGCATGCTGCATGTGCCGATGCCTTTCGTCGAGCCGGCCATATTGGCGTCCGTCGTGGCACTCGGGCTGCTGGTTGCGCTCGCCGTCGATCTTCCCGTCTCGGCCGGCGTCGCCGTCATCGGCCTGTTTGCGCTGTTCCATGGCTACGCCCACGGCACCGAGGTGCCTGAAAATGCCGCTGGGCTTGGCTATACCGCAGGCTTTGCCGTTGCCACCGCGTTGCTCCATGCCGTCGGCATCACGGCTGGTCTCGGCCTCGGCTGGCGCTTCAGTGGGCTTGCCCGCGCCGCTGGCGCCGCCTGTGCCGCGATTGGCGCCGGCCTCGCCTTCGGCATCCTGTGAGGCAGTGATGATCCCCGGCGAAATCATCACGGCAAGCGGCGAGATCGAACTGAACAAGGGACTGCCGACGGTCACCATGAAGGTGGCCAACAGCGGCGACCGGCCGATCCAGGTCGGCAGCCACTATCATTTCTTCGAGACCAATGAAGGGCTGAGATTCGATCGCGACAAGGCGCGGGGCATGCGCCTCGACATCGCCGCCGGCACCGCGATGCGCTTCGAGCCCGGCCAGGAGCGCGATGTTACGCTAGTGCCGTTCGGCGGCAAGCGCGAGGTCTACGGATTTCAGCAGAAGATCATGGGCAAGCTGTGAGATCGAAGGCGTCGAGCAGTTTCGGCTCAGCCGGGCGGCTTGGCCGCCGCATAGATGACGACCTTTCCCGAATCGTCGAATTCAACCGCCAGAACGTCCTCGGTCTGCACTCGCCGCGAGTCGATAGCGTTGAACAGCAATGCGTTCGCCTCGATCTCCTTGCGCAGCTCGGCAATGTCGTCCCGATGTTGCCTGACCTTGCTTTCGATCGCCGGCGGCGGGCCGCCTTCGGTGCGCGCGGCGTCGGTAAGAAACACGATATCGACTTTGTCGAGCTTGGATGTCTTTCGCACGGCAGCGATGTTCTCACGCGTGCGGTCGATCGCCGAGCTGACCTTGCCGGCTTCCGCATTTGTCTTGGTCTCCTCCTGGCCGACCTCCGAGCCGACGATCCGGTTGACGGTCTCGGCGCTGTCGAGGCTCTGCGCGTTCAGCGCGGCGTGCGGAATGCTGGCGGCCAGAAACGCGGTCGCGGCAATGCCATGCAGCCATCTGGTGTCGGAGAAGGTGGTGATCGCCATCGCTCGTTCTCAGGGTCCTTTTCGAGGCTTGTGTCAGGGCGACAGGACCGAAACGAAACGTCCCCCGTGAAGGTTCCCTTTGCGAGGCGGCGGGCTGACCGGGCGCCGGCCCGCCGCCTTGTCTCGTCAGCTCGCTTTCTTGGTGATCAGCGTCAGCGCGCCATTGGTGCTCATGCTGGCGGCGATCACCTGCGCCGAGGTGAGCCCCTTGGCTTCGAGTGCGGACTTGACCTGCGGTGTCGCGTCGATCGAGCCGCGCAGTTTCTGCAGATCGGCGTCGCTGCGCTTGGCGATCACCTCGTTGACCTTGGCTTGAGTGTCCGCCGGCAGATCCTTGATGTCGACGACGTTGATCGCCTGGATGGTGGGCGCCTGTGGCTGCGCTCCGGGCGCGGCAGGAGCAGGCGCGGCCGGCGCCGGACTGGGCTGCTGCGCAGGCTGTTGCTGGGCGCTGGCGGCGGTTGCGAGCACCAGCGTGGCGGCGGCTGCCAGAAGGGTCGTTTTGCGCATGGATGTTCCTTTCCATCGATTGGCAAATGGTCGTTTTGGGGTGACCCGGCCACCTCAAACGCCAAATGGGATCGGAAAGTGTCGCTCAGCGGGTCATTGCGTGAACATAGGATGGCAGCAATGTGGGGCCCGCCTTCGACAAGCGGTATTTTCGGGCTGTATTTCGGGAGCAATTGCTGATGGCTAAAATCACCCGCGCCGCCTATGCGCAGATGTACGGCCCGACCGTTGGCGACAAAGTCCGGCTCGCCGACACCGAGCTGTTCATCGAGGTCGAAAAGGATCTCACCGTTCACGGCGAGGAGGTGAAATTCGGCGGCGGCAAGGTCATCCGCGACGGCATGGGCCAGAGCCAGGTTTCACGCGCGCAAGGCGCGGTCGACACCGTCATCACCAATGCGCTGGTCGTCGATGCCACCGCCGGTATCGTCAAGGCCGACATCGGCTTGACGGACGGCCGCATCGTCGCGATCGGCAAGGCCGGCAATCCGGATACCCAAGGCGGCGTCACCATCATCATCGGTCCCGGCACCGAGATCATCGCCGGCGAAGGCAAGATCCTGACCGCCGGCGGCTTCGACGCGCATATCCACTTCATCTGCCCGCAGCAGATCGAGGAAGCGCTGATGTCGGGCATCACCACCATGCTCGGCGGCGGCACCGGCCCGGCGCACGGCACGCTGGCGACCACGTGCACGCCGGGGCCGTGGCATCTGGCGCGCATGATCCAGTCTTTCGACGCCTTCCCGATGAATATCGGGCTGTCGGGCAAGGGCAACGCGTCGCTACCTGCCGCGCTCGAGGAGATGGTGCTCGCCGGCGCCTGCTCGCTGAAGCTGCATGAGGACTGGGGCACGACACCGGCTGCAATCGACTGCTGCCTGTCGGTCGCCGACGATTACGACGTGCAGGTGATGATCCACACCGACACGCTGAACGAGTCCGGCTTCGTCGAAAACACGGTCGCGGCGATCAAGGGCCGCACCATCCATGCCTTCCACACCGAAGGCGCCGGCGGCGGCCACGCGCCTGACATCATCAAGGTCTGCGGTCTGCCCAACGTCATTCCGTCCTCGACCAATCCGACGCGTCCCTACACGGTCAACACGCTGGCCGAGCACCTCGACATGCTGATGGTCTGTCACCATCTGTCGCCGTCGATCCCCGAAGACATCGCCTTTGCCGAAAGCCGCATCCGCAAGGAAACCATCGCCGCCGAAGACATTCTTCACGACATCGGCGCCTTCTCGATCATCTCGTCGGACAGCCAGGCCATGGGCCGCGTCGGCGAAGTGGCGATCCGCACCTGGCAGACCGCCGACAAGATGAAGCGCCAGCGTGGTTCGCTGCCGCAGGAGACCGGCGACAACGACAATTTCCGCGTCCGCCGCTACATCGCCAAATACACCATCAATCCGGCCATCGCGCATGGCCTGTCGAAGGACATCGGCTCGGTGGCGGTCGGAAAACGCGCCGACCTTGTGCTGTGGAACCCGGCCTTCTTCGGCGTCAAGCCGGACATGGTGCTGATCGGCGGCATGATCGCCGCCGCCCCGATGGGCGATCCCAACGCCTCGATCCCGACGCCGCAGCCGATGCACTATCGGCCGATGTTCGGCGCCTACGGCAAGGCGATGACCAATTCGTCGGTGACCTTCGTTTCGAAGGCCGGGCTCGACGCCGGCCTGCGCGGCAGGCTCGGCGTCGACAAGCAGATGGTGGCCGTCGAGAACACCCGCGGCGGCATCGGCAAGCATTCGATGGTGCTCAACGACGCCACGCCGCATGTCGAGGTCGACCCGGAGACCTATGAGGTCCGCGCCGACGGTGAATTGCTCACCTGCGAGCCGGCAACGGTGCTGCCGATGGCGCAACGCTACTTCCTGTTCTGAACCCTAGGCGTTAGAACGACCGATGTAGAACATGCCGCGCCAGGCCTATGGACCAGCAACTCCCCTACGCCCACGACATCTTCCCGCATATCCGCATTGTCCTGGGCATGGTGATCGGCCTTGGCGTCACCCGCCTGCTGTCGGGGCTCGCCCGCATCGTCCAGCATCCCGGCCAGTACCGGCTCTATCCCGTGCACCTCGCCTGGGTTGCGTCGGTGCTTTTGATGCTGGTGCATTTCTGGTGGTGGGAGTTCGGCCTCTTCCAGATCGAGAATTGGACCTTCGGCAAATACCTGTTCATCATCTTCTACGCCGTCACGCTGTTCCTGCTCTGCGCGCTGCTGTTTCCGGACTCGATGCTGGACTACACTAGCTATGAGGATTTCTTTTATTCGCGCCGGGCCTGGTTCTTCGGCCTGCTGGCGGCGACCTATCTGCTCGACGTGGTCGACACGCTGCTGAAAGGGCCGGCGCATTTCGCCCATTTCGGCGTCGAATATCTGATCCGCACGCCGGTTTTCGTCGCGCTTTGCGTCATTGCGGTCCTGCTGCGCGACCGCCGCTTTCACATCGCCTTTGTCGCCGGCGCGCTCGTCTATCAGGTATCGTTTATCCTGCGGCTCTTCGACACGATTGTTTGAGCGCCATTGGGGCGGCGGACGCGATAGGCTAGGCTTTTGGGAGAGGCAGTTTTTACATGAAGCTCGATATTCGCACCGACTTCACCAAATTCCCGCGCGCAGTCGCCGTCCTGGCCGCAGGCGAAGCCGGAACCACCACGCCATACGACCGGGCGGTGCTTGCCCATGACGAGCGGCATCTGCGCCGTCGTGCCATCGAAACGGCCGGTAGCGACAAGGTGCTGGTCGACCTGCCCGAACCGGTGACGTTGAACCATGGTGACCGGCTGGTGCTGGAGGATGGCCGCCACATCGAGATCATCGCGGCCGAAGAGCCGCTCTACGATATCAGGGGCAGCGACCCGATCCATCTCGCCGAGCTCGCCTGGCACATCGGCAACCGCCATCTCGCCGCCGCCATCGAGGCTAACCGCATCCTCATCCTGCGCGACCATGTCATCAAGGCGATGCTGGAGGGATTGGGCGCCATTGTGAGCGACGTCTCCGAACCGTTCAAGCCGGTGCGCGGCGCCTATTCCGCGCATGGCGGGCACGGCCATGCCCATGCCGAGGCACATGCGCACAGCCACGCCGAAGCGCATTCCCATAGCCATAGCGATTCGCATTCCCACAGCCATTCGCACGACCATGACCATGACTGACCGGCCTTCCAGCGTTGCCCAGCCTTCCAACATTGCTTTGTTGCGGCTGATGGCGTGGCTGTCGCCTTCCTTCCCGGTCGGCGGCTTTTCCTACAGCCATGGCCTGGAACAGGCCGTGCATGCCGGGCTGGTTGCCGACAGCAAAGATCTCGCCGCGTGGCTGGAAACGCTCGTCGAGATGGGTTCGGGCTGGAATGATGCGGTGCTGTTTGCCCAAAGCTGGCGCAGGGCGCGCGAAACCGGCGATCTCGATCAAATCGTCACCCTTGCCGAAGCTCTGGCAGGCTCGCGCGAGCGTCATGCCGAGACGATGCTGCAGGGCGCCGCTTTCCTGAAAGCAGCCTCCGCCTGGCCGTGCCAGGTGCTGGATCGCCTGCCGACCGAATGTGCCTATTGCGTTGCCGTCGGCGCTGTTGCCGGCGATCACGGCATTTCGCTGCGGGACGCCCTGGCCGCCTTCCTGCAGGCCTTCTTCTCAAACCTCGTTCAGGCCGCGATCCGGCTCGGCGTCGTCGGCCAGACCGGCGCCACCGCGCTGCTCGCCGGCTTCGAGCCACTAGCCTTGGCGACCGCAGCCCGCGCTGCCGGCTCGACCCTCGATGATCTCGGCGGCTGCGCTTTTATCTCCGACATCACGGCGATGAAGCACGAGACCCAGTATTCGCGACTGTTCCGCTCATGATCGTCCTCGCTTTCGCCCTCTCGCTCGTCCTGCTGCTGATCACCGCGTTGCATGTCTATTGGGGCATTGGCGGCATCTGGCCGGGCAGGGATGTCGCCTCCTGCGCCCGCGCCGTCATTGGCTTTCATGGCGTCGACGAAATGCCGGCACCCTTCGCCAGCTTCGCCGTTGCCGCCTGCCTTGGCCTGGCGACACTGTGGCCGATGGCGCTCGAGGGCATCTTTGCTACGCCCTTTCCCAAGGCCGGGCTTGCCGCCACGTCGCTGCTCATCGCGCTGGTTTTCCTGGCGCGCGGCATTGCCGGCTTCACGCCGTGGTGGCGCCGGCTAACGCCCGAACAGCCTTTCGCGCGGCTCGATCTGCGTTATTATTCGCCGCTGTGCCTGCTGATCGGGCTTGGGTTCGCCATTCTTGCCGTCACGGAGTTCCCCGCATGATATCGCCCAATGGTCCTCTTCGCATCGGCATTGGCGGCCCGGTCGGCTCGGGCAAGACGACGCTTACCGAAAAGCTCTGCAAGGCACTGCGTGACGAGTTTTCGATTGCCGTCGTCACCAACGACATCTACACCAAGGAAGACGCCATGATGCTGGCCAGGTTGCAGGCCCTGCCCGAGGATCGCATCGTCGGCGTCGAGACCGGCGGCTGTCCGCACACCGCCATCCGCGAGGACGCCTCGATCAATCTGCAGGCGATCGCCGAGATGACCAGAAAATTCCCCGATCTCGACATCGTCTTCATCGAATCGGGCGGCGACAATCTCGCCGCCACCTTCTCGCCGGACCTTGCCGACCTGACGCTCTATGTCATCTCGGTTTGCCAGGGCGAGGAGATCCCGAGGAAGGGCGGACCGGCGATCACCCGGTCCGATTTCCTGGTCATCAACAAGAGCGACCTTGCGCCCTATGTGAACGTCAATCTCGACATCATGGAACGCGACGCTGCCCGCATGCGCGGCAAGCGGCCGTTCGGCTTCACCGACCTGTCGCGCGGCAAGGGGCTGCAGGAGGTGATCGATTTCATCGTCGAGCATGGCGGGCTTCGGGTCGGCGCGGCCACCAGCACGGCGGCATAACGGCGCTCGCCTGTACCAAACGAAACCGGTTGCGCGTGTTCCAGCCGCGCGGCATCCTTGCTTCTTTCACGGAGGTTTACGATGAGCATCACGCGCCTGCAGAAGGAAGTGCTGACCAACCTGCCGTTCTATGAGGAGCGCGTCGACCTCGCTTGCGCCTTCCGCTGGACGGCGCGGCTCAACATGCACGAGGCGGTGGCCAATCATTTCTCACTGGCCGTCAACGACGATGGTTCGCAATTCCTGATGAATCCCAACCAGGTGCATTTCTCGCGCATCAAGGCGAGCGATCTGCTTCTGATCGACGCCAACGATCCCGGCACGCTCTCCGGCCCGAATGCGCCCGATCCGACGGCGTGGGGCCTGCATGGTGCCATTCATCGCAATGTGCGTCATGCGCGCTGCGTCATGCATGTCCACTCGATCCACGCCACCGTGCTTGCCTCGCTCGCCGACTCGACGCTTCCGCCGGTCGACCAGAACTCGGCAATCTTCTTCAACCGCCATGTCGTCGACGCTCATTATGGCGGGCTGGCCTTCGAGGAAGAGGGCGAGCGCTGCTCGCAGCTTCTTGTCGACCCGAAGGTCAAGGTGATGGTGATGGGCAACCATGGCGTGCTGGTCATCGGCGACAGCGTCGCCGACACCTTCAACCGCATGTTCTATTTCGAGCGCGCCGCCGAAACCTATATCAAGGCGCTGTGGACCGGGCGGCCGCTGCGGGTACTGTCGGATGAGATCGCCGAAAAGGCGGCAAGGGAACAGGAAGACTATCCCGGCCAGGCCGAACGCCACCTTTCCGAACTGAAGGCGATCCTCGACGAGCAGGAGCCTGCCTACCGGAGTTGAGCGCGGTCCCGCCGGGCCTGGCTTAAAGCCCGAGTTCGGCTCGCAATTCGTCGGCGCTGTTGATGATTATCGCCCCCGGCGGCCCCTCCATGGGCGCCTCTGGCCAGAAGATCGTCTTCATTCCCGCTGCCAGCCCCGCCGTGGCGCCGGTCACGCTGTCGTCGACCGCCACGGCCTCGGTGGGATCGACGTCGGCCAGCCAGGCGGCGCGCAGGAAAGGTTCGGCATGCGGCTTGCCTTCACGCACGTCGTTCCGGCTGACCGTCTTCATGCCGGGATAGACGAGGCCGACGGCGCGCAGATTGGCATCGACGATCAGCCTGTCCGAGTTGGAGACCACCGCTTGCGGTACGCCAAGCGCGCGCAGCTCGTTGAAGATCTCGATCGCGCCTCTGCGCGGCGTCAGCGTTTGGGCCATCGGCAGATAGTGATCGTATTTGCGCACGATCCAGTCGTCGAAAGGCAGGTCGAGGCCGAACTCGTCGCGCAGCATTTCGTAGACTGGCCATGCGGCGATGCCGAGCACGCGCTCATGCAGGTCGGCCGGCGGTACGATGCCGACACTGTGCAGCGCCGCGATCAGCGCCGCTTCGTGCAGCGGCTCGCTGTCGACCAGCGTGCCGTCCATATCCCAGAAAACCGCTTTCGGCGTCATGCAAGGCTCCATTCTCAAAAATCCCTTAAAGCGTTTGGCGCAGGAGATAAACCGCGGCGTCCCGCTAATGCATGTCGCGCAACAGTGTGCAGCGGTTTTGCGATACGGACATGCATAGAAAGCAAGAGTCTAAAGCGCATCGCATAAGCCCGATTGAACGCGACGCGCTTTGGACCGAGATTGTGCGACCTCCACAGCCTTGCTGTTGCGACGAGACTGGGTCGACCCGCCACTTCGCTCCAAATACCCAAGTCTCAGCCCTAAGCAATTGCTCTTGCAATAGGCAATTGCGCGCAAGTTCATTCCCTGCGAAACTACGGCGCTCCGCCTCTTATGCCCGGCGGGGTTGGGAGGCAGGAACTTGAATTCGCGGCAGGATAGCGGCGGCAACAGGCTGGACGATGCGGCGCGCGCCGGCTGGCTCTATTACGTTGCCGGCAACACCCAGGACCAGATCGCCGCCACGCTTGGCATCTCCCGGCAGACGGCGCAGCGGCTGGTGTCGCTCGCAGTCTCCGAAGGATTGATCAAGGTGCGCGTCGACCATCCGATCGCCAATTGCCTCGACCTTGCGGCACGGCTGAAATCGCGCTTTGCGCTTGATCTGGTCGAGGTGGTGCCCAGCGACCCTTCTTCTTCCTCTACCGTCATCGGCGTCGCCGAGGCGGCGGCGGCCGAGATCGAACGGCGGCTGCGGTCGCCGACGCCGATCGTCATGGCGATCGGCACCGGCCGCACGCTGAAGGCCGCGATCGAGCAACTGCCGCCGATGGAATGCCCGCAGCACAAGGTGGTATCGCTGACCGGCAACATCTCGCCGGACGGCTCGGCCGCCTTCTACAACGTCATCTTCACCATGGCCGACAGGGTCAAGGCGCGCTCGTTTCCGATGCCTTTGCCGGTCATCGCCTCCTCGCCGGAGGAGCGCGAGATGCTGCTGAGCCAGCCGATGATCCAGCCGACGCTGGCGCTTGCGGCCGAGGCCGACGTCACCTTTGTCGGCATAGGCGATCTCGGCCCGAAGGCGCCGCTTTACGAGGACGGCTTCATTTCGGAGGGTGAATTAAAGGCGTTGCAGAAGGCCGGCGGCGTCGCCGAGATCGTCGGCTGGGTGTTCGATCGTGACGGCCGTATGATCGAGGGTATTACCAATGATCGGGTGTCGTCGGCACCGCTGCCGTCGCGCGAAAAGTCGCTGGTGATCGCGCTTGCCATGGGCGACCGCAAGCTGCCGGGCATCTTCGCCGCCGTCAACCGGCGGCTGGTCAACGGCCTGATCACCGATGAGCGGACCGCCGCCGCCTTGCTAGCGGGCGCATGATCTCCGAGCCGCTGGCGGTCGGAAACGATCATGTGAAATCGAAACGCATCTGAATCCCCGATAAAACGAGCGTCACTACTGGTGCCGGCCGCATGGATCGTTGCCGTCGAGAAAGCCCATGTCGCGCTGCAGATGCGGCGGCAGCTCCCGGACGTCGAGATAGGCCCGTTTCCGCGCCGCGTGCCTTGCCAATCCTCGCGCCAACCGTGAAAACCAGCCATGGGCTGGAGCAAGAAGCAGCTTTTCCTGTATTGTGGTCATGATCGTCAGCCTTCGCTATCTCTAGGCGTAATTGATCTTCAATACGGAATATCGGTAGGCCCGGCCGGTGCCGCCAATCAAACGTCGATCACTGCCCATAAGGAGGGCTTATGCCGGAGCTCAGTTCACGACAGCTGGTTTCGCAGCTTCCTCCGCTTCAGGCGATCCGGGTATTCGAAGCGGTGGCGCGGCATCTCTCGTTCACCAAGGCCGCCCAGGAGCTTGGCATGACGCAGGCGGCGGCAAGCTATCAGATCAAGCTTCTGGAGGAGCGCATCGGTGCGCCGTTGTTCCTGCGCCAGCCAAAACAGATCGTGCTGACCGAACCCGGCCAACGCCTAGCGCCCGCGGTCAGCGAAGCATTCGCGCTGTTGAGCGGCGCCTATGCCGCCGCGCGCACCGGCGCCGACGGCGTGCTTTGCGTTTCGACGCTGCTGACCTTTGCCTCCAATTGGCTGGCTCAGCATCTCGGTTCGTTCCAGGTAGCGCATCCGTCGCTGGCGGTGCGCGTCGATACTTCGAACAGGGTTGTCGACTTTGCCAGAGAGGATATCGACATCGCCATCCGCTCCGGCGGCGGCAACTGGCCGGGCGTCGAGACCCATATGCTTTTCAGGGCCGATTTCACGCCGGTCCTTAGTCCAAAGCTCGCGGCAAGCATCGGCGGCGTCAAGGAGCCGGCCGACCTGCTGCGGCTGCCGATCCTCGACCCGGGCGACATCTGGTGGCGGGACTGGTTTGCCGCCGCCGGCCTGCCGGTCGAGGAACTGGCCAAGCGCCCCGGCACCAGCATGGGCGCGCAGGCCTATGAGGCCAATGCCGCGATTGCCGGCCACGGCGTGGCGATCGTCACCAAGGCGCTGTTCAAGGCCGAACTTGCCGACGGCCGCCTGATCCAGCCCTTTGAGCTGGTCGGTGACGACGGCCACGCCTATTGGCTGGTCTATCCGACGGCGCGGCGCAACGTGCCGAAGATCCGCGCCTTCCGCGATTGGATCCTGAGCGAGATCGCTTGCCAATAGGCTGAATCCCAGCAAGCCCGACAGCAAAGCTCCGGGCCAATCAGCCCGGCTGAAATCTTTCGTCAGACATGCCGCAAACGTCCCAGCTTGTCGCCGCACGAGACCCGGCGTGCTGCGCTGCAGCAACGAATCCGTCTTGACAGAATTCATCGCAGGTGAGTAATTGCCCACAGCCAAGGCAAATGCTCATCTTGGTTTATGGGAGGAATTTTGATGAAACTTCGCACGTTCACCCTAGGCCTGTTCTCGGCCAGCGCCCTCGCTTTCGCCGCGCATGCCGAATCCATCACCATCGCCACGGTCAACAATGGCGACATGGTCCGCATGCAGAAGCTGACCGACGACTTCACCGCCAAAAATCCCGACATTCAGCTACAGTGGGTCACGCTCGAGGAAAACGTCCTGCGCGAGCGCGTCACCACCGACATCGCCACCAAGGGTGGCCAGTACGACGTGATGACCATCGGCACCTATGAGGTGCCGATCTGGGCCAAGCAGAACTGGCTTTTGCCGCTCGACAAGCTCGGCGACGATTATGACGTCAAGGACATCATCCCGGCCATAGCCGGCGGCCTGTCGGTCGACGGCAAGCTCTACGCAGCGCCGTTTTATGGCGAAAGCTCCTTCGTCATGTACCGCAAGGACCTGATGGACAAGGCCGGGCTCAAGATGCCCGATGCACCGACCTGGGACTTCATCAAGCAGGCCGCCGACAAGATGACCGACCGCGCCAACGGCGTGAACGGCGTCTGCCTGCGCGGCAAGGCCGGCTGGGGCGAGAACATGGCCTTCCTGACCGCCATGTCGAACTCCTTCGGCGCGCGCTGGTTCGACGAGAACTGGAAGCCGCAATTCGACCAGCCCGAATGGAAGAACACGCTGCAGTTCTATGTCGACCTGATGAAGGCCGACGGCCCCGAGGGCGCGTCGTCCAACGGCTTCAACGAAAACCTGGCGCTGTTCCAGCAGGGCAAATGCGGCATGTGGATCGACGCTACCGTCGCTGCGTCCTTCGTCTCCGACCCGAAGAACTCGACCGTCGCCGACAAGGTCGGCTATGCGCTGGCGCCGGACAATGGCCTCGGCAAGCGCGGCAATTGGCTGTGGGCCTGGTCGCTGGCCATCCCCGCCGGCACCCAGAAGGCCGACGCCGCTCAAAAGTTCGTTTCCTGGGCGACTTCGAAGCACTATCTCGAACTGGTCGCTTCAAAGGAAGGCTGGGCCAACGTTCCGCCCGGAACGCGCACCTCGCTCTACAACAACCCGGAGTACCAGAAGGCGGCGCCTTTCGCGAAAATGACGCTGGATTCCATCAACGCCGCCGATCCGACGCACCCGACCGTCAAGCCGGTGCCTTATGTCGGCGTCCAGTTCGTCGCCATTCCTGAGTTCCAGGGCCTTGGCACCACTGTCGGCCAGCTCTTCTCGGCGGCCCTTGCCGGCCAGACGAGCGTCGACGACGCCTTGAAGCAGGCACAGGACGCCGCCACCGCGACGATGACCGAGGGCGGGTACATCAAATAAGGCGCCTCCCGGTGCCGGTTGCCCATGGCAGCCGGCACGGGCCGCCCGAATCCCAGTTCGGGCGGCCAACTTTACGCCGCTGAAAAACTTGGCCGACCTCGAAGGGTGACCGTCATGGCTACTCAGCAGACCCGTTCGCTTGCCCGCTTCATGATGGCGCCATCCGTGGTGCTGCTGCTGGTTTGGATGATTGTGCCGCTGGCATTCACGCTGTGGTTCTCCTTCCAGCAGTACAACCCACTCAATCCGATGCGCGACGGCTTCGTCGGGTTTTCGAACTACGCGCTGTTCTATTCCAACCCGGCATTCCTGCAGTCGATCCTCAACACGCTCACCATCGTCGTCAGCGTGCTTTTGATCACGGTGATCGGCGGCATCCTGCTGGCCCTTCTGCTCGACCAGCCGATGTGGGGACAAGGCATCGTCCGCATCCTCGTCATCTCGCCGTTCTTCGTCATGCCGCCGGTGGCGGCACTTGTCTGGAAGAACATGATCATGCATCCGCAATACGGCGTCTTCGCCGATATTGCGCGCTTCTTCGGCGGGCAGCCGATCGACTGGTTCGGGCAGCACCCGCTCCTGGCGATCATCATCATCGTCGCCTGGCAGTGGCTGCCGTTTGCGACGCTGATCCTGTTGACCGCGCTCCAATCGCTCGACGGCGAGCAGAAGGAAGCCGCCGAAATGGACGGCGCCGGCTTCATCAGCCGCTTCATCTATTTGACGCTGCCGCATATGTCGCGCGCCATAACCGTCGTCATCCTGATCCAGACGATCTTCCTGCTGTCGGTCTATGCCGAGATCCTGGTCACCACCAATGGCGGCCCGGGTTATGCCTCCACCAACCTGCCCTTCCTCGTCTACCAGAAGGCCTTGCTGGAGTTCAAAATCGGCCAGGCGTCCGCCGGCGGCATCATCGCAGTCATTCTCGCCAACATCGTCGCCTTCTTCGCCATGCGCGCCGTCGGCAAGAACCTGGACAAATAAGGGAGGATAAGATGGCACGTGCAGTCACCACCCGGCACAAGACGATTGTGACTGCGGCCGCCTGGATCGTCGCCCTGCTGATCTTCTTCCCGATCCTCTATACGATCATCACCTCGTTCAAGTCGGAGCAGGAGGCCATCCAGGGCTTCAACCTGTTCCCGTCGGGAACCATGGAGAGCTATTCCGAGGTCCAGGCGCAGAACGGCTATTTCAAATTCTTCCTCAACTCGGTGTTCCTCTCGGTCGGCTCGACCGTCCTGGCTCTGCTCGTCGCCATACCGGCGGCATGGTCGATGGCGTTTTCGCCGGGCAAACGCACCAAGGACATTCTGATGTGGATGCTTTCCACCAAGATGATGCCGGCCGTCGCGGTGCTGTTTCCGATCTATCTGATCTTCCGCGACACCGGATTGCTCGACAGCCGCATCGGCCTGATGGTCATGCTGATGCTGATCAACCTGCCGATCGTGGTCTGGATGCTCTACACCTATTTTCGCGAGATCCCTGGCGAGATCCTGGAAGCGGCGCGCATGGACGGCGCATCGCTGTGGAACGAGATAATCTACGTGCTGACACCGATGGCGGTGCCCGGCATCGCCTCGACCATGCTGCTTAACATCATTCTCGCCTGGAACGAGGCGTTCTGGACGATCCGGCTGACCACCACCGAGGCAGCGCCGCTTACCGCTTTCATCAGCTCCTTCTCCAGTCCGCAGGGGCTGTTCTGGGCCAAGCTTTCGGCCGCCTCGACGCTGGCGATCGCGCCGATCCTGATCATGGGCTGGTTCAGCCAGAAGCAGCTGGTCCGAGGCCTGACATTCGGTGCGGTAAAGTAGCGGGCATCGCCTGACGCAAAACGAAAAGGATAGCCCTTCGGGGGAGGAAACCATGGGAAACATCACGCTCAAGAACGTCTCCAAATCCTTCGGGGCGACGTCCATTATCCCCGGCCTTGATCTGGTCATCGAGGACGGAGAGTTCGTCGTCTTCGTCGGTCCGTCGGGCTGCGGCAAATCCACCCTGTTGCGTCTGATCGCCGGTCTGGAGGATACCAGCGGCGGCACCATCATCATCGATGGCCGCGACGTCACCGGCGAGGCGCCGGCCAAGCGCAAGCTGGCCATGGTGTTCCAGTCCTATGCGCTCTACCCGCACATGACGGTGGCCAAGAACATCGCCTTCCCGCTGAAGATGGCGGGCGAGGACCAGGCGACCATCGACAAGAAGGTGAAGGACGCCGCGCGGATCCTGAACCTCACCAACTACCTCGACCGCCGTCCCGGGCAGCTCTCCGGCGGCCAGCGGCAGCGTGTCGCTATCGGCCGCGCTATCGTCCGCCAGCCATCGGCCTTCCTGTTCGACGAACCGTTGTCCAATCTCGACGCGGCGCTGCGCGGCACCATGCGGCTGGAGATCAGTGAACTGCACCACCAGCTCCAGACCACCATGGTCTACGTCACCCACGACCAGATCGAGGCGATGACCATGGCCGACAAGATCGTCGTGCTCAATGCCGGCAATATCGAGCAGGTCGGCTCCCCGATGGAGCTCTACAAGACGCCGAAGAACCTGTTCGTCGCCGGCTTCATAGGTTCGCCGAAGATGAACCTGATCGAAGGCGCGCCGGCCGCCAAATATGGCGCCAAGACAGTCGGCATCCGCCCGGAGCATATGAACATTTCGAAGGCGTCAGGCGACTGGAAGGCGACGGTCGGCGTTGCCGAGCATCTAGGCTCCGACACGTTTTTGCACGTCCAGGCGGATGGCGTCGGGCAGCTGACGGTGCGTGCCGACGGCGAATTGGCCGCCCATCACGGCGACACGATCTATCTGACGCCGGACAAGGCCAAGCTGCATCGTTTCGGCGCCGATGGGAAGGCGATGCTGCAATGAGGCTCCGGGGTAAATCGGCGCTGATCACCGGATCGGCGCGCGGCATCGGCAGGGCGTTTGCCGAAGCCTACATGCGAGAGGGGGCGACCGTCGCCATCGGCGACATCAACCTCGAGGCTGCCGAGAAGACGGCTTCCGAAATCGGCGGCAATACCTACGCGGTGAAGCTGGACGTCACCGATGTCGCGTCGATCGATGCGGCCGTCAAGGCGGTCGAAACCAGGACCGGCGGCCTCGATATCTTGATCAACAACGCCGCCCTGTTCGACCTGGCGCCGATCGTCGAGATCACCAAGACAAGCTACGACAAATTGTTTTCGGTCAACGTCGCCGGCACGCTGTTTACGTTGCAGGCCGCCGCCCGTTCTATGATTGCCCGCGGCAAGGGCGGCAAGATCATCAACATGGCAAGCCAGGCCGGGCGCCGCGGCGAGGCGCTGGTCGCCGTCTACTGCGCTACCAAGGCGGCGGTCATCTCGCTCACCCAGTCGGCAGGGCTCGACCTGATCAAACACGGCATCAATGTCAACGCGATAGCACCGGGGGTCGTCGACGGCGAGCACTGGGATCATGTCGATGCCTTGTTCGCCAAGTTCGAGAACCGGCCGAGGGGCGAGAAGAAGAGACTGGTCGGCGAAGCCGTGCCTTATGGCCGCATGGGCACGGCGCAAGACCTCACCGGCATGGCGGTGTTCCTGGCCAGCGATGAGGCCGAATACATCGTCGCCCAGACCTACAATGTCGATGGCGGCCAGTGGATGAGTTGAGGGGGCGAAGGCGCTCTTCTCCCGTCTCCTCCACGGGGGGAAGAGCCGTCCCGCTAAAGGGTAAAGCAGATGACCGTGAAGCTCTCTTCTTCCATCCTAGCCAAGCTGCCGCCCAAGGTCGCCGGGCCGAAATACGATCGCGCCGCGCTCAAGGCCGGCATCGTGCATTTCGGCGTCGGCAATTTCCATCGCTCGCACCAGGCCGTCTACCTCGACGACCTGTTCAACTCGGGGGTTGGCCACGACTGGGCTATTGTCGGCGCCGGCGTCTTCGAGGGCGAGAAGGTCGGCCGCGGCAAGCTGCAGGAGCAGGACTGGCTGACCACCGTGGTCGAGCAGGACAGCGGCCATATGAGCGCGCGCGTCACCGGCGTCATGATCGACTTCCTGGTGCCTGGCGACGCGATCGCAATCGTCGAGCGGCTTGCCGATCCGGCGATCAAGATCGTTTCCCTGACCATCACCGAGGGCGGCTATTTCATCGATCCGGCTTCTGGCGTCTTCAATCCGACACATCCCGACATCGTTGCCGACGCTGAGCCGGGGGCGACGCCGAAGACCGTCTTCGGCCTCATCCTCGCCGGGCTACTACGCCGCCGTGCCGACGGTATCGTGCCCTTCACCGTCATGTCCTGCGACAACATCCCCCATAACGGCCATGTCACCTCAGATGGCGTCATCGGCCTTGCGCGGCTGATCGACGAAGGTTTGGCAAACTGGGTGAGCGAGAAGGTTGCCTTTCCCAATGGCATGGTCGATCGCATCACGCCGGCCACCACCGACCGCGAGCGCGGCATGCTCGCCAGCGAGTTCGGCCTCGACGACAATTGGCCGGTGTTTTGCGAACCGTTCAAGCAATGGGTGCTGGAGGACCGTTTCACCGACGGCCGCCCGCCGCTGGAAAAGGTCGGCGTGCAGTTCGTCAGCGACGTCGCGCCTTATGAGCTGATGAAGATCCGCATTCTCAATGGCGGCCATGCGACCATCGCCTATCCGGCCGGGCTGATGGACATCCATTTCGTCCATGAGGCGATGCAGGAGCCACTGGTACGCGGCTTCCTCGACAAGCTCGAGCATAATGAGATCATCCCGACCGTGCCGCCGGTTCCGGACACCGACCTCGAAGATTACTACCAGCTCATCGAGCACCGCTTCTCCAATCCGAAGATCGGCGACACCATACGCCGGCTTTGCCTCGACGGATCCAACCGCCAGCCGAAATTCATCATTCCGACGATCGCCGACCGGCTGAAGGCTGGCAAAAGCGTCACCGGCCTGGCGCTGGAATCTGCGCTCTGGTGTCGCTACTGCTTCGGCACGACGGACTCCGGTGCCGTCACCGAGCCCAACGACCCTAACTGGGGCCGGTTGCAGGCGACGGCCAAGGCGGCCAGGGACATGCCTGGCGCCTGGCTTGCCATGGAGGACATCTATGGCGATGTCGGCCGCTCGCCGCCTTTCGCCGAAGCGTTCGCCCATGCGCTCAAATCGCTGTGGGCGGACGGCGCGCGCGCGACACTGACGCGCTATCTCGCCGGCGACCTCTGAAGCCGATCCAGCGCGATGACGCCTGAACTGGTCATTTTCGACTGTGACGGCGTGCTGGTGGACAGTGAGATGCTGTCCGTCTCGGCATTGCTGGAGATGATCGCGCTTGCCGGCGGCAACGTCAGCGAGGACATTGCCTACGAGCACTTCCTCGGCAAGAGCATGAAGAGCGTCCGCGAAATCCTCGCAAGCGACTTCGGGCTCGATCTCACCGACCAGCATCTGACCGAGATGCGCTCCGAACTGATGCGCAAGTTCCGCCAGGAGCTGAAACCGATGCCAGGCATCGCACAGGTCCTGCCGAAGCTCGGCGTGCCGTGCTGCGTCGCCTCCTCCGGCACGCTGGAGCGCATCCGCTATGCGCTCGAGGTTACGGGGCTGCTTGGGCTGCTGGAGCCGCATCTGTTCAGCGCTGCCATGGTGGCGCGGGGCAAACCGGCGCCCGATCTCTTTCTCCATGCAGCAGATAAAATGAGAGCGGCCCCGCGAAACTGCCTCGTCGTCGAGGACAGCCCGGCCGGCATCGAAGCGGCGCGGGCGGCCGGCATGCGCGTCCTTGCCTTCACCGGCGGCTCGCACACCGGCAACCCGGCCTTGAAAGCGCGGCTTGCGTCAAGTGAGCCGGACTTTATATTCGCTGACATGCTGCAATTGCCCGATCTGATTGCAGGCCTGGGAGCGAGAGCAAGAACACCTTGACCAATAGTTTCGTTTGCGCGGTCGATGTCGGCACCGGAAGCGCCCGTGCCGGCATTCTCGACACCGGTGGCGCCTTGCTCGGCCGCGCCGAGCACCCGATCGTCATGCAACAGCCGAAGGCCGATCACGCCGAGCACGATTCGCAGGATATCTGGTCGGCGGTGTGCAGTGCCGTGCGCGCTGCCCGCGAAAAGGCGCGCGTGAAGGCTGAGGATATCGTCGGCATCTCTTTTGACGCCACCTGCTCGCTGGTGGTGCGGGACCGGCATGGCGGCCAGCTCAGCGTGTCCGTTACTGGCGAAAGGCGCTGGGACACCATCGTCTGGCTCGACCATCGCGCAATTGCCGAGGCCGATGAATGCACCGAAAGCGGCCACGCCGTGCTCGACTATATCGGCGGCGTCATGTCGCCGGAAATGGAAACGCCGAAGCTGATGTGGCTGAAGCGCAACCTGCCCGGAACATGGAACGAAGCCGGCTACCTGTTCGACCTCACCGACTTCCTCACCTGGAAGGCGACCGGCTCGCTCGCCCGTTCGCAATGCACGCTGACCGCCAAATGGACCTATCTGGCCCATGAAGCGACCGGCTGGCGGCGCGACTTCTTCGAAGCGGTCGGGCTCGGCGACCTTTTCGAGCACGGCAATTTGCCAGACAAGGCGAGCCCGGTCGGCGCAGATATCGGTCCGCTCAGCGCGCAAGCCGCGGCGGAGCTTGGCCTCACCGAAAAATGCCGGGTCGGCGCCGGCGTCATCGATGCCTATGCCGGCGCGCTCGGCGTGCTCGGCGGTTTCGCAGGTGACGCGACGAACATCGGCCGCCATCTGGCCCTGATTGCCGGTACGTCGAGTTGCGTCATGGCGATGTCGCCAGATCCGCAGCCTTTCGCCGGTGTCTGGGGGCCATATTATGGCGCAGCCCTTCCCGGTCTTTGGCTGTCGGAAGGCGGCCAGTCGGCCACAGGAGCGCTGCTCGATCACATCATCCGCTGGCATGGCGCCGGCGGCGAGCCGGATGCCGTAATGCATGCCAGGATCGCCCGCCGCGTCGCCGAGCTGCGCGCCGCCGAGGGTGGCAACCTCGCCGCAAGGCTGCATGTATTGCCGGATTTCCATGGCAACCGCTCGCCGCTTGCCGACCCGCATGCCGTCGGCGTCATTAGCGGACTGACACTGGATTCCTCCTTCGACAGCCTGTGCAAGCTTTACTGGCGCACCGCCGTCAGCATCGCGCTTGGCGTCCGCCATGTGCTGGAAGCACTGAACGAGAACGGCTATCTGATCGACACGCTGCACGTCACCGGCGGCCACACTAAGAACCCGCTGTTGATGGAACTCTATGCCGACGCCACCGGCTGCACGGTGGTCGAGCCGCTGGCGGACGAGGCGGTGCTGCTCGGCACCGGCATGATTGCCGCCACCGCGGCCAGGCTTTTTCCCGATTTGAATGCCGCCTGCGTTGCCATGCAGCAAGGCGGCAGGACGCGAGAGCCCAATCCGGCTGCCGCCGGCCGGTTCGACCGCGACTACCGCGTGTTCCTCGAAATGCACAGGCAAAGGCGGTCGCTGGACGCGATCATATAGGTCGAACGGCTTTCACGCGCTATCGCTGGTTCCAGCGCCGAACAACCGGCTCGTCGAGATCATGCTCATAACCGAGCACGCTTATGCTGGCGGTATCCAGCACGAACAGCGCGCCCTCTTGCGGCGGCAGGCCGAGCCAGCGCGCAGCCAGCACTCGCAGGAAATGCGAGCTTGAAAACACCAGGATGTTGCCGTTGGCCTGGCGCAGCTGGCTGACGATGCGGTCCGCCCTCGAGCCGACGTCCGCGGCTGATTCGCCCCTCGGGCAACCGTCGCGAAAGAGACGCCAGCCTGGACGTTCGGCAAGGATTCGCTTGGTGGTCAATCCCTCATAGGCACCATAATCCCACTCTGCCAGATCGTCCTTTTTTACGCCCGAAGAGCCGAAGCCGGCCAGCGCACAGGTGTTGAAGGCGCGCTGCGACGGGCTCGACCACACCGCCGAGAAGGACAGGCCCTTTAGCCGCTCAGTGACCCGCCGCGCAGCGTCCTCGCCGGCCGGCGTCAGCGGTATGTCGGTCCGGCCGGTATGCTTTCCGGATGCACTCCATTCCGTCTCGCCATGCCGAACCAGATAGATTTCGGGAAACGCGCTCATCAGGGTGCCTTTCAAATGAATCCACCGTGACCATAGCGGCTTCCATAGCCTCTCCAACAGCCTGCATTGAGCTGACTGGCTTAACCCTTCCGCAAGTCAGCCCCTTGCCACCGGTGCCTATTTCATAGACAAACCCGTCGTAATGCGGAATCCGGCCGATCGTGGCCGTTTCTGCGCTGAGATGCGGCTTCCGGCTCTTGCCGACGTGCCGCAATCGGATAGGCGGAAAACTGGAATGTCTGCGATCGAAGCCGACGCTCGCGCGCCGGAAAACCTTTGGCGTCGGGAAATCAGGGCGATGCTGGCGCTCGCCTGGCCGATGGTGCTGACCAATCTCGGCCAGACCGCGATGACCGCTACCGACGTCATGATGATGGGGCGGCTGGGGCCGGACACGCTGGCCAGCGGCGCGCTTGGCGCCAACCTCTATTTCATGCCGCTGATCTTTGGACTTGGCCTGATGCTGGCGACCTCGCCGATGATGGCGACCGAGCTCGGCCGTCACCGCCACTCGGTGCGCGACCTGCGCCGCACCGTGCGCCAGGGTCTGTGGCTGGCGATCCTCATCTGCCTTCCGATATGGGCCCTTCTCTGGCACGGCGAGAGCGTGTTGCTGGCCATGGGGCAGGAGCCGGCGCTGGCGCATCAGGCGGGTATCTATCTGCGCTGGCTCGAATGGGCGGTGCTGCCCTTTTTCGGCTATATCGTCCTGCGCTCGTTCATTTCGGCGCTGGAGCGGCCGGGCTGGGCACTGATCATCGTTTTCGTTGCCGTCGCCTGCAATGCCTTCTTCAACTGGCTGTTCATGTTCGGCAATCTCGGCATCCAATCGATGGGCATCGCCGGCTCCGGCCTTGCCACCACTTTGTCCAGTACGCTGATGTTCGCCGGCATGGCGACGGTGGTGATGTTTGAGAAGAAATTCCGGCGCTATCGTCTGTTCGGACGCTTCTGGCGCGCCGATTGGCCGCGCTTCAAGGGCCTGCTGCGGCTCGGCCTGCCGATCGCCGGCCTGCTGGCGTTCGAGGTGACGATCTTCAACGCGGCGGCCTTTCTCATGGGCCTGATCGATGCGGCTTCGCTTGCCGCCCATGCGATCGCCATCCAGATCGCCTCGGTCACCTTCATGGTGCCGCTCGGCCTCAACCAGGCGGTGACGGTGCGCGTCGGGCTCGCCCACGGCGCCGGCAATCCGGAAGGTGTCAGCCGGGCTGGCTGGACCGCCTATGTCGTCGGTGTCTCCTTCATGGCGCTGATGGGGCTGGTGATGATCTTGTGGCCGCATCTCTTGATCGGCGCCTTCATCGATGTGGGCAATCCGGCTAATGCCGAGGTGGTGGCGCTTGCCGTGTCGTTCCTCGCTTTTGCCGCGCTGTTCCAGGTTTTTGACGGCGCGCAGGCGGTAGCCAGCGGCATGCTGCGCGGGCTGCACGACACCAAGGTGCCGATGATCTACGCCGCGATCGGCTATTGGGGCATCGGCCTGCCGCTCGGCGTGCTGCTCGCCTTCCGTTTCGGCTTCCACGGCGTCGGCATCTGGATCGGCCTGTCGTCGGGACTGGCGGTGGTTGCTGCACTCCTGCTGGCGCGCTGGCTGAGGCGCGACAGAATCGCGCCGCCGCTGGCGTTCGGGCGTTGAATTGCTGGTCGCCCGGCTCAGCGGGCCGCCGCCCGCTGCTCGAGCGAACGTGCGTATTGCGTTAGCGGGAAACACATGACGAAGAAGATCAGCGCTACCAGCCCATAGACTTTGAACGGTTCGAAGGTCGCATTGTTGATCGCGTTGGATGTCCTCACCAGCTCCTCGAAACCGATGATCGAGGTCAGCGCGGTCGACTTGATCAGCTGCACCAGGAAGCCGACGGTCGGCGCGCGGGTGATCGAAAACGCCTGCGGCAGGATGATCAGCCTGAGCTCCTGCAGGTAGTGCAGGCCGAGGCTGGCGCCGGCGTCCCACTGGCCGGGCGGCAGCGCATCGACGCCGCCGCGCCAGATCTCGGCGAGATAGGCGCTGGCGAAGAAGGTCAGGCCAAGCACCGCCGCGGTCCACGGCTCGATGCGCAAGCCAAGCATCGGCAAGCCGAAGAACATCAGGAAGAGCTGCATCAGCAGCGGTGTGCCCTGGAAAAGCGCGATGTAGCCGGAGGCAAGCCGCCGCGCCCATTTATTCTTGGCGATCCGGAAGAACAGCACGACCATACCAACCACGGCGCCGCCGACAAAGGCGGCCAACGACAAGAGCACCGTCCAGCGCGCGGCCAGCAGCAGGTTGCGCAGAATGTCCCAGAAGGTGAATTCGATCATGACACGCCGGCTCCAAGAAGCCGGCGGCCGCCGCCGACCAGCAGCCGGCGCAGCCCAATCGACAGGGCGAGATAGACCATCGTCACCACGAAATAGGTCTCGAAAGCCCGGAACGTGCGCGCCTGCAGCATGTCGGCTTCATAGGTCAGCTCGCGCACCGCGATCTGCGACACCACGGCGGATTCCAGCATCATGATGACGATCTGGCTGGTCAGCGCCGGATAGATCACCTTGAGCGCCTGCGGCAGCACGATCTTGATGAAGACCTGGCGTGGCCTGAGCCCAAGCGCCAGTGCCGCTTCCGTCTGCCCGGGCGGCACCGCGTCGAGCCCGGCGCCAACGATCTCGATCGTGTAGGCGGCCATGTTGAGCGTCATCGCCAACATGGCCGCCAGCACCGGATCGAGCCTGACGCCGATGCTGGGCAGCCCGAAGAAGATGAAGAACAGCTGCACCAGGAACGGCGTGTTGCGGATCACCTCGACATACCAGCCGATCGCCCGCTTGAGCAGCAGCGGACCGTTCCGCCGCCCTGCCGCGCCGAGGATGCTGAGCAACGTTCCCGCCAGCGTGGTCACAGCGATCAGCAGGATCGTCGTGGCCGCGCCGCGCGCGATCGCCCCTGTCGCCCCGGCAAGCCAGCCGAAGTCGAGGCTATAGGTCACTGGCCGTCAATCCTTGAGATTGGCGGGATCGAGCGGTGTCTTCAGCCAGGCCTTCGAGCTTTCGTCCAGTTTGCCGTCGGCCAGCATCTTGGCGACCGCATCGTTGACCGCTTGTTTGAGGCGGTCTTCCTTCTTGTTGAGCCCGATATGCGAGGGCGAGGTGAGAAGCTGGAATTTCTGCTCCGGCTTCAGTTCCTCCTGGCGAGCCAGCACCTGGGCGCCGACATCGTTGCCGACCACCATCAGTTGGGTCTGGCCCGAGATGAACGCCTGGATGACGGAATTATAGTTGTCGAAACGGCGGATGTCGGCCGAGGCGGGTGCCGCCTCGGTCAGCGAGGTGTCCTCCAGGGTGCCGCGATTGACGGCGATCGACTTGTCGGCAAGGTCTTCCTTGCTTTTGACCGAGAGTGCTGCCGGGCCGATGACGGCGATGTAGTAGGGTGCGTAGGCGGCGGCGAAATCGATCACCTGCTCACGCTCCTTGGAGTAGCCGACGCTCATCAGCAGGTCGACGCGTTTGTCGGTCAGGTACGGAATGCGGTTCTGGCCGGTCACGCTGACCAGATTGAGCTTGACCTTGAGCTGGTCGGCGATGGATTGCGCCACGTCGATGTCGTAGCCCTTGATGCTCATGTCGGCGCTGGCCGAGGAGAAGGGCGGGAAGTCGGAAAAGATGCCGACATTGATGGCGCCGGCCTTGGCGATGTCGTCGATGGCGTCGGCATTGGCGGCCCGGGTGGTGAAAGCAAGACCGGTCGCGCCGAGCATCAGCACGGCGGCGATGGATGATTTGAGTTTCATGTGAAGTGTCATTGTCATTCCCCTGCTGGAAGCTTGTTTGTTGAATGCAACCGCCGGCTCCAGCGCGGCGGTCGCCTTTGGATTCTCTAGTGAACCATGATCTTTTCCGAAACCGGTTCTCGCTTTCGGGATCATGGTCGAGCGTGTCAGCCCGCCCTGCCGGTGATTGCCGGGCTGAACACCATCAGGCTGAGGATCTCGAACAGCACCTGCGCGCCGGCATGCGCCGTGTTGGTGGTCGCGTCATATTGTGGCGCCACCTCGACGACGTCGCCGCCGACGATGTTGAGGCTCTTCAGGCCGCGCAGCAGCTCGAGCACTTCCCGCGTCGTCAGCCCGCCGACCTCCGGCGTGCCGGTGCCCGGTGCGAAGGCCGGATCGATGCTGTCGATGTCGAAGGAGACATAGGTCGGGCCGTCGCCGACTATCCTGCGCGCCTTCTCGATAATGGCGGGAATGCCGAGGCCGGTCACCTCTTCGGCATGCACTACGGTCATGCCGGACTCATAGGTGAACTCCCACAGATATTCGGCCGAGCCGCGAATGCCGATCTGGATGGTGCGGCTCGGGTCGAGCACGCCGTCCAGCACCGCGTTGCGGAACGGCCCGCCATGGTGGAACTTGGTCATGTCGAACAGGCCGCTGGTATCGCAGTGGGCGTCGATATGGATCATGCCCACCGGCGCCTTCTTGCCGACAGCCTTCAGGATCGGGTGGCTGATCGAATGATCGCCGCCGACGGACAAGGGCAGGACGCCGGCGTCGACGATCTGGTTGGTGCGGCGTTCGATGTCGTCATGGCTGGTCTCCAGCCGGTAGCGGCTCTGGAACGGCACGTCGCCGATGTCGGCGACCTTCAGCTCATGCGTCGGCGCGCATTCCAGCACATGATTGTAGGGGCCGATGCGCTCGATGGCGCGCAACGCCCGTGGCCCGAAACGGGCGCCCGGCCGGTTGGTGACGCCAAGATCCATCGGCACGCCGATCATTGCCACCTGCAGATCGCCGAAATCCGGATTGTCGGCGGCGATTTCACGATAGGGCGCCGCGAGGAAGGTCGGGATGCCGGAATAGGGCGCCAGCCGCGTGCCGGTCTTGGAGAAGATCTTGTCGGCGACACGCTGGAATTTCGGGTCGAACATTTCGCCGCCATGGCTCTCGCCATATTTGCGGCGCAACGCTTCGAGCTTGCCGCGGTCGTAACCCATGTCGGTCCTCCATGGCTGGGGCGGTGCGCGGACGGCGGCCTCGATAGCCGCAGCGTTGGCCGCCTGCAGATTTCACGTCTTGATGCAATGCCTGGGCAAAGTGTCCTGTAGCTGCATTGAAAAATCAATTGATATTGTTAGGGTGTTCGCTGTGAGAAAATCTCACAGAGTTCAGGTTCCAAATGGCCAAGCGTTTGCCACCGCTCAATCCGCTGCGCGCCTTCGAGGCGACGGCGCGCCATGCCTCATTGAGCAAGGCGGCGGCCGAGCTGAACGTCACCCACGGCGCCATCAGTCATCAGATCAAGGCGCTCGAGCAATCATTGGGCGTCAAGCTGTTCGAGCGTGCCGGCCAGCGGGTGAAGCTGACGCCGCACGGCGCCGAGTTGCTGCCGGCGGTGTCGACCGCCTTCGACGGCATTGCCGCCGCCACGCAGCGCATGACACGGCCGGCCAGCACCGGCGCGCTGTCGGTATCGTGCGTGCCGGCTCTGCTGTTGCTGTGGATGATCCCGCGGCTGGGCAGCTTCACCTCGCAATATCCGGATATCAGGCTGACGCTGATCCCATCCAATGACGCCAAGGACGTCCGCGCCCCGCACATCGATGTCTGCGTGCACTATGGCGACGGCAGCTGGACCGACTGCTGGATGCGCAAATGGTCGGGTCTCGAACTGTTCCCGGTGGTCAGTCCGACGCTGATCAACAACCGCCCGATCCGCACCGTCCGCGACCTCGCCGATCACGTCTTCCTGCATGGCGATGACGGCCGCGAATGGCACACCTGGCTGGCCGCCGCCGACGCACTGGACCTCGAGCGCGGCCGCCGCCATCATCTCGGCGATGCGCGCATGGCGACCGAGGCCGCGGTTCACGGCCATGGCGTGGCGCTCGGCGATACGGTGACGGCAAGCGGACTGCTCGCCAGGGGTCTGCTTGTCGCCCCGTTCAGCCTTTCCGTGCCGGCGGTCGACGATTTCTACGTCGTCTGCCGCAACGAGATGCGGTCGGCGCCGATCGTGCAATTGTTCATCGACTGGCTGTTTGCCGAGAAAGAGCAGGCCGACCGCCGCGCCGACGCGCCGGTGGCAGGTCGCATCGGCATTCGCCGCAAGCGTCCAGCGCTCAAGGTGGTCGGCTCCAAGACCGCATCCTGAGGCCGAAACTGCCGCAGGCGCCGCTTGCCGCAGGGGCTTCTTTTTGTCGGGCCAGCCCGCAAAGCGGGAGGCGCGTTCAAAAATTCGATGCTAAGAGGCATTTGCAGCAATTCCAGGAAAAGTGCGCAGCGGTTTTCCATCCGGAATTGCGATAGACAAAAGCTAGAGCGAGCAGCGAAGGCGCATTGAGCGATGGCAAAGACCGATATAGCGCGGCGCGTCTACAACCACACCTGGAAGCTCGACCCGATCGTCCGTAGCTTGCTCGACACCGATTTCTACAAGCTTCTGATGCTGCAGATGATCTGGGGCATGTATCCCAAGGTCGACGCCACCTTCTCGCTGATCAACCGAACCACCTCGGTCCGCCTTGCCGAGGAGATCGATGAGACGGAGCTGCGCGAGCAGCTCGACCATGCCCGCACCTTGCGCTTCTCGAAGAAAGAGATGATCTGGCTCGGCGGCAACACCTTCTATGGCCGCAAGCAGATCTTCGAACCGGAATTCCTCGCCTGGCTGGAAAATTTCCGGCTGCCCGAATACGAGCTTTCCAAGCGCGACGGCCAATACGAACTCGCCTTCAGCGGCCCGTGGATGTACACGACGCTGTGGGAGATCCCGGCGCTGGCAATTATCAATGAACTTCGATCTCGCGCGGCCATGCGAGCGTTCGGGCCGTTCGCGCTCGACGTGCTCTATGCCCGCGCCAAGGCCAAGATGTGGGCCAAGACTGAGCGGCTGAAGGCGCTGCCCGGCATCCGCATCTCGGATTTCGGCACCCGCCGCCGCCATTCTTTCCTGTGGCAGCGCTGGTGCGTCGAAGCGTTGAAGGAGGGCATCGGCGAGGCCTTCACCGGTACCTCCAATGTGCTGCTCGCCATGGACAACGATCTCGAGGCGCTCGGCACCAACGCGCATGAACTGCCGATGGTGTTCGCCGCGCTCACCAATTCGGAAAAGGAATTGAAACAGTCGCCCTACAACGTGCTGCAGGACTGGCAGCGCTACTACGGCGGTAACTTGCTTATCGTATTGCCGGACACCTTCGGCACCGCGGCGTTCCTGCGCGATGCACCGGACTGGGTCGCCGACTGGACCGGCTTCCGCCCCGACAGCGCGCCGCCGATCGAAGGCGGCGAGAAGATCATTTCCTGGTGGCGCGAAAAGGGCAAGGACCCCAAGCAGAAGCTGCTCATCTTCTCGGATGGGCTAGAGGTCGAGACCATCGAGGAGACCTACCGCCACTTCCGCGGCAAGGTGCGCATGTCCTTCGGTTGGGGTACCAACCTGACCAATGATTTCGAGGGCTGCGCGCCGACCGAGACCAACCGGCTAGACGCCATCTCGCTGGTCTGCAAGGTCACCGAAGCCAACGGCAGGCCGGCGGTCAAGCTTTCCGACAATCCGGCCAAGTCGACCGGCGACGAGAAAGAGATCGAGCGCTATTTGCGGATATTCGGCCAGAAGGATCGCGTGGAGCAACTGGTGAAAGTGTGAGGTGGGGGGACTCTTGCGTAGTATGAGTTCCTTCGCGCCCCCCTCTGTCCTGTCCGGTAGGACAGAGGGGGACGCCGTAGAGCCCCGTCGTTACAGTCTAGCTCTCGTCGTTGTTGGCTTTGCATTCTCGCCCACTCCCGCCTTCGCCCACGCCTCCGACCGCGGCCACGTCCTGCTGCTTCCCACCGGTTACTACGTCGTGGGTGGCGCGCTCGCCGTTGCCGCCAGCTTCCTGATCCTCGCTCTACTCCCGCCGGACTCCCTCGACCGCTTCTGGCGCAAACGCCTGCCGCTTTTCGCCTTCGGCGACGGCGCGCGAACTGCCGTCAGCCTGGTATCCTTTGCCGGCTTTGCAATTCTGATCGCCGCCGGCCTGTTCGGCAGCCGCGATCCGCTCTCCAATCCACTGCCGCTGACCGTATGGACATTGCTCTGGGTTGGCCTGGCTCTGTTGCAGGGGCTCGCCGGCGATCTCTGGTCGTGGGCCAATCCGTGGTACGGGCCGTGCCGCGTCGTCTCGCACTTGTTCGGCAGATCGCAGCCGCAGTTGCTCCCCCAGTGGCTCGGCTATTGGCCGGCTTTCGTGCTGTTCTTCGCCTTCGCCTGGTTCGAGCTGATCGACCCTGCGCCCGACGATCCGGCGCGGCTGGCCTGGGCCGCCGGCGCCTATTGGCTGCTGAGCTTTGCCGCCATGCAGGTCTTCGGATACCGCGACTGGAGCCAGCGCGGCGAGTTCCTGACGGTGTTCTTTGCCATGGTAGCGCACTTCGCCATCGTCGAGCACAACGAGGACGGCCGGCTCAAACTCTGCTGGCCGGGTGCCAAGCTGCTCGGTGCCGCGCCGCTACCGCTCAGCGGCGTCGCTTTCCTGCTGCTTGCGCTGTCGTCTGTCTCCTTCGACGGCCTGTCGAAAACCTTCTTCTGGCTAGGCTGGTTCGGGATCAATCCGCTGGAGTTTCCTGGACGCACCGCTTTGATCGGCATCGGCAGTTTCGGCCTTGCGCTGAGCTTTGCCGTGCTTGCGGCGGTGTTCGCGCTCGCCCTCTTTCTTGGCCAGCACCTTGCCGGCAGCAAGCATTCGCTCGGTCACGCCGCCGGGCTTTTGGTCTGGTCGATCGTACCGATCGCGCTCGCCTACCACTTCGCGCATTATCTGACGGCGCTGCTGGTCGACGGCCAATATGCGATTGCCGCTCTTTCCGACCCGCTTGCGCTGGGCTGGAACCTGTTCGGTACCGCCGACATGTCAATTGAAGCCGGCGTTGTCGCCGGCGCCGGCTCGGCGTGGTGGCTGTGGAACCTCCAGGCCGGCGTCATCATTGCCGGCCACATGCTTGCAGTGCTTGTCGCTCATGGCTTGGCCTGGCGGCTGCATCCCGGTCCGGCTCGCGCCGCGCTCAGCCAGTTCCCGCTCACCGTGCTGATGATCGCCTATACCGTGCTCGGCCTATGGCTGCTTGCGACGCCGAGCGCCGGATGAACGAGGTGCGCGATGGCCGTCAATCGGACCTTGGGGAAAGCTCGCTTGCCACGTCAGAGCTTTGGTGATTTAGTTTGTACACATGCAATTTTCGGCCCTCTTAACAAGAGTGGCCTGCCTGCTACAGCCATTGGTCAAAGCTCAAAAACAAGGGGAACTGCCGTGACTGACAAGAATGGGTTTTTCGATCTCTCCAGATCCGCTCTCACCCGCCGCGCGGCGCTGAAGGGCCTTGCCGCCGGCGCCGGTCTTGCCGTCGCGCCGGGTTTCGTGCGTTACAGCCAGGCGCAGAGCTCGGCGCCGATCAAGATCGGCTTTCAGTCGCACCGCACCGGCATCGGCGCCGCCTACGGCCGCTGGTACGAGAAGACCACGGCCGCTGCCGTCAAGGCTATCAACGATGCTGGCGGCATCAACGGCCGGCCGGTCGAGGTGATCATCGAGGATGACGGCACCGATCCCGGCCGGGGCGCCGAAGTCGTCGGCAAGTTCGCCTCCCAGCACAAGACCGACATCGTCTACGGCACGCTGTTTTCGCATGTCGTCATCGGCTCGGCGCCGGCCGCCGGCGAGGCCGAGATGCCCTATTTCGTCGTTAGCGAAGGCCACCACGTCGCGTCGACCAAGTTGAACCGCTACGTCTTCCAGCCCGGCATCACCGATGTGAAGAGCCAGATCCAGTCGATGGCGCCGTGGATTGCCGCCAATGCCGGCAAGAAGGTGACGCAGATATTTCCCGATTTCGCGTTCGGCTACGACCATCGCGACTACCTGCCGCCGGCCCTGAAGGCGCAAGGCGCCGAGGTCATCGCCCAGATCGCCATCCCCCCGACAGAATCCTCCTTCACCAAATATTTCCCGCAGATCCCCGCGGAGACCGAGGTGATCTACCACGTCATGGTCGGCCCGGCGGTGCTCACCTTCGTCAAGGAGCTCGGCGAGTTCTACGGCTCCAATCGGCCACAATTGTTCGGCTTCATCGATTCGCTCGAAGCTACCGACATCAACAGCCCCGGCCTCGAATTCCTTGACGGCAGCCATTTCTGGGAAGGTTCGCCGCGCTACGCGCAGCCTGATGATTCCCCCGCGCAGAAGGCCTATCGCGCCGCCGTCGGCATCGACGACAATGGTGCCGCCGTCGGCGACCCCAAGGACGTCTCCACCGCCGCGCATATGTTCGGCTGCTGGGAAACGCTCTATGTCGTCAAGAAGGCGATGGAAGACGCCGGCTACAAGGGCCCGGAAGACCGCGCCAAGCTGGTCGAGGCGACCGAGGCATTGACCGAGTTCGCCGAAGGGCCCGAGCATCCGCAGGGGCCGAAAACCTTCAACGGCAAGATCCACCAGTGTTTTGGCATCCAGAACATCTCCAAGGTCGAAGGCGGCCGGCTGAATGTCGTCCACAAGACCAAGATCGAGGACGGCCTCTACGAGCCGGAAGGGGATTACACGACGCAGGCGCTGTGAGCTTGGCTGCCGCAGCAAGCGTGAGCGCCAAGACACCCTCCTCTGGCCTGCCGGCCAGGCCGGCAGGCCAGAGGGGGGTGCTTCGCGCATCCGCCGGTGCTTAGCCGATGCACTTCGGACCTCACCTGCTCCTCGCCGCCCTCGAAGGCCTCGTCACCTCCGCCGTGCTGGCGCTGACGGCGCTCGGCCTGTCGCTGGTGTTCGGCGTCATGCGCGTTGTCAATGTCGCGCATGGCGAGTTCTTCATGCTGGGCGCGGTGCTTGCCTGGGCAATCTCTACGGCGATATCCGGCCATCCTGCGCTCGGCTTCCTGGCCGCCCTGGTGCTGGCGCCATTGATCGTCGGTCTGATCGCGCTGGTCGCCGAACGGCTGGTGCTGCGCCGGCTCAACTATAATCCGGAAGCCACCATCGTCGCCACCATCGGCATGCTCTACATCATCCAGCAATTGGCGCTGACCTTCTACGGCCCGGAGGCGCGGCCGGTGGAGCCGCCGTTCAGCTATCGCATCCTCCTGCCGTGGTTCGGCTATTCCGGCTACAAGCTGTCGATCATCGCCGCGTCGGCGCTGCTGCTGGTCGCGACCTGGCTGGTGCTGACGCGCACGAAAATGGGCCTCGTCATGCGCGCCACGCAATATGACAGCGAGACGGCGCAGGCCTTCGGCATCCCGGTGACCAGAGTCTATGCCGGCGTTTTCGCGCTCGGCGCCATGCTAGCGGCTGTGGCCGCGGTGCTGATCGTGCCCATCAGCCAGGCGCATTATCTGATGGGGCAGGACCCGCTGCTGCTCTCGTTCATCGTCGTCATCATCGGCGGCCTCGGCTCGTTGCGCGGCACGGTGCTCGCCGCGGTGCTGATCGGACTGTCCGACGGCATTATCTCGGTGTTCTTCTCGCCGACGCTGGCCAAGATCATAGCCACCGTGCTTGTCGCCATGGTGCTGGTGTTCCGGCCGCAAGGCCTGTTCGGGACAGCATCGCGATGAAGGATGCTTCGCCGGCAAAGCCATATGCGCTGCATCTCGGCGTCATCGCCCTGCTTTTCGGGCTTAGTTTTGTCCTGCCGGAATATCATCACGGCCTGCTCGCCCGCATTATGGTGCTGGCGGTCTTCGCCATGGGCTACAATCTGCTGTTCGGCTATGTCGGGCTGCTAAGCCTCGGCCATGCCATGTTCTTTTCAGCCGGGCTCTATGGCGCCGGCCTTGCCGTCATCCATCTCGGCTGGAGCGTGCCGGCCGCCTTCGCAGCCGGGCTTGCCTGCGGCGCGCTGCTTGCGCTGGTGATCGGGCTGCTGGCGCTGCGCACCTCCGGCGTCGCCTTCATGATCGTCACCATGATGTTCGCTCAGGTATTTTATCTCCTCATTCTTTATTTCGCCGCCTGGACCGGCGGCGACCAGGGCTTGGTGGTGCCGCAGCCGATGCGGGTCCTTGTCCTGGGCAGCACGTCATTCGACCTCACCAACGCGACCGTGCGCTATATAAGTGCGCTGGCACTGTTCTCGATCGTGCTGCTCATAAGCCTGGCGATAGTCCGCTCCGGCTATGGCCGTGTGCTGGTCGCCATCCGCGAGAACGAGGAGCGGACCAAGATGCTTGGCTACGACACGTTCTCCAGCAAGCTTGCCGCCGTCGTCATCTCCGGCAGCATCTGTGCGGCTTCCGGCGCTGCCTATGCGCTGCTGTTCGGCTATGTCGGCTCGAGCTTCGCCTCGGTGCAGTATTCCATCCTGCCGCTGCTCTGGGTGCTGCTGGGCGGTGCCGCCACCACGCTCGGTCCGCTGATCGGCACACTGTTCATGTATTATGTCATCGACGTCGCCAGCGGCTACACCTCGGCCTATCTGCTGATCGTCGGCATAGCGCTCATCCTGCTGGTGCTGTTCTTCCCGAGAGGCATTCTCGGCAGCATCCGCCAGCGCTGGCTCGGGTGGTTGCCATGATGCCGCTGCTTACCACCAAAGGCCTGTCGCGCAGTTTCGGCGGCTTGCGCGCCGTCGACGGCGTCGACTTCGCGCTGATGCCGGGCGAGATCCGCGCCATCATCGGCCCCAACGGTGCCGGCAAGACCACCTTCGTCAGCCTGGTCAGCGGCCGCATCCAGCCCTCGTCGGGCATGATCGTCTTCGACGGCGCCGACATCACCAGCCTGCCTGCCTACGCCCGAGTTCGCCTTGGCATCGCCTACACGTTCCAGATCACCAGCGTCTTTGCCAATCTCAGCGCCTACGACAATGTTGCCCTGCCGGTGCAGCGCACGCTGACCGACGGCCGCTCGAAGGGCGCGGTTCACACCGGCGTCATGGCGGCTCTCGAGCGCACCGGCCTTGCCGACCGGGCGCAAATGCCGGCCGGGCAATTGTCCTACGGTCACCAGCGGCTGCTGGAAGTGGCAATGGGACTGGCACTGAAGCCGCGGCTGCTGATCCTCGACGAACCGACGCAAGGGCTGGCCGATAGCGAGATCGACAATTTCATCGAGCTGGTGCGCGAGATCGCCGACAGTGCCACCGTGCTTTTGATCGAGCACAACATGCCGGTGGTCATGCAACTCGCCGACCGCATCACCGTCTTCAATGCCGGCAGGATCTTGGCTGAAGGCACGCCCGAGCAGATCCGCGCCAATGCCGCGGTGCAGGACGCCTATCTGGGGACCACCCATGGCTGAGGCCCAGTCCAAGGCGTTGACCATATCCGGGCTCGATTGCTTCTATAGCGAAGTCCAGGTGCTCTATGGCTTGGATCTTGTGTTGAACGAGGGCGAGGTGCTCTGCCTGTTCGGCCGCAACGGCGCCGGCAAGACGACGACGCTGAAGGCGATCATGGGCCTGGTGCCGGCAAGCGCCGGCTCGATCCGGCTCGAAGGCCGGGAATTGACCGGTCTGCCGGCACATGAGGTGCCCAAGGCTGGCGTCGCCTACGTGCCGCAGGGCCGGCGGCTGTTCGCCGAGATGACCGTGGCGGAAAACATCGAGATCGGCCTGATGGCCCGCAACAAGGGCAAGGCGACGCGCGAGAACGTGCTCGATCTTTTCCCGTTGCTGCGCCAGCGCCTCAGGCAGCGTTCCGGCACGCTGTCCGGCGGCGAGCAGCAGATGCTGGCCATGGCCCGCGCCCTGTGTCTGGAACCGCAGGTGCTCCTGCTCGATGAACCGACCGAAGGGCTGATGCCGTCGATGATCGCCAGGATCCGTGAAACCGTGTCGAAACTGCGAGCGCTCGGCGTGTCGACAATTCTTGTCGAACAGCGCGTCGACGCCGTGCTCTCGGTCGCAGACCGCGTTTGCTTCATCGAGAACGGCCGCAACCGCGAGACGGTCGATGTCGAGGAACTGCGTGCCGATCCCTCGGCGGTCCGTCGCTATGTCGGCGTCGGCTGATCAGGCAAAAAACAGCAAGCCGGCGAGCAGGAAAGTCGGGATCAGCACGGCGCCCGACCACGCCATATAGCCAAAGAAGCTCGGCATCTTGATGCCGCGATGCCTGGCAATGGCGTAGACCATGAAATTCGGCGCGTTGCCGACATAGGTGTTTGCGCCCATGAACACCGCGCCTGCCGAGATCGCCGCCAGCGTCGAGGCGAGCTCGGTCATCAGATGCTGCGCATCGCCGCCGGCCAGTTCGAAGAACACCAGATAGGTCGGCGCATTGTCGAGGAAGGACGACAGCGCTCCGGTCAGCCAGAAATACGCGAGATTGTCGGGCGCGCCGGTCGGCGAACTGACCAGCAGCACCAACGGCGCCAGCGCGCCGTCGAGGCCGGCCCGCAATATGGCGACGACCGGAACGATGCAGATGAAGATGCTGGCGAACAGCTTCGCCACCTCGGCGATCGGCCCCCAGCTGAAGGCGTTTGCGCCGCGAAACTCCTTCGGCGAGACGACAAGCGACGTGAAGGCCAGTATCAGGATGACGGCGTCGCGCACCAGGTTCTGCAGCTCGAGGCTGACGCCCTGAAACGAGAAACTCACTCCCGGCTTCCAGGCAGCGGAAATCAGGATCGCGGCGATTACGCCGGCCAGCAGCGGGATGTTGGCCAGGCCGCGAATGCGCACCTTGCTGTCGGGCGTCGGATCCTTGATCTTCGGCGCGCCTTCCTCCCGATGATGCATGATGATGTCGATCGCCAGGAAAACCACCAGCACCACGCCGGCGACGAACAGCGTCTCGGGCAACAGGTGAACTGTCGTCCAGAAGAAATCGACGCCGCGCAGAAAGCCGACGAACAGCGGCGGATCGCCGAGCGGCGTCAGCGAGCCGCCGATGTTGGACACCAGGAAGATGAAGAAGATGACGACATGGGCGTTGAAGCGCCGGTTATCGTTGGCGCGGATGAGCGGCCGGATCAGAATCATCGAGGCGCCGGTTGTGCCGATGATCGAGGCAAGCACCGCCCCGCCCAGCAACAGCCCGGCATTGACCAGCGGCGTGCCGTGTATGTTGCCGGCAACGAAGATGCCGCCCGAAATGGTGAACAGCGCAAACAGCAGGATGATGAACGACATGTATTCGGTGAGCAGCGCATGCAGCACCGCCTGCGTGGCCGACGGGATGCCGAAGGCGATTGCCAGCGGCCCGATCACCAATGCTGCCCAGAAGGCAGCGATCTTGCCGTAATGGTGCTCCCAGGCATGATGGAACAGCAGCGGGCCGGTCGCAATGCAAAGCAACAGCCCGGCAAACGGCAACACCCACCACAGCGACATGGCGGCGCCCGGCAATTCGTGCGCTTCGGCCGCGAGAACCGCTCCCGGAGAAAGGATCGCGGCAATAAATGCAGCACTTGCCGTCAACGCCGCAAACCGCATGAAGCCCCTCAAAAGTCTGTCAGGTTCGGCTGGATGACGTTCAAATCAGTGCCACGCCGGCATCGCGCATCCGGCCCAGCATCGTCTCCATGGAGCCGTTGAGATCGATGCCGCGGCAGGCGTCGAGCCGAACCGACGTCGCAAAGCCGAGCTTGACCGCGTCGAGCGCCGAAAAGGCGACGCAGAAATCCGTCGCCAGGCCGACCAGGGTCAGCGTATCGATATTCCGCTCCCGGAGATAGCCGGCAAGGCCGGTCGGCGTCGTCCGGTCGTTCTCGAAGAATGCCGAATAGCTGTCGATCGCAGGACGGAACCCCTTGCGGATGACCAGCTCGGCCTTGCTCCAGGCCAAGCCGGAATGGAAGTCCGAACCCAAGCTGCCCTGGATGCAGTGATCAGGCCACAGCGTCTGCTCGCCATAAGGCATGTCGATCGTTTCGAACGGTCTCTTGCCGGGGTGGCTGGAGGCAAAGCTCGAATGGCCGGCAGGGTGCCAGTCCTGCGTCAGCAGGACGTGCTCGGTCCGCCGGATAAGATCATTGACCAACGGCACGATTTCGTCGCCACCGGCCACTTCCAGGGCGCCACCCGGGCAGAAATCGTTCTGCAGGTCGATAATGACAAGCGCTTCGTCGGCCATGGAGCCTCCTTATTTTCTTTGTCCTGAGCTTAGGCTCCAATAAAAACGCGACCGGACGCAGAAACTTGACCAGATGGCCGGCTGCGTCAACCTCTCGTGGCATAACAAATGCGTTCCGGGCGCACGGTGCCAACAGCCGTGCAAACTCTGGCTTTGACAATTCCTGCCGGCTTGATATCATTTGCATACGAATGAATTTCCTGCCTTGAATGCTCGGGAAGGTCTTTCGGCAGGATCCCTCTCGGGAAGCCCATTCTGGGAAGGCAAAGCGTGATCCGTTACGCAAAACCCACCACGGTCGACGACGCCCTCGCGTTGCTGGGCGAAGGGCAATGGCGCATCCTTGCCGGTGGCACGGATTTTTATCCGGCACAGGGCAGCAAGCCTTTCCGCGACAATATCCTCGACATCAATGGCCTGGCGGCATTGCGCGGCATTGCTGAAGCCGAAAACCATTGGCTCATTGGCGCCCGCACCGCCTGGACCGATCTCGTCCGCCATCCGCTGCCGGCGGCCTTCGACGTGCTGAAGCAGGCGGCGCGGGAAGTTGGCTCGGTGCAGATCCAAAACGTTGCCTCGATAGCCGGCAATCTCTGCAATGCCTCGCCGGCCGCCGACGGTGTGCCGGCGCTGCTGGTGCTCGATGCCGAAGTCGAACTGCGTTCCTCGGTTGCGACCCGGCATTTGCCCCTTGCAAAGTTCATTCTTGGCAACCGTCGCACCGCTCTGCAGTCCGGCGAAATGGTGACGGCAATCCGTATTGCCAAACCTGCGACCGCCGGCGGCTCCGCCTTCGTGAAACTCGGCGCGCGGCGTTATCTCGTCATCTCCATCGCCATGGCTGCCGCACGCCTGGCCGTCGAAGATGGTATTGTCAGGAAAGCGGCCGTCGCCGTCGGGTCCTGCTCGGTCGTCGCCAGGCGCCTGGCGAGTGTCGAGGCGGCGCTGCACGGCCTGCCCGTCGGCCCCGCGCTGGCCGCTGCGATCCAATCCGCGCCAATGGACGAGCTGTCGCCGATCGGCGACGTGCGCGGCAGCGCCGAATATCGGCTGGATGCGGCGCGCGAGATAGTCGTCCGTGCTGTGCTTGGTGCTGTGGGCGCAATCCCCGGCGAAAGGGCGGCGGCCTGATGGGCATGGAGCGCGCCGACATCGCCTTCGAGGTCAACGGCGCCGCCGTCAGCGTTTGCGTGCCGCCGGTGCGGCGGCTGTCCGCGGTGTTGCGCGACGAGCTGCGGCTGACCGGCACCAAGGTCGGCTGTGATGCCGGCGATTGCGGCGCCTGCACGGTGCTGGTCGACGGCGAGCCGGTCTGCGCCTGCCTGATGCCCGCGGCTTCCGCCTCCGGCACCGTCGTGACGACCGTCGAAGGTCTCGGCAACGGCAGGCTGTCGGCACTGCAGGCCTCGTTTCTCAGCCATGGCGCAGCACAGTGCGGCGCCTGCACGCCCGGCCTGCTGGTCGCCGCAACGGCACTCCTGGACAGGACGCCTTACCCGAGCGAGGCTGAAACGCAGGATGCGCTCGGCGGTGTACTCTGCCGCTGCACCGGCTATCGCAAGATCGTCGCGGCGGTGATGGATGCTTGGCGCCACGCCGGCGGTCTCGATCAGCGCATGCCATCCTCTGGCCACGCCGTCGGCTCCTGCCCGATCCGCCTCGATGGCGTGCCGAAAGTCACTGGCGGCGAAAAATTCGGCGGCGATTCCTTCCCCGCCGACGCGCTGTGGGTGCTGGTGGTCCGCTCACCGCACTATCATGCCGCCTTCAGCTTCGGCGATCTCGGCAGCTGGGTGAAATCCCGTCCCGGCATTGCCGGCGTCTTCACCGCCGCCGACATTCCGGGAAAGAATTGTTTCGGCGTCATCGCGCCCTTCGCCGACCAGCCGGCGCTGGCCGAAGGGGTTTCGCGCTTTCGCGGCGAGGCGGTGGCGCTGGTTGCCGGCGAACGCGAGGCTATCCTCGATCTCGACCTAGCCGATTTCCCTGTCAGTTGGACCGAGTTGCGGCATTTTCTGGAAACTGGCGAAGCGCAGGCCGGCGGCACGCCACTGGTCCATGAAAACCGGCCCTCGAACCTGCTCACCTCCGGCTTTGTCGAGCGTGGCGACCCCGAAGCCGCGCTTGCCGGTGCGGCTTTCGTCGTTTCTGGCGCCATCGACACCTCCTATGTCGAGCACGCCTATATCGAACCGGAAGCCGGCTATGCCTTCATGGACGGCGACACGCTGGTCGTCGTCGCCTGCACGCAGGCGCCCTATATGGACCGTGACGACACGGCAAAAGTGCTCGGCCTTACCCCGGAAAAGGTGCGCATCGTGCCGACCGCGACCGGCGGCGGCTTCGGCTCGAAGCTCGACGTCTCGCTGCAACCGCTCATCGGCCTCATCGCCATGAAAACCGGCCGGCCGGCGGCGCTCGCCTACAGCCGCACCGAATCGATGATCTCGACCACCAAGCGCCATCCGGCCCTGATGAGAGCGAGCATCGGCGCCGATGCCGACGGCCGTGTCACCGGCATGGTCTTCGCCGGCGATTTCAACACCGGCGCATATGCCAGCTGGGGGCCGACGGTCGCCAACCGCGTGCCGGTGCACGCCTCCGGCCCCTATGCTACGCCGAACTATCGCGCCGAAGGCCGCGCCATCCACACCAATGGCCCGATTGCCGGCGCCTTTCGCGGTTTCGGCGTGCCGCAGGCCACGATCATGCAGGAGACCCTCTATGACGAGCTGGCCGACAAGCTCGGCATGGATCGGCTCGACTTTCGCCTGAAGAACTGCCTTCGGAACGGATCCGAAACAGTTACCGGGCAGCGGCTCGAGTCGGGCGTCGGCATCGCCGACTGCCTGGAGGCCCTCCGTTCACATTGGCAGCGTGCCGTTCGCGATGCCGAAGCGTTCAATGCCGGTAGCAGCATCAAAAAACGCGGCGTCGGCATCGCTTCTTGCTGGTACGGCTGCGGCAACACCTCGCTGCCCAATCCGTCGACCATCAAGGTCGGCATCTCGATATCGGGCGAAGTCGTCCTGCATCAGGGGGCGGTCGATATCGGGCAAGGCTCCAACACCGTCATCGCGCAGATCTGCGCCGACGCGTTGGGTCTGCCATTGGAGAAGTTGCGGCTGAAAGGCGCCGATACGGCGATCACCCCCGACGCCGGCAAGACCTCGGCCTCGCGCCAGACTTTCGTCACCGGCAAGGCCGCCGAAAAGGCCGGCCGCGCCTTGCGCGAGGAGATCTTGCGTTTCGCCAATGTCTCGCAAAAGGCGGCGATTGCGCTGGACGGCACAAGCCTGAGCATTAGGGAAGGCGAAGCAACGCGCCGCATCGATCTTTCCTCGCTAAAGGCAGACGCCGAAGGATTTGTCTTCCGGGCCGAGGAAAGCTACGACCCGCCGACCCAGCCGCTCGATGCAAAAGGTCAGGGCAAGCCTTACGCCGTCTATGGTTATGGCGCCCAGATCGCCGAACTGGAGGTCGACCTCAAGCTCGGCACTGTGAAGCTGATAAAAATCACTGCCGCCCACGATGTCGGCAAGGCCATCAATCCCTTGCTTGCCGAGGGCCAGATTGAGGGTGGCATCGCCCAGGGCATCGGCATGGCGCTGATGGAAGAGTATATCCCCGGCCGCACCGAAAACCTGCACGACTATCTGATCCCGACGATCGGCGACGTGCCGCCGATCGAGACCATCCTGATAGAAGTTCCGGATCCGGAAGGACCCTTCGGGGCCAAGGGTTTGGGCGAGCATGTGCTGATTCCGACGGCGCCGGCGATCCTCAACGCCATCCGCCATGCAACAGGTGTGCTGGTCACCAAAATTCCGGCGACGCCAACCCGCATCCGCGCCGCCATCCGCGACAAGGAGGCGCGCCGATGAGCGAGCTTGCCGAACGCTTCGAGACGCATGATCCCGGCGAGAAGCTGGTGGCCGAGAAGATCCGCTGCGATGCCTGTCCGGTCATGTGCTACATCGCCGATGGCCGCACCGGCGCCTGCGATCGCTACGGCAATGTTGGCGGCAGGATCGTGCGGATGGATCCGCTGACCATCCTCGACCACGCGGCCGAGACCGGCGCCGCAATCGTACCCTTTGCCGAGGAAGGCGAGGCATGGGACGGCGAACTGGTCAACACCGGCCGCCGCTTCGTCACCGCCATCGGCGCCGGCACCACCTATCCCGATTACAAGCCGGCGCCTTTCATCGTCAGCCAGGAGGTCGAGGGCGTCGATCTGGTCACCGTCGTCACCGAGGGCATCTTCTCCTATTGCGGCGTCAAGGTGAAGATCGACACCGATCGTCATATCGGCCCCGAAACGGCGACGGTCCGTGCCCAAGGCGAGGCGATCGGCCATGTCACCACCGGCGAATACGGCTCGCAGATGCTGTCGCTGGGCGGCGTACATCATTTGACCGGCGGCTCGAAGGCTGAAGGGCGCGCCACCTGTGACGCCATGCTCGCCCTGTGCAACCGCAAACCGGTCGAACTCGTCATCGACGGCGGCGCCACCGTCATCGTCGAAGCCGGCAAGCCGCCGGTCATCGACGGCAAGCTCGAACAGCGCATGCGCGTCGGCTGCGGTTCGGCCACCATAGGCATGTTCGCGACCCAATGGCGCGGCCTTGTTGACGAGGCGGTGGTGGTCGATGACCACATCACCGGCGTCGTCTCCGAGCATCAGGCCGGCAAGGTGCTTGGCTGGCAGGATACCGGCATCAAGATCATCGGCCGCCGTTCGACGCCGGGCCGTTATTTCAAGGTGTCGGAACCCGGCCTCGGCTGGGGCGGCACCAGTATCTCCGACCCGCTGTCGATCCTTGGTGAATGGAACGCCAAAAAGGGTGCGCGCCCCGGCATGTCGCTGCTGATGGTCTCGACCACCGGCGAGCAATTCGCCTATTACGAGCTCGACGACGAATTGAAGCCTGTGCAGAAACCGTTCCCGGAGCGGCTGCGGAAGTCGGTTGAACTGATCGAGGACAATTGTGAGCCGGCGCTCTGCACCGTGCTTTTCGTCGGCGGCGCCGGCGGCTCGCTGCGCGCCGGCGTCACCGAGAACCCGGTCAATCTGACCCGCTCGGTGCAGGGCCTCAAGACCTATGTGACGGTCGGCGGCGCGCCGGTCTATGTCTGGCCGGGCGGCGGCATCACGCTGATGGTCGACGTCACCCGCGTGCCGGAAGGCGCCTTCGGCTATGTGCCGACGCCGGCGCTGGTGGCCCCGATCGAGTTCACCATGCGCCGCGACGATTATGTCAGGCTTGGCGGCTACGAAGCCGAAATCCGCAGCGTCGACGATATCCTGGCCAAGGGCGGCGAATATCTCAATCCGCGCCGCGGCACGGCCGCACCCCGGGACAATCCCTGGCCGCCGCTGGCTCAGTTGCGTCGCGCGGCCGCAAACGGGGCCGGGCGATGAACGGCCCGCAGGCGCATTGGCTCGAGGACGGCCGGAGGCTTCACCTCAATCATGGGCCGATCGACCTGATCGTCGAGGCCTTCGGCGAGGCAAGCGAATGCCGGACTGCCTATAGCCAGGCAGTGGCGCGCTTCCAGCCAATCCTGGTTGAACTGGTCGAAGAGTTGCCCGAACTACGGCGCCCGGCCGCCTCGCGGCCACGTCCTTTCGCTGGCCCGACGGCGCGCCGCATGGAAGCGGCGGTCGTTCCGCTAGCGAAACAATTTATCACACCGATGGCGGCCGTCGCCGGCTCGGTAGCCGACGAAGTGCTTGGGGCCCTGCTTGCCGACCGCCGGCTCGAGCGCGCCTATGTCAACAATGGCGGCGACAGCGCGATCCATCTCGGCAACGGGCAGTCGATGACGCTTGCCATTGCCGGGACAGGTCATGGGTTGGCAGATCGTCTCACGATCCGCGCCGAAGATGGGATCCGCGGCGTCGCGACCAGCGGCTGGCGCGGCCGCTCCTTTTCGCTCGGCATCGCCGACGCGGTCACGGTGCTGGCGCGAACGGGTGCTGACGCCGATGCCGCCGCGACCTTGATCGCCAACGCCGTCGACCTGCCCGGTCATCCGGCCGTTAGGCGCGTACGGGCGCGCGATCTCGCACCTGACAGCGATCTCGGCGACCGTTTGGTGACGCAGGGCGTGGGGCCGCTTTCCGCCGCTGAAATCGCTATTGCGCTGGAAGGCGGATTTGCCGTTGCCGAGGAGTTTCGGCGGCGCGGTCTGATTGCCGCCGCGGCGCTTTTCCTCGGCGGTCAGGCGCGCATCGCAGGTCCGATGGGGCTCGCCGATAAAGCTTTAGAGAGGGAAATTGCTCATGCCTGAGTTTCCGATCCGCAAGATCGCCGTGCTGACCGAAGAGATTTTTCACGAGGGCGGGCCGGTGGCGAAGGTGCCGCGGCGCCGCGCCGCGGCCATGGCTGTGGTCAAGAACCCGTTCGCCGGCCGTTACGTCGAGGAACTACAGAGCGCCATGGAGGATTTGAAGCCGCTCGGGCTGCTGCTCTCCGACAGGCTTATTGCCGCATTGGGCGGCGACGTGAAACAGATCGACGGTTACGGCAAGGGCGCCATCGTCGGCATGGCGGGCGAGCTGGAGCATGGCGCGCTGTGGCATGTGCCGGGCGGCTATGCGATGCGCGAGCGGCTCGGCGACGCCAAGGCGATCGTGCCGTCGGCAAAGAAGGTCGGCGCTTTCGGCGCGCGGCTCGATGTGCCGCTCGGCCACATCAACGCCGCCTATGTGCGCAGCCATTTCGATGCCATGGAAATCGGCATCAGCGATGGCCCGCGTCCCGACGAGATCCTGTTCTGCCTCGCAATGACCTGCGGCCCGCGCGTGCACGACCGCATGGGAGGGCTGGCGGCCAAGGACATCAAGGCATGGGACGGGCTGCGGTGAGCGCCGAAGACAATCTGCTCAAGCTGGTCGAGACCGAGGAGCCTGACGAAAACGACTATCGCTTGCAGGAGCAGGTCGGCTTCATCCTGCGCAAGGCGCATCAGCGCCATGTCTCGATCTTCGCCGCACACATCGCCGATCTGACGCCGCCGCAATTTGCCGCTTTGGCCAAATTGCGCGACGTCGGCGAGACCTCGCAGAACCAGCTTGGCAGCCTGATCGCCATGGATGCGGCGACCGTGAAGGGTGTCATCGACCGGCTGAAAGCGCGTGGCTTTGTCGAACTTAGCAAACACGAAGTCGACAAACGGCGCCTGCTGGTCAATCTGACGGCCGAGGGGCGCGACGCGATCGAGCGGCTGATTCCGCTTGCCCGCGAGATCACGCAGGAAACGCTGGCGCCGCTTTCCGCCAAGGAGGCTGCCATTTTCATGAAGCTGCTGGGCAAGCTGGCTTAATCTGCTGCCTGCCGGCGTTTGATTGTTGTTCCTGCCGGGCGCTGAAACGCCCGGCAGGAAAGCCTCGTCTCAGAGGCCGTTGTCCTTCAGGATCTGGGCGGCATTTTCCTTGGTGATCTTCTGCGTCGGCAGGGTGATGGTCTTTTCAACCTTCTCCCCGTTCAGGAACTTGATCGCCTGCCGCAGCCCTTCGGCGCCCGGCGTCACATAAGTGAACGTCGCCGTCAGCTCGCCATTGGCGACCAGCTGCACGCCTTCATTGGGCAGGCCGTCGATGCCGATGAACTTGATGTCCTTCTCACGTCCGACGTCCTTGGCGGCAAGATAGGCACCATAGGCCATCGGATCATTATGGCCGTAGACAAGATCGATCTTCTCGTTGTTGCGCAACGCGGTCGCCATGATGTTGTAGGCCTGGTCCTGCTTCCAGTCGCCCGACTGCTGGTCGAGCAGGTATTTTATGCCCGGCTCCTTGTCGGTGAATTCATGGAAGCCGTCATGGCGATCGTGTGCCGGCTGGGTGCCCATGCCGCCCCAGATCTCGACGACGTTGCCGGCGGCCTTGCCCTTGCCGCCAAGCAGCTCGACGGCATATTCACCGGCAGCCCGGCCGATCAGCTTGTTGTCGCCGCCGACGAACTGCGTGTAGTCATTGGTTTCGACGTTGCGGTCGAGCACGAAGACCGGGATCTTCGCATCGATCGCCTGCTGCACGACACCGGTCAGACCGGCGGATTCTTTCGGCGATACCAAGAGCGCATCGACCTCCTGACGGATCAGGTTCTCGACGTCGGCCACCTGCTTCTCGGTCTTGTCCTCGCCGTCGGTGATGATCAGTTCGACTTCCGGATGCTTGGCCGCTTCGGCCAGGATGTCCTTGTTGAACTGAGCCCGCCAGGGTTCGATGGTCGTCACCTGCGAAAAGCCGATCTTCCACTTCTTGTCCTGCGCATGGGCGCCGCCGGCAAGCATGGCGGTCGTGGTCAGGAGTGCCGCTGTCAGCCCGGCGAGCTTCAACAATTCACGTCGTTTCATTTCTTGTTTCCTCCAATATTCAGAGACGCGGTCTCTTGCGACGGCCGCTTTGCCGCGGCCGTTTCCTTGTGCGCTTGCCCACCGGGCAGCCGCAGATAGAAGAGAAGATCACCGGCATTGCGCTCCTGTACGAGCACGGTACCGATGATGATCATCCCCTTCAGCACCAGCTGAAGGTTCGAATTGATGTTGTGCAGCTGCAGGATGTTAGAGAGCAGCCCGAAGATCAGCACGCCGCAGAACGTCCCGGTGAGGCTACCGCGTCCGCCCATCAGGCTGGTGCCGCCGATGACCACGGCGGCAATCGCGTCGAGCTCCAGCCCGGCGCCGGCGTCCGGCTTGCCTTGCCGGTACTGCGCGACATAGAGCACCGCCGCGATGCCGGCCAGCAGCCCTGACACGGCATAGGTGGCGATCTTCACGCGGCCTGCGGCGATGCCCGACAGCCGCGCCGCCTCCTCATTGCCGCCGATTGCATAGACATAGCGGCCGAACGGGGTGAAGCGCAGCACGGCGCCGTAGATCAGGATGGCGCCGAGGAAGAACAGGCCCGGCATCGGGATCACGCCGAATACCAGCGAGCGCAGCATTTCGAAATCGGCCGTGGCGTTCGAGCCGGTATAGACCGGCAGCACCGCATTGTTCTGGCCGGCTGTCAGCCGGGCGATGCCGAGCGCAGTAACCATCATCGCCAGCGTCACGATGAAGGGCTGCAGCCGCCCCGCGACGATGATGAAGCCGTTGAGCGCGCCGAACAGCAGGCCGACGCAAGGCGCCACCAGCAGCACACCGAGCACGCCGAATTTTGAGCCTACCTGCGGCAGCAGGAACCACAGCACCAGACTGCACAGGATCACCCCGACAATGCCGGGCGTCACCAGCCCGCGAACGCTGTCCAGCCTGATGTCGTGCGTCGCCTGCGCGCCGGCACGGGATTTTTCGACGTTCAGCAGGATGAAACGAGTGACGAGAATGCCGAGGCAAAGGGCTGCCACGGCAACTGTCGGCACCCCAAGCACCACCGCCGGCGTCACGCCGGGGACCGTCAGCAGCATGGCACAGACCACCGTACAGATCGCCATCAGCGAGCCGACGGAAAGGTCGATACCGCCGGTAATGATCACGGCCGTCATGCCGGTGGCAATCAGGCCGGTGGTCGACACCTGGCGCAGCACGTCGAGCAGGTTGCCGTAGGACAGGAAAATGTTGTTGCCCTTGGAGCTGATCGGCGAGCCGAGCACGCCGATCAGGAAGATGGCGATCAGGCCCCAATAGAGCTTCGTCCGGGACAGGATATGCAAAATGCTCATGCGGCAGGCCTCGTAATCGTCCGTCGCGGCGCCGCAAGCCGCATGATGGCCTCCTCGCTGGCTTGCGCGCGGGACAGGATTCCCGTCTGGCGGCCGTCGGCCATGACCAGGATACGGTCGGAAAGATGCAGCAGCTCCGGCAATTCCGAGCTGATGACCGCGATCGCCAGCCCGTCTCGCGCCAGCTTGACGATGAGATCGTAGATTTCCCGCTTGGCGCCGACATCGATGCCGCGCGTCGGCTCGTCGAGCAGCAACACCCGCGGCCTCGTCGCCAGCCATTTGCCGATGACGACCTTCTGCTGGTTGCCGCCGGACAGCGTGCCGGCCGGCTGCTCGACGGTCTCGCAGCGAATGCCGAGCGCCTTGACGGCGTCCCGTGCCAGCCCTTGCTCACCGGCCAGCGAGCGCAGGCCGAACCGCGCCAGCGCACCGACCAACGGCAGCGCGACATTGTCGGTGATCGAGGCCTCGAGATGCAGGCCTTGCGTCTTGCGGTCTTCCGTGACAAGGGCGATGCCGAGCCGGCGCGCATCGCGCGGCGAACGGATTTCTACCACCTCGCCATCGAGCCTGATCTCACCGCCGGCACGTCCGCCGCTGGACCCGAAGATGGTTTCCAGGATTTCGGTCCGGCCCGAGCCCAGCAGCCCGCCGATACCCAGGATTTCACCTGCGGCAAGATCGAAACTGACGCCGTCGAGCACGGTGCGCCAGCCATGGCGATTCGGCTTCGACAGCGACAGCTCGCTTACGGAAAGGACGGTGTTGACACCGGGGATGCGGTGCTCCTGGGAGGAAGCCAGCAGGTTTCGCCCGACCATCGCCGAAATTATGGCGTCTTCGTCGAGCTTGTCCATCGCCCGCGTCAGGACGTGGCGTCCATCGCGGAACACGGTGACCCGGCTGGCCAGATGCATGACTTCGTCGATGCGGTGCGAAATGTAGACGATCGCCACGCCGCTGTCGGCGAGCTGGCGGATGATGCGGAACAGCCGCTGGCATTCGGCTGGCGAAAGCGCCGAGGTCGGCTCGTCCATGATCAGAATGCGCGCCGACATCGACAGCGCCTTGGCGATCTCGACCAGTTGTTGTTCGCCGACGCGCAAGGCACCGACGCGCGCATCCGGATCGAGCTCGATGCCGAGCCTTTGCAGCAGCGCGCCGGCAGCGCGGCTGCTCGCCTTGCGGTCGACGATCAGCCCGGCGATCAGCTTCTCGCGGCCGAGAAAGATATTGTCGGCGACGCTGAGTTCGGGAACGAGATTCAGCTCCTGGTGGATGATGGCGATGCCGGCGCGCTCGGCTTCGCGGACGCCGGCAAAGCGCACCGCATCGCCATCGATACTGACCGTTCCGTTATAGTCCGTATAGACGCCGGACAGGATCTTCATCAGCGTCGACTTGCCGGCGCCGTTCTCGCCCATCAGCGCATGGACCTCGCCGCGCCGCAGTTCGAAATCGACATCGACAAGCGCGGCGATGCCACCGAAGGACTTGGAGATGTGCTCGGCGCTCAACACGATAGCCGAGCCGTCCGCCACAACGCCTTGCGCAGGGATGGAATTGCCGTGCTGCATGACAAGGACGGCCTCCCTCCGTCGCCACCGAACACCTCAAACGCTAATCTAAACGTTTCGATCATGTCAAGGCAATATCTGGAGTCTGAGATTGTTCCATTTCAATTCTTGCGCAAAATCGTAAGATTCCGTACGTATTGCTGCCGTGGAGTGGTGAAACGTTTCGAAAATGACAGCGTCAGGACGAAAAAAGCAGCGCAAATTCACTGCTCCGACCATGCTTCACGTGGCCGAGGCCGCGCGTGTTTCCGTGGCCACGGTGTCGGCGCTGATCAACGGCACCGCGACCGTCAGCCCCGAGCTCAGCCAGCGCATCGAACAGGCGATCCGCGACATCGGCTACAAGCGCAACGCCATTGCCCGCAGCCTGAAGATAGGCACCACACGCACCATCGGGCTCACCGTCCCCCACATCACAAACCCGTTCTTCACCGACGTGGTTTCGGTCATCCAGCAGGCTTTCGACAGGGCCGGTTACGCCGTCATGCTGTGCTGCACCGACGAGCACCTGAACACGCAGGACGACCAGATCAGATTGCTGCTCGACCGCATGGTCGACGGACTGATCGTCGCGCGTGTCGGCGACGGCGCGATCCTCAAACCGATTGTCGACGACGCCAATGTGCCGGTCGTGCTGCTCGACCGTGTTTGCCAGGGTGTCGACACCGATGCCGTCGTTCTCGACAACCAGCGCGCGGTGTTCGACGCCATCACCTACCTGATCGATCTCGGCCATCGGCGCATCGGCTACATCTCCGGCTCGTTCGATATCTCGCCGATGCATGACCGCATGGCGGGATACCGCGAGGCCCTCCAGGCCGCCGGCCTGCCGGCCGAGCCCGAGCTCGTCCGCTTCGGCAACTTCCATGAAGTCGACGGCTACAACGCCACCATGCAGCTGCTTTCGCTGCACGACCGGCCGAGCGCCATCTTTTCGGCCAACAACCCGATGGTGATCGGCACGATGAAGGCCATTCGCGATATCGGCCTGTCCTGTCCGGAGGATATTTCGGTCGCCTGCTTCGACGACTTTCCGTGGTCGGATGTGTTCCGGCCGCAATTGACCACGGTCGCACAGCCGGTGCAGGCGATTGGCGAGCAGGCGGCCAATCTGCTGCTCGACCGGCTCGCCGGAAACAGGGATGCGCCGCCGCGCAAGCTGACGCTCAAGGGTCGCCTGATGATCCGCAATTCATGCCGTCCGCTAGGTGCGACTGCGCAGAGCGTCAGCGCGTAGCGCTTGGGCTCCGTTCAGAAACTTTGCAATGCCGGACGGACCAGCGGTCCCCCTGTCCTGCCGACCCGGGCCTTCGCAGCCACTACGGGCGTTCGTCGTTCGAAAACCGAGCAATGGAAGGACGCGGCGCCGATCGAGCCAAGTGGCCAACGGTCAGCCAGCCGACAGTCAGGAAAATCTTGGCAATCGAAGCATGTCTGGAATATGACGAGATGCGGCTGATCGTTCACACGGGCGCCGGCTTGAGTCATGCGCGTGAAATCGATCCTAATCGGGCTGGTTCTTGCTGGGATGGCCGTATTCTTCGGCTGCACTACCAGCGGCGCATTAAAGACTTTCCCCTCGGCCTATGGCGGCCTCACCGACGCCGGTTTTCGCGTTCCGCCGGTTCCGATCTACAAGGTTGACCCAAAGTTCCATCGGCAGACAGTACCTTATGCGACTGAAGAGGCGCCGGGCACCATCATTGTCGATACAGGAGCGAAGTTCCTCTACTACGTGTTGGGAGACGGTCAGGCGCTGCGCTACGGAATCGGCGTTGGCAAGGCGGGCTTCGAGTGGCATGGCACTGCTCACGTTGCGAGGAAGCGCGAATGGCCGGATTGGAGCGCGCCGTCTGCGATGATCGTGCGCGAGCAGAAGCGAGGCCGCATCATACCGGCCCATATGGAGGGCGGACTCATGAACCCGCTCGGGGCGCGGGCGCTCTATCTTTTCAACGAGAAAGGTGACACTGGATATCGCCTGCACGGTAGCCCTGAATGGTGGTCCATCGGCAAAGCTGTGTCGGCTGGCTGCATTCGCCTCATGAACCAGGACATCATCGATCTCTATGACCGCGCCACAATCGGCACCAAGGTGATCGTCATTTAGTGGACGCCGCGTTTCCCGCAAACGGACGAGCATGAGGATCGAAAACCTCCGCGTAAAGCGCGCGAAATGTTCGCTGTGTCTTCGCACACCTGTTCGCGAGGTTCCCTGCCCAAGGCCGGCCTTGCCCGCAACAGTGGCAAGTGGCGAACCAACTCTCAGGCAGCTTCCGACAGCGATTTGTGAGCGTCGGCCAGGATCTCGAACGAGCGCACCCGCGCCGCATGGTCGAAAATCTGCGCTGTGACCATCAGCTCGTCGGCGCCGGTGCGGCGCACGAAGGCCTCGATGCCTTGCCTGACCGTTTCGGGAGAGCCGACGACGGCGCAGGAAAGCGCTTGGCCGAGCATGGTCTTGGCCATTGGATCGAGGTCGCGCTCATATCCTTCGACCGGCGGCGGCAATCGGCCGGGCCGGCCGGTGCGCAGATTGACGAAGGCCTGCTGCAGCGAGGTGAACAGCAGCCGCGCCTCGGCATCGGAAGGAGCGGCGAAGACGTTGAGGCCGAGCATCACGTAAGGCTTGTCGAGCTGCTCCGAAGGCTGGAAACGCGAGCGGTAGATCTCCAGCGCATGGTCGAGCTCGGCCGGCGCAAAATGCGAAGCGAAGGCGTAGGGCAGGCCGAGCATGGCGGCAAGCTGCGCGCCGTAGAGGCTGGAGCCGAGAATCCAGATCGGCACCTTTTCGCCTTCGCCGGGCACCGCGCGGATGCGTTGGCCGTCTTCGGCCGGTTGGAAGTAACCCATCAGCTCGACGACGTCCTGCGGGAAATTGTCGGCGCCAGCATCGAGGTTGCGGCGCAGCGCCCGTGCCGTGGCCACGTCGGTGCCGGGCGCCCGCCCGAGGCCGAGATCGATGCGACCAGGATGCAGAGCGTTGAGCGTGCCGAATTGCTCGGCGATGACCAGCGGCGAATGATTGGGCAGCATGACGCCGCCGGCGCCGACGCGTATGGTCTTGGTGCCGCCGGCCACATGGGCAATGACCACCGAGGTGGCGGCGCTGGCGATGCCCGGCATGTTGTGGTGCTCTGCCAGCCAATAGCGCCGGTAACCCAGCCGCTCGGCATGCCGGGCGAGATCGAGCGAATTGGCGAGTGACTGCGAAGCGTTGCTGCCTTCGACGATCGGCGACAGGTCGAGAACGGAAAGAGCGGTCATCGGCGCGGGTTTCCTGTGGGCCGAACGGATGTAGGAAGCCGTTGCCGAGGCGGCAAATTCAAAATGTTGATTGAGCACTGCAGGCACAACGGACGTGCCACCGATGCAAGGTCGTGATCCAATCGGGGGACGTTTTTGACCCTTAAGCCGCTACTTTTTCGCCTCGTGAATTTCTTCGTCCTCGATCACCGCCGTATGCTGCGCCGCGAGGAAATTGCCGACATGACTGAGGCCGTCGAAATGATCGCAGAACACCTTGATCACGACCAGCAGCGGCACCGCCAGCAAGGCGCCGACGAAACCCCACAGCCAGGACCAGAAGGCGATGGCGATGAGGATCGCCACTGCGTTGATCTCAAGACGGCGGCCGACGACCGTCGGCGTCACGAACTGGCCTTCGACGACATCGCACATAAGGACGAAGGCCGGCGCCAGCAGCGCATAGGAAATCGTGTCGAAGCTGATCAGCGCGATGATCGTGACCAGCGTGATGGTGGTCAGCGCCCCGATATAAGGCAGGAAATTGAGCAGAGCCGCTGCCGCGCCCCAGACCTGCGCGTTGGGCACGCCGAGCGCCCAAAGGCCGAGCCCGATGACAATGCCGAGACATGTATTGATCACCGTGACGGTAAGCAGATAATGCGAGATTTCACGTTCGACGTCGTAGACGACGCGCAGCGCCCGCTTCTTTTCGCTGAGACTGGGGAAGGACTGGACGATCTTTTCATAGAACATCGTGCCCGAGGCGAGCAGGAACAGCGACAGGACGAAGACGATGGTAACGCTGACGCCAGCCGACAGCACATTGCCGGCCGCCTGCGAGAGAATACCGGATGGCGCCATCGCCACCCTCTGAACGCCCGGCTCCTGGGAAGTCTGTGTCAGGCCCTCGATCTGGCGCGAAATCTCCACGATCCGTTCGAACGGACGGCGCAATTGTGCCAGACGTTCGGTAAGCTGCTGGCCGATCGTGGAGGTGTTGTTGATGAGGTCGATGACCGGGCCGCTGAGCAGATATCCCGCGACGGCGACGAGGCAGAACGAAAGCAGCACCAGCAGTGTCGCCGAAATGACATCGGGCATGCCATGCTTGCGCAGGAAGCGAACGATCGGCGTCAGCGTCAGCGCCAGCAGGAAAGCCAGAATGACCGGCATGAAGAAGGCGCGGGCGAAGTAAAGCGCGTAGATCGCCATAAGGATGAAGATGCCGACGAGCAGCGAACGCATCAGATGCGCATCCGCCCGTGCCTCGACGCGCGGATCCGGGCTTTCGGCAGCGCTTGCGCCCGAAGCGGCGGGTTCGGCTTTCATTCTGACCCTCGGCGGCACACCGCGATTGGTGCAGACCGTTGGCGAAAACGCCTCTGTCGCTTCAAGGTTCCGTTAGCCGGCGTCACCGGCAAGGCCGCCGCGCGGCCTTGCCAATGAATCAGGTGACTGGGAATCAGGCAACCGGTGCCGCCACGGCGGGAACGGCCCTCGCAGTTTCCCGGCGCACGATCGGCGCCACCTTGGTGCCGTAGAGTTCGATGGCCTTCATCACCTTGGCGTGCGGCATGGTGCCGATCGCCATTTGCAGCAGGAAGCGGTCGTTGCCGAATATCCTGTGCTGGGCAATGATCTTCTCGGCCACCTGTTCTGGATTGCCGACGAACAGCGCGCCGTTTGGGCCGCGCGATTGGTCGAAATGCGCCCGCGATGTCGGCCCCCAGCCGCGCTCGCGGCCGATACGGTTCATCACCTCGGCCTGCGGCCCGTAAAAATCGTCGGCTGCCTGGTCCGTGCTGTCGGCGATGAAGCCGTGCACGTTGAGACTGGTGGCAAGGCTTGCCGGATCGTTGCCGGCGCGTCTGGCTGCATCCCTGTAGATGTCGAACAGCGGTGCGAACCGCGCCGGCTCGCCACCGATGATCGCCAGTGCCAGCGGCAACCCGAGCACGCCCGCGCGGGCGACGGATTGCGGCGTTCCACCGACGGCGATCCAGATCGGCAATTTGTCCTGCAAGGGCCGGGGATAGACGCCGCGATCATTGATCGGAGCGCGCAGACTGCCCGACCAGGTCACCTTGACATTATCGCGGATGGCGAGCAGCAGGTCGAGCTTCTCGGCGAAGAGCTCGTCATAATCTTCGAGATTGTAGCCGAACAGCGGAAAGGACTCGATGAACGAGCCGCGCCCGGCCATGATCTCCGCCCGGCCGCCGGACAGAAGGTCGAGGGTGGCAAACTGCTGGAAGACGCGCACCGGATCGTCGGACGACAGCACGGTGACAGCGCTGGTCAGCCTTATGCGCCTGGTTCGTTCGGCGGCCGCCGCCAGTGCCACAACCGGAGCGGAGGCAGCGTAGTCGGGACGGTGGTGCTCGCCGAGACCAAAGACGTCCAGCCCGACCTGGTCGGCGAGCTCGATCTCCTCGATCAAGTTGCGCAGCCGCTCGTGCGCACCGATCGCACCGGGACCCGGTTCCGGGCTGACGTCGGCGAAAGTGTAGAGACCGAGTTCCATAGTGTGTCATCCCAGGGTTTGTCCTGGCGCTACAGGTAGCGATCAGTCCGCCGCCCCGCCAGATGCCTGGATGGTGAACAGTGCGGGTGCCTCTCAGCCGAATTCAATCGAAATGGCGTCTCCCGGCTGCAACAGATCAGAATTTCATGGCTGGCATACCGTTTTGGCGCTTGAACTCTCGGTTTTCACGCGTATGTAAGCCTCGCAAATTGACTTCAGGGAAGTGGAATTGGCTATCTATAGGGAAAAAGACGTTTTCGAGCGGCGCAATGCCGCGAACGAGGCAAAGAAGGCGCTTCTGGAGCGCTTCAAGGCAAAGCCGGCGGCAGATGATCCAGCGGTGCTGGCACGACAGGCCGAGCGCAAGGCGATCCTCGAGGCCCGCGCGATACGTGAGGCCGAAAAGGCCAGGCTGAAGCAGGAAAAGCTGGCGCGCGAAGCGGCCGAAAAGGCCGAGCGCGAGGCAGCCGCCGAAGCGGCACGCATCGCCGCCGAAGAGGCCGCACAGGCCGAAGCGAAGATCCGGGAAGCTGAAGAGAACGAGCGCATCGCCCGTTTTCTTGCCGACGAGGCCGAACGCAAGGCCAAGCGTGACGCCCGCTATGCCGCGCGCAAGCAGCGCACCGGCAGGACGCCGCCCGGCTTCTCCGCGCGATAACGCCTTCCGGCACTGATTCAAGCCATCGGAACGCTCCGTTTCGATGGCTTTCGGCCGATTTCTTAAATGCGCGAAATCTATCTTCGCCGCATCCATAGGGGATGCGCGTGAGCTTAGTGAACAATCATACCGGCCGCGTTTGCGGCCGGTCGAAATAAGCCGAAACGGTAGCTGCGGCCCTACTTGTCCTTCAGCTTCATCGCCTTCACCGGCGGTGCCTTCAGGGCCGGCGCCGGAGCTGGTTTCTTCGCGTCCTTCTTCGGCTTGCGGGCTTCCTTGCCTGCCTTCATCGCACCCTTAGCCATGATTCGTTCCTCCAGTTGACGTCTGGCGAAGTGAAACAAGAGAAAACGCTCGACTGCAAGAGGCCGCTGCCGGGCAGTCGCCCTGACCGATGGCTGTTAACCGGTTTCTAATTCCCTCGTAAACCGCAGCGGTCCGTGCCATGGTCTTCTTCGCACTGCAGCATCAGCCCTCGCGTTTCGCCGGCTGATGATCAGGCAGGCCGGTCAGGACGACAATGCGGATCCACATCGGTTGCCAGATGAGCTTCGACTTCCCGCAGGAAACACCGCTGATCGCGATGCTAAATGTCCATTATTCGCGCGCATCCGATCTTGAGCGGCCGGACTTCCTGACGTCGAACCCGCCGGTGCCGATCGAGAGCTACCGCGACAGTTTCGGCAATTGGTGCAACCGTCTCGTTGCGCCGGCCGGGCGCTTTGCCTTCGGCACCGACGCGGTCATCCGCGACCCCGGCTCCTTCGAGACGCGCGAGCTGACGGCGTGGCAGCACGAGGTGCGCGATCTGCCGTCGGAGACGCTGCTGTTCCTGCTGCCCAGCCGTTATTGCGAGAGCGACGTGCTGTCGAATGAAGCGTGGCGGCTGTTCGGCAGCACCCCGCTCGGCATTCCGCGCGTCCAGGCGGTCTGCGACTTCGTCCATAACCACATCGTCTTCAACTACTTCAATGCACGGCCGACACGCACCGCCGCCGAAGCCTATCGCGAGCAGAGTGGTGTGTGCCGCGACTTTGCTCACCTCGCTGTTGCCTTCTGCCGCGCCCTGAACATTCCAACCCGCTACTGCACCGGCTATATCAGTGACATCGGCCTGCCAAAGCCGTGGTCGGACATGGATTTCGCCGCCTGGATGGAGGTCTATCTCGGCGGCCGCTGGCACGCGTTCGACCCGCGCAACAACGCGCCGCGCATCGGCCGTATCCTGATCGCCTCCGGACGCGATGCCGCTGATGTGCCGCTGACCCACATTTTCGGGCCGGGCGCGCTGGCTGGCTTCAAGGTCTGGACGGACGAGGTCGTCGAATAGCCCCGCCCCGCCCTTTTGGATAACTGACTTTGTGAACAACTCGGCGCTTCAGGCGTTGTGAGAGCTGTGGAGCGTGGGCGGACGCTCCGCCAATCTCGGTGCATCAACCAAGGCAGCACACCATGGCGGCGCATGGCGGGTCGAAAAAAGTGATCTATGCGGCGCTCGCCGGAAATCTTGCGATCGCACTGACCAAATTCGCCGCTGCCTTGTTCACGGGCAGCTCGGCAATGCTCTCGGAAGGCGTCCACTCGCTCGTCGATACCGGCAATGGCAGCCTGCTGCTTTACGGCATGCACCGTGCCGCGCGCCCGGCCGACCGCACGCATCCGCTCGGCCATGGCCGCGAGCTGTACTTCTGGAGCTTCATCGTTGCGCTCCTCGTCTTTGCACTGGGCGCCGGCATATCGTTCTACGAAGGCGTGACGCACATCATGACGCCGGAGCCGATTGCCAACGCCAAGGTGAACTACGCTGTCCTTGGCCTTTCCTTCCTCTTCGAAGGCACCTCTTGGCTGGTGGCGCTGAAGGAGTTCCGCCACCAAAAAGGCAGCCACGGCTGGCTCGAGGCGGTGCAGCTCAGCAAGGATCCTAGTGTCTACACCGTACTCTTCGAGGACAGCGCGGCACTTCTCGGCCTCGTTGTCGCCTTCGCCGGGATATCGGCGGCGGAACTGCTGGACATGCCGAAGCTCGACGGCGCCGCGTCGATCGGCATCGCGCTGATCCTGGGCGCAACCGCGATCTTCCTGGCGCGCGAAAGCAAAAGCCTGCTGCTCGGCGAGCCGGCTTCGCCCGAGGTGCAAATGAAAGTATTGGACATCGTCCAGCAGGACCCGGCGGTGCAGCGGGCGAATGGCGCGCTGACGCTGCATATGGGTCCGCAGGAGATCGTCGCCGCTCTGAGCATCGAGTTCGAGGACCACTTGTCGGCGCCCGAGATAGAGACCTGCGTCGAACGCCTCGAGACGCGGCTGAAAGCGGAGATGCCGGAGGTGACGCGGCTGTTCGTCAAGCCTCAGACCACCGGCACCTGGGAACGCCGGAGCAAGGCCTTGGCGGGGGCATCCGGACAAGAACCGGCCTAAGGAAAATGGCTTGAGGAAATCGATGCGCCATCGGACAGTCCCGGTTATGATCGCAGGCAAAAGCTCGGGAGGAACGAAGATGAAAATCGACGGCGGGTGTCATTGCGGCGCCATCACTTACGAGGCCGAGGTCGATCCGGAAAAGACCACCATTTGTCACTGCATCGATTGTCAGAAGCTAACCGGAACGGCCTTTCGCGTCACCGTGCCGGCGTCCCAGGACAATTACAGGATCACCAAGGGCAAGCCGAAAATCTACATCAAGACCGGTTCGAGCGGCGCCAAGCGCGCCCAGGCGTTTTGCGGTGAGTGTGGCTCGCATCTCTACGCCACGTCGGCGGGCGAGGGACCGAAGGTTTACGGCATCAGGGTCGGCACGGCACGGCAACGCGAGCAACTGGTGCCGAAAAAGCAGATCTGGCACCGCTCGGCGCTGCATTGGCTGCCGGAATTCGAAGGCACGACCATCATCGAGGAGCAGTAGCGCCAGATCCGGGTGAAGCCTCCGGTTCCGGCGTAGCTCTCAATCGTCGCCTTCGACGACCCTTAGCCTCAACTGCCCGGTTTTCGAATCAGCGACGCGCGGGCTGCTTTCCGCTTTTGCTCCGCTGCCATTCGAACCAGCGGTATCCTCCGCCGGCTGCACGCCAAACTCCAGCGCCTCGATCTTTTGTCCGCGCCGGGTCACCTTCGATGTCGAGACCAGGATGTCGTCGATATCCTTGGCCGATTGACCGAAATGCGTCTGCAATTTGCGCACCCGCTCGTCGAGCCGGGAGACGTCTTCCATTAGCCGGATGACCTCGCCCTGGATCAGGTGCGCCTGCTCGCGCATGCGGGCATCCTTGAGGATTGCCTGGATGACCTGAATCGACAGCATCAAAAGCGATGGCGAGACGATGACGATCCGCGATCGATGCGCCTTTTGGACAACGGCCTCGAAATTCTCATGGATTTCGGCGAACACCGATTCCGAGGGCACGAACATGAAGGCGGTGTCCTGCGTCTCGCCCTGGATCAGGTATTTTTCGGAAATATCGCGGACATGCACCTCGATGTCGCGGCGGAAAGCCTGTGCTGCCGACTTCTGCAGGTCGGCGCCTTCGGCGGCACGGATGGCATTCCACGCCTCGAGCGGAAACTTTGCGTCGATGGCAAGTGACGGCGCGCCGTTCGGCATCTTCACCAGGCAGTCGGGCCGGCTGCCATTCGACAAGGTCGCCTGGAATTCATAGGCGCCGTGCGGCAATCCGTCGGCGACGATGGCCTCCATGCGCGACTGGCCGAAGGCGCCGCGCGTCTGCTTGTTGGAAAGGATCGCCTGCAATTGCACGACCTGGCCGGCCAGCGACTGGATATTGCCTTGCGCGATATCGATAACCGCCAGCCGTTCCTGCAGCTTGGCGAGGCTCTCATGCGTCGATCTCGTCTGCTCGGTCATGGTCTGGCCCAGGCGGCCGGTCATGGCATCGAGGCGCTGGCCGATCGACTGGGTCAGTTCCGCCTGGCGCGCCCCGAACACTTCGGCGATGGCGCCCATGCGGCCTTGCATTTCCGCCTGGCTTGCCAAGATGCCGGCCATCCGCACCTCGGCGTCACGGGCGTGGTCGGCGGCTTCGGCGGCCGCCACTGCACGCGCCTTGGCCGATCGCCAGAGCGCAACGACGAGCGCCACGAACAGTCCAAGGAACAGCATTGCGCCGAAACCCAGGGCTTGGCCGAGCGTGAGCGTGGTGGCGCCGAGGCGGGCGACAGGTTCGGACAGGATGGTGGCCAGATCGTTCATGCCGACAGCATAGATGATTCGGTCTGCCGGCACAGATCAAAACGTGAACGACCCGAAGCCGTCCCGGTTGACGCTTTTCCTGCGAGGTCTTAGGTGAGACGCCATGTCGATCAAGCCGCTTATCATCCTCCCCGATCCCGTCCTGCGCCAGGTTTCAAAACCGGTCGAGCGTGTCGATGGCGATTTGCGCAAACTGGCCGGCGACATGCTGGACACTATGTATGACGCGCCCGGCATCGGCCTCGCAGCGATCCAGGTCGGCGAACCCTTGCGCATGCTGGTGATCGACCTCGCCAAGGAGGACGAGACGCCGGCGCCGCACGTCTTCATCAATCCCGAAATCCTTGAAAGCTCCGACCAGCGTTCGGTCTATGAGGAAGGCTGCCTGTCGATCCCCGATTACTATGCCGAAGTCGAGCGCCCCGCCGCGGTGCGGGTGAAGTATCTCGATCGCGACGGCAAGCTGCAGGAGATCGAGGCCGAGGGGCTGATGGCGACCTGCCTGCAGCACGAGATCGACCATCTCAACGGCGTGCTGTTCATCGACCACATCTCAAAACTGAAGCGCGACATGGTGGTCAAGAAGTTCAAAAAGCTCGCCAGGGACAAGGCGCCGGGCAAGATGGTGGGATAGGGGTCGACGAATGCCCCTGCGTGTCATCTTCATGGGTACGCCCGAATTCTCCGTGCCGACGCTGCGGGCGATTGCCGGGGCCGGGCACGGGTTGACCGCCGTCTATACGCAGCCGCCGCGCGCCGGCGGCCGGCGCGGGCTCGAACTGACGCGGTCGCCGGCGCAGCGCGAGGCGGAGCGGCTGGGCGTCGAGGTGCGGACGCCGGTGTCGCTGAAGAGCGAGGCGGAGCAGGAGGCGTTCCGCGCCTTGCGCGCCGACGTCGCCGTGGTCGTCGCCTACGGGCTGCTTCTGCCCAAACCCATTCTCGAGGCGCCGCGGCTCGGTTGTCTCAATGGCCACGCATCGTTGTTGCCGCGCTGGCGCGGCGCTGCCCCTATCCAGCGCGCCATCATGGCCGGCGATACCGAAACGGGCATGATGGTGATGCGGATGGACGAAGGCCTCGACACCGGGCCGGTGGCAATGGTTGAAAAATGTCCCATTGGACCCGACATGACGGCCGGCGATCTGCACGACCGGCTGATGGTCCTCAGTGCTGCGCTGATGGTGCAAGCGCTCGAGCGGCTGGAGCGGAATACGCTGACATTTACCACACAGGCGGAGGTGGGGGTGACCTACGCCAAGAAAATCGATAAATCGGAGACTCGCATAGCCTGGCTGCGACCTGCTGGCGACGTGCACAACCAGATTCGCGGCCTGTCGCCCTTTCCCGGTGCATGGTGCGAGGCCGAAATCGGCGGCCGTGTAGAACGGCTGAAACTGCTTCGCTCGACGCTCTCGCAAGGCGCCGGCGAACCGGGAGGAATTCTCGATGACCGGCTGACGGTCGCCTGCGGGTCAGGCGCGATCAGGCTGGTCGAAGTTCAACGTGCGGGCGCAAGGCCCATAGCCGCGCAGGAGTTTCTGCGCGGGGCCAAGCTCGAAAAAGGAATGAAATTGTCATGAGCATGATGTCCATACGCGCGGCGACGCCGCGGGACCGCGAGGCGATCCGCCTAGTCGAAGAACACGCATTCGGCCAGCAGACGGAGGCCGGACTGGTCGACGCGCTGGTCACCGGCGGTGATGCCGTCGTCGAACTGGTGGCGGACGAAGACGGGCAAGTGGTCGGGCATATCCTGTTTTCACGGCTTTTCGTGCAGAATGGCGGCAAGAGCTTCCCGGCGGTGGCTTTGGCTCCTTTGGCGGTCGAGCCGTCGTTCCACGGCACCGGCATCGGCGGTGCGCTGGTCCGCGAGGCGCATATCCGCCTGAAGGCTGCTGGCGAGACGCTCGCCGTGGTGCTCGGCGATCCCGCTTACTATGGACGTTTCGGTTACAGCCGCGCCCGTGCAGCGAAGTTCGAGAGCGAGTACCAAAGCGAGGCTTTGCAGGCGCTTGCCTGGGGCGAGGCGCCGGAGACCGGCAGGCTGGTCTACGCCTCGGCCTTCGGCTCAGCCCTCGCCGCCTGATTTCGCTTCGATCCGGGAATGCCGCGTTTTCGCCTCGACATCGAATATGACGGCAGTCTCTTCGCCGGCTGGCAGCGCCAGGCCAACCAGCCTTCGGTGCAGCAGGCGATCGAGCAGGCGATCGAGAAGTTCTGTGGCGAGCAGGTTTCGCTGCGCGCCGCCGGCCGCACCGATGCCGGCGTCCATGCGACCGCTCAGGTGGCGCATGTCGATCTGATCAAGGCATGGCCCGGCGACAAGGTGCGCGACGCCGTCAACGCGCATCTGCAGGCGGCCAAGGTGCGCATCGCCATCCTGAAGGCCGCCTCCGTGCCGGATGGTTTCGATGCGCGTTTCTCGGCGATCGGCCGCCATTACCTCTACCGCATCGTCAATCGCCGCGCGCCGGCGGCGCTCGACAAGGGCAAGATCTGGTGGGTACCGAAGCAGCTCGATGCCGGGGCCATGCACGAAGCGGCAAAGGTGCTGCTTGGCCGGCATGATTTCACCACCTTCCGCTCGACCCAGTGCCAAGCCTCCAGCCCGGTCCGCACACTCGACCGGCTGGATGTCAGCCGGGCGGGCGATTTCATTGAGGTCCGCGCTTCGGCGCGCTCATTCCTGCACAACCAGGTGCGCTCTATGGTCGGCTCGCTCAAACGCGTCGGCGAAGGCGGCTGGACTGTTGCCGACCTCAAGGCGGCGCTTGAGGCGCGCGACCGTGCGGCCTGCGGTCAGGTGGCGCCGCCCGACGGGCTGTTTCTCGTCGGCGTCGACTATCCGACGCCTGGCTGATCCGGAACGCTGATCCCGAGCAGCGCCTGCAGTCCGAACAGGACGATCAGCGAGGCCACGAACATGCCGGCAAAAACGGCGCTGCCGACGGCCGCACCCCTGCCGATCGCAACGTTGGTCATCCGCCAGGTCAAGACCATCGACAGCGCGAACAACAGCAGCGACACGAGTCCGGAGACTTCGTTGGCCGACGTCAGGAAAAGCCGGATCAACGCCGATGGCAGCATCATCCAGGCGATGATCGCCGAGGCCCAGTTGCTGGCCACGACATAATGGACGAAACGGCCGCCGACGCCGACCCGCGGCGCCACCAGCGCGAGGCCTATGAGCGGCAGCACCCAGGCGCCGATATCGACGGTGGCCAGGCGGATCAACATGCTGAAACGGCCGACGAATGCGTTGGGGTCGCCGATCTCGTTGGCAATACCGACCCAGCCGACGATCAGTGCCGGCGCCGCGACGACGATGGCAAAAAAGGAGTTCCAGAATCCGTCCGCCGAAAGGTCGAGCAGGCGAAATCCGTCGGCCTTGCCGAGCATCAGCCGCCAGGCACCGGCAAGCGAAGCGTAGGTTTCATCCGCTGAAAGCATCACTAGGATATGTCCTGCGCAAACCAGTCTTCAACGAAGCGCAGATAAATCTGCGTCAGCGTCTCGAGGTCGGCAATCGCCACGCGTTCGTCGACCATGTGCATGGTCTTGCCGACAAGGCCGAATTCGACCACCGGACAATAATCCTTGATGAAGCGGGCATCGGAGGTGCCGCCGGAGGTGGAGAGCGCAGGCTTCCTGCCGGTCACCGCCTTGATCGAGCCGCCAAGCGTCTCGATCAACCTGTCGTCGCGTGTCAGAAAAACGTGGCTCGGTCCGTCGCGCCAAGCGATCTCGTAGTCGACGGGCGTCGCCTTGCCGGCGCGGTATTTCTTGCGTTTCGCCGCCCGGTCGAGGCGGTTGTGGATCTCGGCCTGGATCGTCTCGGCGGTCCATGTGTCGTTGAAGCGAATATTGAAGGTAGCCGCCGCCTTCGCCGGGATGACGTTGGTGGCAGGATTGCCGACATCGATGGAGGTCACCTCAAGATTGGTCGGCTGGAAATCCCTTGTTCCGTTATCGAAGGCGGGGTGAAGCAAGGCGTCGACCAGCGTGACCAGGCCGCGCACCGGGTTGTCGGCCAGCTGCGGATAGGCGGCGTGTCCCTGGCGGCCGTTGACGACGACCGTGCCCGATAGCGAGCCGCGCCGGCCGATCTTGATCATATCGCCGAGCGCGTCGGGATTGGTCGGCTCGCCGACGATCGCAGCATGCCATTTCTCGCCTTTGGCGGCCGCCCATTCGAGCAGTTTCGTCGTGCCGTTGATCGCCGGACCTTCCTCATCGCCGGTTATCAGCAGCGAGACCGACCCCTTCGGGCCGCCCTTCTGCGCGATGTGTCGCGCTACCGCCGCGACGAAACAAGCAATGCCGCCCTTCATGTCGACGGCGCCGCGGCCGAACATCTCGCCATTGGCGATGTCGGCTGCAAAGGGCGGGTGCGTCCAGGCTGTTTCATCGCCCACCGGCACGACATCGGTATGGCCGGCAAACATCAGATGCGGGCCGTTGCCGGAACGCCGCGCGTAAAGATTCTCTATGTCAGGTGTGCCGGATTCGGAAAACACCGGGCGCTCGACGGCAAAGCCGAGCGGCTTCAACATTTCTTCCAGCGCGCTCAGCGCACCGCCTTCGGCGGGCGTCACGGAAGCGCAGCGGATGAGAGCAGCCAGATTTCTGGTCGGATCGGTAGGCAGCGTCATGGGCAAAGCGATAGTCGAAAGCGCAGGGACTGTCACGGCCAGACATAAGGGCCAGACATGCCGCCGACATTATGGTTTTCATGTCGTATAATTGCGGCAAGGCCTCTCGACCAGGGCAGGGCCATCGCATGATCACGCATGGCAAGACAATCGTAATCGCCGGTGCCGGCAGTATCGGCTGCTACGCCGGCGGCTGCCCGATACTTGCCGGGCGACAAATGGTTCTGCCGGCGCGGCCGCGCATCGAGAAGGCGGGCAAGTAACGGTCAAGAGCGGCGCGACGCAAGGCATGGCCGGCCGGGCAGGAGAGAAGCGGATCGCCCTGCCTGTCGCCGGAAGCCGTCGCCGTCAGATGGTAGCCCGCACAGGTGCCCAGTAACGGCCCTTGCCGGTGCGCTTGGCTTCGTAGAGCGCATGGTCGGAACAGGTGAGCAGGATTTCCGGATCGCCGCCGTCGGCGGGTGCGAAGGCGCTGCCGACGCTCAGGCCGACATGGATAGCGGAACCGACCCCGAGGTCGAAAGGCACCGAGACCTTTTCGATGGCCCGCTTTGCCAGGTAGGTGGCCTCGATCTCCGAGGTTGCGGGCAAAAGGATGACAAATTCATCGCCGCCAATGCGGAAGACAACGTCCCCCGGACGGAAGCCGCGCTTCAATCGTTCGGCCACCTTGCGCAGCAGCACGTCGCCGACGGCGTGGCCAAAACGGTCGTTGACCTGTTTGAAACCGTCGAGATCCATGCTGAGCACTGCAAACGGCTTGCCGCCATTGGCGGCCGGCGCCGCAAGCTCGCGGCACATGTCGCGCAATTTCTCCTGCAGGAAGATGCGGTTTGGCAGGCCGGTCAGCGCGTCCTTGATGGCCAGGTCGCGATTGTCCAGTTCGGCGCGGATCATGCGGGCATTGATTGCGTGGTTCTGAAGCAGCACGATGATGACGCCGGCCACATAGAACGGCGTTTGAATTCCGACGATCGGCATTCCGGGCGCCGCAGAAAACAATGCACCGGCCACGTAAGGCAGGCTTACGGCCAACATGACGAATATGGCGAAGCGCGGGGTCGCCGCATTGCGTGACGACACCACGCCGACGACGCCTGCGACATTCAAGGCGGCAAGTACGGAAAGCGCCATATTCCCGCTGGCAACACAGCCATAGCAGCCGAGGCCGAAGACGACCGACCAGACGCCGCTGGCTGTCATCAGGCCCGCCAGCGGCCCTTTCGAGCCGCGCCTGCGGGCCTGTTCGCATTCCCGCATCAGCAGAACGCGGACGGTGAAAAGCATCAGGTCGGCGGCAATCCAGGCGTAGGGCCACCAATCCCCGGTGGCGAGAGCGGCGCTGACCGCAACCAACAGAACGCTGATGGTGCCGAACAGGACTGCGAATTTGCGATCGAAGGTGGTGTCGAGAAGCCGGGCGCGGACAGCTTCCGGTTCCAATTTCATTGGCGAAGAGAACCAGGCAAACAGGCGAGCGGCGGCGCTCCACGTTTTGCGCGGCTCCTTGGTGATCAGGGATAGGTCGCTTGCCAGTCGAGCGCTCCGTGCCGGTCGACACAGTCTTCGCCGGCATGCTGGGCCAGGGTGATTAACATTCGCTTAGAGCATCCGGCACAAAACCGGGCTTTCGGAACTCCCCGCTCTGCCGCTCTAGCGGATCTGACCGCCGGGTCGCCGGTTTTAGCTTGCCGGCCCCGGTCGTCTGCGGACTGCAGGCCGACGCGGTGGACCCGGCTCGGGATCGGTCTTCGCCGCACGTGCCGGCTGCCCATGAGGGGTTTCGATCAGCGTGATCTTCTGCCAGATCTTTCGCGAGAGGTTCGAAGCCAGGTTCTCGATGTCGTTGACGCCGTCGATCACCACGGCGTCATTCACCGATTGCGCGAACAGCGCGGCGATCTTGCCGGTGATCGACAGCATTTCGGAGCAGTAGTCGAGATAGCGGGCAAGGTCGGCAGCGTTGGTGATGCGGGCTGGCGAATGGGCAGTCGGCCTGAAACTGGGTGAAAGTGCGGCCGGATCCTTGGTCAGCTGGTGCATGTCGATGACATGGATCAGCGAACGCAACCCGTGGAGCTGGCGAAACACCCGCTTGCGCTTGATCCGCTCCTCGGAGCGAATCAGGGCCAGGAAGCCCAGCACCGCGAGGATGATCATGTTGAGGGAGGCTTCGATGCCTTGCACCGACTGGAAGGCATCGTGGTTTCCCGAGATGCGGCCGAGCGGCAGGATTGTGCCAACGAACAGGAACATCAGCGCTCCGACGACGAAGGCGGCGATGATGAGGCCGCGCAGCCACCAAATCGGCGCCTCCAGCGCCTTGGCGGCTTTTGCCAGATCGCGCGACAGCGACACGAGTTCGGCGGCGACGCCGCGCAAGCCTGCATCGGGAAAGCGCTCGGCGACGCGCCCTTCCAGCCGTTCGGCGGTTTCGAGGATCAGTTTCGGATCAAGCGAGCGGTAGCGCATGACGAAATGTCCGATCGGCGCTCAGGGTTCAGCCGGGGCATTGGTGCGCTTGCCGTAGCGGTTGGGGCCGGGGTCACTTTTGAAAAAAGCCAGGATAAAAAGCAGGACGAAGCCGATAATGAGAGAGACCAATGCGTAATAGGTAGGCTTGCCGAAATCATGGAACCGCTTAGCCGTTAGCGCAAAGGTCGACCATGTCGAGACGAACACTGCGATCCATAAGGCGAGCGCCCAGTACTGGCTCGCGGCAGTGCCTAACGGCGTTCGCGCGAACTGATAGAGCAAGAAGAGTTGAACGATGACCGGCAAGAGGCCAGCCAAAACATAGGCGCTTGGATTCACTCGCCCGGAAAGGCTGAAGAAAAGCCACAGGAATTGAGGTTTGTCAGTCAACCCGTTGCATCCGTTCTTGGGAAGATCAATCGCGCAGCAATTCGTTGATCGAGGTCTTGGAACGGGTCCTGGCGTCGACCCGCTTGACGATGACGGCGCAGTAGAGGCTGGGGCCGGGCTCGTTGTTTGGAAAAGGCTTGCCGGGCAGCGAGCCGGCGACGACGACGGAATTAGGCGGCACCTCGCCGTAGAAGATCTCGCCGGTGGCGCGGTCGACGATCTTGGTCGACTGGCCGATGAAGACGCCCATGCCGAGCACCGAGCCTTCGCGCACGATGCAGCCTTCGACCACTTCGGAACGGGCGCCGATGAAACAGTTGTCCTCGATGATGGTGGGACCCGCCTGCATCGGCTCCAGCACACCGCCGATGCCGACACCGCCCGACAGATGCACATTCTTGCCGATCTGGGCGCAGGAGCCGACCGAAGCCCAGGTGTCGACCATGGTGCCGCTGTCGACATAGGCGCCGACATTGACGAAGGACGGCATCAGCACGGCGCCGGGCGCGACATAGGCGGAGCGGCGCACGATCGACGACGGCACGGCGCGGAAGCCGGCCTTCTCAAAATCGACGGCGCCCCAGCCGTCGAATTTTGAGGGCACCTTGTCCCACCATACCGCCTGACCGGGACCGCCCTTTATGATCTCCATCGGGGTGAGCCGGAAGGACAGCAGCACCGCTTTCTTCAGCCACTGGTTGACGTGCCATTTGCCGTCGGCCTGCCGCTCGGCGACGCGGGCGACGCCCCGGTCGAGCAGGTCGAGCGCCGATTGGATGGCCTCGCGCGTCTCGCCGCGGGTTGCGGTCGAAATCGTGTCGCGTTCCTCGAAGGCGTTCTCGATGATCTCCTCGAGGCTCGCGAGATCGTGCTTCGACATGAATTCGCTCCATTACCAAGCTGTTAAGGGCCGGCGCCTTAACCTGTTTGAAAGTCGCGCGGACCCTATGTGAAGGCTTGGGGAGGGTCAATCGCGGCAGCGTCACGGGACGGCGCAAGTGAATGAATTGGACGGGTAAAGCAAATATGACTCCCATGGAAAAGGCGGGATGGACGCCGCTGCCGCATTCGGACGAGGATCTGGAGCGGTCGAGAAGCGTGCCGGACACGCCGCAAACGCGCGCGGAGACATATCGGCTGGCCTGGAACGACCCCGATTTCATGACGCGGCGCGAGTTGCGCGCGGTCAGGCTGCAGCTCGAACTGCTGAAACCGGAGATGATCCTGGCCGAGCGCGGCATCCAATCGACCGTCATCCTGTTCGGCGGCGCCCGCATCCCCGAGCCCGGCGGCGAAGCCTGGGCGGCCAAGAACGAGACGCAGAAGAAGAACCTCGAGCAAAACAGCAAATATTACGAGGAGGCGCGCAAATTCGCCCGCCTCTGCTCACAGCAGTCGGCCAGCTCGTACTACCGCGAATTCGTCGTGGTGACCGGCGGCGGGCCGGGCGTCATGGAGGCCGGCAATCGTGGCGCCGACGATGTTGGCGCGCCGTCGATCGGTCTCAACATCGTGCTGCCGCACGAGCAGGCGCCAAACGCCTACGTGACGCCGGAGCTCTGCTTCAACTTCCACTATTTCGCGGTCCGCAAGATGCATTTCGTCATGCGCGCAAAGGCCGTTGCGGTATTTCCCGGCGGCTTCGGCACGATGGACGAGTTCTTCGAAACGCTGACCCTGATCCAGACCGGCCGCATGGAACGCGTGCCGGTCATTCTGTTCGGCAAGGCTTTCTGGGCAAGGGCAATCGACCTCGATTTCCTCGCCGAGCAAGGCACGATCACTCCCGGCGACCAGGATATCATCGATTTCGTCGAGACCGCCGACGAGGCCTGGGGGATCGTCAGCCGTTTCTATAAACTTTGACAAGCAAGCAGGACTTGAAGCGCGCCGGCTGCCTCAAGCAGGGACTTCGACGATCGCCGTGAGAAAGCCGGCGAGATCGTCGGTGACGAAGTCCACATCATCCTCGTTGGCCGGGTCGCGTTCCCAAATTTCCGAGAAGGTCGGCTCGAAATTGCGCGGCACCACCAGCACCGTGGTCATGCCCAGCGATTTCGGTACCGACAGGTTGCGGGCGAGATCTTCGAACATCACCGCATTTTGCCCGGTAACAGCGTGGAGTTCGGCAAATCTCTCATAGGATTGCCGCGCCGGCTTGGGGTTCAGTCCGGCTGCGACGATATCGAAAATGTCGTCGAAATGCTCGAGAATGCCCAGTTGCCGCGCGGTGCGTTCGGCATGCCGGCGATCGCCATTGGTGAAGATGAATTTACGGCCGGGAAGCTGGCGAATGGCGGTGCCGAGGACGGGATCGGGTACCAGCCAGGAATAATCGATGTCGTGCACTTTCTCGAGAAAATCGTCGGGGTCGATGCCGTGGCGCGTCATCAATCCGTTCAGTGTCGTGCCGTATTCGCGGTAGAGCTCCTTTTGCAGCTTGCGTGCTTCCTCGCGCGGCAGCGTCAGCAATTCTCCAACGTAGGCGGTCATCTTCACATCGATCTGCGAGAACAGATTCGAATGGTGCGGATAAAGCGTGTTGTCGAGATCGAACACCCAGTCGGTGACATGGGCAAAGCGGGCGGGGTCGGGAAGTGTGGTCATACCGTCCTTATGGCACGAAACGATCTTTCTAACAGGAGGTTTATCCACAACCTATACGCGCTCTGGACGGTGAAAATGGCGCGATGATTAAAATCTTAAGCATCGCCGAAAGGTGACATTCAGCGCTTGCTGGGACCAAGACGGGCCAGTGGGAGCAAGCGATGAATCGCATAATTCTAAAGTCTGCCGCCATCGCTTTCGCCTCCGTCGCCGCCTCACTTCTGCCGACGCTGATCGTTGTGCCGGCGATGGGATTTTCGATCAATCGCACCATCTGGCTGACATCTACCCTGTGCCCACTCGTTCTGGCCTGGGGCACCGGCGCCTATGCATTCTGGCAAAGCGAAAGGGTGAAGAACGCGCACCGCCACCTTGCTCGCAATCATGCCCAGCTTGCAGCCGCGCACCGGCGCCTGGCGGAAAAGGCGAGCCGCGACGACATGACCGGCATGCTCAACCGCGAAAGTTTCTTTGCCGCCCTCGACGGCTCTCGGCGTAAATCCGATCGCGGGGCATTGCTGATCGTCGATGCCGACCATTTCAAGACCATCAACGACAGCTACGGCCATCTGATCGGCGACGATGCGCTGCTCCTGATCGCAAAGGCGATAGAGCGTGGCGTGCGCAGCGGCGACGTGCTTGGGCGCATCGGCGGCGAGGAATTCTGCGCCCTTCTGATTGGTGCCACCGAACACGAGGCCAGGCGCGTCGCTGAGCGCATCCGCCGTGAGGTCGAGCGTATCCATTTCCGGCCGGTCGACGAACGATCGGTTCCGCTGACAGTCAGTATTGGCGGCATCACCTGCGGCAGGGACGCCGCAGTGTCGGAGCTGATGCGCGCCGCCGACCAGCGGCTTTACGAAGCCAAGCATCGCGGCCGCAATCTGTCGATCATCGACCGCGATATTTCCGAAGCCGCCTGAGCTCGCCCCTGAGCCTTCCGCTGGGATAGTTCCACCCTGTCTGCATTCAACCGCGCTGTGGCCAGACTGTCAAAATCCGCGTATGGCGATGCGGAACAGCAGGGCGGCGGCCGCCAGCGCGACCAGAGCGATGCCAAGGCCAATGGGAGAGCCCCAGCCATACCACTCCATCGCCAGCTTGGCGTATTTGAACTCCTCAGCCGGTGTGAGTGGGCCGCGCGTCGGGGTCTGATTCATTTTCACTCCTTGCAAGCTGCGATAGGCCTTGCCTTGTGCCCGATGTAGCACATTACTATAATAGCCATAATGTTAGGCAGATTGATAGTTAAATGATCGAAATAAATTCGTCAAGCATGAATCGGGCAGACATGAAGACCGCTATCAGCCTTGCCATTATGGGCTGGCAGGACGCGACGCAGGCTTATGACGAGGCAGTGGGCGATAGGCTTGGGCTGAGCATGGCGGAACGCCATTGCCTGGCGCTGCTCTATGGCGGCCCGCGATCGGCTGGCGAGGTCGCGGCCGCAACAGGATTGACGCCGGCCGCGGTCACCGCGCTGATCGACCGGCTGGAAGCGCGCGGCCTGCTGACACGAACGCGCAGCCTCGAGGACAGGCGCAAGGTGGTCATAGAGGCGACGGAACTCACGCGAGAACTATCAACGCGCTATTATGGCGCGATCGCGCAGGAGGGGGAAAAGGTGATCGCCACATTCAGCGACACTGAACTTGCCACGATCCTGCGCTTCATCACGGCGTCCCTCGACCTTCAGCGCGACCAGCTGGCCCGGCTGAAGGCCGAGGCGTTGGAAACAACCGACAGCCTATAGGCTCGCCGGGTCGAGCGCTGGCTCGCCTTTGCGGCGCGCCACGATCGCCGCAAGATCGGCGGTCTCGAAAGCATCACGCAGGGCGTCGAACGACGGCAGCATGAAATAGGCACGCTGGAACTTGTCGATCTCGTAGCCGGTGCGCATTACGGTTTCCAAGCCGAAGGGAACATGGTGCGCCTCGCCGCCTTCGACCGCGAACTGAAGCTCTGTGAAGGATGACATCAGCCCGGCGCCGAAAGCCTTCAGCGGCTGGCCCGGCTCGCGTATCAGGCCGTATTCGACGGTGTACCAGTAAAGCCTGGTGATCATCTCGTCGCCGCCGAGCGCAATCACGCTATCGGCCTTCTTGCCATACATCTGCATGAAGTCGGCAAAGACCGGCTGCGTCAGGATCGGCACGTGACCGAAGAAATCGTGGAACATGTCGGGCTCGACAATGTAGTCGAGCTCCTTCTGGGTTCGCAGCCAGTTGGTGACCGGGAAGCGGCGGTTGGCGAGATGGTCGAAGAACGGCTGGGCGGGGATGAGCCCCGGCACGGCGACGATCTCCCAGCCGGTGAACTTGCGCAGCTTCTCGCTGACCGCACCGAAATCCGGGATCTTGTCGAGAAGGCCGAGTGCCGCGACGCCGTCGAGGTAGGAGTGGTGGGCCAGCTTCCTGGTCAGCTTCGTCTGGCGGTCGCACAGCGTGCGCCACACCGCCTGTTCTTCGTCGCTATAATTGTAGCCCTGCGCCACGGTGAAATCGGCACGGCAGACGGAATAATCGCCGCGAAGGCCTCGCGCCGCGCATTCGCGGGCATAGTCGGCAACGTTCATTGTCATGGCTTGCTCTCCCTGGAAATCATGACCAGCGAATTGCCGGAAGTTCTAGCCGGATCGCGCGAGGCAAATCAACTTTGATGGTGGCTCAAATGCAGGGTTGGAGGTAAAAGACTCCACGATCTAGCTTTGGGAGAGTGAAAATGCCTCAATTTGACGAATTCGAGATCAAGATGCTCGACATCCTGCAGCGCGACGGGCGCAAGCCGGTATCGGAATTGGCGCAGCAGATCGGCCTGTCGACGACACCTTGCGCGCGGCGCTTCGAGGCTCTTCAGCAGGCGGGCATCATAAAAGGCTTCGCCGCGGTACTCAGCCGCCGCGCCGTCGGTCTGATGGTCGAAGTGTTCATCCAGGTGCGCCTCGTGACCCACAGCGACGGCTCGCCCGAAACCTTTATCGCCGCCGTGCAGCGCATGGACGAGGTGTCGTCGTGCTGGACGATGACTGGAGACTACGATTTCCTGCTGCATGTCATGGTGCCGTCGGTCGACGAACTCAATGCCTTCGTCATGCACCGGCTGATGCGGCTCGAAGGCGTGCGCGACGTCCACACGCAGCTTGTGCTGCAGAACATCAAGGGACCCGGCCATGTGCCGCTGGCACATCTCAGACGATAGGCATTTCTGCGGAAAAGCTGCACACAAACTGCTGAAGCGAGCCAATCTCCGGAACTAGATCGCCGACTACGACATGCGGACCGCCATCGCATAAGGCCCGCCATGAAAATCGTCCTGATCAACCCGCCGCATACCGCCATCGGCAGCCGTGTGCCGGACGACCATCTGCCGCCGCTCGGTTTGCTGGCACTTGGCGGTCCGCTGATCGACGCGGGACATCAAGTGCGGCTTGTGGACGCCGAATTCGGGCCGATGGCGCTTGCCACGCTGGTCCGGGACGCCTTGAGCGACCATCCCGACTGCATTCTGATCGGCCATTCCGGCTCGACCTCTGCGCATCCGACAGCCCTGCTGATCGCCGGCATGGTCAAGGACATCCAGCCGGCGACAATCCTGATCTATGGCGGCGTGTTTCCGACCTATCATTGGCGCGACATACTGGCTGAAACGAATGTTTTCGACTTTATCGTGCGCGGCGAGGGCGAGGCGACCATCGTCGCGCTGGTCGAAGCGCTTGAGAAACGCAAGCCGCTGCCGGATGTGGCGGGCATCGCCTTTCCTGACGATTTGCGCCAGCCCTTTGCAACCCGGCCGGCAAGAACGATCACCAACCTAGAAGACTACCGCATCGGCTGGGAACTGATCGACTTCAGTCGCTACAGCTATTGGGGAGGCAAGCGCGCGGTGGTCATGCAGTTCTCGCGAGGCTGTCCGCATCTGTGCAACTATTGCGGCCAGCGCGGCTTCTGGACGCGCTGGCGGCACCGCGACCCCATAAAGTTCGCGCGGGAGATTGCCTGGCTTTACCGCGAGCATGGCGTCGAGCTGATCAACCTTGCCGACGAGAACCCGACGTCGTCCAAAAAAGCCTGGCGCGCCTTTCTCGACGCGATGATCGCCGAGAATGTGCCGGTGCTGATCGTCGGCTCCACCCGCGCCGACGACATCGTCCGCGACGCCGACAGCCTGCATCTTTATCGCCAGGCCGGCGTCATTCGCTGGCTGCTTGGCATGGAAAATACCGACGAGCAGACGCTTGCATTGATCCGCAAGGGCGGCAGCACCTCATCCGACCGCCAGGCGATACGGCTGCTGCGCCTCAACGGCATCTTGTCGATGGCGACCTGGGTGGCCGGTTTCGAGGACGAAAGCTTGCGCGACCTCTGGCGCGGCTTCCGCCAACTGATCGCTTATGACCCTGACCAGATCCAGGCGCTCTATGTGACGCCGCATCGCTGGACGCCGTTCTTCAGGATTGCCAGGGACCGCAAGGTGATCCAGCTGGACGCCCGCCTGTGGGACTACAAGCACCAGGTGCTGCAGATGACCCGCCTCAAGCCGTGGATGTTGTTCTTCGCCGTCAAGCTGATCGAACTGGCGGTGCAGTCACGGCCCAAGGCGTTGGCGCGTATCCTGTTCCACAAGGATCCGGAGCAACGGCATTCGATGCGCTGGTACACCAAAATGGGGCGCCGCGTCTGGTTCCGCGAAGTCTGGGGCTTTCTGGTCCGCGACCGCCGCCTGAAACATGGCCCGACGCTCGCCGAATTCTGGGGCTCGCCGCAAGACGAGGAAGAGGAATCGATGGTTGTCGAACGCCTGCCGCGTCAGTCCGTGACCGCTATTTCGCCAAACGCTTGAGCCCCTCAGACACCCGGCCTCACGGCACGATCAGCGTGCCGGCGCCGTGTTCGGTGAACAGCTCGAGCAGCACCGCATGCGGCGTCTTGCCGTTAAGGATGACGACGCCTGCAACGCCGCGCTCGATTGCCTCGATGCAGGTCTCGACTTTGGGGATCATGCCGCCCGAGACCGTGCCGTCCTTGATCAGGGCCTTGGCCTCGGCCACGGTCAGCTCGTCGATCAGCTTCTTGTCCTTGTCGAGCACGCCGGGCACGTCGGTAAGGAACAGCAGGCGCGTCGCCTGGCAGGCGCCGGCGATGGCGCCGGCAAAAGTGTCGGCGTTGATGTTGTAGGTATGGCCGTCGCGGCCGGGCGCTACCGGCGCCAGCACCGGGATCATTTCGGACCGCGCCAGGAGGTCGAGCAATGTGCGGTCGACCTCGACAGGCTCACCAACGAAGCCCAGGTCGAGCACCCGCTCGATGTTGGAATCCGGATCGATCATGGTCTTGCGCGCTTTTTCGGCAAACACCATGTTGCCGTCCTTGCCGCACAGGCCGATCGCCCACTCGCCCTCGGCATTGATCAGCGCGACGATCTCCTTGTTGATCGACCCGGCCAGCACCATCTCGACAATCTCGACGGTCTTCTGGTCGGTGACGCGCAAGCCGCCCTCGAATTTGGATTCGATGCCCATCTTGCTGAGCATGGCGCCGATCTGCGGCCCACCACCATGCACGACGATCGGGTTGACGCCGGATTGCTTGAGCAGTGCGATGTCGCGGGCGAAGGCCTTGCCGAGCGCGATGTCGCCCATCGCGTGGCCGCCATATTTCACCACGACCGTCTTGTTCTCGTAGCGCTGCATATAGGGCAGCGCCCTTGAAAGCAGCGCGGCCTGCATTTCGGCGGTGGCGGCGACGTCCGTCATCGGCGTGGTTCCCAGCTTGGCATGAACGGCGGCGTCTTAGCGGGAATTGGACGAGGGGGCAAACGGCTTTGCTGTCACGATCGATCAAATCGGTACTACTATTTGTTTGACCATGATCTTGTCCGAAAACCGGTTCCCACCTTTCGGGATCATGGTCTATGCCGGCACCTGCAGCGGCGCCCGCCGTCCCAGCCAGCCCGAGATCTTTTCCATCTGCGCGGCGAACGACAGAAGCGTTTCCTCGTCGCCGGGGCGGCCGGCGGCCTGGACGCCGAGCGGCAGGCCGGTATCGGTGACGTAGACCGGAAGCGTGATCGACGGTTGCCCGCTGACGTTCTGGATCGCCGGCCAGTGGGTGAACCAGAGGCTCTTGTCCATCAGCTGGCCGAATAGCGGCTTGAACTTCAGCAGGCCGGCGAGGCGCAGTCTGTCCAGGACATTCTCGATGAATTCGTCGACGCCTTTCGGGTCCATGGTGCCGCAGGCGAGCGGCGGGTGCGCGATGACAGGCATCAGCACCGCATCATAGTGCGCGGTTTCGGTGATAAGCCGGCGCGAGGCGGCGTGCAGCCGCTGCAGGCCGGCGTAGATTTCGCCGGCCGAGAGGATTTCACCGAACCGGCTCATCACGCGCGTAGCGCGTTCGATATCGCCTGAGATGGAGCGGCCGACGCGCAAGACCTCGCCCCGCATCGTGCCGGCCACCGCCGCGGCGACGGTTCTGGCGAAATCGGCGATGAAATCGCGATCGATATAGGGCAGGTCGATCTCCTCGACGCTGTGCCCGCCTTCGCGCGCCAGCGCGATCGCCGCATCCAGAGCTTTCAACGTCTCTTCCGATATCGGCAGGCCGAGCGGCGATTTTCGATAGAAGGCGAGGTTGAGCTTGCCCGGATCGCGCCCGGCCGCCGCAGCAAAACTGCCGGTCGGCGACGGTGCCGCGTAGGGCGACAGCGGGTCAGCCCCGTGGGTCAGGTCGAGCAGCAGCGCCGTATCGCGCACTGAGCGGGCCAACGCATGGTCGACGACGAAGCCGTACCAGCTTTCGGTGACGAGCGGTGTCAAGGGCACGCGGCCGCGCGAGGTTTTCAGCCCGACCAGCCCGGTACAAGCGGCAGGCACCCTGATCGAGCCGCCGCCGTCCGAGGCATGCGCCACCGGCACGACGCCGGCCGCGACCAGCGCCGCCGCACCGCCCGAGGAACCGCCGGTCGTGTGCGCGGTGTCCCATGGATTGCGGGTGACGCCGTAAGCCACCGACTCGGTCACCAGCCTCAGTCCGTGTTCGGGTGCGGTGCTGGTGGCGATCGGGATCAGGCCGGCAGCCAGATAGCGTTCCGTCATGACCGAGTTGAAATCGGGGGTGTAGGCAGGGATGCGGCTGCCGCCATGCGTCGGCACGCCCTTCATGGCGATGCCGAGATCCTTCAGCGCAAAGGGCACTCCGGCAAGTGGCAGCTTGTGGTCGACGGTCCGCGCCCGCGCCCGCGCCGCCTCATAAAGCGGTTCGGCGATGGCGTTGATCTCCGGCCGGGTGGCCTCGGCCCGGGCGATCGCCGCATCGACGAGATCTTGCGGTGTGATCTCTCCCTTGTGCACGAGCGCGGCCTGGCCGGTTGCGTCATGCCCCCAAAGAACCCGCTCGATCGACATGGTCGCCCTCCCGCTCATGGCAAGCTAGCGGGAGGCGATTCCATTGGCAATCGAGGCTGGCGCTGCCGGTGCGCAAGACCATTTCAGTCGTTGCAAATACATTGCAATCGCCTAATTTGGCGGCCGATGACGCCGCAGGACATCAGCAACCTGATTGTCCGGACTTCGATGAAGGACCGGGCTGCGTTCGATCTGCTCTACCGGCAGACCAGCGCGAAACTTTTCGGCGTCTGCCTTCGTGTATTGAAGGATCGGGGAGATGCAGAAGAGGCGCTTCAAGAGATCTTCGTCAAGATATGGACGAAGGCGGACCGTTTCGCCGTTTCGAATCTGAGCCCGATCTCCTGGCTGGTGGCCATTGCGCGCAATCATGCGATCGATCGGATCAGAGCGCGGCGAGAACCTGCCGCCTATATCGATGCCGCGCTCGACGTGGCCGATCCGGCGCCGGGGCCGGAGGCCATGGCCGTGGCGGGCGGTGAGTCCGGACGCATCTACCATTGTCTCGAGGAGTTGGAGAGGAACCGGGCGGCGGCCGTCCGGGGCGCGTATCTGGATGGCAAAAGCTATGCCGAGCTGGCGGAGCGCTATGGCGTACCGCTGAACACGATGCGGACCTGGCTGCGCCGCAGCCTGTTGAAACTGAGAGAATGCCTGGAAAGATGACGCTGGCTGACGACAATGGACCGGAACGTGGGGGCGACGACCTGTTCGCCGCCGAATACGTTCTTGGCGTTCTAGCCGCCGATGAACGCGAGATCGCGTCGCGCCGCATCGATGCGGACGCCGCCTTCGCGCGCCTTGTCGATAGCTGGGAGGCGCATCTTTCGCCGATGACCGCCGCCTATCCGGAGACAGAGCCTCCGATCAGGGTCAAGGAAGCATTGGACCGCCGGTTGTTCGCTGCAGAGCCGCGCGCCGGCCTCTGGTCGAGCCTTGGCTTCTGGCGCGGTCTCGCCGCCGCCGCCATTGCGGCGCTGGCGATCTACATCGCCGTGCCGTACTTCCGCCCGCCCACCGAACCGCCGCAGACGCGGCTTGTCGCCTCGCTGGCGGCCGAAGGCAGCGACGTCAAATATCTCGTTGTCTACGATGCCGCCCGTCACGAGGTCGGTCTTTCCCACGTTTCCGGCGAGCGGGCCGCCGGCAAGGACTTCGAATTGTGGATGATCGAAGGCAAGAAGGCGCCGGTGTCGATGGGCGTCATCCCGGCCGGTGCGACCGCGCATTTGGCCATCCCGCCCGCCGTCCAGGAGAAATTGGCGCAAGGCGCCGTGCTTGCGGTCAGCGTTGAACCTGCCGGGGGTTCACCGACCGGCCAGCCGACTGGACCGGTGGTCGCAGCGGGCGATCTGAAGAGCATCTGACCGCTTCTCATCTCCGGAAGCAGACCTTAAAATCTATCTTCCGCGATTTAAACGCCTGCAAAGCTTGTTGGTGGTTGTCGATCCGCGCCGGGAAAATTTCAGCGACGCAATTTTTTTTGCGGAGAGAACGAAACTCCGGAATTTTCTATCGCGTATCTCCTTGCGTTCCCGAATAAGGGGAACGATAACCCGAGGAGATTGAAATCATGCGTAAATTCGCCACCCTTTTGCTTGCCGGCACGGTCGCCATTTCTGCGCTCGCCACCATTGCCTATGCCCAAAACCCGATGGTAGGCGGCGCCGCCATGTATGCCCAGAAAAACATCGTCGAAAATGCTGTCAACTCGAAGGACCACACGACGCTGGTCGCTGCCGTCAAGGCAGGCGGCCTGGTCGATACGCTGCAAAGCGCTGGCCCCTTCACCGTGTTCGCGCCGACCAACGAGGCCTTTGCGGCACTTCCAGCCGGCACGGTGGAGACGCTGCTCAAGCCTGAAAACAAGGACAGGCTGGTCAAGATCCTGACCTGCCATGTCATCGGCGCCAAAGCGATGGACGCCGACGTCGCCAAGATGGTCAAGCACGACGGCGGCACGCACAAGGTTAAGACGGTCGGTGGTTGCGAACTGTCGCTCAAGACCGACGGCGGCAAGGTCACCGTGACCGACGAAAATGGCAACATCGCCAATGTGACCATCGCCGATGTCGAACAGTCCAACGGCGTCATCCACGTCGTCGATAAGGTTCTCCTGCCGAAGATGTAACAAACGCACGCTGCCGGCGAAGATATCCCTAGGGGCCTCCCTGCGCACACTCCGCGCCGTTCACGCAAGATGGATAGGCGCGGAGTCCCGCTTTGAGGACAGCGATCGTCACCGGCTTTTGATTTCCGTGTGGCGGTCGAATTTGGCACAAGCAGTAACAGGAGGAATGGCCATGAACCGTCGCGAGCTTCTTTTGAGTGGTGCGGCAGCCATTGGCGTTGTCGCAGGCGCCACCGCGCTGCGCATGGGCGGAGCCCAGGATGCACGCGCGGCCGAGACATTCGAGGTTACCAAGACCGAGGCCGAGTGGCGCGCCATCCTGTCCGACGCGGCCTTCAATGTGCTGCGCAAGGAGGGCACCGAATATCCGGGCACCAGTCCGCTGCTCAACGAGCACCGCAAAGGCATCTTCGCTTGCGCCGGCTGCGGCCTGCCGGTCTATTCGTCTGAGACCAAGTTCGATTCCGGCACAGGCTGGCCGAGCTTCTGGCAGGAAATCCCGAATTCCATCGGCAAGACCGTGGACAGATCGTTGGGCATGACCCGCACCGAGGTCCATTGTCGCCGCTGCGGCGGCCATCTCGGCCACGTCTTCGACGACGGTCCGCCGCCGACCGGGTTGCGACACTGCATCAATGGCGTCGCCTTGACCTTCAAGCCGGCGACGGCGTGAGGACGGCCGCGCCCCTTACTTTGTCGGAGCGCGCTAGAGCATCGGACCCAAAAAAGTGCGAAGCGGTTTTGGGAAAATCCGATGCCCAAACAAAAAGTTGGAGCGGTGGAGTGTCCGCCGCTCCAAGACTTCGTAATGGTTGATTTTGCGCATGACCCCGAAATCGCTTTTCGGGGTCATGCGCGAGGGCGCCAGGCGGGGGATCCAGCGCGCCTCAATGGCCTCCGCCACCGCCGCCCTGAGCGGCTGGCTTGCGGATCACCAGGGTGAAGAGCCCAAGCGTCGCGAACAAAACCGTCAGCATGAAGAATACGTCCATGAACGACAGCAGCGACGCCTGCTGCTGGACCATGCCTGACAGTTTGGAGATGGCCGCCTTGGAGGCGTCGAGCCCGGCGGTCTGCTCGAAGTTGAGCGTCATGTTCTGCAGCTTCTGTTGCGCAGCGGCACTTCCCCATTGCACGTGCTCGGAGAGCCTGGCGTAGTGGAAGGCATTGCGGTCGATCAGCACGGTGTTGATGACGGCCAGGCCGACGGCGCCGCCGAGATTGCGGGTCAGGTTGAACAGGCCAGACGCATTCTTCAGCCGCTCCGGCGGCAAGGTTCCGAGCGCAATGTTGTTGATCGGCACCATGCACAGCATCATCGAGCAGCCGCGCAGGATCTGCGGGATCAGCAGTTCGTAGAAATCCCAGTCGGCGGTGAGATGCGTCATCCACCAGGTTCCCGTGGCGAAGCCGAAGAAGCCGATCATCATCATGATGCGCGGGTCCATCTTGTTCGACAGGATGCCGGAGATCGGCGCGGTGAAGAACATGGCCAGGCCGCTGACGAACAGCGCCTCGCCGATCATCATCGAATCGTAGCCGCGGATGCGCCCCAGGAACACGGGATAAAGATAGGTCAGACCGTAGAGGCCGATGCCGACCACGAAGGAGAACAGCGAGCCGAACGCAAAATTGATATTGCTGAAAGCCTTCAGATCGACAATCGGCTCCTCGGCGGTGAACACGCGCCAGAAGAACAGCACCGCGCCGAAGGTCATGATGACGGCGCAGACGAACACCGCCTGATCCTGCAGCCAGTCGTTGTTGGGGCCTTCCTCCAGCACATATTCCATGCAGCCCAGGAAAGCGGCCATGCCGGCAAGCCCCCACCAGTCGAACTTGCTGAACAGCTTGAGATTGGGTTTGTCGAAGTCGATCAGCGACCAGGCGGCCGTGGTCACCAGAATGCCGGGCACGACGTTGACCAGGAACAGCCAATGCCAGGACATGGCATGGCTGATATAGCCGCCGACGGTCGGGCCGATGGTCGGCGCCAGCGTCGCCACCAGGCCGATCATCGGCGAGACGACGGCGCGGCGGGACGGCGGGAAGATGGTGAAGGCGGCTGCAAAGACGCTCGGGATCATGCCGCCGCCGATGAAGCCCTGCACGGCGCGGTAAACAATCATCTGGTCGATATTGGTTGCGGTTGCCGCCAGCGCGCTGGCCGCGGTGAAGCCCGCCGCCGAGATTGTGAACAGCACGCGCGTCGACAGCATCCGGCTGAGAAAGCCGGACAGCGGGATCATCACGACCTCGGCAATCAGATAGGCCGTCTGCACCCACGGGATCTCGTCCGAGCTGGCGCTCAAGCCCGCCTGGATCTCGGCCAGCGAGGCTGAGACGATCTGGATGTCCAGGATCGCCATGAACATGCCGAACACCATCGCCAGGAAGGCGATGACGCGGCGGATCGGCATGTGATCTGTCTGGGCCGGGATGGCCGACACCGATCCGGCGGTAATGGTTGCGGTCGCCATGACCCTTGCTCCCGGTTCCGCTTTACTTCGATGCCGAAGGCGCCGTGCGGCTGTCGACGGCGACGACGACGCTCAGGCCGGCGCGCAGTTTGCCCGTCTTCAGCACATCCGCGGGCACGTCGATGCGAACCGGAACGCGCTGCACCACCTTGGTGAAATTGCCTGTGGCGTTCTCCGGCGGCAGCAGCGAGAACACTGCTCCCGAAGCCGGCGCCAGCGACGACACGGTACCCTCGAAGTCCTGGCCGTCGATCGCGTCGACCGACACCCTGACCTTTTCACCAGGCACCAGCCGGGCAAGTTGCGTCTCCTTGAAATTGGCGACGATGTAGAGCTTGTCCATTGGCACGATGACGGCGAGCTTCTGTCCGGGGCTGATCAGGTCGCCCTGCTCGACCGAGCGGTTGCCGACCACGCCGTCATAGGGTGCGCGCAGTACGGTGAAGGACAGATCCCGCACCGCCTTGTCGTGGGCAAGCTGCAGCGAGGCCAGCGTACTGGCCGATTCCGCCCGCTGCGCCTGGAGCACGCCGATATTGGCCTGAGCCGCCGCGATCTGCGCGTCGGCGCCGGCTAGTGCGGCATTGGCTTGCTCGACCGCCGTCTGGGCGTCGTCCAACTGGGCCTGGGTACCGACCCGGGTCTTGAGCAACTGGGCGGCGCGGACCTGAACCCGCTTCGCATTGTCTGCTGCGGCCTGGTCGGCGGTCTTCTGCGCCTGCGCCTGCTTGAGCGAGGCGCGGGCCGCTTCGGTCTGGGCATCGATGCGGTCGAGCGTCTTGCTCAACGTGGCGATCTGCGCCTCGGCCTGGGCAACGGCTATCTTGTAGTCACCGTCATCGACGATCAGCAGCGGGTCGCCGGCCTTCACCTGCTGGTTCTCGGTCACTTTGACCTGATCGACATAGCCCGAGATTTTTGGCGAGATGAACGCCGTGTCGGCCTGGACATAGGCGTCGTCGGTCGAGATCATGAAGCGCCCGTCGGTCCAGTAGTCATAGCCATACCATGCGCCGGCGCCCAGCAGGGCCAGGCCGATGATGGGCAACAACATCGAGCGCATCGAGCGCTTCTTTTTGGCGGGAGCCAGCGGGGTGATGTCGGCGGGCTTGAGAGGGGCTTCCGGCGCTTCGATCGCAGGTTGGACCTTGGCGCTGGGGAAAGGGCGGACTTCGGCACTGGTAGGCGCGTTCGAGGACATGATATCTCTCTAAATTAACTGGCGCTGAATGTTGTCAGACTGAACCGTTCGGTTCGATCTCGACATTGACTTAGCGCTTAAACAGGCCCATATCAAGAGCAATCGAACCGGATGGTTCGAATTATTTTACGAGGTGTGACATTATGGCCGAAGCCCCCAAGGCCGCTCCTTTGTCTGATTCAGGCCCATTGTCCAGCGCTGGCAAGGAGCAGTGCGATCTGCTGGACAGTCTGCCGCGCGGCCGCCCGGCCGCGGGGCAAGACCCGGTCAAGCGAAGCCAGATCATCGAGGGTGCGCGCCGTGTCTTCATCGACAAGGGCTTCGAAGCCGCGTCGATGAACGACATTACGCGCGAGGCCGGCGTGTCCAAGGGCACGATCTATGTCTACTTCGCCAACAAGGAAGAGCTGTTCGAAGCGCTGATCGAGGAAGAACGCGGCACGATCTTCAAGAATATGTATGAGGTGCTCGACCAGATCGGCGACCTTCGCCAGACGCTGGTGAAGTTCGGCATCGTGCTATCCATGAAGATCACTTCGGCCAGGGTCATCCTGGCGCAGCGGACGGTGATCGGTGCGTCGGAACGGATTCCGGAGCTTGGCGCGCGATTTTACGAACGCGGGCCGAAGCGCGGCCATGACAGGGTTGTCGTTTTCCTCAACATGGCTATCGAACGTGGCCTGCTGAAGATCGACGACGTCGAGCTTGCCGCCTATCAGTTCACCGAACTGTGCCTGGCCGGTCTTTTCCGCCAGTGCATATTCGCCTATCGCACCAAGGCGCCAAGTGTGGCCGAGATTGAACATATCGTCAGGTCGGGCGTCGACGTGTTCCTGAAGGCCTACGGCACAGAACAGCTTGCAGAGCAGGAACGGGCCTCCAGTCCCGCCTGACCAGCCGTCGGAGGCCGTTGCCTATCCGCCATTGGCGGCGAGCACGATCGCCGCACGCAGTTCCTCGAGGCCCTCGCTCTTTTCCGACGACGTGGCGAGCACGAAGGGGAAGGCCGCCGGGCGTTTCTTGATCTTCTGAAGCGTTTCCTCGACCAGTCGCGGTACCCCCGCCGCCTTGATCTTGTCGGTCTTGGTCAGCACGATCTGATACGACACCGCCGCCTTGTCGAGCAGCGACAGCACCTCGTCGTCCTTGGCCTTGATGCCATGGCGGGCATCGATCAGCACGTAGACGCGCTTCAGCGTCACCCGGCCCTTCAGATAGTCGAACACGAGCTTCGTCCACTCGTCGACCTTTTCCTTCGGCGCCGTGGCGTAGCCATAGCCCGGCATGTCGACCAGGGCCATCGGCGGCAGGTCGGCGCCCTCTCCCGAAAATCCGCCCGGCACGAAATAGTTGAGTTCTTGCGTGCGGCCCGGTGTGTTGGAGGTGCGCGCCAGCCCCTTCTGGTTGACCAGCGCGTTGATCAGCGACGATTTGCCGACATTGGAGCGGCCGGCAAAGGCGATCTCGGGCGGACCCTCCGGCGGCAGGAATTTCATCGCCGGCACGCCGCGGATGAATATCCAGGCTCGCGTGAACAATTCGATGCCGATCGTGGTCTTGTTCAACGCGTTCAAACCGCTGCCTCCAGAAGAAAAATGTTGCTGCCACGAATGGCATCGAGATTGCGGCTGATCTTTTCCACCGGCCAGTGCCACCACGCCAGCGCCAGCAGCCGCCGGATGGTCCTGTCGTCGAAGCGCATCTTTACCACCTTGGCCGGATTGCCGGCGACGATCGCATAGGCCGGCACATCGTGCGTCACCACCGACTTTGCCGCGACAATGGCGCCGTCGCCGATCTTCACGCCCGGCAGCATCACCGCTTCCATGCCGATCCAGACATCATTGCCGACGATCGTGTCGCCGCGGACCTCCTTCGACCATGTCGCCGGGTCGAAGCCTTCCTCCCAGCCGTGACCGAAGATGTTGAACGGATAGGTCGAAAAACCGGACATGGCGTGATTGGCGCCGTTCATGATGAAGCGCGCGCCTTCGGCAATGGCGCAGAACTTGCCGATGACCAGCCTGTCGCCGATGAACGGGTAATGATGCAGCACGCATTTTTCGGCGAATTTGTCGGGCCCGTCAGGGTCGTCATAGTAGGTGAAATCGCCGATCTCGATGTTCGGCGCCGTTACCAGCGGTTTCAGAAAGCCGACGCGCGTGTGCAACGGGATCGGATGCTTGATCGATGGATTGGGTCCGGTCATATCGAGCTCCGTCGGGCAACTGCCAGCCAGGTCAAAATAGCGCGATCCGCCCGGCCGTACCAATCGCTTAATCCAGACCGCCAGCCTGTACAAAAAGCCCCGGACGAACCGGGGCTTTCTGGTTTCGCATCATCGGAGCGCCGGCTATTCCGCCGGCGACGGTTTCTTGCGGAACAGCGCGACCAGATTGTCCCACAGTTCGATCTTGGCGCCCTGCCGCTTCATGATCACGCCCTGCTGCAGGATCGACAGCGTGTTGTTCCAGGCCCAGTAGATAACGAGACCGGCCGGAAAACCCGCCATCATGAAGGTGAAGATCACGGGCATCCAGGTGAAGATCGCCGCCTGCGTCGGGTCCGGCGGCGTCGGGTTCATGCGCATCTGCAGGAACATCGTCACGCCCATGATCAGCGGCCAGACGCCGATCATCAGCATGTGCGGCAAGGTGATCGGGATCAGCCCGAACAGGTTGAAAATCGATGTCGGGTCCGGCGCCGCCAGATCCTGGATCCAGCCGAAGAACGGCGCGTGCCGCATCTCGATGGTGATGTAGAGCACCTTGTAGAGCGAGAAGAACACCGGAATCTGCAACGCCACCGGCCAGCAGCCGGCGAGCGGATTGATCTTCTCGGTCTTGTACAGCTCCATCATCGCCTGCTGCTGCTTCATCTTGTCGTCCGCGTATTTCTCGCGGATCTCGAGCATCTTGGGCTGCACCTTCTTCATGTTCGCCATCGACGCATAGGACTTGTTGGCGAGCGGGAAGAACAGCGCCTTGACGATGACGGTGGTGGCGAGGATCGCCAGGCCGAAATTGCCGAAGAATTTGTAGAGCGTGTCGATCAGCCAGAACATCGGCTTGGTGATGAAATAGAACCAGCCCCAGTCGATCAGCAGGTCGAACTGGCGAATATGACGGTCCTTTTCATAGGCGTTGATCGTCGAAACTTCCTTGGCGCCGGCGAATATCTCCGACTCCACGGTCGTCGATTGCCCGGGAGCGATTGTGACCGGATCGGACAGGAAATCGGATTGGTAGCTATGCGGGTGGGGTCCGCTTTTGAACTCGAAATAAGAGAATTTGGGCTGAAATTCGCGGCCGCTCGGCGGCACCAGGGTCACCGCCCAGTATTTATCGGTGATGCCGAGCCAGCCGTCGCTCGACTTGCCTGGTTTGTACTCCTTGTCCGATTCGACGCTGGAGTATTTGTATTCCTGCAGGCCCTCGCTTCCGGTAACGCCGATCAGGCCCTCGTGCAGCACATAGGTGCTGGCGATAGCCGGCTTGTCGAAGCGGGTGACTCGGCCATAGTTCGACAACGTCGCGGGTGCCGAGCCGCCGTTCTGGACCGTGTCGGATACGGTGAACATATATTGGCTGTCGACCGAGAAGGTGCGCTTGAAAACCAGGCCCTTGTCGTTGGTGAAGGTCAGCGTGACCGGCGTCGCTGGTGTCAGCGTCGCATTGCCGTCGGTCTGCCAGACCGTGTCGGGGCCGGGCAGCCTGCCCACATCCGGCGTGCCGGAAAAGCCGATCTCGGCGAAATAGCCGTTTGGCAGGGACGCCGGGTTGAGCAACGCGATCTCGGGCGAGGTCTTGTCGACCGTCTCCCTGTAATGCTTGAGCCGGAGATCGTCGAGGCGCGCGCCGGTGAGATTGATCGAACCTTCGAGGCTCGGCGTGTCGATCTTGACGCGCTTCGTCGAAGCAATCGCCTGCTCGCGGCCGGCCGGCGTCACCGCGTCGCCGCCGGGCGCGCTCGGAATGGCGCCCGGCTGCACCGGTGTTTCGCTGGCGCCCGGACTGGTGCCTTGGGCTGCCTTCTTCTGCTCCGCCACGCGCTGTTCTTCGATGCGGGCGGCTTCGCGCTGCATCTCGCTGCGCGGCATCACATAGAAATATTGCCAAAGCGCCAGGATCAGCACCGACAGTGCGATGGTGATGAAGAAGTTGCGGTTGTTTTCCATCGAAGCCCTTGGCCTATCGTGTTCCACGCAATCTGCGGGAGAGTTCGGCCTTCAACTGGCCGAACGGAGTCGTAAGCACGTCTTCGCGCCCGACGATGACATAATCATTGCCCGGCGCCATGTCATCCGCGGCATGCGTGCGCACGGCCTCTCTCAGCCGCCGCCGGATGCGGTTGCGAACGACGGCGTTGCCGACCTTCCTGGTGACGGTATAGCCGACACGCGGCGCCTCGCCGTCGCCGCGGCCCAGGACCTCGACGAGGAAAAGCCGCCCGCGGCGCTTTTCACCACGGCGGACGGCCAGGAATTCCGCGCGCTTCAGAAGCCGCTTGGGATGGGCACCCGTTGGCTTGCCGGTTGCGGGCAACGATTTTGTCTCTCGCTCGGTGCTCAGGCGCTGAGACGCTTGCGGCCGCGGTTGCGGCGGGCTGCGACGACGCCGCGGCCACCCTTGGTGGCCATGCGGGCACGGAAACCGTGCCTGCGTTTGCGAACGAGTTTGGACGGCTGGTAAGTACGCTTCATTTGTTTAAATACCGCGGGGTGCGGCCCTTCTTGATTCTGTCACTTTGTAACAGGAGCTTTGCCGGGCCGGTTTTGGCGCGATCGAAACCGCGCCGGGACGAATGGCCCGAGCGTGAGCGGGCTTATAGAAAGAAGGGTTTTGGAAGTCAATCCAGCCTGTCGGGCCGGCGTTGTCGGACTGGCAGGGTAGTCCTTGCGGCCTCTTTCCGGCTTCGACCAAGGATGAATTTGGCAAAAAAGCCGCAATCGCCTAATCTTGCCCGATCAAGCGATCGTGAAGACGAGCAGTCCTTAAGACAAGCAGCCGTGATGACAGGCAGCCGTGACGACGAGCATGAGTGAAGTCCCAGCAACCGACGAAAGCATCGCCCAGGCGAAGGACGCCACCCGCAGGGTGCCGCTGGCGCGCGGCCTGTCGACGAAGCTGCTGCTGCTCACCATCGTCTTCGTGCTCTTGGCCGAAATCCTCATCTTCGTGCCCTGGATCGCCAGCTACAGGCTGAGCTGGCTGAAGGAAAGGCTGAGCACCGCCGCCGCGGTTTCCATCGTCCTGGTGCAGGGCGAACCTGCCTCGCTGTCGCGTGCCGCCCAGAACGACGTACTGATGGCGATCGGCGCCAAGGCGATCGCCGTGCGCGACGGCGGCGTCTCGCGGCTTCTGGTCGTGGCCGAAATGCCGCCGCAGGTCGACGAGCATATCGATATCGCCAATGTCGGCATGATCAAGGGCATGACCGGCGCGCTGGACACGCTGTTTTTCGGCGGCAAGCGGATGCTGCGCGTTTTCGGGCCGGTTGGCGACAGCGACAAGGAATTCGAGCTGATCATGCCCGACCACCGCCTGCGCAATGCCATGCTGATCTATTCGCGCAACGTCGCCTTCGTCTCGCTGCTGATCTCGCTGTTCACCGCCATGCTGGTCTATGCCGCGATAGACCTGATCATGATCGGCCCGATCAGGACGATGACACGCTCGATGCTGTCCTTTTCCGAGGCGCCCGACGATCCCGGCCGCATCATTCACCCCGCCGCCCGGGCCGACGAGATCGGCGTCGCCGAACGCGAACTGTCGCAGATGCAGGAGCGGCTGCAGAAGATGCTGACCGAGCAGAAGCACCTGGCCGATCTCGGCCTGGCCGTGTCGAAGATCAACCACGACATGCGCAACATCCTCGCCTCGGCGCAGCTGATGTCGGACCGCCTGCGCCAGGTCAAGGACCCGACCGTGCAGGCCTTCGCGCCAAAACTGCTGCGCGCGCTCGACCGTGCGGTGTCCTATTCGGAGGGCGTGCTGGCCTATGGCCGCACCCAGGAGCCGCCGCCGTCGCGCCGCAGGCTGCGGCTGCGTCAGCTGGTCGAAGACGTCCAGGGCCTGCTCGATATCGAATGCGGCATCGAATTCGTCAACGCCGTCGACCCGGTGCTCGAGGTCGATGCCGATTCCGACCAGCTGTTCCGCGTGCTCACCAATCTTAGCCGCAACGCCGTGCAGGCGATGGCGGCGGATACCGAGAGCGCCGTGGTGCGCCGCCTGACCATATCGGCCGAGCGCATCGGCAGCGTCAGCCGCATCGTCGTCACCGACACCGGCCCCGGCCTGCCGCCAAAGGCGCGAGAAAACCTGTTCGCGGCATTTCGCGGCTCGGCCCGTAGCGGCGGCACCGGCCTTGGCCTGGCGATCGCCCATGAATTGATCCGCGCCCATGGCGGCACGGTGGAGCTGGTCGAATCGATCGGCGGCCGCACCACATTCGCGGTCACCATTCCCGACCAGCCGGTCCGGCTCGACCAGGCCCGCAACGGGCTGCGCCGCCCCGCGTAACGAACCGTTTCGTTACGGATCGTTTCAATTCGCAAAGGGTTGGTCCGAGACTACGAGCCATCGGCTCGGCCGCCGTGCAACGGCTCGTTTCGTTACGGACCGTTCCGACTGGCAAATGACCGATCCAAGACTACGACTTGTCGGCTCGGCCGCCGCGTGACGCGGTCTTGCCTTCGCCGGCCGGCGCATGACGGCAAAGCATGACTGCAAAACTTTTGGCCAGGATCGGCTTGCTTTTCGCAAATTCAGTCGCTAGGGAACACGTCACATCGCGGCCGGTCGCCAGGATCGGATCGCGGGGCTATGCCAAGCATGGCCTGTTGCGCGCCCGTAGCTCAGCTGGATAGAGCACCAGACTACGAATCTGGGGGTCAGGAGTTCGAATCTCTTCGGGCGCGCCAAATACCGCCGATAGCGCGCAATCGTACGATATAGCCCGATTCCCATCAGACTACGCCCGCGCAAAGAGCGGGAGATAGTCCGCGAGCGAAAGGCGTAGAAACGGCGGCGTTAGGCGGTGGAAAAGGTCGAATCTCTCGGGTTGAATGGCTGATTTCTGATCAGCAGGCACGTGCCATATATCACTTGGGTGGCATCAGCCATTTCACTCTAAATCTACTTCGGTTGCGAACGTAGAAGGCCGCTGATTGCCGCGAAGTTTACCAATAAGACCTCTTTGCAGGCGCCCCTCGGCCTCGGTGCGTGCTGTAGGCTAAATACAAGGCAATGGCCGTCGTACAAAAGGTGACACCGGCGCTGATAAAGAACACAACGCTCAAACCTGCTCGATCGGCAGCCCATCCCAACGCCGGGCTTCCTAGCGCCATCGCGACATCGAGAAAGACCGTGTAGATGCCCATTGCCAGCCCGCGGCTTTCAGGCGAGGTGTCACGGACAGCCTCGACACCCAGACCGGGATAGACGAGCGAGTAGCCGAGTCCCGCGAGAGCGGCTCCGGCGGATGCCATCATCGTGCTTCGGGCCAATCCCATGAGGATCAATCCGGCCGCTTGCACCAGAACGAACACCAAGGCGATTCTCGCGCCGCCGAACTTATCCGGTAGATGGCCAAACATCATTCGCGCCACGATCAACGCCGCGCCAAAGGCAGTGAAGGCAAGCCAGACGGGCTGCCAGCCGTGATTGGCATAAAGGAGCGAGCTGAATGCGAGAATGGCGCAATAGCCGATGCTGCTAAGCGCCGCGCCAAGTCCGGGTAGCCAGACCGCTCCAATCACGCCGCCAAAAGTGGATCTCGTCCGTGCCGATAGGACAGGCGGACTCGGCGCTCGCAATAGGAACAGCAGAACGAGCAGTGGCGCCAAGGTCGTGATAAGGCCGATCGCCGCAAGGCCGTACGGTACAAAGAGCATCGTGCCGAGCGGACCGCCGAAGGCGAGCGCCGCGAACATGGCCGTGCCGACCCAGGCGATGACCTTCCCCGCATGGCCGGAATCGACCATTGCCAATCCCCAGCTCACGCCCCCGGTGATGATGAAGCTTTCGGCTCCACCGAGCACCGCACGTCCCACCAGAAGAATCGCAACAGAGAGGGTTGGCGAACTCACGAAGGTCAAGGACAGGAGATACAGCAATCCAGCACCGGCGGCGGCGATCAGGCCGAGGACGACGCTGCGTTTGCCACCATTCGCATCCGAATAGGTGCCGGACCATATGCGCGTGACCAGAGACGCGGCAAATTGCGAGCCCGCAACCAGGCCGACGACGAAAGTTCCGAAGCCGAGATCCTGATTCACATGCAGCGGCAGCACCGGCAGGGCCGCGCCGATGACGAGGAAGCCGGCCAACACGGCCGCCATGATCGGCAGCAACGTCACGGCGGCCGAGGGCGGCGGTCTGGACGATGAGGGCAAAGGAGTCATCGCGACCAGCAGCGTTCAGTTGGCGGAGCGCTTCTCGAACACGGAGCGCGCAACAGCGGCTGCCGAGAAAGCGTTCGGCCATCCGGCGTAGTACGCGAGATGGCTGATGGCTTCGGAGGCTTCCATGCGCATCAGTCCATTATCCATCGCCCGGTTGAGGTGGTAGGGAATCTGCTCGACCTGGCCGGCCGAGATCAGGGCGCTGACCGTCACCAGACTGCGATCGCGCGGGGCGAGATCGGGCCGCAGCCACAGGTCGCGAAACAATACGTCGGTCGTATCCCTCACCTATCCCGGCGATGCCGGTCCTGTGCCTTGCGCGACGCGGGCGGCGCGATCGGCCTCGGCTTTTTCGTCCAGCGGCAGGAAATCAACCATGGCCTTGGGGAACTGGTCGGGTCCGACACCGCGCGCCGCGAACACCTCCTTCGTGATGCCCGTCGCGGCAACCGCATTGCCCCAGCCGGCATAGAAGGCGAGATGCGTGATAATCTCTGAGATTTCGGCCGGCTTCACCCCATTGTCGAGTGCGAGATGCACCTGCTCCGGCAGGAGAATGTCCTGGTTGCGCGTGATCACGGCAGCGACAGTGACGATGCTGCGATCCCGCAGCGACAGGCCCGGCCTCTTCCAGAGGCCATTTGCAAGCTTCTCATCGGCGTAGCGCTCAAGCGCGGGCGAAACGGTTCGCACGTCTTCGCGGGACAGGCTGCCGGTCTGCGATCCGGTTTGCGCGGCGGTATCGACGGCTCCCATGGAAAGAGCGAGAGCCAGAACGGTCGAGGTTTTCATGATGAAGCCTTTCGTTCCGTTATCCCGTCAGCGGTATTGCTCGTCGGAAACAGGTTCGAGCCAGTCGACGTTCTTGCCGTCCTGCATGTAGCTCAAGGCGATATGCGTCATGGGGCTGATCGCGGTCGCTCCATGCCAGTGCTTCACGCCGGCCGGAATCCAGACCACATCGCCAGGATTGATGCCGCGCCGCTCCTTGCCCTCTTCCTGCACCCAGCCTTGACCGCCCGTGATGATAAGCATCTGGCCTGCCGGATGGCTGTGCCAGACCGTCCGCGCGCCGGGCGCGAAGTTCACAAGTCCGGTGCTCGCCCGCGTCATGTCGGTAGGCGGATAGAGCGGACTGATGACCGCCTGCCCGGTGAAGTTGTCCGCCGTTCCGATCACGGCCGGCGTGCTGCCGTTCGTGCGGATTTCGATGGTCTCGGCCTCGGCCGGCATTAGGCCGGCGGTGCTGATTGCAGCGGCAGCGAGAATCTTCTTCATGTTCGTCTCCTTCTGCGTTTGCAGCTTCTTGCTGTTCCCGGTGAATGATGCGGGTTTTTCCGACACCCGCGGCATTGTCCTGATGCGCAGCGGCCTTCCAGGTTCAGGAAAGCATTTCGACGCGCAGCGGATGTTCTCCGCGTATCAGAAGCGGCGCCGGTCCCTGGTCTAGTCGCCCGAGCCGGATCAGGCCGCGCGACCAACGATAGGGACCATGAAACATCGCGAGATTGCCCCAGGGGGCGTAGTAGCAAAGATCGCCAGCCGCCTCGTTCCCGAAGCGACCGCTGCCTTCCTCGGTGAGCTTGCGCGGCAGATAGGCGATCTTCTCGTTGGACGAATAGTCGTCGATCGTCAGGTCCAGCGGCAGCATTGAGACCAGGTCGTGCGCGGAAGGATTGTTCTCCAGCGTCGCCGTGAAATCCTGATCTGCAAAAACAAATCTCAGGCGCATCGGGGCTCCTTTCGTACCCGGGGTTGTGGAGGTCTGAGAGTGCACCGAAGAGGGAAGCGCGAAGCTGACAGCGCCTGCCAGCAAGGTGCGGCGTGAAAGCCATGTGGCGTCGCGTGTCATTTAAGGTCTCCCAATCGGTGCGGCCATATCCATTATTCCGGCACACGGCCGCACCCTTCGACGAATACGGCCTTGTTAAGCGGCCAGATGCTGACCGAAGAAGCTGGTAAGCCTGTCGAACGGAATCAGGTCCACACGGTCGTAGAGATCGACGTGACCGGCGCCCTGGACCCAGACCAGTTCCTTCGGCTCGGCTGCCAGTCTGTAGGCTTCCTCGCTGAACTCCTTCGAATGCGCCTGATCGCCGCTGATGAACAGCATTGGGCGCGGCGAGATCGTCTCGATGTCGTTGAACGGGTAGAAGTTCATGAATTTGACATTGCTGGTCAGCGTCGGCTTGGTCGTTATCTGGTCGGAGACACCCGCCGGGGTAAACTCTCCGCGGGATGTCCGATAGAAATCGTAGAACTCACGCTGGATGGGGTGCGTCGACGCGGTCAGTTCGAGATCAGTTCCGCCCGTATGCTGGATCTGGCCGCCTTCGAATTCGGAGTAGCGCTGCTCGGCGGCCGCCGCGATGATCTGCTTGCGTTGCTCGACGCTTAGCGAGTGATTGAGTGCGTTTCGGTTCGCCGCGCCCATGTCATACATGCTGACCGTGGCGATGGCGCGCATGCGCGGGTCGATCTTGGCGGCGCTGATGACGAAGCTGCCGCTGCCGCAGACACCAATCGCGCCGATGCGATTGCGGTCGACGAACGCGCGTGTTCCAAGGAAATCCACCGCTGCGCTGAACGCTTCTGCATAGACATCCGGCGAAACGATCTGACGGGCTTCGCCTTCGCTCTCGCCCCAGAAGGGCAGGTCGATTGCCATGGCGATGAAACCCTGCTCGGCCATCTTGGTGGCATAGAGGGTCGCGCTTTGCTCTTTCACCGCGCCCATTGGATGGCCGACGACGATGGCCGGATGACGTGCATTGCGGTCAAGGTCCTTGGGAACGAGCAGATTCCCCGCGACATTCATCTGGTATTGGCTTTTGAAGGCGACCTTTTCGAGCGTCACCTGATCGCTCGTGTAGAAATTGTTTGCACCGTTCGACATGTCTTGAGCCTTTGCGAAGTGAATGTTGAAGAGTGACGCCGCACTGAAGGCGGCTGCGCCGGCACCGGTCAGCTTCAAAAGCTCGCGCCGGTGGATTGCACGCTCTGATGTTTTCGTATCAGGGGTATTCATAGGCATTTCCGATCTCCTGTAGGTTTGGGTTGAATTGAGCCACTCGCCGCCTTGGCCAGTCCCTCTCGGTCATTCGGGCTCGAGCAGACGCCGGCCGGTGCCGATCAGCGCGATTGCAAAGCCGGCCAGAACCACGCTGCCGATAAAGGTCGCGGAGATCGTCAGGCCATCCAGCAGCACCCCTCCGACTATCGCGCCCAGAAGGATCGAAGCCTGGATCGCCGCGACCATCAGGCTGCCGGCGGCCTCGGGCGCATCGTCCGCATTTTGCGACATCCATGTCATCCAAATCACCGACATCGCGGTAATGCGTTGTTGCAGTGCAAACCTAGTGGTTTTGCCATAAAACGATTACCCGTCGAAATTGGCATGAACTAATCGACTACATCGAATAATCTGTTGCGAGATGGCAAACGAAGGAAGCTCATGGCCAGAACCGATCTCAACCAATTGACGTGGTTTCAGGCCGTCGCAGAAGAGCGCAGCTTCACCAAGGCAGCGGCAAAGCTCGGCGTCGCGCAATCGACGCTCAGTCACACGATCAAGCAGCTCGAAACACGCATGGGCATACGCCTTCTGACCCGCACGACGCGTAATGTCGCGACGACCGTTGCGGGCGAAAGGCTGCTACAGACGATCGCCCCGCGCATTGGTGAAATCGAAGACGAGATCGCAGCGCTGATGGCGTTCCGCGAAAAGCCGTCAGGCTCGATCAGGTTGACCCTGTCCGACCACGCGCTCGAAAGCGTGGTCTGGCCGAAGCTTAAGCCGGTCCTCAGCGCCTATCCCGACATCGGCGTCGAACTGATCCTGGACAGCACCTTCCGCAACATCGTCGAGGAAGGCTTTGACGCCGGTGTCCGGCTTGGAGAGAGCGTCGAGAAAGACATGATCGCGGTCCGCATCGGCCCGGACTGGCGCCTGGTCGCCGTGGCTTCGCCGCGATACTTCGCGGCGCACGGTGTGCCTGTCCATCCGCAGGACCTGATCCGCCATGTCTGCATCAACATGCGCCACGAGACCGCCGGCGGTCTTTATGCCTGGGAATTCGAGAAGGATGGACAGGCGCTGCGTGTCCGTGTGGACGGTCAACTTACCTTCAACAACACCTACGCCATGATCGACGCCGCGGTGAGTGGCTATGGTATCGCCTATGTTCCCGAGAACATCGTGGAGCGGCACGTCGCCTCAGGGTTGCTGGTGCAGGTCCTCGACGACTGGTCGCCCTTCTTCGATGGCTATTTCCTCTATTATCCTAGCCGCCGCCAAAACCTTCCTGCGTTCAAGATTATTGTGGACGCATTGCGGCATCGGGAATGAAGCGACAGGATCTAAACCCGCGCGATTGGCTCACGCTCCATTTGGGAGTGTTCTAGAGGCAATAGGCAGAGTTCTCATCATCGCCCCGATGCGGCGCCATTAAACTCATGCCCACCCCGGGAACATAGGTAACAGAATCTATCGCCTGCGGCCGGAAGATTGCGAGGAGTGAGCGCCATCCCTGCCAAAAGAGCGGTGTCGGCTGAAGCTGCTCAGTCGGCCTGCTTGACCTCCGGACCTGGTTCAGTTGGCGGAACTGGCGTGCAATCTTGGCCGGTGCATTCCTGCACAGGATCGTTCGCCGGCGGGAGACAGTTTTGGCCTTCACAATGAACGGGCGGCTGCACTGTGGCGGCTTCGTTGTTCGGCGGCACAGGCCGATCCTCAGCACGAACGGCCGGCATTCCAAGGTCGATCATGGCCGTGCACAAGAGCGCAATCCGAAGCACGTTCATTTTCGCCTCCGCAACTGACAGCGAGACGCAGATTATACCTTCGAACTGCGGCCAACATCCTGTCACCCGCGAACGGCGTTAACAGCGCGTTTCATTGCCGGTCGGAAGGGCGTACCGATTGAGATCGAGCGTCGTCCTCTACCTGGCAAAATAGCGCCAGAAACGGGGCATTCGGCCGGAGGTGACTGAAGCCAACCTTCCGATTTTCCTGTACACGTGTGCGAAGGGTTTGAGTGCCTTAGGGCTTTCGCATATTCGAGCTTCTTCAGGTCTTTCACGGGGGAACGTACATGACGGCGTTCAACAGCGTCCGCTTCCGGGTCAAGCCGGGTAGTGAAGACGAATTCGTCGAACTGTTCAGCAGCGCTCCGCGCAACTTCGAGGGATTGCGAAAAATGGCTCTCATCAAATCGGGAGATGGCGCCTTCTTCTCGATTGGAGAGTGGGACACTTTCCAGCACATGGTCGATGCCAGGCCCACAATGCTCGGCAATCTTGATCGGTTCCGGCATACGTTGCAGCAGCTTGAAGGCGGATATACGGATGCTGTTTCCGGCGAGACTGTCTTCGAAACGGACGGCAGGAGCGGCGGCAGGTCGGTATAGTATCGCACTTCGAAAAGCTTATGCCGTGCGCCACTTCCCGGCTCCCTCACCTAAACCGCACATTCCCCTTGGAAAGCTCTGTCACCGACCTGCATCCCATCAGCCGCATGTCGCGTTCGATCTCGGTTCGCATCAGGCCGAGCGCCCGTTCGACGCCTGCCTGTCCTGCGGCGGCCAGCGGGAAGAGGTAGTAGCGCCCGACGCCGACGGCCTTGGCGCCCAACGACAGGGCTTTCAGCACATGTGTGCCGCGCTGGACGCCGCTGTCGATGATCACGTCTATCTTGTCGCCCACCGCGTCGACGATCTCGGACAGCTGGTCGAAGGGGCTGCGCGAGCCGTCCAGCTGCCTGCCGCCATGATTTGACAGAACGATGCCGGTGCAGCCGATGTCGACGGCCTTTCTGGCATCGGCGACGCTAATGATCCCCTTCAGGCAGAACTGGCCGTTCCAGAAGCGGACCATGTCTTCGACATCCTTCCAATCCAGCGACGGGTCGAGGATCTCCGTGAAATAGCGGCTGATGGAAAGCGCTCCGCCACCGAGATAGATATGGCCGTCCAACTGCGGCAGGCTGAACTTTTCGTGGGTCAAATAGTCTATAGCCCATCTCGGCTTGATCGCGAACTGCATCACGCCGCCGAGCGTAAGCCGAAAGGGGATGGAAAAGCCGGTTCGCAGGTCACGCTCGCGGTTTCCGCCGGTGACGCTGTCGACCGTCAGCATCATCACCTCGACGCCGGACGCCTTGGCGCGCTCCATCATGGCGCGGTTCAGGCCGCGATCCCTGTGGAAATAGAACTGATAGACCTGCGGCGTCCTGTGCTTGCGCACTTCCTCCAGGCTGACCGTGCCGAGCGACGAGACGCCGAACATCGTGCCGAACTTCTCCGCCGCCGCGGCGACGGCGCGCTCGCCGCTGTAGTGAAACAGCCGCTGGAGAGCCGTCGGCGAACAATAGACCGGCATCGCCAGCTTCTGGCCCATGACGGTGACCGACATGTCGACCTGTCCAACGCCGGCAAGGACGTTAGGGACGAGATCGCAGTCCTCGAAAGCCGCCGTGTTGCGCCGCAGCGTCGTCTCGTCGTCCGCGCCGCCATCGATATAGTTGAAGATTGGGCCTGGCAGGCGCTGTTTTGCGAGCCGGCGGAAGTCCTGAAAATTATAGCAGCTTTGCAATCTCATGAAATCAATCGGGTATATGGCGGGCCTGATGTCAAGCCTGTGCAACTGTCGATCGCCGGCGCGCTCGCCTCAGCCCGCCACGGCGCCAACCGACTCCCGCTCGACCAGCGGGCATTCGAGCTTGGTTACGGGATAGCGGCTCCGGCCGCGACCGGGAGCAGCGGGGACTTCCAACTGCTCGATCGCCCATTGTCCCATCGCCATATGCGGCAGGATCGACGTCGTCAGCGGCGGGAACAGATGCCGCGCGATCTCCTCGTCGTCATAGCCGACCACCGAAATATCTCCGGGGATGTGCAGGCCGGCCTCCTTCAGCGCCTCGTAGCAGCCGATCGCGGTACGGTCGTTCTGGCAGAAGATGGCGGTCGGCCGGTCCTTCAGCGCCAAGAGCCTGACGGTCGCGGCATAGCCGGCGCTCGCTGACCAATCGCCTTCGACGACCAGCTCCGGGTCGAACGGGATGTCGGCCGTCGCCAGCGCCCGGCGGTAACCTTTCAGCCGGTCCTGAGCCGCCTGCATCCAGGGCTCGCCGGTGATGGTGGCGATACGGCGATGGCCATAGCTGATCAGGTGCCGGGTCGAGCTCTGGCCGCCGGCGATCTCGCTCGGCACCACGGCGGGAAAGGCATAGTCGGCGGTGTAGCAGTTGAGCAGGATGACCGGAATGTCGAGGCCGTAGAGATAGTCCGGCGCGACGATCTCGCGGGTGAAGATGGTCATGTAGATCAGCGCCGAAATGCCCCGCTTGGTCAGTGCCGCGATGGCCCGGGCCTCCATCACCTCGTCGCCCATGGTCTGCGCCACCAACACTACATTGCCGGCGTTCCACGAGGCTTGCCGCGCCCCTTCAATGGCGACGACCGCCTCCGGGCTGGTCGCCAACTGGTCGACGGCGAAGCCGATCACGCCATCCAGCCCGTCGAATGCGGCAACCGGGGCTCGCAAGGCAGAAAACACCGGCGGCGAATAGCCCAGTGCTCGCGCCGTCTCGATCACCCGCTCTCGGGTTTGCTGCGACAGCCTGATGCCCGGCGTGTTGTTGAGCACGAACGAAACCGTCGCCTGCGAACAGCCGGCGACCCTGGCGATGTCGGTCATGGTAACGCGGCCCTTGGGGTTTTTCCCGGACGGCTTGCGCCGCCTGGTACCCTCAAGGACGGGATCACGCAGTGGTTCGTTCATGTCATTGGTCCCTCGAATCTCGCATTTATAGGGCGAAGCGCTACTAATAGATATAATCGACCTCTTAGGCGATGTAGTCCCCGGTTCAAACGGTTGCGACTGGGGAGGCCTCTCTCCTTTGTGCGAGAATCTCGACCAAACTAATACTCTTTACTAATATCCGGCATCACTATAACGTCAATCCATCATGCCCGGACGACCTCGGACCGCGCATGTTCGGAACGCAAGCCAGCCTGGTATCGGACGGTTCCCGTCAGCCGAAGCTTGCCTGCCGCTCCGGGAAATGTCAGACAAATCGGACTATTTACGAACGGCGAATGAGTCTCTAAAGTCGACGATCGCGGCTGGAATGGCGTCGTTCTTCGCTGCCGGAAACCCTTGAGGAGGAGGGCGTCCAAGCCGCGCCGGCACGTTCATCATCAGCGAAAATTACTGAGTCAAAATGGGAGGTTGAATATGAAATCTGTGATACGAAATGCGTCCGTCGCCGCTGCGGCCCTGCTGCTCGGCCTGTCCGCCAGCGCAATTGCGCGGGCCGACGACAAGCCGACACTGGCCTTCGTCGTCAACGGCGCTTCCGATTTCTGGAAGGCGGCGGAAGCCGGCGTCAAGAAGGCTCAAGCCGAACTGCCCAACTACAATCTTGAACTCAAATATCCGGAGCAGTCCTCGGTCGCCATCCAGCAGCGCCTGATGGACGATCTGGTGACGGCCGGCGTGAAGGCGATCATGGTCTCGGCCGTCGATCCCAAGACGTCGACCGACGGGCTGAACAAGATCGCCTCGGAAACGGCGTTGTTCACCACCGACAGCGACGCGCCGCAGACCAAGCGTGTCGCGTATATCGGCTCGTCCAATGTCGATGCCGGCAAGCAGGCGGCAGAGATCGCCAAGAAGGCAATGCCTGACGGCGGCAAGTGCCTCGGCTTCGTCGGCCTGCTCGGCGCCGACAACGCCAAGGAGCGCATCCAGGGCATGAAGGAAGGTCTCGCCGGCACCAAGATCGAATTGGTCGACGTGCGTGGCGACGACATCGATCAGGCTCGCGCCAAGAAGAACGTCGAGGACGCGCTGGTCGCCAGCCCCGACGTCACCTGCATGGTCGGCTTCTATTCCTACAACACGCCGCGCATCTATGAAGCGCTGCGCGATGCCGGCAAGCTCGGCCAGATCACCGTCGTCGGCTTCGACGACGATCCGATCACGCTGGGCGGCGTCAAGGAAGGCACCGTCGCCGCCACCGTCGTGCAGCAGCCCTTCGAATGGGCCTATCAGGGCATGAAGCTGATGGCTGCCTATCTCGAGGGCGACAAGTCGGGCATTCCCGCCGATGGCCTGATCATCATCCCGACCAAGATCATCGGCAAGGACGATATCGACGCCTACGCCGCCAGCCTCAAGGCGATGTCTGGAAACTGAGCGAATTAGGTTGCGCCGGCTCAAGGTTCGCCTTGAGCCGGCGTTCTATTGACGGGCCTCGCGAGGCTCGTCAGTCTGAGACCAAACGGCTCACCGGCTGCTGTCAGGCGTGATGAATTATTCCGACCCATCCATCGTTGCATCTGCGGACGCTCCGTTCCTGAGCCTCGACGGTGTGCGCAAGACCTATCCCGGCGTCGTTGCGCTGGACGGATTCTCGATGGAGGTCAGGCCCGGCGAGGTCATCGGCCTGGTCGGCGAAAACGGCGCCGGCAAATCGACGCTGATGAAGATCCTCGGTGGCGTGACCAGGCCGGACACAGGCACCATCACCGTCGATGGCGTCGCCCATGACGGGCTGACTGTCGAGGCCAGCATCGGCTCGGGCATCGCTTTCGTCCACCAGGAACTCAACCTGTTCGAAAACCTCGACGTGGCCGCCAATATCTTCTTCGGCCGCGAACCGCTGCGCGCCGGGCCGCTCAAGCTCGTCGACCGCGCCAGGCTGCGAGCGCAGGCGGCGCCGCTGCTCAAACGCGTGGGCGCCAATTTCTCGGCCGATACGCCGGTGTCGGCGCTGTCGCTGGCGCAGCAGCAAATGGTCGAGATCGCCAAGGCGCTGTCGATCAAGGCACGGCTGGTTATCCTCGACGAACCGACCTCGAGCCTGCCGATCGCCGAAACCGACAAGCTGCTCGGTGTCATCAAGGCGCTGAAGGCAGACGGCATCAGTGTCATTTTCATCTCGCACCGCCTTCACGAGGTCGAGCGCGTCGCCGACCGCGTCGTCGTGCTCAGGGACGGAATGCTCGCCGGAACCTTGCCGAAGAGCGCCATCAATCACGACCAGATGGTCAAGCTGATGATCGGCCGCATGCTCAAGGAGCGCGAGAAGGCCGCAGAATCGGCGCGCCCGCCGGGCTCCGTCGCGCTGTCGGTCAAGGCCATTCGCACCGCCGCCTATCCTGACCGCCCCGTCGACCTCGACGTCAGGCATGGCGAGATCCTCGGCCTGGCCGGTCTCGTCGGCTCCGGCCGGACGGAACTGGCGCGCGTGCTGTTCGGCATCGACAGGAGCTTTGGCGGCTCGTTCCAGCTTGACGCAAAAGATCTGGTTCTTGGTTCGGCCGCCGACGCAGTGGCCAACGGTATTTTCCTCGTCCCGGAAGACCGCAAGCTGACTGGCATCCTGCTCGACCTGTCGATTGCCCAGAACATCTCGCTGCCCAATCTGCCGGCGCATTCGCGGCGCTCGCTGGTCTCGGCCAGCGCCGAGGCCGCCACCGCCGAAAAACAGAAGACCGATCTCGGCATCAGGGCGCCCTCCGTGCAGACGCGCACCGGCACGCTGTCGGGCGGCAACCAGCAAAAGGTCGTGCTGGCCAAATGGCTGGCGATGAAGCCGAAGGTGATGATCCTCGATGAGCCGACACGCGGTATCGATATCGGCGCCAAGGCCGAGATCTACGGGCTGATGCGGGCGCTGGCCGATGCCGGGGTCGCCGTGCTGATGATCTCCAGCGACATGGAGGAGGTGATCGGCGTTTCCGACCGCATTGCCGTCATGCATGAGGGCCAGATCTCCGGCATTCTCGACAAGGACCGGTTCAGCCAGGAAAACGTGCTGCTGCTGGCGGTCGGCAAGCAGCCGAAGTAATTCGCAGGCGTTGGGAGAAGACGATGAGCAAGAAAGATCTCGGCCTGCTGATCCTGATCCTGGTGGTCGGCGCGGTGGTGGCGATCATCAACCCGCGCTTCCTGCTGCCGATCAATCTCGCCAACACCTCGAACCTGATCGGGCTGTTCGGCATCCTGTCGATTGGCCAAGCCTTCGTCATCATCACCGGCGGCATCGAATTGTCGGTCGGCTCGGTGGTTGCGCTACTCGGTACGCTTTTCATCGATTTCATCGCCGTGCGGGAGATGGAGTGGCCGCTGGCCTTCGTGCTGATCATCGCGCTCGGCGCCATCATCGGCCTGATGCATGGCTGGCTGATCACCCGGCTGAAGTTGCAGCCGTTTGTCGTCACTCTCTGCGGCCTGCTGATCTATCGCGGCGTGGCGCGCTTCTACACTGCCGACGGCACCGCCGGCTTTGCCTTTGGGCAGAACTTCCCGGAACTCGAATTCCTGACGGCGGGGCGGTCCTGGGGCGTGCCGAACAGTTTCATCGCGCTGATCGTCATCGCCGTCGTCATGTGGGTGGTGCTGCACCGTTCGGTATTCGGGCGCTATCTCTACGCCATCGGCAAGAACGAGGAAGCGGCAAAATATTCCGGCATCCGCACCGGCCGCATCGTCATAGCCGCCTATGTCATCTGCGGCGTGCTGACGGCGCTGTCGGCTATCTATTTCGCCATGTACACACGCTCGATCTCGCCGGCGAGCCACGGCCAGTTCTACGAACTCTACGCCATCGCGGCAGCGGTGCTCGGCGGCTTCTCGCTGCGCGGCGGCGAAGGCTCGCTGATCGGCGTCCTGCTCGGCACGGTGCTGCTGCAGGAGCTGCAGAACCTCGTCAACCTGCTCGGCATCCCGTCCTCGCTCAACTTCGCCGTCATGGGCGGGGTGATCCTCATCGGCGTGCTGGTCGACCAGCAATGGGGCGTGTTCAGGGCGCGGCGGCGGATGCTGGAAGCTACCCGTAAGGGCGTGGCGGGTGCTGCCGCGGAATGACGCAAAAATAGCTGGATGAAATGCGCCGACTGCCATTGGCAGGCATCTCTCCATTTGGAACGAAACCCGTATCGAAGCGTTTATTTAAGCTTTGCTATGCGGAGGCGTCCCATGCCCACGAATCCAGTAAGTACCGCAAAGGTCGGAACTCACCCTCTCCACCCGATGCTGATACCTTTTCCTGTCGCGTTTCTTGTCGGTGCCTTTGTCACCGACCTGGTTTTCTGGGGAACTGCCGATGCTTTCTGGGCACGGGCATCGATGTGGCTGATCGGGGCAGCCATCGTAATGGCCCTTCTCGCCGCGACAGCCGGTTTTATCGACTTCCTCAACGAGCCGCGCATTCGCGCCTTGTCGGACGCCTGGTATCACATGCTGGGCAACCTGACCGCGGTCGTTGTGGCACTGATCAATTTTTATCTTCGCTATGCCCAAGGCGCCGAAGCCGCGGTCCGCCCATGGGGTGTGCTCTTGTCGTTCATAGTGGTCTGCATACTGCTGTTCACCGGCTGGAAGGGCTGGGAAATGGTGTATCGCCATCACGTTGCAGTTCTGGATACACCGGCGGATGCGCCAGTGAAGCCTTCGATAACCACTGCCGCGGATACTCGTCACGCTGGTCGGGACCGGCACGCCGCATGAGGCCATAATCCCGAAAAGGGGGTACCGGCTTCCAAAGATATTGGTTAGACAAGTAGCGCCCATACCGAATGCATCGGATGGGCGCTACTTTAGATAAGGCCCGACATGTCGGAGAAGGCCATGGCCTTGCGCAGCACCTCGGCGAAGCGCTCGCCGGCGGCTTCACGAGGGCCGCTATTGTCGATCGAGGTGACACCCGGTCCGGACAGCGCCACATTGGCACTGCGCGCCAGCCGTGCCAGCACTTCGCCGCGCGACTCGCGACCGCGCAATGCCAGCCGCTCGGCCAGGATATCCGGTGTAGCCGTGATCTCGACGACAGCCAGATTGGCGTAGCGCTCCCGCAGCGCAGGGATGATCGCGCGCGAGACGTTGGCGATCGCGACACGGCCGTTGGAGACCGACCAGTCGACTTCGGCCGGGATGCCGTAGTGCAGGCCATGCGCCTCCCAGGAAATGGCGAAGGCGCCATCCGCTTCGGCCTCGACAAAGGCAGCATCGGCGAGCGTATCGTGATCCTCGGTGGCCGCATCGCTCGGCCGGGTGATCACCCGGCGCACGAACTCCAGCCGGCTCTCGCCGGCAAACACCGCGCGCGCATAGCCGATCACCGTGTCCTTGCCGGCACCGCTCGGCCCGACGACGGCGACGAAGACACCGTCGCGGATCGGAAATCCCGCGGCGGACAATTCACGCTCGACCGATGCCGACACCATCATGCGACCCGGCGTCCCTGCCGCCAGACCGTGCGGACGACCGGGACATGGTCGTCGACGCGCACGCGAACCAGATCGGCGCGCCGGCCGGGCTCGATGACACCGCGATCGGTGAGGCCGACCGCCTCGGCCGGGTTCTTCGAAACCATGGCCACAGCCTGCGGCAGCGAGATACCTTCGACCACGTCGCCGAGGAAGAAGGCCGACTGGATCAGGCTGAACGGAATGTAGTCCGATGACAGTATATCGAGCAGGCCGTCGCCGGCCAGCGTGCGGGCCGAGACATTGCCCGAATGCGAAGCGCCGCGCATGACGTTCGGCGCGCCCATCAATACGCCGAGCCCTGCCTTTTTCGAAGCCCTCGCTGCCTCCTCGGTGGTCGGGAACTCGGCGACGCGCACACCTTGCTCGATCGCTTCGTCGACATGGCCGACGGTCGCGTCGTCATGGCTGGCGAGCACGATGCCGCGCTCATGACAAGCCGCGGCGATGAAGCTGCGGTTCGGGCTCGAGTTCCTCGCCGATTCAGCCATCCGCTTTTCGCAGAATTTCTGGAAATCGCGGTCCGTAAGCTTCAGCTTGCGCTGATAGTAGTAGGCGTAGGTCTCGAGATCGACGAATTGCCGCTGTCCCGGCGCATGGTCCATCAGCGACGCCAGCCTGACCCGCTCGTCACCGTCGAAATTGGCGAAGGCTGGAAGGCAGTCCGGCGCCGAAACCTCGCAGCGCAGATGGATGAAATGGTCGGCCCTGAGCCGGTCCTGCTGGACACTGTCCTCGATCGCGTCGGCCAGTTTGCGTATGTCGGCAGCCGTCAGGTCCGCATCCTCGTCCATGCCGACGCGCAAGGCGTCGAGCACGGTGGTGATGCCGGCGGTCGCCACCTGCGCGTCATGGGCGAGCACCGCGGCGATCGGGTTCCAGCGCACTTTCGGCCGTGGCGCGTAATGGCCTTCGAGATGATCGGTGTGGAGCTCGACCAGGCCAGGGATGATGAAGTCGCCGCCCATGTCCTCGCCGCTGCGGCCGGGTCCGGCATCAATGGCGGCGATCATGCCGTCGCGCAGCACGATCGACCCTTGGACGATCTGATCGGCGAGCACGATGCGGGCGTTGTCAAGAACAGTCTCGGCGGTCATTTCAAGCAGTCCTTGCAGGATTTTGCAGCCAACTGGAACCAATTGGCGTCGCACAAACGCGGTTAGAGCAAATAGTCATTAGGCAGTTCTTCTGGCCGGGCGGCGCCCGAGCGCGTGATGGGACAGCACCATGAACGGCGCGCCAGGTTCAGTTTCCACAAACAGCGTCAGCGCGTCCACCGGCACCGGCCTTTGCAGCACGCCCGCAAACAGGCTGTCGATTGCTAAGCGAAGACGAGGGCTTTCCTGTGACGAGACCCGGCCGGACAGCGTCATGTGGAAGCGAAACGTCTCGAACACATAGGGATAACCCCATTGGCAGAGATTGCGGAACTCGTCGGGCTTCAGCGAATCGGGGCTGCGCCGTTCGATCTCGGCTTCCGTCAACGGCGCGCGAAAGCGGTCGAAGTCGCGCACCACATCATCGGCGAAGCGGTTGAGCGACGGCAGCGGTGCTTCCGGCACCAGCGCGAAGAAGCCGTCGATCTGGCTGACGACGAGGCGCGGGATCGTAACCACCGGCGTCGCCTCGGCAAAATCGTCGAGTGCCGCGCGAAGCGAGGTTTCCGTCTCATTGGAGGCCAGTCGAAAGGGCGCCTTCAGCGTCGCATGAAAGCCATAGCGGCGCGCCGAAGCGGTATGGAAGGCAACTTCTGCCGCCGACAACTCGCCTACTGCCTCGACCGGCTTTGTGGCGGCACCGAATGGGTCGCGGCCGAGCCAGTTGGCGGCGATCCGTGCCAGCGGTTCGTCCTGTCGGGGGGTGAAATAGATCGCGTAGCGCATCGAAAGTCCTTGTCAGCCCCGCTGCCATAGGTGATTTCCATGACGAATTGACGAAGCTTTGCGGCGTTTTCGGTAACAAAACCACGCAGCCGGGTAGTTAGCCGACGATTTTTCGCTTGGACCAGCCGTTGGGGCGAAGGGGAAGTGGTCAGGCCTTCATCAGCCATTCGTGCTCGGGCGCGTTGTGGAATTTCCACGTCCGCTTCGGTCCGGCCATGACGTTGAGATAATAGAGATCATAGCCGTGGCAGGCTGCGCAGGGGTGATAACCCCTGGGTACCAGCACGACGTCGCCGTCCTCGATAGCCATCGCCTCGTCGAGCGAACGAGCACCGCTCTGGTCGGCGTCGGTGTAGACGCGCTGGAAAGCAAAGCCCTGCGGCGGGTTGAGGCGGTGGTAGTAGGTTTCCTCCAGATAGGATTCAGCCGGCAAATTGTCCTGGTCGTGCTTGTGCGGCGGATAGCTCGATGTGTGGCCGCCGGGTGTGATGACCTCGACCACCAGCAAGGAATCGGCCGGCTTGTCCTCCGGCAGGATGTTGGTGACGTAGCGCGTGTTGGTGCCTTTGCCGCGAACCTCCTGGCCGAGATCGTCGGGCCCGATGACACGGACCAGCAGACCGCCGCCCAGTCCTGGCGCCGAGCAGACGGCAAGTTCGAGATCGGTATCGGCGCTCACCGACCACTCCGACCCCTGCGGCACATAGACCGACCAAGGCTTGCCTTCGAACGGCGACATGCGTTCGCCCAGCAGGCCGAGATCCTTGCCGCCGGCTTTGGCCTTGCCCTTGCCGGTGACGAACACCAGGCAGACCTCACGATCCGCGGTTTGCCCGGAAGCGCTCTCGCCGGGTCTGAGCCGATGCAGATCGAAGCCGACATAGGTCCAGCCGGCGTTTTGCGGCGTCACATGAGCGACGCGGCCGTGGCCCTTATTGGCTTTGATGAGCAGCTTAGACATGGTCATTCCTTCGGTTTGGCGTCCGCCGATGGCTTGTCCTCGTCAGCCGGCTTGTAGAGATAGAAGAATTGCCAGACGGCATAGCCGGCGAAGCCGAGCGCGATCACGCCCCAGAACGGCGTGCCGGTGGCGAATTCGATCACCGACCAGACCAGGCAGACCGCGACAACGGCAACGCGCCGCCACAGCGGCCGGAAAAACGGGTGCTCGGAGTCTTTCATCGGATCACCCCCGGCATCGGATCAGCCCTTCCTCGCGAGCCTCAAGCATTGGGAAAGCCTTGTGTCTCCACCGTATAGCCGGCCGCTGTCATCACCCGCATCAATTCCTTGTAGCCGACCTGCGCCATCTTGAGCGGCGGGTTCTTCTTCGGATCCTGCTCGGCCTCGACCACGAACCAGCCTTCATAGCCATGGTCGGCGAGCCTCTGGACGATGGCGCCAAAGTCCAGCGAGCCATCTCCCGGCACGGTGAAGGCACCAAGCGCCACCGCATCGAGAAAGGATTGCCTGCTACGATCCAGCTTGTTGATCACCTCCATGCGCACGTCTTTCACATGCACGTGGTTGATGCGCCGGTGGTGGTTATCAATAGCGCGCAGCACATCGCCCCCGGCAAAAGCCAGGTGACCCGCGTCGAGCAGCAGTGGAATGCCTTCTCCCGAATAGCGCATGAAGGCGTCGAGCTCTGGCTCGGTCTCGACCACCGCCGCCATGTGATGGTGATAGGAGAGCGGCATGCCTTGCTCGGCACACCATTCCCCGAACTGCGTGAGCTGCTTCGCGTAGGCTTTCATCTCATCGTCCGAAAGCCTGGGCTTGCTGGCGAGGGGTTTCGAACGGTCGCCCTGGATGGAGCGGCCGACTTCGCCATAGACGATGCAGGGCGCATTCACCGCCTTGAACAGATCGATCATCGGCTGGATACGATCCTTGTTTTTCGCCATGTCTTCATTGACCAGCGTCCCCGAGAACCAGCCGCCGCAAAGTGTCACGTCGGCCTCTTTCAGGATCGGCAGCATGATTTGCGGATCGTTGGGAAAGCGGCGGCCCATTTCCATGCCGGTAAAGCCAGCCGAGCGCGACTGGCGCAGGCACTCCTCCAGCGACACATCATCGCTGAGTTCGGCAAGATCGTCGTTCCACCATGCAATGGGGGACATGCCCAGTTTGGCTTTCAAGTCGTCACTCCAGTTTCGGACATTTCGAGGCGCGTTCGCGGATGGTTCAAAGAACCCGCCCGCTCAGCGCTTCCTCGTATTTCTTGCGCGCCGCATTCACTTGCGGCCGTGCCGAGACTTCCGGCACTGCGACATCCCACCAGCTTCCACCGGCCTCGGTCGAAACCAGCGGGTCGGTGTCGATGACCAGCACGGTCGTTCGCGTGTTCTTCTTCGCTTGCGCCAGCGCCGTTTCCAGCCCGGCGATCGATGGCACTTTTTCGGCAATCGCACCCATGCTCGCAGCATGCGCGGCGAAGTCGATCTCGGGCAAGGTTTCGTGACGGGCGTCCTTCAGCAGATTGTTGAAGTTGGCGCCGCCGGTCGCCATCTGCAGCCGGTTGATGCAGCCATAGCCGCGGTTGTCGAGCAGCACGATGGTCAGCTTGAGGCCGAGCATCACCGAGGTCGCGATCTCGGAATTGAGCATCAGGTAGGAGCCGTCGCCGATCATCACGACTACCTCTTCGTCCGGCTTGGCCATCTTGACGCCGAGTCCGCCGGCGATTTCATAGCCCATTGTCGAGAACCCGTATTCTGCGTGGTAGGAGCCGGGCGCGCCCGCCTGCCAGAGCTTGTGCAACTCGCCGGGCAAGCCGCCGGCGGCATGGAGCAGTACCACGCCGGAGCCCATGGCGCGCTGTACGGCGCCGATCACCTGCGCGTCGGACGGATAGGCGGCATTGGTCGACGCAGTCACCTTGCCCGCCTCCGCCTGCCACTCCTTTTTGCCCTTGATCGCATTGTCGGTCCAGGCGGCAGGCACCTTCCAGCCCTTCAGCGCCTCGCCGAGTTCGGCGAGCCCTTCCGCCGCATCGGCGACCAGCGTCAGCGCCTGGTGCTTTCCGGCGTCGAAGGGCTGGACGTTAAGTCCGATAATGGTCTTGCCGGAATTCTTGAACAGTGCCCAGGAGCCGGTGGTGAAGTCCTGCAGCCGGGTGCCGACGGCAAGCACGACGTCGGCCTCTTCGGCCAGCCTGTTGGCAGCCGAAGTGCCGGTGACGCCGACCGCCGCCATGTTCAGCGGATGATCGTCGGGCAGCGAGGATTTGCCGCCTTGCGTCTCGCAGACCGGAACGCCGGCGTCCTGCACCAGTCTGGCCAGTTCACCCGAGGCCTGCGAATAGAGTACGCCGCCGCCGGCAATCACCAATGGCTTCTTCGCCGCTTTAAGAGCCGCCACCGCGGCGGCCAGCTCCTGGCGATCCGGACGCGGTCGCCGCTGATGCCAGATTCGTTCGGCAAAGAAGCTCTCGGGGTAGTCATACGCTTCTGCCTGCACGTCCTGGCACAGCGCCAGCGTCACCGGGCCGCATTCGGCGGGATCGGTCAGCACCTGCATGGCGCGGTTGAGCGCCGGCATGATCTGCTCCGGCCGGGTGATGCGGTCGAAATAGCGCGACACCGGCCGGAGGCAGTCATTGACGGTCGCCGTGCCGTCGGAGAAATCCTCGGCCTGCTGCAGGACCGGATCGGGAATGCGATTGGCGAAGACGTCGCCGGGCAGAAACAGGACAGGCAACCTGTTTACATGCGCAAGCGCCGCAGCGGTCACCATGTTGAGCGCGCCGGGGCCGATCGAACTGGTCGCAGCCAGGAAGCGGCGGCGGAAATTGGCTTTGGCATAGGCGATCGCCGCATGCGCCATTGCCTGCTCGTTATGGGCACGGAAGGTCGGCAGCTCGTCGCGAACCTGGTACAGCGCCTCGCCGACGCCGGCGACATTGCCGTGGCCGAAGATCGCCCAGACGCCGCCGAAGATCGGCACCTTCTTCCCGTCCATCTCGGTCATCTGTCGAGCAAGAAAGCGGGTCAGAGCCTGCGCCATCGTCAGGCGGATTGTCTTGGTCATGTCGGTTCCTCCGCAGTCCTTGTGCCGCGCCTTCTTATGCTGCTTTGCGGCCGCGCGCGGCAAGCCACGCCTCGGTCAGTCTCTCGAAGCGAGATGCCATGTCGGCAACCGCTTCATCGTCCGACATCTTGCCGGCAAGCCATTGTTCGGCCGCGTTGATGAAGATGGTGCGACCGACGGCAAAGCCCTTGACGATGGGCGCCTTGGCGGTGGCGGCAAAGGCCGCTTCCAGCTCGTCCTGCGGCGCTTCCAAACCGAGCAGCACAATCCCGCGGCACCACGGATCGTTTTTAAGGATCACCGCCTCGATCTTTGCCCATGCGCCGTGCGATGCCCGCGGTTCGAGCTTCCACCAATCGGGCTTGATGCCGAGTGCGTAGAGTTCCTCGAGCGCGCGCGGGATGGTCATGTCGTCGAGCTTGCCGTGCTTGCCGGCGATGATCTCCACCAGAAGTTCTCTGCCCACTTTCCGCGCGGCCTCGAACAAAGCGCGCAGTTTCTGCTGCTGTTCGGTCTTCAGCTCCGCCGGATCATCGGGATGATAGAAGCACAGGCACTTGATGCAGTGGTCGACCGGCCATTCGGTCAGTAGCGAACCAATGTCTTGCGAGAACTCGAAGCGAAGCGGCCGCGAACCCGGCAACTCGACCGGCCGGCCGAGCCAGGTGAAGGAATGGTGGGCGAATTCGAACATCGCCTCGCGTCCGTATTTTTCGTCGAGCAGCATGCCATAGCCGGCGCGGCCGGCCGCGACTTTGGCCGCAGCCTTGACGGTCAGCACCTTGAAAGCCGGGATCCGCGACGGATCGGCGCCGGCTTTTGCCGCGACGTCCTCCAGCTGGACGCGGTGGTCGCAGGCGAACGCCATCAGCGAGGGGATGTCGCGCCGGCGCGTGGTCGCCCAATGGATGTGGTTGATCGCCTCGTCCTTGCGCAGCGCCAGGTGCTTGCTGCCGTTTTTCAGGAAGAACTGCAATTCCTCGAAAGTCGGGTATTCAGGTGCGCAGAGGAGCCGCGACACGGCAAATGCCCCGCAGGCATTGGCCCAGGTCGCCGCCGTCGCCAGGCTTTCATCGCCGAGCCAGCCGCGCAGGAAGCCCGACATGAAGGCGTCGCCGGCGCCAAGCACATTGTAGACCTCGATAGGAAACCCCTTGCCGACGATACCGTCCTCGAGATCATCGCTGATCGGCCCGTCATAGACGATGCAGCCCATGGCGCCGCGCTTCAGCACGATGATTGCCGCCGACAGCGATCGGATGGTTTTCAGCGCGCTCAGGCAATCGTCTGCGCCCGACGCGATCATGATTTCCTCTTCGGTCCCGACGATGAGATCGCAGTCGGGCAGCACCGTCTTCAGCCGCGCCGACACGCGGTCGGATTTCACATAGCGCTCGAAGCCTTCGGCGTGGCCGGCGAGACCCCAGAGGTTGGGGCGGTAGTCGATGTCGAACACCACCTTGCCGCCTTTGGCTTTCATGACACGGATCGCCTTGCGCTGGGCGGCGTCGCTGTTGGGTCGTGAAAAATGCGTGCCGGTGACGACGATCGCGCGTGCCGAAGCGATGAACGCCTCATCGATGTCGTCTTCCGAAAGTGCCATGTCGGCGCAATCGCTGCGATAGAAGATCATCGGCGAGACGCCTTCAGCCTCGACCGACAGCAGCACCAGGGCGGTCAGCCGCTCCGGATCGGCCTTGAGGCCTTGGACCGAAACGCCCTCGCGGGTCAGCTGCTCGCGGATGAAGCGGCCCATCTGCTCATTGCCGACGCGGGTGAGCAGCGCCGAGCGCAGGCCTAATCTGGCAGTGCCGACTGCGATATTGGCTGGACAGCCGCCGACCGACTTGGCAAAGGAAGTAATGTCCTCGAGGCGCGAGCCGATCTGCTGGCCGTAGAGATCGACGGAAGCGCGGCCGATCGTGATGATGTCGAGCGGCGAATATTTCGCTTCCACGGCTTCGCCCATTCGAACCTCCCATCGGCTTTGTTGTCTTGGGTAACACGCGCGAGCGGCAGCGTGGCGCCAGCAATATGAAATAATAATTCCAATCCATAGTCAATATGGAACGAGCATTCCCAAGCTGAAAAGTGTGCAAGGCTCGCGCGTTCAGAAATTTTGAAGTCAGACGAACGTCAAGTGTCTACCCCTGAGACCAGCTGATTTACCAAGGAAGTGGGCCATCATCGTTGAAGTACCCCGCGGTCGGGCCATCGGCGTCCAAGGTCGCCAGGTGAATGACGATCTCGGCCGCCTGCTGCACCGTGCGGTGACCTTTATAGCCGTTGAGATCGGTGGCAGTGTAACCAGGCGCGGCGGCGTTGACCTTGATGCCTTGCGGTGCGAGCTCCTTGGCGAAGGCCACCGTGATGGCGTTTAACGCTGTCTTGGAGCTGCCGTAGCTCATCATATTGATGGCGTGGTTCGCGGTGGCGGGATCCAGCGCCCTGCCGATGGAGCCGGTGGAGCTGCTCACCATCACGATCCGGGCAGCAGGTGCTGCCAGCAGCAGCGGCAGGAATGCCTGGGTCACGCGGATCGGGCCGAAGACATTGACGTCGTAGGTGGCCTGGATATCGGCGATCCGCTGCTGGCCCGGCGGCAGGTCGTAGTTGATGGCGACGCCGGCGTTGTTCACCAGCACGTCAAGGCGGCGGCTGGCCTGCCCGAACGCCTCGGCTGCCGCCTTCACACTGTCATCCCTCGTGACGTCCAGCTCAAGCCACTCTACGTCGTGGCCTTCGGCACGCAATGCCTGCGCCGCCGCCATGCCGCGTTCGGCGCTCCTGGCTCCGAGCCAGACCTTGAAGCCCATGGTCGCCATTCGCCGGGCGATTTCACGGCCTATACCCTTGTTGGCGCCGGTCACCAGCGCAGTTTTCGATGTCGTCATGTCGTGTCTCCATGTTTGCTGTCGAAGACCCACAAATGGCGCGAGGCAGCGGGCGCCGCGCGCCGGAAACTCTCCAGCTCTTGCCTAATCCCCTCACGCTGTTGCGCGGCCGGTGCGAATGCGCGATGCTGGCGCAATGAGCGAGGCGCTGCAGGAGTTGATCGAAATCGCCGGCCGCCATGCGCGCGGGCGAAGAATAAGAACGGCAATTCCCCGCGTTTCGATCGGCCGCAGCGAAGTCGCGACGGCGCCATTGCCGGGTGTGTGGGGGTCGGGGGTCTTATTCGTATTGCAGGGCGCGAAGACGGTTCTGATCGGCGACCGGGCTCTTCGTTACGACCCGGCCAGCTATTTCATCTACACTGTCGAGACGCCCAGCATCAGCCAGATAGTCGAAGCGAGCGCCGCACGTCCTTATCTGGCCATTGGCTTGACCCTTGACCTGCAGGCTGTCGCCGCGCTCCTCGTTGAGCACGGGCCGGTCCTCGGCGGCGACAGGTTCTCCACCTCTCCCGTTGATGACGACCTGCTCGACGCGTTGCGTCGAATGCTGCGGCTGCTTGACCGGCCAGCGGAGATTCCCGTGCTTGCGGCCATGCTCGAGCGGGAGATGCTGTTTCGGCTCCTGCAAGGCCCGCAAGGCGGAAAGCTTCGTGAACTTGCGCGCGCCGACGGCCATCTGTCCCGGATTGGCCAGGCGATCGCCTGGATCCGCTCGCATCCCCATCAGCCGGTCCGGGTCGGGGATCTGGCCGAAATCGCCCATATGAGTAGTGCTGCGTTCTATCGTCACTTCAAGGCGGCGACGGCCATGAGCCCAATCCAGTATCAAAAGCAAATCCGCTTGCTGGAAGCCCGCCATCTGCTGATTGCCCAGCCGGGCAACGTGGCGCGTGTCGCCTTCGCTGTCGGCTATGAGAGTGCTTCCCAGTTCAGCCGGGAGTATGCCCGCCAGTTCGGATCGCCGCCTGCCCGCGACGCAGCGCGGCTTTTGGCAGGAGGCGAAACGGCAATAGAGGTGCTCTAAGGCTTGCGCTTCCTGCCGCTGTCGCGCCGCTTCTCGCCGACGGCGACAGTCAGCGCCATGGCCAAGGCCATCGTCGCCGACAGCGAGCGGAAGCCGGCGAAATCGGCCTCGGCGACCTCGAACCAGACCCTGGCGAACTGGGCGAGCGGCGAAAAGGAGGAGTCGGTAATCGCCACGATCGGCACGCCTTGTTCCGAAATGACGCGCGCCTCCTCGATGGTGGCCGGGGCATAGGGTGAAAAGCTTATGGCGATGACGGCGTCCCTTGGAGAGGCAAAGCCGATCATCTCCGCATTGAGGCCGGCGGCCGATTCGATCAGCTGGTTGCGGATCTTGAGCTTGCCCAATGCGTAGGCGATGTAGGAGGCGACCGGGTAGGAGCGCCGCTTGGCCAGCACGTAAATGGTTTCGGCCTTGGCCAGCACGGCGATAGCATCTTCGAAATGGTCTTCATTCAGCGTGCGCGAAATGTCGTTGAGCGAGGTGCTGGCTGCGGCAACAAAACCATCGAAAATCGCGCGGTGGCCGGCGCCTTCCTCGGCCTTGGCGCGCAATGCCGCCAGCCTTTCATCATAGGACGAGTTGCGCTCGCGCAGACGCTCGCGAAACACCAACTGCAGGCTGGTGAAACCATCAAAACCAAGCTGCTGGGCAAAGCGGATCAGGGTCGAAGGCTGGACACCGGCGGAAGCGGCGATGCTGGCGGCGGTGCCGAAGGCGATATCGTCTGGGTTGTCGAGCGCATAGGCGGCGATCTGGGCGATACGTTTCGGCAGGCTCTGGCGCCGCTCCAGGATCGTCGCCCGCAGCGTCTCGAAATCGCGCGGCACCCGTTCGTCCATCGTCGCTCCGCCCAGGCTCATCGTCTGGTTCCCTCTGTGCCCCATCATAGCGGGCCTGTGCAAGAACACCATAAAAAATGAGACAAGCGTTCCATCTGCAGACAAAATGGACTAATTCATCCACACAAACTTTGCACACAGGGAGGCAAGCGGATGGTCGGGGTAGGTCTTATCGGCACGGGCTTCATGGGCAAGTGCCACGCCATTGCCTGGAACGCGGTCGGCACCGTCTTTCCCGATGTGGCCAAGCCAAGGCTGGTTCATCTGGGCGAGGTCAACGAGGACCTTGCCAAACGCCGTGCCAGCGAATTCGGCTTCGCCAAGGCGTCCGGTGACTGGCGCGCGGTGGTCGACGATCCCGACGTCGATGTCATCTCGCTGACCACGCCGAACCAGTTCCACCCGGAAATGGCCATCGCCATCCTCGAAGCCGGGAAGCATCTGTGGTGTGAAAAACCGATGGCGCCGAGTTTTGCGGAGGCGCAAGCAATGGCTGCGGCAGCCCAAAAGTCCGGCAAAGTCGCCGCGCTCGGCTATAACTACATCCAGAACCCCGCAATCCGCCATATCGGCGCGCTGCTCGACGAGAAGATCATCGGCGAGGTCAACCATCTGCGCATCGAGATGGACGAGGACTTCATGGCCGATCCGGAAGCGCTGTTCTTCTGGAAGCACGAGGCGGCGTCCGGTTACGGCGCGCTCGACGATTTCGCCGTGCATCCGCTTTCGCTCATCGCCGTGCTGTTCGGCCGCGTTGCCCGCGTCATGTGCGACATGGCCAAACCCTATGCCGAACGCCGCGTCGCCTCTGGCGGGCGCCGCGCGGTCGAAACCTACGACATCGCCAGCATCCTGATGCATCTCGAAAACGGCATCGCCGGCACGCTGCTGGTCAACCGTTCGGCCTGGGGCCGCAAAGGCCGGATCGCCATTCAGATTTTTGGCTCGAAGGGCTCGATCCTGTACGATCAGGAGCGGATGAATGAGTTCCAGCTCTATCTGACAGCCGACCGGCCGACCGAGCAAGGCTATCGCACCATCCTGGTAGCGCCGCACCACAAGCCCTACGACGCCTTCCTGCCGGCACCCGGCCACGGGCTTGGCTTCAACGACCTCAAGATCATCGAATGCAGGGAACTTTTGACGCGGCTGGCCGGCAAGCCGGCGCGCATCATCGACTTCGACGAAGGCCTGGAGATCGAGCGCACCGTGCACGCGATGGCCAGGTCGTTCAGTGAGAGCCGCTGGGAGGACGTGAGGTAGCCCCTCCCCCGGCATCCGATTCACAGTGGCCGCTTCAGCCGCCTGCGGCTGAGGTGTCCGTTTCCCACCCGTTCACCCAGACCTGCCGCAAACCGTCGCCTTCACCCTTGAACCATAGTCCCGTCGCCTGGCAATCCTCGATCCGGTCGCTGCGGAAATTGCGGATTGCCTGGCGCAGCTCGCACCAGGCAACGATGTTGGCGGTTTCGGAGTAGTAGATGAGGGCGATCGGACAGATGATGCGGTCGGTGGCTCGGCCCAGTTCGTCGCGGTAGGAAAGGTCCAGCTTGGCCTCGTCGCGGATGGCACGGCGCACCAACGCCAGATCGACCGCGGAGGCCGATGGCGCGGCAAAACCCCATGCATGCAACTGATTGGCGTCGAGCGTTTGGCGCAAAGGCGGCGGCACCGCGCCGGCGATCTTGGCGCTGACGCGCTTGGCCGCCTGCTTGAGCTCGCTGTCGCCCGTGCGTTCGAGCAGCGCGAGAGACAGTACGATCGCCTCCATCTCCTCGATCGAAAACATCAACGGGGGCAAGTCGAAGCCAGGACGCAGTATGTAGCCGATGCCGCGCCCGCCCTCGATCGGCACGCGCATCGCCTGCAGCGCGGCAATGTCACGATAGACCGAGCGCACCGTCACCTCCAGCCGCTCGGCGATCATTGCCGCCGTCACCGGTCTCCTCGCCAGCCGCAGGATCTGGATGATCTCGAACAGACGCGACGCCTTGCGCATTCCCTCACTCGGCCCGAAGGCAACTGACAACACCTCGTCAGTTGGACTGACCTATAGGATCGCCTATCGGATTGAAAATCAACAAGTTCCTCTGCAGCTCGCCTGCATGAGGCGACAGGCAACTGACATGGACTACGCGGCAAACCTCTGGCTCTTTTTTCTCCTCCTTGTCGGCATCATCATCGTGCCCGGCATGGACATGCTTTTCGTGCTTGCCAATGCGCTGACCGGCGGCAGCAGCAGAGGGCTTGCGGCGACCGGCGGCATCATGCTGGGCGGCGTGGTGCATACGCTGAACGGCGCGCTCGGCGTCGGCCTGCTCATGCATTTCTTGCCGATCCTCTTCAATCCGCTGCTGATTGCCGGCGCCGCCTACATGGCCTTTATCGGCATCACGCTGATGCGCAGCTCCATCACCGTCAGCCATGACGGCCCTGCCGCCAGCCGCTCCGCATGGAAGGCCTTTCGCCAGGGGATCATGACCTGCCTGATCAATCCAAAGGCCTATCTCTTTGTTCTTGCCGTCTATCCGCAGTTTCTGAGGCCGGATTACGGCCCGATCTGGATGCAGGCGATCATCATGGGGCTCATGACGATCGCCACGCAGTTCGCTGTCTATGGCGGACTCGCAATTACCGCCGGTCGCAGCCGCGATCTGCTGGTCGCCAATCCAAGGGCAACCGCTCTTGCCGGCCGGGCGGCCGGACTGCTTCTCGTTGCGGTTTCGGCGCTCACCGTCTGGGAAGGCTTGAAGGCGGCGTGAATTCCGCGCCCGAAGGGCGCAACGTCCATGGCAGCGGCGCCGGCCGGGTCAGGCGGCTCCCGGACGGCTTGATATCATGGCGCGGCGCACCGACCGGCGCCGCTCGACCGCGTCGGCAAGGCCGTAAAGCACCGTCTCGGTGGTTGCCCAGTCGATGCAGCCATCGGTGATGCTCTGGCCATAGACGAGCGGCCTGCCGGGCACGACATCCTGCCGGCCGGCGACAAGGTTGCTCTCGATCATAACGCCGATGATGCGCTCGTCGCCCGCCGCGACCTGGCCCGCCACCTCGGCTGCCACCCCTGGCTGGTTTTCCGGCTTCTTGCTGCTGTTGGCGTGGCTGACATCGATCATCAGCCGCGGCGCCACGCCGATCCGGCCGAGTTCCGCGCAGGCAGCAGCAATGCTGGCCGCGTCATAATTAGGCACAATACCGCCGCGCAGGATGACGTGGCAGTCCTCGTTGCCGGTGGTCGTAGCGATGGCGCTGCGCCCACCTTTCGTCACCGCCATGAAATGATGCGGCTGGGCGGCGGATTTCACGGCTTCGGCGGCGATCCGCAAATTGCCGTCGGTGCCGTTCTTGAAGCCGACCGGGCAGGACAGGCCTGACGCCAGTTCGCGATGGATCTGGCTCTCGGTCGTGCGCGCGCCGATCGCTCCCCAGGCGACGAGGTCGGCAATATATTGCGGGGTGGCCATGTCGAGGAATTCGGTGGCCGCCGGAAGGCCGAGATTGTTGACCGCGGAGAGCACGTTGCGGGCCATCCGCAACCCCTTGTCGATGTTGAAGCTGCCGTCGAGATCGGGATCGTTGATCAGGCCTTTCCAACCGACCGTCGTGCGCGGCTTCTCGAAATACACCCGCATGACGATCTCCAGCCGGTCCGACAGGCTTTCGCGCAGCGTCGCCAGACGACTGGCATAGTCTACGGCAGCGGCCGGGTCGTGGATCGAACAGGGGCCGACGACAACCACCAGCCGGTCGTCGGCGCCGGTCAGCACGGCGTGGATCGCGTTGCGTGATGCGGCAACGGTGCGCGTCGCCGTCAGCGTGCGCGGTATCTCCCGCATCACCTCGTCCGGCGCGCTCAATTCCCTTATCTCTTTGACCCGAAGATCGTCTGTGGTCGTCAACACGGCTTTCTGCTCCTGTCTGTTGGAGCATGATCTTTTCCGAAAACCGGATGCCACTTTTCGGGATCATGCTTTAGGAGACCTGCCGGCAAACAAAAAAGCCGCCAGGTCTGGCGGCTGTTCGGATTTTTGATGCTGCAATCTTCAGATCGAGCGCAATCCTCCCGCCGCCAGCGAGCTGCTAAAGTACCAATAGGTGGCGGTCAGGTTGATCATGCGGTTCATATAATCGATGCCGGGGCGCTTGTCACGTGGGTGATGAGGCGAAGCAGTGTCTCAGTTTGAAATGTGCTCCTGGCCTTGGGGAAACCAGATGCCACGCCGAAACCAGTTGGCCACGCCCAGATTGGGTATGACGTGATTCTGGTCAAGATCATTCATGTCCTTGATGATCTCGATGCCGACAACATTCTCGGCAGACCCAAAGGCAAGCGAAAAGAGTTGTAGCGCGTCGGCTTTCGATTGCGCGGTGACGCCAACCCCGAGGTGGCCGCTTACCTTGATCCAATAGGGATGCATCAGACGTGCTCTTGCCGCCCCAGCGGTTCGTCACGCTGACGCCCAAGGTTGAGATCGGCGCCGCGCAGCGGGGAGTCCAACAGGAACTCCGCAAGCGTACCCTTGCGTGCGGTCTTGCGCTGCCATTCCTCGGCCGAGACGACAACCACGATCGGTTTGCCGTTTCTGGTGATCGTCTGCGGCGCCGACTGCGCGCGCTCGATGACCTCTGAGAGCCGGGCTTTTGCCCCGGCGACCGTCCAATTGGTATTCTTAGGTGCAGGCGGCATCTTAATCCCGTGACTAGTCCGACTACGTTGACTATGCGGGAATGGCGATGCCGACGCAACAGACGCAGGGCCACTCAGCTGGCCTTACTCCGGCGACGCCCCCGCGATGCTCTGGTCGTAGTCGACCAGCGATCCGGTCATGACGCCGGACTGCGGGCTGATCATATAGCTGATCAACCTGGCAAGCTGTGCCGGTTTCACCAATTGACCCATCGGCTGCGCGGCCTCGGCCCGTTCCAGCCAGTCGTCCGGCGCGTCGTGCCTTTTTTCTGCACGATCGCTTCGCCCTCGGTGTCCATCCAGCCGGGCAGCACCGCATTGCAGCGGATGCGATTGCCGCGATAGGCATTGGCGACATTCTTGGTCAGTGTCGCCAGCGCACCCTTGCTCGACGAATAGGGTGCCAGGAACGACTGGCCGCAATGCGCCGACATCGACAGCACGTTGACGATCGAGCCCGGTGCCTTGCGCGCCAGCAAATGCGCCACCACGCCCTGCATCAGGAAAAACGGGCCGCGGACATTGGTCTGGAATATCTGGTCGAAGAGATCCTCGGAGGTCTCGACCAGCGAGCCGCGAGCCGAGGTGGCAGCGGCGTTGACCAGTGCGTTGACGGTACCGAAATGGCCAATCGCCATCTCGACGGCACGCTTGCAGTCGGCCACTTTTGAGACGTCGGCGCTGATGAAGATGGCATCGACGCCTGCCCGCTTGAGAACGGCGACAGCCTTGTCGCCCTTCTCCTGCGAGCGGCCGATCAGCGCCAACGCCCGGCAACCCTCGTCGGCCAGCGCTTCGGCCACGGCGAAGCCGATGCCTTGCGCGCCGCCGGTGACGATGGCGCGTGTTTCGGAATTGCGACCGGCTGAACCGTTCATCGCCTTGCTCCTGTGCTTGATAGTCAGATTGTTTTGTCGAGGCGGACGGTCTTGCCTTCCTTGGCCGATTTCAGCGCCGCATCTGCCAGCCTGAGCGCCACCAGGCCATCCCTGCCGCTCGGCACCGCCTTCTTGCCCGACGTCGCTGCCGCGATGAAGGCGGCGATCTCGTTGGCATAGGCGTCGAGATAACGGGTCATGAAGAAATCGTGCAGCGGCGGCCGCGTATAACCTTTCTCGTTGGCCAGTTCGATCGACACCGGCCGCTGGTTTTCGGCCGCGATCATGCCTTTCGAGCCATGCACCTCGATGCGCTGGTCGTAGCCATAGGTGGCGCGGCGCGAGTTGGAGATGACGCATTGCTTGCCGGAGGCGGTTTCGAGAATGACGCTGACGCTGTCGAAGTCGCCGGCTTCGCCGATCTTTTTGTCGACCAGCACCGAAGCGTGCGCGCTGACCGCCACCGGCTCCTCGCCGAGCAGGAAGCGCGCCATGTCGAAATCATGAATGGTCATGTCGCGGAAGATGCCGCCCGAGCGGCCGATATAGTCGAGCGGCGGCGGGCCGGGATCGCGCGAGGTGATCGTCACCATTTCGACGGTGCCGATGGCGCCGTCGTCGATCGCCTTGCGCACGGCGGCAAAATGCGGATCGAAGCGGCGGTTGAAGCCGACCATCAGGGTGGCGCCGGCCTTGTCGACGACGGCCAGGCAACGTTCCACCCTGGCGGCGTCGAGGTCGATCGGCTTTTCGCAGAAAATCGCTTTACCCGCTTTGGCGAAGCGTTCGATCAGATCGGCATGGGTGTCGGTCGGCGTGCAGATGACGACCGCATCGATATCGCCGGCCTTCTCGATGGCATCGATGCTGCGCACTTCGGCGCCATAGGCAGAGGCCAGATCGGTCGCCGCCTTCTCGAAGGCGTCGGCAACTGCAACCAGCCTGGCCTGCGGATTGGAACCAACGGCGCGAGCATGGACCTTGCCGATACGGCCCGCACCGAGAAGAGCAAAGCGAAGAGGCATGAAGAATTTTCCTTTGAGGATGGTTGGGAAGGGAAGGCGTGTCAGCGCCGGTGGCCTCGTTGCCGTTACGCCGCAAGCTCCGCCTGCCCGGTCTTGGCACCGGTGATGTAGGAGACGATATCGTTGCCGTCGGTGTCTTGCTTGCGCAAATTGGCGACGATGCGGCCGCGCCGGAAAACGACGATGCGGTCGACCAGGTCGAACACCTGGCGCATGTTGTGAGAGATCAGGATCAGCGGTTCGCCATTTTCCTTCAGCGTGCGGATGATGTTTTCGACCTGCATCGTCTCTTGCACGCCGAGTGCCGCCGTCGGCTCATCCATGATGATGAGTTTGGAAGCAAAGGTCGCGGTTCTGGCAATTGCCACGCACTGGCGCTGGCCGCCCGACATATGGCGGATGGTGTTGGAAAGATTGGGGATCTTGACCGCCGTGCGGACCAAGGCTGCCTCGGTCGCCTTGCGCATGAACTTGCGATCGAGGATCGAGAAGGGTCCTAGATTGAACAGCACCCGCTCGCGGCCGAGGAACAGGTTCGAGGGCACGTCGAGATCGTCGGCGAGCGCCAGGTTCTGGAACACCGTCTCGATGCCCGCCTCGCGGGCTTCGATCGGGCCGGCAAAATTCACTTCCTTGCCGTCGAACCACATCCTGCCGCTGGTGCGCTGCTCGACGCCGGTGATCTGGCGCACGAAGGTCGATTTGCCAGCGCCGTTGTCGCCCATGATAGCGACATGCTCGCCCTTGCGCAGCTCGAAGTTGGCACCCTCCAGCGCATGGACGCCGCCATAATACTTGGTCAGGTTTTCCGTCTTCAGGACGATGTCCGACATGGTCAAGCCCTCATTGCCCGCAGGCGCTGGCGCCACTGGTCGAGAACGACTGCGCCGACGATGATCACGCCTTTGACCATCTCCTGATAATAGGCGTCGAGGCGCAGAAAGGTGAAGCCGGAGATGATGACGCCGAAGATCAGCGAGCCGATCACCGTCCCAATAATCGAGCCGCGGCCGCCCGACAGCGAGACGCCGCCGATAACCGCCATGGCGATCGCGTCGAGCTCGTACATCACACCCATGCCGGCCTGGGCGGTGAGATTCTTCGAGCTCAGCACCACGGCGGCGAGCGCGGCGAGGACGCCGGCAATGACATAGACGAGGATCTTGTGGTTGGCGATGTTGATGCCGGACATGCGCGCGGCGTCCTCATTGGAGCCGATTGCATAGCAGTGCTTGCCATATTTGGTGTAGCTTAGGATCAGCTGAAACAGCACCGCGAGCGATATGAAGATGATGACCGGCATCAGCCCCTTGCCGATGGCGGCGAAACTCTCGGTCGGAAACGAGATCGGCTGTCCCTTCGACCACCATTTGGCGATGCCGCGCGCGGTCACCATCATGCCGAGCGTGGCGATGAACGGCGGAATGCGGGTGTAGGCGATCAATGCACCGTTGACCAGGCCGGCCAGCAGTCCGCAGCCGATCGCGACCAGCACCGGCACGATCACCGGCAGGTCGGTCCAGCCCTGGGCGATGAACATTGCCTTGGGGTTCGGGTTGCCGTTGACGGTCGCCACCTGGGCGAAGCTCATGGCGATCATTGCGGTGGCGCCGACGATCGAACCTGAGGACAGGTCGATGCCGCCGGTAATGATCACCTGCGTCACGCCGATGGCAATGATGCCGACGATCGACACCTGCAGGATGATGATCTGCAGGCGCGCTTCGTTGAAGATCGCATCGATATTGTCGCGGGTATTGAACAGGAAGCTGTCGCCCAGGAAGACCCGGCCGATCAGCTCGAAAGCGCCGACCAGGATGACGAGTGCCAGGAAGACGTTGAATTCGGCCGGCCATGCGCGCCGCTTCGCATCATAGCTGAGCCCGCCGACGCCGTGAGATGTCTGTGCCAATCGTGCTTCCTCCGTCAGCCACGGTCTCTTTCGGCCGCTCTTCAGGCCGAGAGAGAAGGAGGAGCGGCGCTGGTGCGCCGCTCCGGTCCGCTGCCTCAGTTCTTCTTCAGGAACTTGTCGATATTCGCCGGCGTGACCAATTGGAACGGGATGTAGACCTTGTGCTCGACCTTTTCGCCCTTCGCCAGCTTGAGCGCCGCGTCAAGCGCGCCGGCGCCCTGGCCGGCCGCATCCTGGAACACCGTCACATCGAGATCGCCCGCCTGCATCGCCGCAAGCGCGTCCTGGGTAGCGTCGACGCCGCCGACGACAACCGACTTCATGTCGATGTTGGCGGCCTTCATCGCCTGGATGGCGCCGATGGCGCTTTCGTCATTGTTGGCGATGACGCCGTCGAACGGCTTGCCGGTCGACAGCCAGTTGGTCATCAGGTTCTGCGCTTCTTCGCGCTTCCAGTTCGACGTCTGCTTATCGATGATCTTGATGAAGCTGCACTCCGGCGTGGCGATCACATCGTCAATGTCCTTGGTGCGCTGCACTGCTGCCTGGTTCGACAGTTCGCCCATGATCACATAGACGTTGGCTTCGGTCTTGCCGGCCTCCTTGAACAGGCGGCAGACCTCCTTGGTCTCGAGCGTGCCGGAATCGGCTTCGTTCGAGGCGACGAAGGCCTGGTTTTCGGGCAGCGTGTCGACGTTGACCGGCTCGCGATTGACATAGACCAGTGGAATCTTGGCAGCGGCGGCTGCGTCCGACATCGCCTGGGTAGCCGAGGTGTCGACCGGGTTGACGATGATGGCGTCGACGCCCGAGGCGGCGAAGTTCTTGATCTGGTCGAGTTGCTTGGCGACGTCGTTCTGCGCATCCTCCACCTGCAGTTCGACGCCGTCCATGCCCTTGGCCTGCTCGATCATGCCGTTGCGCAGCACGGTGAGAAAATTGTCGTCGAACAACGCCATCGACACGCCGATCTTGGCAGCGAAGGCGGACGAACTCATCAGCGCCGCGAACGCGACGCCCAAAAGCAGTTTTTTCATTTTATTTCTCCTCCACATTGGTGTCCGGCTGCACCGATCTACCCGGAATCCCCGATCTCGCAGGGAATTCTCTCCCGATTGCCATGTAGTTCCGGAGGCATTTGCCTGAAACAGATCTTCCGGAACGAAAGAACCAAAATGCTCAGTTGGTGAAATATTTATTCCATTTCGCGTGAGCGTCAAGCGAGATTTCGCCATGAAGGATGGATTTTCGGCATTTCAAGCGCTTTTGGACGGACGCTCAGGCAAGCCAAGCCTGAAAGCATTCTGATAGATTACATCATGTCTGTCACAATGACCCGCGACGTCAGATGTTTTCCGGCAGATAGATGTCGAAGGGCAGAAAGGTCTGGCCCGGCGCATTCGCAGCGCCGGTCTCGATGGCATGCGCCATCAGCCGGACAAGCTCGCGGCAAAGCGCCGCCAGTGGCGTCGAGATCACCATCGTCAGGAAATTATCCGCCAGCGCCGAGCGGGAGTCGGGCGTGATCTCGTTGCAGACGACCGCCGGCGCCTCTGCCGGCTTTGCCTCCCTGAGCGCCGAGATCGCGCCTTCCATGCCGCCACCGGCGACATAGCAGCCGACGAGATCAGGGTGGCGGGCTAGAAGGTCGATCATTGCATCATGCGTGATCTGGTTCGCTTCCAGATTGACCAACGTCTCGAGCAGAGTGAATTCCGGCGCCTGCTCGCGAAAGAAGGAGCGAAAACCGATCTCGCGAAGCTCATGGCCATGGAAGCGATGGCTGCCGACGAAGAGGGCAACCTTGCCAGGCCTCTTCGCAGCTTTCGAGATCATCCAGGCAGCGGTGCGGCCGACCTTGCGATTGTCCAGGCCGACATAGCCCTCGCGAATACCGGACGCAAAGTCGGAAAGCAGGGAGAACACCGGTACGCCATTGGCTTTGAGAGCCTCGACGGCGACCGTCAGCGTCGGGTGATCAGGCCCGACCAGGGCGACGGCCCTGGATTTGGCGGCCAGCTTGCGCATTCGCTCGACGATCTCGTCCGGCGCCAGCGAGCCGGCGAAGTCGATGGTCGCCACGCCGCGAAAGCGCGGCGACTGCGATACCGCCAGTTCAAGCTCGCGGGCAAATTCGCTGTAGAAGACGTCCTCCCGCCGCAACAGCAGGAACCCGAGCCGATACTCCGGCAATTCATGGCGCATTCGCTGCTTGATCAGCCCGGCTGCGTGATAGCCAATGCTGGTCGCCGCTTCATAGACGCGGCGCGCGGTTTCCTCGCGCACCGGCAACCGGTTGTTCAGCACCCGGTCGACGGTGGCAACGCTGACCCCCGAAATGCGTGCCAGGTCGGTAATCGTCGGCCGTTTCGCCATCGCTGCCTCGCTCTATTGTTCGGCTTTTACACCATTATGATGTAAAATGATAGAAACTATCTTTGTGATATTGAGCCTATCAGGCTTCGGCGTTATTTGAATGGGACCGACTATGATCGAGGCCTCCGCCATGGTGGATATTGGACTCCGAACCGGGAACACGATCGCCACAGCAGCGTCCCGGCGTGACTACAGCCTGATCGGCCGCGACGCGAAGCTCGCCATCGAGAGCGGGCTAGCGGCGGCCGAGTGGTATCACACGGACGTGCCACGCAAGCAGATGAAGGAGCTGATGCAGCGCTCCGACGGCCCGGCGATCCGCGATACGGTCATCTGGCTCGGCGCCTTAATCCTGAGCGGAGCCGGCGCCGCCTGGTTCTGGGGCAGCTGGTGGTGCGTGCCGTTCTTCTTCGCCTATGGCGTCCTCTACGGTTCCTCCACCGATTCACGCTGGCACGAATGCGGCCACGGCACCGCCTTCAGGACGCAGTGGATGAACGACGTGGTCTATCAGATCGCCTGCTTCATGATCATGCGCAATCCGGTGACCTGGCGCTGGAGCCATACGCGCCACCATACCGATACCATCATCGTCGGCCGCGATCCTGAGATATCGGTGATGCGTCCGCCCGATCTGCTGCGCGTCGTGCTCAACTTCGTCGGCATTCTCGACGCCTGGCATGCGATGAGCGACATGCTGCGCAATGCAGCCGGTATCGTCAGCCCGGCCGAAAGAACCTTCATTCCCGAGCAGGAGCAGCCGAAGGCAATTGGCATTGCCCGCATCTGGACGACAGTCTATGCCGCGACCATTGTGCTGGCGCTCTACACGGGCTCGTTCCTGCCGCTGATGCTGGTCGGGCTGCCCAGGCTTTACGGCGCGTGGCACCATGTCATGGTCGGCCTGCTGCAGCATGGCAGCCTGGCTGAAAACGTCACCGATCACCGGCTCAACAGCCGCACCGTCTACATGAACCCGATAAGCCGCTTCATTTACTGGAACATGAACTACCACGTCGAGCATCACATGTTTCCAATGGTGCCCTATCATGCGCTGCCCAGGCTGCATGAGCTGATCAAGTACGATCTGCCGGCGCCGACAGCGTCCATCCTGGCCGGCTACCGCGAGATGATACCGGCCTTCCTGCGCCAGCTGCGCAATGAGGATTATTTCATCAAGCGCGAACTGCCGCCGACGGCGAGGCCCTATCGCGAGCACTTCCACAACGACAACGCTACCGCTGCGGTGGCTGCCGAATGATAAGCCTATGCCGAGGCACCCAAAATCGAGGGACCGTAAATGAGCGACTGGGTCGAGGCCTGTGACGCCGAGGACATCGACGGAGAGGACGTGATGCGCTTCGACCATGGCGGCCGCACCTTTGCTATCTATCGCAGCCCCGACGACGAGTATTTCGCCACCGACGGGCTTTGCACGCATGAGAAGGTGCATCTGGCCGACGGGCTGGTCATGGACGACATCATCGAGTGCCCGAAGCACAATGGCCGCTTCAACTACAAGACAGGGGCTGCCAGGGGCGCGCCGGTCTGCGTCGACCTAAGGACCTATCCGGTCAAAGTCGGCGCCGGCAAAGTCCTTGTCCGGATCGGTTGATGATGACGAAGGGAATGGTCGTCATCGGCGCCGGCGAATGCGGCGGGCGCGCCGCCCTTGCGCTGCGCGAGCTCGGCTATGATGGCCCCATAACCTTGGTCGGCGACGAGCCGCATCTTCCCTATGAGCGCCCACCACTGTCGAAAGACGCGATGGTCGCCGACGCGCCCCTGATCAAGGCGATCGCCAGCGACGCGATCCTGGCCGAGCGCTCTATCCGGCATATCCATTCGGTTCTGGCTGTGGCGATCGACCGCACGGCGCATGTCGTGCGCCTGTCAGACGGTTCCGCCCTGGCCTACGACAAGCTCCTGCTGGCGACCGGGTCTGTGCCGCGCAAATTGCCTATGCCGGGCCTTGGCGGGCGCTGCGTCTACCTGCGAACCTTCAACGACGCGCTGGCCATTCGTGCCCATCTCAACGCCGGCAATCGCATCGCCATAGTCGGCGGCGGCTTCATCGGGCTCGAGCTCGCCGCGGCGGCGCGCAGGCTGGGTGCCGCGGTCACCGTCATCGAGGCGCAGCCGCGCATTCTGATGCGCGGCGTGCCGGCCGAGATCGCGCAGGTCATCCATCAGGCGCATGAAGCCGAAGGCGTAAAAATCCTGTGCGGCCAGGGCATCGCGGCCATTGCCGATGACGGCGCCGAAGTGCGCATCGCGCTTGCCGGTGGACACGACATTGTCGCCGATCTTGCCGTGATCGGCATCGGCGCCGTGCCGGTGACCGGACTTGCCGGGCAGGCGGGGCTGACCATCGACAATGGTGTCGCCGTCGACGCCGAGCTTCGCACCAGCGACCGGGATATCTTTGCAGCCGGCGATTGCTGTTCGTTTCCGCTCGCTATCTATGGCGGCCGGCGCGTGCGGCTGGAAGCCTGGCGCAATGCGCAGGAGCAGGGCGCACTCGCCGCAAGGAACATGCTTGGCGCCGGCGAGGCGCATTCGGCGGTGCCTTGGTTCTGGTCGGATCAGTACGGATTGACCCTGCAGATCGCCGGCCTGTCGGACGAAGGCCGCAGCATCGTTCGCCGCGACGTTGGCGACGGCGCCTTCATCCTGTTTCATCTGGCCGAGGACGGCAGGCTGGTTGCGGCAAGCGGCATCGGCCCCGGCAACGCGGTCGCCCGCGACATAAGGCTGGCCGAGATGCTGATTGCAAAGCAGGCAAAGCCGGCGCCGGAAGCGCTAGGCTCGCAAACGGTCAAGCTGAAGTCACTGCTGGCGGCGTGAGCTGAGGGCGTGGATAGTTGGCCGAACGCGTTCGGCTAAAACAGCGCTTTCAGCTCCGGCAGCTTGTCGTTGATCAGCCAGCCATAGTAATTTTCCTCAGGCAATTTTTCCGGCTCGCCCGCAGCGCGGCGCTTGTCGTTTTCGGCCTTCAGCGCATAGGCGCGCTGTTCGGGGTTGCCGACATTGTAGAGCGTCGACGTGAGGCCGGGATTGCCTGAGATGTCGTAGCCGGCGATGCTTCTATAGGCGTCGATCGATTTCCGGATCGTTGCTGCGACATAAGGCAGTGTCAGGTCAGGATCCATGATGGTCTTGTAGACCGCGTTGGGGTCGCCGACGTCGAGTTCCGGCAGGCCGGAAACCTTGTGCACGAGGTCGCTCATTTCCAGCGCCGTCAACGGATTGAGCTGGCCAAGGCCAAAAGTCTGGCCGGCATAATAAGGTTGGAAGAAAGTGGCACCGAAGCGGTCGTTGGGGAAGCTCTCGCCGTTGACGGTCTTGCCGCGGAACGACCGGTTCCACACCTGCTCGCGGCACTCCCATAGGTCGTAGCTATCGGACTTCCCGGCGCATTTGGCGAATTGCGGCCGCTGCACGAAATCGGTGATGTCCTCGCCGTCATAGGCGAAGGAGAGCTTGCTCGACAAATACGAGATCGCCTTGACGTAGTAGGTCTGCAGCCGGTCGTAGGCATCGACATTGTAGGTGTGCTCGCCGACGATGGCGCCGACGATATGCATTGGGTCGATGCCATAGGCCGCGGCTGCCTGCTTGATCTTGCCGCGCAACTCGGCATCGTTCTGGAGCAGCGCAAAGACTTTGCGGTATTTCGCCTGGAAGGTGGTGTTGGTCGCCTGGGTGCGCCGGCTCGATGCGCCCGGTATGTCAGGCTGCTCGGTGTTGCGGTTGCCCGGCGGCACCATCGTTTCCGCTTGCGCGGCGAACATGGCTGTCGCCAGCGTCAGCCCCAAAATGACGAGGATCAGTTTTTTCATGCGCCGCCGCCCAAATAATCGGCGGCAAACTAGGTAATGCTCCACCGGGAGTCGAGAGACGCCTGCACCGGACGGGACGAAAGCTTGCCGGATGCTTCCATTTGGCCACACCTCCGGAATGCCGGGCCGAATTTGACGGAGGCCGGGGGTAATTCCCCGGCCTCTTAGAGAATCAAGAGTCTCCTACAAGATGAAACGCGACAAGTCCGTGTTTCTGGAGAGGTCGCCGACATGCTTCTCGACATAGGCGGCATCGATTGTCACCGAGGTGCCGTTACGGTCCGGCGCGTCATAGGAGATGTCGTCCAGTACCCGTTCCATCACCGTCTGCAGCCGCCTGGCGCCGATATTCTCGACGCTGGCGTTAAGGTCGACGGCGATGCCGGCCAACGAATCGATCGCGTCATCGGTGAAGACCAGGTCGACGCCTTCGGTCTTCATCAGCGCGATATATTGCTTGATCAGGCTGGCTTCGGTCTCGGTAAGGATGCGGACGAAATCGTCCTTCTCCAGCGCCCGCAGCTCGACGCGGATCGGCAGGCGGCCCTGCAATTCCGGCAGCAGGTCGGAGGGCTTGGCGACGTGGAACGCGCCCGAGGCGATGAACAGGATATGGTCGGTCTTCACCGGTCCATATTTGGTCGCAACCGTGGTGCCTTCGACCAGCGGCAGCAGGTCGCGCTGTACACCTTCACGCGAAACACCGGCACCGATGCCGCCTTCGCGCGAGGCGATCTTGTCGATCTCGTCAAGGAAGACGATGCCGTCATTCTCGGTCGATTCGAGGGCCCGGCGCACCACTTCGTCCTGATCGAGCAGCTTGTCGGACTCGTCGCTGATCAACAGCCCGTAGGACTCCTTGACGGTCGTCTTGCGCAACTTGGTCTTCTTGCCGCCCATCGCCTTCGACAGCATGTCGTTGATGTTGAGCACGCCGATATTGGCGCCCGGCATGCCGGGGATCTCGAAGCCAGGCATGCCGCCATTGCCGGTATCGGCCACTTCGATCTCGATCTCCTTGTCGTCGAGCTCGCCGTCGCGCAGCTTCTTGCGGAAACTGTCGCGGGTGGCCGGGCTCGCCGTCTTGCCGACGAGCGCTTCGAGCACCCGTTCCTCGGCGTTGATGTGGGCACGCGCCTTGACGTCCTCGCGCATCTTCTCGCGCACCAGCCCGATGGCGATCTCGACCAGATCGCGGATGATCTGCTCGACGTCGCGGCCGACATAACCGACCTCGGTGAACTTGGTGGCTTCGACCTTGACGAAAGGCGCACCGGCAAGGCGTGCCAGGCGGCGTGAAATCTCGGTCTTGCCGACACCGGTCGGGCCGATCATCAGGATGTTTTTCGGCATCACCTCTTCGCGCATCTGGCCCTCGAGCTGCTGGCGGCGCCAACGGTTGCGCAAGGCAATCGCCACCGCACGCTTGGCGTCTTTCTGGCCGATGATGAAGCGGTCGAGTTCCGAAACGATTTCGCGGGGAGAGAAGGTGCTCATATCACTAAATTCCACTTTGCCACTGCCGAATGGACTCGAACGGATGCAGCAGCATGATCACGTTGAGTGTCAGATTGTCCCGGATGAGATAGCCGACACCGAATTCGAAGATGAGGGCGAGGGTGACGATCACCCATATAGGAAGCCTTCGCGCCATGACAAACCCCAGCACCATGGCCAGCGTGTCGGACACCGAATTGATGATGCTGTCGCCATAATAGTCGAGCGAGATCGTGCCGGCGCGGTAGCGGTCGATGATGAAAGGGCTGTTCTCGAGCAGCTCCCAGCCGCCCTCTATGACGACCGCAAACGCCAGCCTGAGCCCGATCGGCGAGCGCGGGAAAAGGAACCACGCCAGCGCATAGAACAGGAAGCCGTGAATGACGTGCGAGAAGCTGTACCAGTCGGAAATATGCTGGGAATTCTCCGAGCTTTGCACGATGCCGTGCCACAGCTTGACATAGCCGCAGGTACAGATCGGCGTCCGCCCCATGCCATAGAGGACCCCGGCCTGGAAGATAACCAGGCCGAGAACCAGCAGGAGCCCCATTCGCCAACTGTCTTCGTAGGCCGAGACGGTTTTGTCGCTGGATACGCTCATGCTGCTATTGCCCCTCTTCTGCGTCACCCTGTCCGGCATCACCCTCTGGGGCATCAATCGCCATCAGCACGGCATCGCCATATTCCGACTTCCTGCGATCGATAGCCGTGAAACCGGCCTTTTCATAGGCACGGATAGCCCGTGCATTGGCGGGGTCCGGGTCGATGATGACGCGCGGCGTACCTTCCTCGAAAAGCTGCTCGACGAACTGCCGGACGATCGCGGAGCCGTGGCCGACCCCGACAAGCTCCGGCACGCCGATCGACAGATCGATGCCGAGCGTGCCGAACGGCTGGTCGCTATAGGGATGGCCGTCCTCCAGATGCGGATCGTAGCTCTGCAAATAGCCGATGGGCTTTCCGTCCAGCTCGATAATTAGCGGCTCGACCGAAATGCTGTCGATATGCTCGCGGATCTCCGCAATCTCGGTCTCTGGGTCGTCCCACCACTCGGCGACATGCGGCTCGGCAAGCCAGCCGGCGATCATCGGCAGGTCCCTCTGGGTCACCGGCCGAAAACCATAGCGGAGGCTCCGCTCAGGCGGCATCGAGGGTTTCGACGACGAAGTTGTTGTTTGTGTAGACGCAAATGTCTGACGCGATCTGCATCGCCTTGCGGGCGATCTCCTCTGCGCCCTTGTCGCTGTCCATCAGCGCGCGTGCCGCTGCCAGCGCGTAATTGCCGCCGGAACCGATGGCCATGACGCCAAATTCGGGCTCCAGCACGTCGCCGGTGCCGGTCAGCGCCAGCGACACCGACTTGTCGGCCACCAGCATCATCGCTTCCAGCCGCCGCAAATAGCGGTCGGTGCGCCAGTCCTTGGCAAGCTCGACGCAGGCGCGTGTCAGCTGGTCGGGATATTGTTCGAGTTTGGCTTCCAGCCGCTCCAGCAGAGTGAAGGCATCGGCGGTGGCGCCGGCGAAACCGGCGATGACGTTGCCGCCCTTGCCGATGCGGCGCACCTTCTTGGCGTTGCCTTTCATGATCGTCTGGCCGAGGCTGACCTGGCCGTCACCGGCGATCACCACCTTGCCGCCCTTGCGCACGGTCAGGATGGTCGTGGCATGCATGGTCAGTTCATTCGACATTTCCTGCTCCGACAAGCACCGATCCCATCGAGGCGATCGGTGCGTTACGAGTGACTTGATCGGCCATATGTATGCATAGGCCGGACGATTGCAAACCGGCCATCCGCCGGGCCGGATAGTGCTCCGCAGCGGTAACTGGCAATCGCCGGATCATGCTGCTAGAAGGCTTTCGTTTTCAGGCCTGTGAACGCCTGACGTGCAAATCTGAGACAAGGATGAGGTCATGGCGCCCCGTTCCGCCGAGATAAGCCGCAAGACCAGGGAAACCGACATCTCCGTGTCGGTTCAGGTCGACGGCTCGGGCAAATCCGACATTTCGACGGGCGTCGGCTTCTTCGACCATATGCTGGACCAGTTGTCGCGCCATTCGCTGATCGACATGACCGTGAAGGCCAAGGGCGACCTGCATATAGACGACCACCATACCGTCGAGGATACGGGCATCGCCCTCGGCCAGGCGCTGGCCAAGGCATTGGGCGAGCGGCGCGGCATCATGCGCTACGCCTCGATCGACCTCGCCATGGACGAGACACTGACGCGGGCGGCAATCGATGTCTCCGGCCGGCCTTTTCTGGTCTGGAACGTTTCGTTCTCGTCGCCGAAGATCGGTACGTTCGACACCGAGCTGGTGCGCGAATTCTTCCACGCTCTGGCGCAGAATGCCGGCATCACGCTGCACATCACCAATCATTACGGCGCCAACAACCACCACATCGCCGAGACCTGCTTCAAGGCCGTGGCGCGTGTGTTGCGTTCGGCACTTGAGCGCGACCTGCGCCAGCTGGACGCGGTTCCCTCCACCAAGGGATCCCTGAAAGGGTAACGCCATGGCCATCTATGTCGTGATGGAGCCGCCAGGCCGCGGTGAAAGCGTGGACACCATCTTTATCCGTGACGGCTTTGCCTGGCTCGGCTTCCTGGTGCCGCCGCTGTGGCTGGCCTGGCACCGGCTGTGGGTTGAGGCGGCATTGGCGTTTGTCGCCATGGGCCTGCTCTCGATGCTGGGCGAAAGGCTGGACCTGGAAACAGCCGGCTCGCTTTTATCCTTCCTTGTCATGCTCTTTGTCGGGCTGGAGGGACAAGGCTTGCGAATTGCAGCCCTTCGTCGCCGCGGCTGGCATGAATGGGGTGTCGTCGAGGCCGACAGGCTCGACGACGCCGACATCCGCTATGTGTTGGAAGCCGCTGCGGATTCGGATTCACAAACTCATGCGCAGCGTATCGTCCCAGACGCAGCACATGCCCGGCCGGCGCAGATGGGCCTGGCACTGGGGCTGAACCATATTCCGGGAAAGCCCTGAGATGAGGGTCGCGATCATCGACTACGGGTCGGGCAATCTGCGCTCGGCCACCAAGGCCTTCGAGCGTGCTGCGCATGAAGCCGGCATTGCCGCCGCGATCGAACTCACCGCCGATGCCGAGCGGGTCAGGACCGCCGACCGCATCGTCCTGCCCGGCGTCGGTGCCTATGCCGATTGCGCCGCTGGACTGCGTGCGGTCGCCGGCATGTGGGAAGCGGTGGAGGAGGTGGCGATCGCCAAGGCTCGGCCGTTCCTCGGCATCTGCGTCGGCATGCAGCTGATGTCGGAGCGGGGCCTGGAAAAGACCGTCACAAAGGGCTTTGGCTGGATCGCCGGCGACGTCAAGGAGATCACGCCGGCCGATCCGACACTGAAGATCCCGCAGATCGGCTGGAACACGATTGACCTGAAGCGCAAGCATCCGCTGTTTTCCGGCATTGCGACGGGCGGCAAGGGACTGCACGCCTATTTCGTCCACTCCTACCATCTCGATGCACGGAAAGAGGATGAGGTGCTGGCGGTTGCCGACTACGGCGGCCCGGTAACGGCCGCTGTCGCCCGCGACAACCTGGCCGGAACGCAATTCCACCCCGAGAAGAGCCAGGCGCTGGGCCTGGCGCTGATCACCAATTTCCTAGGCTGGAGGCCCTGAACCATGAGCAAGAAGGGCTATTGGATGGCAATGGTCGATGTCCACGATCCCGAGATCTACAAGCAGTACATCGAGGCCAATGCCGCGGCTTTCGCGAAATACGGGGCGAAGTTCCCGGTGCGCGCCGGGCGGTATATCAGCCCGGAAGGACCGACAGGCAATCGCCACGTGCTGGTGGAATTCGAATCCTATGAAATGGCGCTGGAATGCTACGGCTCGCCTGAATACCAGGAGGCCTTGAAGTACAGGCTCGCCGGCTCGACCGGCCACTTTGTCATCGTCGAAGGCGCCTGAAGGTGATCCTGTTTCCGGCCATAGACCTTAAGGATGGCAAATGTGTGCGCCTCAGGCATGGCGACATGGCAACTGCGACGATCTATAACGACGATCCCGCCGCTCAGGCGCGCGCCTTCGAAGAGCAGGGCTTCGAATGGCTGCACGTCGTCGACCTCAACGGCGCCTTCAAGGGCCAGAGCGTCAACAGCGCCGCGGTCGGCGCCATCCTCAAGGCGACGAGCAGTCCGGTGCAGCTCGGCGGCGGCATCCGCACCCTGGCGCAGATCGAGGACTGGCTCGACCGTGGGCTGGCCCGCGTCATTCTTGGCACCGTGGCGGTGCGCGATCCGGATCTGGTCAGGCAGGCCTGCAAGGCATTCCCGGGCAAGATCGCCGTCGGCATCGATGCCAAGGGCGGTAAGGTCGCGGTCGAAGGCTGGGCCGAGGCCTCGAGTCTCGGCGTCATCGAACTGGCGAGGAAATTCGAAGGCGCCGGCGTCGCCGCCATCATCTACACCGACATCGATCGCGACGGGGTGCTGAGCGGCATCAACTGGGACGCCACCATCGATCTTGCGGAGGCGGTTTCGATCCCGGTCATCGCCTCGGGCGGGCTCGCCTCGATCGCCGACATCATGCGCATGACCATGCCCGATGCGCAGAAGCTCGAAGGCGCGATCTCCGGTCGCGCGCTCTACGACGGCCGCATCGATCCGGCCGAGGCACTGGCGATCCTGCGTGGCAAACCGATGGCAGGGGTGTGAAACGTGAAGGTCTCGATTATCCTCGCTCCCTATGACAGCGGGCACTATCACGAAGGGTGCGGCCAGGGTCCGGACGCCATTGTCGGCGGTGGGCTCGTCGAAGCCCTGACCGTGGCTGGCCATGAAGTCGCCGTCGAAGATATCGGCAAGGTGGGAGACGAGCAGGGGCGCGAAATCGCAACCGGCTTCGCCGTCTGCAACGCTGTCGCGACCAAGGTTGGCCTCGCCCGCGATGGAGGACGCTTCCCCATTATCCTTGCTGGAAATTGCCTGACCGCCGCCGGTGCGGTTGCCGGTGAAGCTGCGGATTCGATCATCTGGATCGACCAGCATGGCGATCTCAACACGCCGGAGACGTCGGCCTACGGCTTTCTCGACGGCATGGCGCTGGCGGCGACTCTCGGGCTCTGCTGGCGTCCGATGGCGGCAGCGATTCCGGGGTTCCGGCCGATAAACCCGGCGCGCTGCATGCTGGTCGATGCCCGCGACGTCGATCCCGACGAAAAGCGCCTGCTGGAAACCTTGCCGATCGTGCGCACCGAATGTGCCGGTGCACTCGATATGATCGGAAAGCTCACGGCGACAGTGACTGTGCGGGCGCATCTGCATCTCGACCTGGACGTCGTCGATCCGAATGTGCTGCAGGTGAACCGCTACACGCATCCGGGCGGTCCGAGCCCGGAACAGTTACGGCAGCTTGCCTGCGGACTGGCCAGGTCTATCCCGATCGCGGGCGTTACGCTCTCGGCATACGACCCGGCCTTTGATTCCCAGTCCGAGGTTCCGCCCGTCGTCGGCCAGCTGCTCGTCGACTTTCTTGCGGCGATCGAGAGGATCTGATGCTGAAAGCCCGCGTCATCCCCTGTCTGGATGTCAAGAACGGCCGTGTCGTCAAGGGCGTCAATTTCGTCGACCTGGTCGATGCCGGCGATCCCGTCGAAGCGGCAAAAGCCTATGACGCGGCCGGCGCCGACGAGCTCTGCTTTCTCGACATCACCGCCTCGTCGGAAAACCGCCAGACCATTTTCGATGTAGTAGCCCGCACCGCCGAACAATGTTTCATGCCGCTGACCGTTGGCGGTGGCGTCCGTCAGGTCGCCGACATCAGGAAGCTGCTATTGGCCGGCGCCGACAAGGTGTCGATCAACACGGCGGCGGTGAAGACCCCAAATTTTGTCGCCGAAGCAGCGGACAAATTCGGCAACCAGTGCATCGTCGTCGCCATCGATGCCAAGAAAGTGTCCGCTGCGAGCGAGGCCGACCGCTGGGAAATATTTACCCATGGCGGCCGCGAGAAGACCGGCATCGACGCTGTCGAGTTCGTTCGGCGAGTGGTCGATCTCGGCGCCGGCGAGATCCTGCTGACATCGATGGACCGCGACGGCACCAAGGCCGGCTACGACATAGCCCTTACCCGCGCGGTCGCCGACGCCGTACGCGTGCCGGTCATCGCTTCCGGCGGCGTCGGCACGCTCGACCACCTTGTCGAAGGCATTCGCGACGGCCATGCCGGCGCGGTGCTGGCGGCGTCGATCTTCCATTTCGGCACCTACAGCATCGCCGAGGCCAAGCTGCACATGGCTCAGGCCGGACTGCCGATGCGGCTGGACTCGCCGGGTAATCGGTCCTAGAGCCTTTTCCGGCTAAGAAGAGGCTGTAAACGCCGTCATGACCGAGTTCTCGCTCTCCGATCTGGAGAAGATTATTGGCGAACGCGCGCGTTCCGGCGATCCGGATTCGTGGACGGCCAAGCTCTTTCAGCGCGGCATGAGCAAGGCAGCGCAGAAACTCGGCGAAGAGGCGGTCGAAACGGTGATCGCAGCCGTCAGCGCCGACCGGGACGCGCTTGTTTCGGAAAGCGCCGATCTCATCTATCATTGGCTTGTCGTTCTCGGCATAGCGGACATTCCGCTGAGCGATGTGCTCAACGAGCTTGAACGCCGCACCGGTCGTTCGGGCATCGCCGAAAAGGCGTCTCGGCTGGACCGGGGCTGATCGCTGCGGAGGAACTCGATGGACCAGCTCGCTCCTACCGAGAAGTATTCACCCTATCGTTTCTTCTCGGCCGAGCAATGGTCGCGGTTCCGCGCCGATACGCCGATGACGCTCACCGAGGACGAAATCCGTCGTCTGCGGTCGCTGAACGATCCGGTCGATCTCCACGAAGTCGAGCGCATCTATCTTTCGATGTCGCGGCTGTTGTCGGCTCACGTCGAAGCCAGTCAACTCCTGTTCAGGCAGCGCCAGGCCTTCTTCAACGCGCTGGACGCGGCCAAGACACCGTTCATCATCGGCATTGCCGGTTCCGTCGCGGTCGGCAAATCGACCACGGCGCGCGTGCTAAAGGAGCTGCTGGCGCGCTGGCCGTCGAGTCCCAAGGTTGACCTGGTCACCACCGACGGCTTCCTGCTGCCGAACGAAGTCCTGCGCCGCAACAATCTGATGGAGCGCAAGGGCTTTCCCGACAGCTACGACGTCGGCGCGCTGCTGCGTTTCCTGTCCGGCATCAAATCGGCGCAGCGCAACGTCCGCGCGCCGGTCTATTCGCACCTGACCTATGACGTCATTCCGGGCGCGTTCCAGACCATCGACCGGCCCGACATCCTGATCTTCGAAGGCATTAACGTCCTGCAGCCGGGCAAGCTGCCGAAGGACGGCAAGATCGTGCCTTTCCTGTCGGATTTCTTCGACTTTGCCATCTACATCGATGCCGAGGAGGCGCTGATCCATCACTGGTATATCGCCCGCTTCATGCGGTTGCGCGAAACCGCCTTCCGCGACCCGGCCTCCTTCTTTCACCGCTATTCGCAACTTTCCGAGGATGCGGCCCGCGCCATCGCCGAGGGCCTGTGGACCAACATCAACCTGAAGAATCTGCGCGAGAATATATTGCCCACCCGCGCCCGAGCCGATCTCATCCTGCGCAAGGGCGCCAACCATCTGGTCGAGGAAGTGGCGCTCAGGAAACTGTAACGGCGCGGTTAACGGCGCCTTAGGCTATCCCGGCTAGTGTTCGATGGGCAATTCCAGCGGATCTGTCGGGAGCAGTCTGTGATCAACGCGAGCAGTACCGGAGTTCGTGCGAGGCAGCCCCGCTATTCCCTGGTCATTCCGATCTTCAACGAGGAGGCGGTTCTTCCACTCCTTATCCGGCGAATAGTCGCCCTGCTCGACGCGCTGGACGCACCGGCAGAGGCTATTTTCGTCGACGACGGCAGTACCGACACGAGTGTGATCTACCTGCGTGGGATGGTTGCCGAGGAGCCACGCTTCCGGCTGATCGAACTGTCGCGCAATTTCGGGCACCAGATTGCAATTACGGCCGGCATGGATGCGGCTGCCGGGGAAGCCGTGGTGGTCATGGATGCCGACCTCCAGGATCCCCCTGAAGTCGTTCTCCAACTGGTGGAAAAGTGGAAGGAGGGCTATGAAATCGTCTACGCGAGGCGTATGCGGCGCGAAGGCGAAACCTGGTTCAAACGGCTGACAGCCAGCATCTTCTACCGGCTGATGGAGAAGATGACTTCGGTCGACATTCCCCGCGACGTTGGCGATTTCCGACTAATCGGCCGCAAGGCTCTCGATACGTTCAAGCAGATGCCGGAGCGCAACCGTTTCGTGCGCGGCATGTTCGGTTGGATGGGATTCAAGCAGACGGCGGTTTCATTCGAGCGACCGGCGCGCGCCGCAGGTGAAACAAAGTATCCTTTCTGGAAGATGCTCCGCCTGGCTGTCCACGGGGTCATCGGCTTTTCGGAAAAACCATTGCGTATGGCGCTCTGGGCCGGGCTCGCTATCTCGGGGGTAGCCGCGTTGCTCGGGCTCTTTGCCGTGGCTTCCTGGGCATTCAGTTTCGGTGTTGTCCAAGGCTGGACGTCGACAGTTGTGATTGTTTCCTTCTTGTCCGGGATCAACCTGTTCATGACCGGTATCGTCGGCCTCTATGTCGGCGGGATCCACTCCGAGATCAAGCGCCGGCCGCTCTATGTCGTTGATCGCCTTACTGGCTTCGAGGACGCGCTCCGGGCGGAAGTCGACAATCGAAACACCGAGGCGACGTTGTCGGCGTCACGCGACAGAAGGTTTGGTTGATGGCCGAACTCTTCGATCAATATCGCACCACCTATAACAGGACTGTCGACGACTCGATCAGCTTCTCCGGGCTGAAGCATGACTTCTTCCTGCACGCCAAGTTGGCCCCTCTCGCCGACCTGATCGCGACACGCGGTATCGCGAGGCGCGACGGCAGCGTTCGGGCGCTTGATGTCGGCTGCGGGATCGGCGCGCTGCATCCTTACGTGAAGCCGCTTTTTCCAGACCTTCACGGCTGCGACATTTCGAAGGAATCCATCGCCCGGGCGCGTGAGGAAAACCCCTGGGTCACCTATGCCGACTACACGGCTCCCGTGCTGCCTTACGCGGATGGCACATTCGACCTCGCATTCGCCGTTTGCGTCGTCCATCATGTGCCGCCCGAACATTGGCCGAGCTTCGTTTCCGAGATGCGACGCGTCGTCCGACCCGGCGGCGTTGTCTCGGTGATCGAGCACAACCCGTTCAATCCATTGACACGCCTGGCCGTCTTCCGCTGCCCCTTCGATGAAGATGCTGTCCTGATCAGTCGCCGCCAAGCCGGGCATCTCATGGAGACAGCCGGCCTCACACAGGTCGAAGGCAGACATTTTCTGATGTTTCCTTTCGCAAATTCGGTCGCGCGCAGGGTCGAGGGCTGGCTCTCAAATCTGCCGCTCGGTGCGCAATATGTGTGCAGCGGCCGTGTTTAGCGCCGGTTCGGGCTTCAGACTTGCAAAGCGGCCGGCGCGTTTCCTGATTATCGGCCTTGGCGCCACTCTGCTCTACGCACTGCTTGCCGCGGTATTTTCGATGGGGGACGCGGTGTCGATGCGGCCGGCTTCGGCCTCGGTGCTCGCTTATGCCATCGCCGCCGTCTTCTCCTATGCCGGACACAAGTATTTTACCTTCGTGTCCAGCGGGGCGCATCGTTTCGAGGCGCCTCGCTTTTTCGTGCTGACATTGCTTGGTCTGGCGGTGTCATTTCTTCTGCCCGCCGTGTTGTCCGGGATTCTGGGCCTGCAGGCGCAGATTCCGATTGTGCTGACATGCCTCGTAATCCCGCTCGTCAACTATGTGATGCTTCGCCACTGGGTATTCGCCAGTGCTGGGCTCGGTTTGCGGAACGGCTCGAGATGATGCGATTCCCGGACCGCCCGAGATCGGCTGTTGGCGCTCCAGGCCTGGCGTGCGCGCAACGATGCAACGCACCGCCAGGCTCCGGGCTTGCAACCCTGGCCGGGCAGTGCCCTGCTGCTGGCCAAAGGCTACAATGGCGGTCGTGGTACTGGCACCCCCGGGGCACCCGAACAGCCTATTTCGGCATAGTCACCCGCCGCAGCGTCAGATTGATGCGGCCGCCATTCTTGAGCAGTGCCGAGGTCGAAGGGTAGATGCGGTCGACGCCGTGAAAGCAGAGCCGGCCTTCGCCGCCGAGCACCACGACATCGCCGCTCTTCAGCCTGAACGATTTGGTGGCGCCGTCGCGCGTGGTCTGGCCGACCCGGAACAGGCAATCATCGCCGAGCGAGACCGAGACGACAGGCGCGGAGAAATCGCTCTCGTCGCGGTCCTGGTGAAGACCCATCTTGGCATCCTGCGAATAGAAATTGACCAGGCAGGCCTCCGGCGGGTGCGCATAGGCAGATACGTCCCGCCACAGATCGAGCAGCATCTCCGGGATCGGCGGCCAGGGCATTCCGGTCACCGGGTGGGTCGGCTGGTAGCGATAGCCGTGCTCCTTGTCGGTGACCCAGCCCAGCGGGCCGCAATTGGTCATGCGCACGCTCATCTCCTTGCCAGTGCGCGGCATTGCCGGCACGAACAGCGGGGCTTCCTCCACGACTTTCCTGATATCTTCCACCAGTACTTCCTGCATGGCGCGCGACAGGTAGCCGGGCATATGGCGGACGCCTTTGGGCAGTATGAGCATCGCGTCGCTTGATCCGTTGGTCTGGAAATCAGAATGCCACCGTCAAACGAAAACGGCGACCCGAAAGCCGCCTCCGACGGTGGCTGCGCGCTTTAACCGGCGATCTGAGATCCGAAGCCGCTTCGGCTGTCAGTCATCCCCGACCCGGCCGCGCAGTTTCTTGATCGAACCGCGCCCGGCCTTGCTCTTGAGCCGTCTTTCCACCGCGCCTTTGGATGGCCTAGTCTTCTTGCGCGGCGGCGACGGTGGTTCGGCGGCCTTGGCGACCAGTGCCGTCAGCCGCGCCCGGGCGTCCGCCCGGTTCTGCTCCTGGGTGCGGAAGCGTCCGGCTTCGATGACGATGACGCCGTCCTTGGTGGCGCGCTGGCCGGCAAGCTTGATGGTTCGTTCGCGCACCCGCTCCGACAGGCCAGACGCGTTGGCGGCATTGAAGCGCAATTGCACCGCCGTCGCCACCTTGTTGACGTTCTGGCCGCCCGGGCCGGACGAACGGATGAAGTCCTCGTGCAGGTCGCCCGGATTAATCACCGCATCGTCGGTGATGATGATCTTGTCGTCGGCGTTCATGCCGCAGTGATGGCGCGGCAGGCGGAAAAAGAAAAGGCCCGATCGAAGCCGGGCCTTGAAGCATCACCAGGGGCGACGGCTATTCAGCCGCTACCTGCATGCGTGGTGCGGCGCCGAGCACGGTGGCGTCGACATGGGCTTCGAACTTTTCGAAATTGTCGACGAACATGCCGACCAGCCTTGCCGCCTGCCGGTCGTAGGCGGGCTTGTCGACCCAGGTCGATCTCGGGTCGAGAATGGCGCGGTCGACGCCGGCAACCGTCACCGGTACGTCAAAACCGAAATTGGCGTCGGTGCGGAAGTCGGCCGCTTTCAGCGAGCCGTCGAGCGCCGCGGCAAGCAGCGCCCGCGTTGCCTTAATCGGCATCCGCTTGCCGGTGCCGTAGGCGCCGCCGGTCCAGCCGGTGTTGACCAGCCAGCAATCGACACCGTGGCGGGCGATGAGCTCGCGCAGCAGATTGCCGTATTCCGACGGATGCCGCGGCATGAACGGTGCGCCGAAGCATGTCGAAAATGTCGCTTCGGGTTCGGTAATGCCCTTCTCGGTCCCCGCCACCTTGGCGGTATAGCCGGAGAGGAAATGATACATCGCCTGCGCCGGGGTCAGCCGCGCGATCGGCGGCATAACGCCGAATGCGTCGGCGGTCAGCATAATGATGTTCTTCGGGTGGCTGGCGCGCCCCGTCTTGCTGGCGTTGGGGATGAAATGGAGCGGGTAGGCGCAGCGCGTGTTTTCGGTCAGCCCGCCGTCGTCGAAATCCGGCACGCGACCGGCGTCGAGCGCCACATTCTCCAGCACCGTGCCGAAGCGCTGGGTGGTGGCGAAGATCTCCGGCTCGGCTTCGGCCGAAAGCTTGATCGTCTTGGCATAGCAGCCGCCTTCGAAATTGAAGATGCCGTGCGGTCCCCAGCCATGCTCGTCGTCGCCGACCAGCGTTCGCGACGGGTCGGCCGACAGCGTCGTCTTGCCGGTCCCGGAAAGGCCGAAGAAAACGGCCGCGTCGCCGGCGGGCCCTTCATTGGCCGAGCAATGCATCGGCATCACGCCTTTTGCCGGCAGCAGATAGTTGAGCACGGTGAACACCGACTTCTTCATCTCGCCGGCATAGGAGGTACCGCCAATCAACACGATCATGCGCGAAAGATCGACCGCGATCACCGTTTCGCCGCGCGTGCCGTGGCGGGCGGGATCGGCGCGGAACGACGGCAGGTCGATTATCGTCAAATCGGGCACGAAATGCTCGAGTTCGGCGGCGGCAGGCCGGATGAGCAGATTGCGGATGAACAAGGAGTGCCAGGCAAGCTCCGTGATCACCCTGGTCGGCAGCTTCAGTTCCTCGTCGGCACCGCCGACCAGGTCCTGCACATAAAGGTCCTTTCCAGCCGCATGGGCGCGAAAATCGGCAAGCAGCGTATCGAACTGGATCGGCGAAATCGCCTTGTTGTTGTCCCACCATACATGCGGCGCGGTGCTTTCGTCGCGCACCACGAATTTGTCCCTGGGCGAGCGGCCGGTGTGCTGCCCGGTCTCGGCGGCAAGCGCGCCATGCGCGGTGAGTCGGGCCTCGCCACGGCGGATGGCCTCCTCGTAGAGCGCGGCCGCGCCGAAATTATAGCGCACCACGCCAGTGGTTCTCAGGCCGATCCGATCGATTGCACATGCAGGATTGCGTTTGCCGGCTTCCGACATGGGTGTCCCTTCTTCGATTTACCGCGTCTTTACCGGCGAATTCCGGAAACCCCATTGCAGGAGCTAATAACGTCAAAACCAGAAAAGGCGAATGATATCAAATCATTAATCGATTTAAATATTTTGAAAGTTGTTTAAATCGTTTATATGTGCAAAAACACTGATGGTTGCCCAAGGATTGGCGATGTTCATTCGTCCAATCCCTATCGAGGTACAATTGTGGCCGCCGGCGTGCCGCGCGTGACAGCGGATAAAGCCTATGCCACATTTTGTACCTAATTTGTCCTGCAAAAGCCCCTTCTCGACGAAAGAAGGGACAGCTCATGAGGGAGCCGCTTGAAATGGCAACAATCGCGCTTGTCGACGACGATCGCAACATTCTGACTTCGGTTTCGATCGCCCTCGAATCCGAGGGTTATCGGGTCGAAACCTACACGGATGGGGCATCGGCGCTGGAGGGACTGGCGGCGCGCCCGCCGAACCTCGCCATCCTCGACATCAAGATGCCGCGCATGGATGGCATGGAGTTGCTGCGCCGGATGCGTCAGAAATCCGACCTGCCGGTGATCTTCCTGACCTCCAAGGACGATGAGATCGATGAACTGTTCGGCCTCAAGATGGGTGCCGACGACTTCATCCGCAAACCCTTCTCGCAGCGTCTTCTGGTCGAACGCGTCCGCGCCGTGCTGCGCCGCGCCAGCACCCGCGAGGCGGCGGCCAAGGCGCCCAACCAGCAGGCCCGGTCGCTTGAGCGCGGCCAGCTTGTCATGGACCAGGAGCGCCACACCTGCACCTGGAAGGGCGAGCCGGTGACGCTGACCGTCACCGAGTTCCTCATCCTGCATTCCCTGGCACAGCGCCCGGGCGTCGTAAAAAGCCGTGATGCGCTGATGGATTCCGCTTATGATGAGCAGGTCTATGTCGATGACCGCACCATTGACAGTCACATCAAGCGGCTGCGCAAGAAGTTCAAGGCCGTCGATGATGACTTCGAAATGATCGAAACCCTTTACGGAGTCGGGTATCGGTTCCGCGAAGCATGAATAGGCAGTAGGCAGTAGGGAATAGTCGGTAGTCAGTTTTGAATGATGCGAGCGGCCACTCATGCATCGCCGCGATCTCAGCAACCATTTCTCTATTCCTGCTGCCTACTCACTACTCACTAATTACCGAGCGGGAGCTGCTATTCGATGGCAGTGGAAGTAGAGCGAGTGAGACGGTCGGGCGCCGCCAGGCGCCCGCCGCGGATTCTGCCCGCCTTCGTGTCGAAAATTACGGTGCCGATGCGCCGGTTTCTCGGCCATCACATCTTTTCCAGCCTGACGCGGCGTATCCTCTTTCTCAATCTTGCCGGCCTTGCCGTCCTGGTCACCGGCATTCTCTATCTCAATACCTTTCGCGACGGGCTGATCGACGCCCGTGTCGAGAGCCTGATGACTCAAGGCGAGATCATCGCCGGCGCGATCGCCGCGTCGGCGACGGTCGAAACCGATTCGATCAGCATCGATCCGGAAAAGCTGCTTGAGTTGCAGGCCGGCGAAAGCCTCGGCCCCGGCTCCGACCAGCTCGACAATCTCGATTTCCCGATCAATCCGGAGCGCGTGGCGCCGGTGCTCAGGCGGCTGATCTCGCCGACGCGCACGCGCGCCCGCATTTATGACCGCGACGCCAACCTGCTGCTCGATTCCCGCCATCTCTATTCGCGCGGCCAGATCCTTCGCTACGACCTGCCGCCGGTCGAAGAGGAGCAGCCGGACCTTCTGGAGCGCATCCAGAAATTCGTCTTCGATTTCTTCCGCAACAAGCAGCTGCCCGTCTATCGCGAGCAGCCGGGCGGCAACGGCGCTGCGTTTCCGGAAGTGGTCAAGGCGCTTACCGGCAGTCCGTCGACGATCGTGCGGATCTCGGAGCAGGGCGAGCAGATCGTTTCAGTGGCGGTGCCGATCCAGCGCTTCCGTGCCGTTCTCGGCGTGCTGATGCTGTCGACCGAAGGCGGCGACATCGACAAGATCGTCGCGGCCGAGCGCAAGGCGATCCTGCGCGTGTTCGGCATCGCCGCCCTGGTTACCGCCATCCTGTCGATGCTGCTGGCCTCCACCATCGCCAACCCGCTTCGCCGGCTTTCCGCGGCGGCGGTCAGGGTTCGCCGCGGCGTCAAGAACCGCGAGGAAATCCCCGACTTCTCCGACCGCCAGGACGAGATCGGCAATCTCTCGATCGCCGTGCGCGACATGACCAATGCGCTCTACGCCCGTATCGAGGCGATCGAAAGTTTTGCCGCGGATGTCTCGCACGAGCTGAAGAACCCGCTTACCTCGCTGCGCAGCGCTGTGGAGACATTGCCGCTGGCCAAGAACGACAATTCGCGGAGCCGGCTGATGGATATCATCCAGCACGATGTGAGGCGGCTGGACCGCCTGATCACCGATATTTCCGATGCCTCCCGTCTTGATGCCGAGCTGGCGCGGGAAGACGCGGGAACCGTCGACCTGAAGAAGTTCATCACCGATCTGGTCGCCGTCTCGCGCGAGGCCACGCGCAACAAGAAGGCGGTCGAGATCGAGTTCAAGGTCGCCAAACTGCCGCAGGGCGTGAAAGGCTACTTCGTCGTCGGCCATGATCTGAGGATCGGCCAGGTGATCACCAACCTGATCGAGAATGCCCGCTCGTTCGTTCCCGAAGATCGTGGCCACATCACCATATCGCTGGCACGCGCCGGCAAGTTCAACATCGTCACCGTCGACGACAATGGCCCCGGCATCCGGGCCGATAACATCGATCGCATTTTCGAACGGTTCTATACCGATCGGCCGGCCGGCGAGGCGTTCGGCCAGAACTCGGGCCTTGGCCTGTCGATATCCAGGCAGATCGTTGAAGCCCATGGCGGCACGCTGAGCGCCGAGAACATCCCGGGCACCAAGCCTGGCGAGATCAAGGGCGCGCGCTTCGTGGTGACACTGCCGGCGGAAGGCTGAGGGATGAATTCCAATCACGCCTGGTCCTATTGTGCAGCCTGAACACATTCACGGCACCGCGATCCTGATAGGTGATCGCGGCATTCTCATCACCGGACCGTCCGGCTTGGGCAAGACGACGCTGGCGCTCGCCTTGATCGATCATTGCAGCCAGCGCGGGCTGTTTTCCCGGCTGATCGGCGATGACCAGCTCTTTGCCGCCGATTGCGAGGGGCGGCTGGTCTGCCGCGCACCAGCCAGCATAGCCGGCCTCGTCGAGGTGCCGGGATTCGGCCCCAAACCGATACAGTTCGAGCCAAGCTGCGTGATCGACCTCATTATCCGGCTGGTGCCAGCCGGCAAAATGGTCCGCTTCCAGGAAGACTGCAGCGAACTCGTTGTCGGCGTGACAGTGCCGCGCATCGATCTTGCCGGGCGCAATGTCCCGGCCGCCTTGCCGGCAGTGATGTCGCGTCTGTCGATTGCGCCTTTCCTGTGATCCGATTTCGATTTTTTGCTGCAATGCGTCAAATTGGCTTGGGCCGGCGCAATTTTGGGCTTGTCAACGGGCCTTGCGTCGACAAGATAGCGCTCCCGCCGCCTGGAACGGTCGGCGAGCATAAAATGCGCCTGTGAAGCGGCGATGACGGGAGCCACCAAAGAATGATCGGACTCGTGCTTGTAACGCACGGTCAACTGGCCGCCGAGTTCCGCAATGCCGTGGAACACGTCGTTGGGCCACAAGACAATTTCGAGACCGTGGCGATCGGTGCCGACGATGATATGGAACAGCGCCGCCGCGACATTATCGACGCAGTCGGCCGCGTCGATACGGGATCAGGCGTCATCGTTTTGACCGACATGTTCGGCGGCACGCCCTCCAACCTCGCCATTTCCGTGATGGAATCCGGCCGCATCGAGGTCATTGCCGGCATGAACCTGCCGATGCTGATCAAGCTGTCCAGCGTTCGCAAGGGCGACAACATGACGGCAGCGCTGGATGAAGCGCAGGCTGCCGGCCGCAAATACATCAATGTCGCCAGTCAACTCCTGAGCAGCAAATGAGCGCGCTGTTGCCGGAAAAGGACAAGATCGTTCGCGACTTTCCGATCGTCAACCAGCGCGGCCTGCATGCGCGCGCCTCGGCCAAGTTCGTTCAAATTGCCAGCGGCTTCAATGCCACGGTCCAGGTCGAGAAGGACGGCGTCAAGGTCGGCGGCACCTCGATCATGGGCCTGATGATGCTGGCGGCAAGCCCCGGTTATTCGATCCGCGTCACCGCCACCGGCCCGGAGGCCGAAGAGGTCATCGATGCGCTGGAGCAACTGGTTGCTTCCCGTTTTGGCGAGGAATGCTGACGTGCTGATCGCTTCCGAAGACATGCACGGATAAAGATTTCTTTATATCCCATTGTCGTCCAACTCTCGATCTGCTAGTCAGGCCGGCAACTCGCGCCCTCCGACACGCCTTCGGGGCGGGGCGCGTCCCGCAATCAATTCGCATCGGAGCACTGCCATGACGGGTAGCAAGGACTATGTGGTCGCAGACATCGCGCTTGCCGGCTGGGGCCGCAAGGAGATCGAGATCGCCGAAACCGAAATGCCGGGCCTGATGGCCTGCCGCGAGGAATTCGGCGACAAGAAGCCGCTCAAGGGCGCGCGCATCACCGGCTCGCTGCACATGACCATCCAGACGGCGGTGCTGATCGAAACGCTGAAAGCGCTCGGCGCCGATATCCGCTGGGCTTCCTGCAACATCTTCTCGACCCAGGACCACGCCGCCGCGGCCATTGCCGAGGCCGGAATTCCGGTGTTTGCCGTCAAGGGTGAGACGCTGGAGGATTATTGGGTCTACACCGACAAGATCTTCCAGTGGGCCGATGGCGGCACCTCCAACATGATCCTCGATGACGGTGGCGATGCCACCATGTACATCCTGATCGGCGCCCGCGCCGAGGCCGGCGAGGATGTGCTGTCCAATCCGGGCAGCGAAGAGGAAGAGATCCTGTTTGCCCAGATCAAGAAGCGCATGCAGGCATCACCCGGCTTCTTCACCAGGCAGAAGGAAGCGATCCGCGGCGTCACCGAAGAGACGACGACCGGCGTCAACCGGCTCTATCAACTGCAGAAGAAGGGCCTGCTGCCGTTCCCGGCGATCAACGTCAATGATTCCGTCACCAAGTCGAAATTCGACAACAAATATGGCTGCAAGGAATCGCTTGTGGACGGCATTCGGCGCGGCACCGACACGATGATGGCCGGCAAGGTCGCAGTCGTCTGCGGCTATGGCGACGTCGGCAAGGGCTCGTCGGCTTCGCTCAAGGGCGCCGGCGCCCGCGTCAAGGTCACCGAGGTCGATCCGATCTGCGCGCTGCAGGCGGCGATGGACGGTTTTGAGGTGGTCACGCTCGAAGACGCGGCGCCGACGGCCGACATCGTCATCACCACCACCGGCAACAAGGACGTCGTTACCCTCGATCACATGCGCCTGATGAAGGACATGGTGATCGTCGGCAACATCGGTCACTTCGACAACGAGATCCAGGTGGCCTCGCTGCGCAACCTGAAATGGACCAACATCAAGCCTCAGGTGGATATGATCACCTTCCCGGACGGCAAGCGGATGATCCTTTTGTCGGAAGGCCGCCTGCTCAACCTCGGCAACGCCACCGGCCACCCGAGCTTCGTCATGTCGGCGTCCTTCACCAACCAGGTGTTGGCCCAGATCGAGTTGTACACCAAGCCCGGCCAGTACGAGAACCGGGTCTATGTCCTGCCGAAGCATCTCGACGAAAAGGTCGCGCGCCTGCATCTCGACAAGCTCGGTGCCCGCCTGACCGAACTGTCCGGCGAACAGGCCGCTTATATCGGCGTCACTCCGCAGGGACCGTTCAAGCCGGAACACTACCGCTATTAACCACGGCGAAACTTGCCACTAGATATTGAAGCCGGGCGATTGACTTTTCGCCCGGCTTTATTTTTGCGCTGATTGATTCTTCACGCCGATTCGCGCAAGCGCTATGGTGCTGATTCGCGGTCCGGGGACGAGGCCCGGCGCACGCATCAGGGCGGTCTTGCATTCAGGCGGCGAAGAGGACCAAGACATGCCGGGGGATAACCCGCCTTGCGCGGGACAGGCCGTTTCCGGCGGCCATAACGATTCGGTCACGGGCTCCGCTGCCAGAGGCGGCAGCCTTCTATGGCGCGCCGGCAGCCGTGTCGGGGTGCTGCTTGCTTCTTCCGCGCTGGTTGGTCCGCTGCTTGGCTTTACTGCACATGCCCAAACCCGCGCGGCGCAAAAGGCCGGGCTGTCGGTCAGCACGGTCGAGGTCATGCAACTCGCCATGTTCGTCGGCGTCATGGGGGCGGCATTGCTGTCGGCCATCTTTCTGATCCGCGAACGGGCGCGCACCGCGGCGGAAAATGCCGAGCTCAGGACCCGCATCGCCGATGTCAATGCCGCGCTGCAGCGCTCCGAGGCGCTGCTCCATTCCCGCGATCAGCGCGTGGTCGTATGGGCGGCCGAGAACAAGAAGCCCGAGCTTGTCGGGACATTGCCGATCGAGAGCGGCGCGCCGGAGGACCGGGCGGCCTTCCTGGCTTTCGGCCGCTGGCTGATGCCGCGTTCGGCGGCCGCACTCGAACATGCCGTCGCATCACTGCGGGACAAGGCAAAGCCGTTCGATCTGGTCATCGAATCGCAGGCCGGCCAGCCGCTCGAGGTTCACGGCCGCAAGAGTGCGGCGCATGTGCTGGTTCGCTTCGTCTCGCTTTCGGAGACACAGCGAAGCCAGGCCAGGCTGAAGATCGAGAACCAGCGCTTGGCCGCCGACCATGAGACGCTGATCGGTCTTCTGGATGCGCTCAAGATGCCGTCATGGCTGCGTACTGTCGACGGGCGGCTGAAATGGGTCAACCGGGCCTATGCCGAAGCGGTCGAGGCCGAGAATGCCGAAGCGGCGGTTCGTGACGGCAAGGAATTCCTCGGAGGCCAGGCGCGCGACACCATCGCTGCGCAGCACAAGTCGCACCCCGTCTTCGAACAGACGCTCTCCACGGTGATCGAAGGCGACCGCCGTATGTTTGCCGTGACCGATTTTGCCGGGGCGGATGGTTCGGCTGGTCTTGCCTGCGACATCAGCGCCATCGAGGCCATTCGCGCCGAATATGAGCGGACCGTGCAGAGCCACGCCGACACGCTCGATCAGCTCAACACCGCCGTAGCGATTTTCGATACCGACGAGAAATTGCGGTTTTTCAATCAGGCGTTCCAGAAACTATGGGGCCTCGACAGCGGTTTCCTGCACAGCGCGCCGGATAACGCCTTGCTGCTCGACCGCCTGCGCAGCGAAGGCAAGATCGCCGAGCAGCCCGAATGGCGGCGCTGGAAAGAGAGCCTGCTCGGCGCCTACCGCGCGGTTGAATCGCAGGAGCATTGGTGGCATCTGCCGGACGGCAAAACCATTCGCGTCGTCGCCAATCCGCAGCCCAAGGGCGGCGTCACCTGGGTGTTTGAGAACCTGACCGAGAAGATGGACCTTGAAAGCCGCTATCAGACCGCTGTGCGGGTTCAGGGTGAGACGCTCGACAACCTTGCCGAAGGCGTCGCTGTGTTCGGCCCCGACGGCAGGCTGAGATTGTCCAACCCGGCCTTCGCGGCCCTGTGGGGGCTGGATGCCGATGCCTCAAAACCCAACGTCCATGTCTCGACGATCCGCGAACTTTGCGACCGCCGTGCCGTCGACAGTCCGTGGGGCGGGTTCGTTGCCGCCATCACCGGCTTCGACGACGAGCGCCGCGACCGCCACGGCCAGACCGAATTGAACAACGGCACCGTTTTGCGCTACGCCGTCATCCCTTTGCCCAACGGCCAGGTGATGATGACCTTCGTCGACGTTACCGACAGCGTCAATGTCGAGCGGGCGCTGAAGGACAAGAATGAGGCGCTGCAAAAGTCCGACCAGATCAAGAACGAATTCGTGCAGCACGTCTCCTATGAGCTGCGCTCGCCACTCACCAACATCATCGGCTTTACCGAGCTTCTTTCACTGCCGTCGACTGGTCCGTTGAACCAGAAGCAACGCGAATATATCGGGCATGTCGGCTCGTCCTCCTCGGTCCTGCTCACCATCGTCAACGACATCCTCGATCTGGCGACGGTGGATGCCGGCATCATGGAACTCGACATTTCCGAAGTTCACATCAATCGAACCATTACGGCCGCCGCCGAACTGGTCGCCGATCGGCTGGAGGAACATGCGATCAAGCTTAGGATCGACGCGGCTGCCGCGCCGAAGACCTTCCACGGCGACGAGATCCGCGTCCGCCAGATACTCTACAATCTGCTCAGCAATGCCGCCAATTACGCGCCGGAGGCGAGCACCATAACGCTCGCCTGCCGCCAGCTTGCCGACGGCGTGGAATTTTCCGTTCACGATGACGGCCCCGGCATGCCGCCGGACCTGCTTGAGTCAGTGTTCCGGCGCTTCGAGCCGCGCACCAATGGCGGCCGCCGCCGTGGCGCCGGGCTCGGCCTGTCGATCGTCAAGAGCTTTGTCGAACTCCATGGCGGCAGCGTCCGCATCGAGACCGGCAGGGATAAGGGCACCACGGTTGTTTGCGCTTTTCCCGACACGCCGTCGGGCATCCGTGCGGCGGCCGAGTAGCGCGGTCGATGGCGGTATTGGTGCTGGAGCGTTTTCTCGCCGACGAGGCTGCGACGGCAAGGCTCGGCGAAGATCTTGCCATGTCGCTGCGCATTGGCGACGTGCTCGCTCTCAAGGGCGATCTCGGCGCCGGCAAATCGACCTTGGCACGGGCGCTGATCAGGGCGCTGGCCGACGATGCCGGCCTCGACGTGCCGAGCCCGACCTTCACGCTGGTCCAGAGCTACGACACGCGTGTGCCGGTCCATCATTTCGATCTCTACCGCTTGGGCACGGCATCCGAGCTGGACGAGCTGGGCTTCGACGAGGCGCTGACGCAAGGGGCTGCGCTGGTCGAATGGCCGGAGCGGGCAGAGGCATATTTGCCGAATACGTCGGTGCTGGTCGAACTTCTCCAGCAGGGCGACGGCCGACTGGCGAGACTGTCGGGAGAGGGCGCCGCCTTCGAGCGCGCGGCGCGATCGCTGGCAATGCGTGATTTTCTCGAACAGGCCGGTTGGGGCGAAGCGCAGCGACGACATTTTATCGGTGATGCCTCGGCTCGCTCCTACGAGATCGTCACGCTCGCCGGATTTCCGCCGCGCGTGCTGATGAACTCGCCAAGGCTGGTGCTCGGACCGCCAGTCCGCGACGGCAAACCCTATGCCGAGATCGCCCACACGGCGCAATCCGTTTCGGCATTCGTCGCCATCGACCGGGCCTTGCGGGCCGGCGGTGTCAGCGTCCCGGAAATCCATGCCCAGGATCTCGAGCAGGGTTTTCTTCTGCTGGAGCATCTCGGTTCCCAAGGCTTTCTCGACAAGCGCGGCCAGCCGGTGGCCGCGCGTTATGCGGCGGCGGCCGAACTGCTTGCCATGATGCACGGCAAAACATGGCCGGCCCGCATGCAGGCCGGCCCCGGCGTCTTCCACGAGGTGCCGCCTTTCGACCGCGACGCCATGATGATCGAGGCCGAATTGCTGGTCGACTGGTATGTCCCGGCGATTTCACGCGCTCCGCCAAGCGAGGCGCTGCGCGCCGGTTATCGCAGCGAATGGAATGCGGTGCTCGATCGGCTCGAGGGGCGCGAATACACGCTTATGTTGCGCGACTTCCATTCGCCCAACCTGATCTGGCGCGCTGACCGTTCCGGTCATGAACGCCTCGGCGTCGTCGATGTCCAGGATGCACTGATCGGACCGTCCGCCTACGACGTCGCATCGCTCGCCATGGACGCACGCGTCACCATTTCACCTGAAATCGAAAAGCACACGCTCGCCGCCTATATCGCCGCGCGGCGCGCGGCCGGCGTCTTCGACGAGGACGAATTCCTCGAAACCTATGCAATCATGGCCGCACAGCGCAATTCCAAGGTACTCGGCATCTTCGTGCGGCTCGAAAAACGCGACGGCAAGCCTTATTATCTGAAGCATCTGCCGCGCATCCGCGACTATCTTCGCCGGGCGCTGACGCATCCGGCGCTGGCCGGGCTGCAGGATTTCTACATCGCCCACGGCTTGCTGGAGGAACGCTCGATTTGACGGCTAAGGATTCAGGCCTGGCGGTGTCGGACGAGGGACCGATGCCAACGACCGCCATGGTGCTCGCCGCCGGGCTCGGCAAGCGCATGCGGCCGATCACCGATACCATGCCGAAGCCGCTGGTCAAGATCGCCGGCAAGACATTGCTCGACTGGGGGCTGGATTGCCTAGCCGAAGCCGGCGTCGCCAAGGCCGTCGTCAACGTCCATTACCTGCCGAAACAGATCGTGGACCATGTAGCCCGCCGCAATGCGCCGAGAATCGTCATTTCGGATGAGAGCAGCGGCCTGCTCGACTCTGCCGGCGGTATCGTCAAGGGATTGCCCTGGTTAGGGGCGCCCTTCTATGTGCTCAACGCGGACACCTTCTGGATCGACAGCGGCGTTTCCAATCTCAGGCGACTTGCTCTTGCATGGGAGGACGCGACAAGGGACATTCTGCTGATGCTTGCGGATCTTCAGTCGGCAACCGGACATAGCGGCGGCACCGATTTCCTGATGGCGCCGGACGGCGCCTTACGGCGTGCGAACAACGATCCGGCCGGCCTGATCTATGCCGGCGCCGCAATCATCCATCCGCGCATCTTCAAGGATGCGCCGGCCGGCCCGCTGTCGCTCAACGCCTATTTCGATGCGGCAATCGCCGCCGGCCGCCTGTTCGGCATGAAGATGCAGGGTCACTGGATCACAGTCGGCACACCTGACGCGATCCCGCGGGCGGAAGCAGCGGTCGCCGCCGCGCTTGCCGGCACGCCCAATGCTGTTGCTGAGGCACCCGGCGCTCTTACCGAGTCGAAATGAGCGGCTCCCGCCGCGTTTTCTCGATTCCGCCCGGAGCGCCGTTCCTGCCGACGCTGGCCGAGGAGCTGCTTGCAGGGCGCCTGGTTCCCGGCTTTGCCTACGATGGCGATCCGCTGATGCTGGCCGATCTCACCATCTATGTGCCGACGCGCCGTGCGGCGCGGGCGCTGCGCGGCGTCTTCGTCGATGCTCTCTCGCGCTCCGGAGGCCGCTCGGCGATCCTGCCGGTCATCCGCCCGCTTGGCGAGTTCGACGAAGATGAAGCGGCCTTCGAGGCAGGAGCTTCGGCCGCCATCGACCTTGCGCCGCCGATCGCCGCGGTAGAGCGCCTGCTGCTGCTTGCGCCGCTGGTGCGAGCGTGGAAACGCCGCCTGCCGGCACATGTCGCGGCACTGTTCGACGAGGAGATCGTCATCCCGGCCTCCGCCGCCGACGCCCTCTGGCTGGCGCGCGACCTGGCGCGGCTGATGGACGAGATCGAGACCGAGGGCACGGATTGGGCGAGGCTCGCCGACCTTGTGACCGGCAATCTCGCCGGCTGGTGGCAGGTGACGCTCGATTTCCTGAGCATCGTGACCGAGAACTGGCCGAAGCTGCTCGAGGAACGCCATCGCTCCAATCCCGCCGCGCATCGCAATGCCCTGATAAGGCTGGAGGCAGCGCGGCTGAGGCGCAATCCGCCGGCCGGGCCGGTGATCGCCGCCGGCTCCACGGGATCGATCCCAGCCACGGCCGAGCTGCTTGCCGTGATCGCCGGTCTGCCCAATGGCGCCGTTGTGCTGCCCGGGCTCGACCGGACACTGGACGAGCCGTCCTTTGCCGCCATCAGTGCACTCGGTGCGCGCCCGGCCCTGCTTGGCCACCCGCAATACGGCCTGGCAAAGTTGATCGGCAAGATCGGCGTGCCGCGCGCCGATGTCGAGGACCTTGCTGTTGCGCCGCGGCCGCTTGCATTGCGCGCCGCACTCGTCGGCGAAGCGCTTCGCCCGGCGGAGACTACCGAGCTCTGGGCCGAGACGCGCGCCCGCTTTACGGCCGGTGATATTGCCGAGGCTTTCGCTGACGTGACGCTTCTCGAAGCCGCCAGCGAACGCGATGAAGCCGTGGCGATCGCCGTCGCGCTCAAACAGGCCGTCGAACGGCCCGGCCAGCGCGCCGCGCTGGTCACCGGCGATCGCGCGCTGGCGCGGCGCGTCTCGGTCGAGCTGTTGCGCTTCGGCGTCGCCGCCGACGATTCCGGGGGCACGCCGCTCATCAACACGCCAGCCGCCAGCCTGCTCAGGCTGGCGCTTCAGGCAGCCTTCCGCCCGGGCGACCCGGTCGCCTTGCTGTCGCTGCTCAAGCATCCCCTGCTAGGCCTCGGCCGAGAGCGGGCAAGCGTGCGCCATGCGGCCGAAATCGTCGAACTCGTGGCGCTGCGCGGTGGCACCGGGCGTCCGGACGTCGCGTCGCTGCCGCAGCTCTTCGACACGCGGCTCCTCGAATTCGACGGCGGCGGCAATCGCCGCCCGCCTTTCTGGCGATCGCGCCTCTCGGTCAGGCGCATCGAACAGGCGCGCGAGCTGCTGATCCGGCTAGCGGCTGCGCTGGCGCCGCTGGTTGCTTTTCGCGGCGAGGAGAATGCCGATCTTGTCACGCTTGTGCGTGCCAGCGTCGTTGCGCTCGAAAGCCTCGGACGCGCCGCCGACGGCAGCCTGAGCGAACTCTATGCCGGCGATGCCGGCGAAAAGCTTGCCGAGCTCTTGCGCGGGCTGGTCGCGGCCTCGGTGTCGTTCTCCTTCGCGGCTGACGAATGGCCTGACGTGATGGAGGCGCTGATCGCGCCCGAGATGGTCAAGCCGGCGCAGGGCACTGACAGGAACATCGCCATCTGGGGTGTGCTGGAAGCGCGGCTTCAGGATGTCGACACGCTGGTCGTCGGCGGGCTCAACGAAGGCGTGTGGCCGCGCAAGCCGGAGAGCGACCGCTTCATGTCGCGGCTGATGAAGACCGGCATCGATCTTGAACCGCCGGAGCGGCGCATCGGCCTTGCCGCCCATGATTTCCAGATGGCCATGGGCGCCAAGAAATTGGTGCTGGCCCGCTCCGCCCGTTCCGGCGACGCACCGTCGGTGCCCTCGCGCTGGCTGCAGCGTATCCTTACCTTCGTCGGCGAGGACCATGCTACGGCACTTCGCCGGCGCGGCGATGAACTGCTTGCCTGGGCGCGTGCGCTCGATGCCGGCGAAAAGCAGGACTTTGCGCCGCGGCCGCAGCCGAAACCGCCGCTCATCGTACGGCCGCACCACTTCTCGGTCACCGAGATCGAAACGCTGCGTCGCGATCCCTATGCGGTCTATGCCAGAAGGATACTCGGCCTGATGCCGCTCGATCCGGTCATTCGCGATCCGGGCGCCGCCGAGCGTGGCACGCTGTTTCACGCAATTCTGCACCTCTTCTCGGCGAGGGTGGCCGACCCGCGCGCGCCGGAGGCGCTGGACGGGCTCATCGCCGCAGGCCGCTCCTGCTCTGCCGAGGCTGCGCTGCCCGCCGATGTCGAGGCGGTGTGGTGGCCACGCTTCGAAAAGCTTGCCGCCGGCATCATCGAATGGGAGCGCGGCCGGGCCGCAGCCGTGGCACGGCGGCACGCCGAGGAACGCGCCGAAAAGACCGGGGTCGGCCGATCCGGCGTAACCCTGTCCGGCTATGCCGATCGCATCGATCTGCTGGCTGGCGGAATGGCCGACATCCTCGACTACAAGACCGGCTCGTCGCCATCCAAGGCACAGGCGCACACGCTGCTCGCGCCGCAACTGGCGCTGGAGGGCGCGCTGCTCAGGCGCGGCGCTTTCAAGGAGCTTGGCGCATGCGAGCCGTCGCAACTGGCCTTCGTGCGGCTGAGGCCGAATGGCGAAGTGTTCGAGGAATCCATCCTCGAATACAACCGCAGGCCGCGAACCGCTGCCGATCTCGCCGAAGAAGCGTGGGCGCGGCTGGAAAAACTGCTCATCCACTACGCCGACCCGGCGACCGGCTATCTGTCGCGGGCGCTGCCGTTCCGCGAGGGCGAGACCGACGGCGACTATGACCATCTCGCCCGCGTGCTCGAATGGTCGGCCGGCGGCGACGCCGACGACGAGGGAGGGGAGGCATGAAAAAGGCCTACCCCATTCCAAGCGACACTGCCGCGAGCCAGGCAAGCGCGTCCGACCCGCGCAATTCCGCCTGGGTGTCGGCCAACGCCGGATCCGGCAAGACCCATGTACTCGCCCAGCGTGTTATCCGGCTTCTGCTGCGTGGCACCGATCCGTCCAAGATCCTGTGCCTGACCTATACGCGTGCCGCCGCCGCCAACATGTCGAACCGGGTGTTTTCGACCCTGTCGCAATGGACGACCTTGGGCGATGCCGAGCTCTCGAAACGGATAGAGGCGCTGGACGGCCGCCAGCCCGACCGCGAAACCATGCGCCGGGCGCGGCGGTTGTTTGCGGAGGCGCTGGAGACACCGGGCGGGCTGAAGATCCAGACCATCCACGCCTTCTGCGAATCGGTGCTGCATCAGTTCCCGCTGGAAGCCAATATCCCGGCGCATTTCGAAATGCTCGATCCGCAAATGGAGGCTTCGCTGTTCGCCGCCGCCCGCCGCGACATGATTTCGGGCGGCGTTGCAGGCGATGCGGCGTTGGCCGAGGCCTTCGCCACCGTGCTTGAGCGCGGCGGCGAACATGGGCTCGACGCACTGCTGGCCGAGATCGTGCGCAAGCGCGATGGTTTGCGTGCGTTCATCGCCGCGGCCGGCGGCGATGGTTTTCAGGCGCTGTTCGACGAGTTTCAGTTCCGCGCCGGCCAGACGGCCGAAGGCATAGCCGCCTCCGTCTGGCCGCTGCCCGGCTTCCTGCCGGATTATCTCGTCACCTTTTCACGGGCGGCCGAGGCCGCCGATGCGCGCGTGGTGCTGAACAATATGCTGCCATACGCCCGTCTCGCCTTCGCCGAGGAGCATCCGGTGCGTCGCCTGAATTTGCTCTCCAAGGCTTTCCTGAGGGCCGACGGCGAGCCTTACGATCCGGCAAAGACGTTCAAAAGGGCATTGCTTGACCGGTTGCCCGATCTTGCCGAACGATATCTGGCGGCGGTCGACGCCATTCTCGAAATCTCCGACCGGCTGGCCTTGTTCAGGATGCTGGAAGGCACCCGTGCGGCGCTGACCATCGCCGACTGGCTGATCGCCCGCTACGAGCAATTGAAGCGCGCCCGCGGCTTCCTCGACTTCAACGACCTGATCACCCGCACGGTCCATCTACTGGCGCGGCCCGACGCCGGCCCATGGGTGCAATACAAGCTCGACCAGGGCATCGACCACATCCTCCTCGACGAGGCGCAAGACACCAGTCCCGACCAGTGGGAGGTGGTCAAGCGGCTGGCGGAGGAGTTCTTTGCCGGACTCGGCGCACGCGACGCCGTCCACCGCACCATCTTTGCGGTCGGCGACGAAAAGCAGTCGATCTATTCCTTCCAGGGAGCCGCCCCGGACTCCTTTGCCGACAGCCGGATTTTGTTTGCCGGCAAAGTCAGATCCGCCGCCGCCGCCTTCGCCGATCTCAAGCTGACCTGGTCGTTTCGCTCGACCGACGACGTGCTTGCGGCGGTGGATCGTGTCTTTGCCGACCCGGACGTGCGGCGCGGCATCAGCCACGATCCCGATCCGCTCGACCACAAGGCGATCCGCAACGATGCGCCGGGCTATGTCGAGGTCTGGCCCTCGCTCGGCGCCGACATCGTCGACGAACCGGACGACTGGACGCAAGCGGTGGATCACGCCCACGCACCGGCGGTGCGCGTTGCCGAAAACGTTGCAGCGACCATTGCCAGCTGGATCGGCGGCGGCGAGGTCATCGAAGGGCGCGGCAAGAAACTCCGGCCCGGCGACGTGCTGGTGCTGGTGCGCAAGCGCGACCGCTTCGTCCATGCCCTGACACGGGCGTTGAAGCGCCGCGACATCCCCGTGGCCGGCGCCGACCGGCTCAGCCTGCCTGGCCATATCGCGGTGAAGGACCTGATCGCACTCGGTCATTTCCTCATCCAGCCCGAGGACGATCTGTCGCTGGCCGCCGTGCTGCGCAGCCCGGTCTTCGATGTCTCGGAAGAGCAGCTTTTCGCGCTTGCTGCGGGGAGGCCGTCGGGCGTCTCGCTGATCGCCTCGCTGCGCCGGCATGCCGGCGAAAGCGAGGCGTTGGCCGCCGTCGTCAGCCGGCTCGACACATGGTCGAACGAGGCCGCATTCAAGCCGGTGTTCGAATTCTATGCTGCAGCTCTCGCCCGCGACGGCCTGCGCAAGAAGATGATCGCGCGGCTCGGGCCGGAGGCCGGCGACATCCTCGACGAATTCCTGAATTTCTGCCTGGCCGAGGAGCGGACCGGCCTGCCGGGACTGGAATCCTTCCTGTCGACGCTGGAAAACGCCGGCCCCGAGATCAAGCGCGAAATGGACCAGACCCGCGACGAGGTTCGCGTCATGACCGTGCATGCCGCCAAAGGCCTGGAGGCGCCGGTGGTATTCCTTGTCGATGGCGGCTCCGCGCCGTTCAGCGACCAGCATCTGCCGAGATTGATGCCGTTCGAAGGCTCGGGCGACTGCTGGGAGGGCAAGGGTTATCTCTGGCGTTCGGCCAGCGATGTCGCCAATGGATTTTCACGCGCCGCATCGGCCCGCGCCCGAGAGCTCGCCGACGATGAATATCGCCGGCTGCTCTATGTCGGCATGACCCGCGCCGAGGATCGGCTGATCGTCTGCGGCTACCATGGCAAGCGGGCGCCGAATACCGGCACCTGGCATTCGATCGTCAGCCGCGCACTGGTCGGTGCCACGGAGAGCGAAGAACGCCGGCATCCCGCCACCGGCGAGACCGTGCATCGTTTCCAGGTGACGAAACTGCCGCCCATGCCACTGGCGTCCGTGGATGAGGCACGACAGGCTGAACGCTTTGCGCCATTGCCGGAAACCCTGTTCCAGCCTCTGCCGCCCTTCGAGGAATTGCCGCGGCCGCTCTCGCCGTCCGGCGCCTCGGTGCTGATCGACGAGGCGCGGCAAGCGGTAGCCGACACGCGTTCGCCGGTGCTGGATGCCGACGCCGAGCCCGGCTTTGCCGTCGTGCGCGGGCTGGCGCTGCACAAATTGCTGCAGATGCTGCCCGGCATCGCCGAGGGAAAACGCCGGGATGCCGCCGAACGCTATCTGGCAAGAGCCGGCGCGGCATGGCCCGACGGCGAGCGCGACAAGGCCCTGGCTGGCGTTTTCAGAATTCTTGCCGACAGCCGTTTCGCACCGCTGTTTGCGCCAAACTCGCGCGCCGAAGTCGCCATCATGGGCAGCCTGGGAGTGAGGGGCAAACTGCGCTCGATTTCCGGCAAGATCGACCGGCTTGCAGTAACGCCGGACAAGGTTTCGATCGTCGACTACAAGACCAATCGGCCAGCGCCAGCTACGCTCGCCGAAGTCCCGCAAGCCTATGTTCTGCAGCTCGCACTCTATCGCGCCCTGCTTCAGCCGCTCTATCCGGGACGCGAGGTCTCGGCGGCGCTGCTGTTCACCGAGGCGCCGCGGCTGATCGATCTGCCGGCAGCGGCCATGGACGACGCGCTTGCTAGACTCACGGGAGCGTGACACAACACTTGCTTGAAGACGGACGCGATCACCACCACATTTGGTGCGACGAACAAATCGAAAGGATCTCAGCATGGCCACCGTCAAGGTCGACAAGAGCAATTTCCAGGCCGACGTGCTCAACGCCAAGGAGCCGGTCGTGGTCGATTTCTGGGCGGAATGGTGCGGCCCGTGCAAGATGATCGCCCCGGCGCTCGAGGACATCGCCATCGAACTCGGCAGCAAGATAAAGATCGCCAAGCTCAACATAGACGAGAATCCTGAGCTGGCCGCGCAGTTCGGCGTGCGCTCGATCCCGACGCTGATGATCTTCAAGGGCGGCGAAGTCGCCGACATGAAGGTTGGTGCTGCGCCGAAAACGGCATTGTCGCATTGGATCAACGGCAGCCTCGCCTGATCCGATCAAAATTTTGCAGAAAGCCCGGCCTTGTGCCGGGCTTTCTTTTGCTGGCGTCATTGGTGGGGCGCTCTGGCACTCGCGGCTTGCCGCCCGGTATTCTTCTGTTCGGAATACAAAGGGGAAGCGATATGACCGGATCCGCCAAGGCCACCGTCTTCATCGACAATGAGCGAGTCATTGTCACCGAATACCGTTTCGCCCCGGGCGACAACACCGGCTGGCACCGCCATGGCCACGACTATGTGATCGTGCCGTTGACCGACGGTAAGGTGAAGCTCCTGACCAAGGATGGGGAATCCTTTGCCGAAATGAAGAAGGGCTCGCCGTATTTCCGCAATGAGGGCGTCGAACATGACGTGATCAGCGCAAACGATAGCGAATTCGCCTTCATCGAGGTCGAACTGAAGTAGTCCACCAACCACCGGCTGCGCCGCTACAATTGTCCGGCGCGGCGCTATTCACCAATCCGCGATACGATCGCCGCCGACGAATTGTGCGCTTTTCTCAGTGTATTCGAACAGTTCGACCTTCACACCGTTGGGGTCGCGGATCCAGGCCTGGTAGGTGTCATCGCACGCGCGTTTCTTGGAAGTGACATCGACCCCCTTTGACCTCAGATGGGCGATCGCGGCGTCGATGTTTTCCACTTCGAGGCAGAAGTGGTTGATCTGGTTCAAGTCGCTATAGCTTGCGCCGTCTTTCTGGAACACCTCGACATGGCTACGGCTGCCGCAATTGAGGTAGAAGCCGAAAGTCTTCCCGTCGCGCAGGAAATTGAACTGGGTGTCCATGCCGAGGACGTCCCGATAGAAGCGTCGCGTCATCTCCAGGTCATTCGCGAAAATGCAAACGTGTGCGAGCTGCTTTACCTTGATCATGACTGGCTCCTCGCGGTGATCTGACAGGTGTGGCGCCATCGCGGCCCGGGCGAACGCACGCCTCAGGTTGGCGGCGTGCCGTTTTCGGCCAGTACCCCGCCGGCCAGGTAAAGCGATCCGCCGATCAGGATGCGTGGCGGCGGTCCGTCCCATGTGTCGCGCAGCAGCATCAGTGCGCTTGCAACGGAACTAACCGGTTCGGCCGACAAGCCTGCCTCAATGGCGCGGGTCGCCAGTTCGTCGTTTGGCACGCCGGCGTCGCTCAGACTCACCGGCACGGTGTAGACGTGCCGCACCAGCCCTTTGAAGGCCCGGAAATAGCCGCTCTGGTCCTTGGTGTTGATCATGCCCGAGATCAGGAACAGCGGCCGCGGGTTCTTTTCCTCCTGCTCCGCCAGCGCCTCAGCGACGACCACGCCTGCGCCGGGATTATGGCCGCCGTCGAGCCAGATGTCGGCGCCCTTCGGCGCCAGTTCGCTCAGCCGGCCTTGCGGCAGCTTTTGCATGCGGCCCGGCCAGGCGACATTCGCCATCGCCTTCTCGGCGGCGCGGTGGCTGATCTCGAAGCCGGCCGCCTTGACCGCCGCGATCGCTGCCGCTGCATTGGCGAATTGATGGCGCCCCGGCAGGCGCGGCGGCGGCAGGTCCATCAATCCATCTTCGTCCTGATAGACCATGCGGCCGTTTTCCTCATAGGCAAGGAAATCCTGGCCATAGACGAAGGCGGGGCAGTCGAGCCGTTCGGCGGTTTCGATGAGCACCTGCTGGGCCGTCTCGCTTTCCTGCGCGCCGATGACGACCGGGCACCCGCGCTTGATGATGCCGGCCTTTTCGGCGGCGATCAGCTCGACGCGGTCGCCGAGATAGGCTTCGTGGTCGAGCGAGACCGGCATGATCACCGACACGGCCGGCTCGGCGATGACATTGGTGGCGTCGAAGCGGCCGCCAAGGCCGACCTCGAGGATGACGGCATCGGCCGGATGCTCGGAAAACAGCAGGAAGGTAACGGCGGTGAGGATTTCGAACACGGTGATCTTCTGGCCTTGATTGGCCTCGGCGACCCGGGCGATGGCTTCGGCGAAGACCTTGTCGTCAACCAGCCTGCCGCCGCCATCGGCGGCCAGCCGGTAGCGCTCGTGCCAGTTCACTAAGTGTGGCGAAGTGTGGACGTGGACGCGGTAGTCGGCTGCTTCGAGCAGCGCCCGTGAAAAGGCGGCACAGGAGCCCTTGCCATTGGTGCCGGCGATGTGGATGACCGGCGGCAGCTGGTCCTGCGGATTGCCGAGGCGTTCGAGCAGCCGCGAAATGCGGTCGAGCGAAAGGTCGAAGCCCTTCGGGTGAAGCGCCATCAGGCTTTCGATTTCGCGGTCGGCGGCAAGCGTGGTCATGGGAGAATCCTAGGCGCGTGCGCAACGGCACACAACAGCCGCTCGCGCCGCGGGCTGTCGCGTCAGGCGTGCGGCCGGGCTTCGGCCGGAATCACAGACGGCGGCAGGATCTCCGGCTCCTGCGGTTTTTGCTCCTCCGGCAGCTTGAGCAGCATTCTCAACAGCCGCGCAATCGTCTGGCGCATCTCCAGCCGTGACACCACCATGTCGACCATGCCGTGTTCCATCAGATATTCGGCGCGCTGGAAGCCTTCGGGCAGTTTTTCCCTGATCGTCTGCTCGATGACGCGCGGTCCGGCAAAGCCGATCAGCGCGCCTGGTTCGGCAATGTGCACGTCGCCCAGCATGGCGTAGGAGGCGGTGACGCCACCGGTCGTCGGGTTGGTCAGGACGACGATGTAGGGCAGGCCGGCCTCCTTCAGCCTGTCGACGCCGACCGTGGTCCGCGGCAACTGCATCAGCGACAGGATGCCTTCCTGCATACGCGCGCCGCCGGAGGCCGCAAACAGGATCAGCGGCCGCTTGCGCTGCAAGGCGACCTCGAAACCATGCACGATGGCGTCACCGGCCGCCATGCCGAGCGAGCCGCCCATGAAGGCAAAATCCTGCACCGTCACCACCACCGGCACGCCTTCGACCGTGCCCAGCGCATTGATGATGGCGTCTTCCATGCCGGTCTTGGCCTTGGCATCCTTCAGCCGGTCCACGTAGCGCTTCTCGTCGCGGAACTTGAGCGGATCCTGAACGACCTTGGGGTTTTCCAGCGTCTCGTATTTGCCGTCGTCGAGGAAGAATTTCAGCCGTTCCTTAGCCGATATCTTCATATGGTGGCCGGAGGACGGGATGACGAACTGGTTCTGCTCCAGATCCTTATGGAACACCATTTCGCCGGTCTCGGGATCCTTGATCCACAGGTTTTCCGGCATGTCGGTGCGGCGGCCGAGCATCGAATTGATCTTCGGACGGACGTAATTGGTGATCCAGTTCATCGCTTCGGCTCCTGTCCCTTAAGAAGACGTAGGAAGATTATTCGGCGGCAGCAAGGCGAGCCGCGCGAACCCCTTGCGAAAGCCCGCTGACCAGCGTGGCGACGGCCTCGGCCGGATCGGCGGTCTTTTCGCCCTTCGGCCCGAGCACGTTGGCGACGGCATTGACAATCGCGGTGCCGACAACGACGCCGTCGGCCGACGCGCCGATGATGCGCGCCTGCTCTGCGGTCTTGACGCCGAAGCCGACGCAGACCGGCAGGTCGGTATGGCTCTTGATGCGCTTGACAGCTGCCGCCACCTTGCCGGTGTCGGCCAGCGCCGAACCGGTGATACCGGTCATCGACACATAATAGACGAAACCGGAGGTGTTCTGCAGCACCTTGGGCAGGCGCTTGTCGTCGGTGGTCGGCGTCGCCAGCCGGATGAAATTGATGCCGGCCTTGAGTGCCGGGATACAAAGTTCCTCATCCATCTCCGGCGGCAGGTCGACGACGATCAGCCCGTCTATGCCGCTGGCCAGCGCGTCGCTCAGGAAGCGCTCGACGCCGTAGATGTAGATCGGATTGTAATAGCCCATCAAGACGATCGGCGTTTCACTGTCGCCGGCGCGGAATTCCGAGGCCATCTTCAGTGTCTTGACCAGTGTCTGGCCGCCCTTCAGCGCCCGCAGGCCGGCCGCCTGGATCGCCGGGCCGTCGGCCATCGGATCGGAAAACGGCATGCCGAGCTCGATGATGTCGCTGCCGGCGCCGGGCAGCGCCTTCATGATCGAGAGCGACGTGTCGTAGTCAGGGTCGCCGCCCATGAAATAGGTTACGAGTGCCGGTCGGCCCTCGGCCTTCAGCTTTGCCATGCGGCGGTCGATACGGGTGGCCATGATCAGATCTCCATGCCCAGCATATTGGCCACCGTATGCACGTCCTTGTCGCCGCGGCCGGACAGGTTGACGATGACGATCTGGTCCTTGTCCATGTCAGGCACGATCTTCACCGCCTGTGCGATGGCATGGGCCGATTCAAGCGCAGGAATGATGCCCTCGACGCGTGTCGTCAACTGGAACGCCTCCAGCGCCTCGCTGTCGAGGATCGGCACGTAGTCGACGCGGCCGGAATCGCGCAGCCATGAGTGCTCCGGCCCGACGCCGGGATAGTCGAGGCCGGCCGAGATCGAGTGGCCGTCCATGATCTGGCCGTCGGCGTTCTGCAGGAGGTAGGTACGGTTGCCATGCAGCACGCCGGGCGCGCCGGCACTCATCGAGGCGCAATGCTCGATGCCGTCGAGGCCGCGGCCTCCGGCTTCTACGCCGATGATGCGCACCTCACTGTCGTCGAGGAAGGGATGGAACAGGCCGATAGCGTTGGAACCGCCGCCGACACAAGCGATGATGGTGTCCGGCAGCCGGCCTTCCTGCTCGAGGATCTGGGCGCGCGCCTCGGTGCCGATCACCGACTGGAAGTCGCGCACCAACTCCGGATAGGGGTGCGGGCCGGCGGCGGTGCCGATCAGGTAATAGGTATCCTCGACGTTGGTCACCCAGTCGCGCAGGGCCTCGTTCATGGCGTCCTTCAGCGTGCCGTGGCCGGCCGTCACCGGCCGCACCTCGGCGCCCAGAAGCTTCATGCGAAAGACGTTGGGGCTTTGCCGGGCGACATCGGTCGCGCCCATATAGACGATACAAGGAAGCCCGAAGCGCGCCGCGACCGTGGCGGAAGCGACACCATGCTGGCCGGCACCGGTCTCTGCGATGATCCTCGTCTTGCCCATGCGCTTGGCGAGCAGGATCTGGCCGAGGCAGTTGTTGATCTTGTGCGAGCCGGTGTGGTTCAGGTCCTCGCGCTTGAAATAGACCTTTGCGCCGCCCCCGAGGCCCTTCGCCGAGGAGACCTCACGAAGATGCCTGGTCAGGCCTTCGGCGAAATAGAGCTTCGACGGCCGCCCGGCGTAATGCGTCGAGAGATCGGTCAGTTCGGCCTTGAAATCCGGGTCGTTCTTGACCTCGTTCCAGTGCCGCTCCAGCTCGAGGATCAGCGGCATCAGCGTTTCGGCAACGAAACGACCGCCAAAAATGCCGAACATGCCCTGCTCATCGGGGCCGGTGCGGAAGGAATTCGGTATCGCCGGCTTGTCCATCGCCGATCTCCTGGTCTGAGGTTTGAAGCGTGGTCAGGCGGCGCGGTTGTCGCGTGCTGCCCCGACGGCGCGGAAAAATTGTTCGATCAGCGCCGGTTCCTTGACGCCCGGCGCGCTCTCCACGCCCGAGGAAACATCTATTCCGGGCGGGTTCGCCAGCCGAAAGGCGTCGCCGATATTGCCGGCATTGAGCCCACCGGAAAGCAAGTAATCAACGCCGGCGTCAAGGCCGGCCAGAATGCGCCAGTCGAAGGCAAGACCGTTGCCGCCCGGCAATTCCGAACCCTTAGGCGGCTTGGCATCGAACAGGAAGCGGTCCGCAATGCCGATGAAGGGTTTGACCCGCGCGAGATCGGCAGCCTCGCTGACCGGCAGCGCCTTCATCACCGGCAAACCGTAGCGGGCCTTCACCTCGGCCACCCGCTCGGGGGGCTCGGCGCCGTGAAGCTGCAGCATATCGGGCTGTATCTTTTCGACGATCTCGTCCAGGAACGCATCGCTGGCGTCGACCGTCACGGCAACCGCCTTAGCCTTGCCGCGCGCCGCTTCGCGCAGGCGGTCGGCTTCGGCCGGCTCGACATAGCGCGGGCTTTTGGCAAAGAAAATGAAGCCGACATGGCTGGCGCCGCCGGCCAATGCCGCGGCTAGTGCCTTGTCGGTCTTCAACCCGCATATCTTGATGTCGAGCGCCATGGCGCGGGATTGGCACGAAACGGCCAAAGAGTCGAGAAAAAGCATCCTGTTTGCCGCCAGCGCGGAACGCGCTACCTTGCTAATGTAAGAGCGGAACGCGCTACCTCGCTAATATAAGAGCGCAACGCTACTTGCTCAGGCACAAAGGCGGGAGAACAAAGATCATGCCGGAAAAGACCGTCGCGGAACTCAGGCAAAAGCTGGCGCAGGCCCATGAGGTCATCGCTCATTTGATGGACAAGGCGGCTTTCAACGGCGCCGAGGCGCACCGAGCCCTGGCTTATTTCAGCAACGAGACGTTCGAGAAGGATTTTCTGCCCTGGCCCCGCCATGTCGATGAGGGGTTGCGGCCGGAGGAGTTGAACGCGGCGAATGACGATTGATCGGACAACTACTCGAACGCGATCGCCTGCAGCGCGCCGCCATTGCGCTTGAGCCAATCCTTGCAGCGTTCGGTATCCGGGCAAAGCTGCTCGCACAGTTTCCAGAATTTCGGCCCGTGGTTCATCTCCTTGAGATGCGCCACCTCGTGCGCGACGAGGTAGTTTATCACCGGCCGTGGCGCCATCATGATACGCCAGGAAAACGACAGATTGCCGTCCGACGTGCACGACCCCCAGCGGCTCGACGTATCCTTGAAGCGGATCGCCTTGGCGCGCTTGCCGACCGCCGCGCTGTGCTTGGTCACCAGCGCCTCGATCTCGCGCTTGGCTTCGCGCTTGAGGAAATCGGCGATGCGGCGCGGCAGATGCACGCGTTCGCCATGCACGATCATCAGCGGCCCGCGCTCGTCGCGCGACAGCGTGACGGTGCCGCGTTTCGACGGTTCATGGACGATGCGATGCGGCACGCCGCGCACCGGTATCTTGATGCCGGGCCGCACCTGCGGCCGGTTGGGCACCTTGGCCAGCCTTTGCTCCAGCCAGTCCTGATGGCGGTCGAGAAATTTTTCCACCTCGCCGCGCCGCAGCCCCGGCGGCACGGTGATGCGCAGACCACGGCCACCGGAATCGATGCGCAGCGTCAGGCGCCGCGCCCGGTCGTTCTCAACGATCTTGAGCGGCAGCGTGCGGCCGGCAACGCAATGCTCGCGCTCCACGACGGGCGTGGGCTTGGGTTTCGTCGGGGTGCGAAAGAAGCCGAAGGACATTCCGGGACGATACGTGATTCGAGGGAAACGACTAGAACAAAAAAGAAACGGCGCCGCTGACGCGACGCCGTTGGATTATCTATCTGCGCACGGGACCTTACTCGTCGAGCAGGCCTGGCGTGGACTTGCCGCTGGGTTTGTTGTTCGTCGCCGACCCGGTCGTGGGGGACGTCGACTTGTTGCGATTGGCCATGAAGCGATCGAACTCTTCCTGGTCCTTGGCGCGGCGCAATTCGCGGGCATACTCGTCGAACTCGCTCAGCATCTCGTCGAGCTTGCGGCGTTCCTCGGCAAGACGCTCGAGTTCCTTTTCGCGCCAGTCATCGAAAGCGACGTTGCCGGTGCGGGCGGAGCCATGACCCCAGCGCGCGGCCTTGTCGGAACCGCGGCGGCAGCCGGCGAAGATGCCGTCAGTGGCGCGGTTGACGTCGCGCTTGAAGCCCTCGAGCCGGTCGCCCCAGATGATGTAAGCGAGCATGGCCAAGCCGAGCGGCCAGAACACCATGAACCCGATCACCATCAACGCGATGGTCGCCGGCGTCCAGGCCGGACGGATCAATGCAGATGTGTTCATTTCTCCCAATCCTTCAGTTGGAGACAGCCAAATCCGGCTGCGTTGAATCGAAATGGGATGGAGAAAACGGCGATTCAAGACAGCGATCGCCAAAACCGGACAAGCGGCTGAAATGATTATCGCTTTTTGAGATTTTCGAGGAAAAGCACGACCAATCCGGCAATCAGCCCCCAGAACGCCGCGCCGACGCCGAACAGCGTCAGCCCCGATGCGGTGACGGCGAAGGTGACCGTGGCGGCCATCCGCTCGTCCTCGTCTTTCAAGGCGATCGACAGTGCATTGGCGAGCGGTGCCATCAGCGCCAGGCCGGCGACCAGCGCGATCAGGCTCTGCGGCAACACGGCGAAGATCGCCACCAGCGAGGCGCCGAACAGGGCAAAGACGAGATAGGCCAACGCATAGAACGGCCCGGTCTTCCAGCGCTCGGCCGGATCGGGATGCACGTCGGGCCCGGTGCAGATCGCCGCCGAGATTGCCGCCAGATTGGTGGTCGAGGCGCCGAACGGCGCCGTCAGCAGCGAAAACAGGCCGGTGACGCCGATCAGCGGCCCGGGTTCGGGATGATAGCCGGCTGCCCTCAGCACGGCGAGGCCGGACAGGTTCTGCGAGGCCATGGTGACGAGGTAGAGCGGCAAGGCGAGGCCGATGATTGCAGTGGCGGTGAACTGCGGCATCACCAGCGTCAAGCTTGAGAGTTCCGGTGCCGGCAGACCGCCGACCCGGCCGGTGAGGAAGGCGGCGAGACCGCCGCCGATCAGCACCAGCAGCACCGACAGCGCCGGGTTGAACAGGCGAATGACGAAGAATGCCGCAACCAGCGGCAGGATCAGCCAGGGGTCGACGGGAACGGTCTTGACCGCATTGATGGCGAAGGTGACGACGATGCCGGCCAGCATTCCGGATGCGACCGACGCCGGTATTCTGGCGATCAGCTTGGTCAAGGGCCCGAACAGGCCTGTGGCGATCAGCAGGACCGCGGTGACGACGAAGGCGCCAACCGCCTCACCCATCGAAAAGCCGGTCGACGCGGCGATCAGCGCCACGCCTGGCGTCGACCATGCGGTGATGACCGGCATTTTTGTGCGCCAGGACAGCCACAGGCTCTCGATCGCCATCGCCAGGCAAAGCGCCGTCACCCAGCTTGCCGTCTCGACCTGCGTTGCGCCGACCGCCTTGGCGGCGGCAATGACGATGGCCAGCGTACCGCCGAAGCCGACGATCGCCGCCACGAAGGCGGACACCGGAATGGAAATGCGCATGCCTCTATCCCGCCTGCCGCACCATAGCGTCCACCGTCCGCACCAGCATGTCGAGATCCTGTGGCCGCGACAGGCGGTGGTCGCCGTCCGGGATGAGCGACAGCGTGACGTCGTCGGCCGGCAGCAGGCTGACCAGCTTCAGCGCATGGCTCGACGGCACGTCGGGATCGGCCAGGCCTTGCAGGATGTGGACCGGACAGTGCGTGTCGATCGGCCCGGTCATCACCCGGTTGTTGCGGCCGTCCTCGATCAGTGCGCGCGTGTAGATGTACGGTTCGGCGGAATAGTCCGACGGCTCTTCGAAAAAGCCCTTTTTCCTGAGGTCGCGCTTCTGCGCACCGGTCAGCACCGGCTCCACCAGTTCGAACGTGAAATCGGGCGCCGGCGCCAGCAGCACAAGGCCGGCGACGCTGTTCTCGCCCGCCTTGCGCAACTCCTGCACCATGCGCAGCGCGATCCAGGCGCCCATCGACGAACCGACCAGGATTTGCCTGCCCTGGGTGAAACGGCGGAAAACCGCCAGGCTCTCGCCCAGCCATTTCGAGATGGTGCTGTCGGCAAAGGCACCACTCGATTCGCCGTGGCCGGAATAATCGTGGCGCAGGAAGGCGCGGCCTTCTTTGCGCGTCCATTCCGACAAGGTTTCGGCCTTGGTGCCCAGCATGTCGGATTTGTAGCCGCCAAGCCAGACGATGCCGGGCTCGGCACCTGCCGCATGCCTGACGGCGATGCTCGTCCCGTCGACGTCCAGGAAGATCGGGGTGGTGCTCATGGTGTATTCCCTCACGCCGGTCTTTTGGCACAAGCGGGGGTTCAACGAAAAGTGCTCTGCTACTTTCTTCGCTTGGTGCAGAGGAGCATTCATCGGGCAGGTGATTTCCTGAGAATGCTGTGCTATTGACTCCGACCGCGCGCTCACCACATTGCGCGTTCGCAATTCTGAACTGAAGAACCCCTTAACGAAACGGCTCAAGGAGACCACGACCATTCGCAGACCTTTCAAAGCAGCGGCGCCCACCAAGGAAGGCCCGCGCTCCAACCGTGACATCCGGGTTCCCCGGGTCCAGCTAATCGACGCCGAAGGCCAGAACCGCGGCGATGTCTCCATCAACGACGCATTGCTGCTCGCCGAAGAGGCTGGGCTCGACCTGGTCGAGATATCGCCCAATGCAGTGCCGCCCGTCGTAAAGATCCTCGATCTCGGCAAGCTGAAATACGCCAACCAGAAGAAGGCGGCCGAGGCGCGCAAGAACCAGAAGGTCATCGAGATCAAGGAGATCAAGATGCGCCCGAACATCGACAGCCACGACTACGAGACCAAGATGAAGGCTGTCCGGCGCTTTTTCGAGGAAGGCGACAAGGTCAAGCTGACATTGCGCTTCCGCGGTCGGGAGATGGCGCATATGGAACTCGGCATGCAGCTTCTGAACAAGGTTCGCGAGGAAGTGGCGCCCATCGCCAAGGTCGAAGCCGAACCGAAGCTCGAAGGCCGCCAGATGATGATGGTGCTGGCGCCCCGCTAAAGCGCGTTGCGCTTTAGTTCTGTTTTGTGCATGTCGTTGTCGCAAAACCGCTGCGCACTTTTGGGCGACGTGCATAAAATCCGCCTGAATCATGTTGCAAGGCGTCCCGGCGATCGGCGGGGCGCCTGTTTTCTTGGCCAGACGCTGCGATCGCCGGCGAGAGCAAAGACGCTCTGGTTCCCTCGACGATCGGATTCCCGACATGGTCAATGACATCAAGCATTCGGAAGCCAAATATGGGCTGGGCAGCTACCAGCACACGCGCAGGATGGTGCTTGCCGTCGTCGTCGTCGTCCTGTTCGCGATGCTTTTGTTCGGGCAGTCGGTTTTTCCGCCCGATACGCCTGTGCATGAAACGATCGAAATGGTTGGCGTCGTGCTGATCTTTCTCGGCATCGTCGGACGCTTGTGGTCGACGCTCTATATCGGCGGCCGCAAATCCTCCGAAGTGGTGACCGGCGGCCCCTATTCGATCACCCGCAACCCGCTCTATGTCTTCTCTACTTTAGCTGCCGCCGGTGTCGGCGCACAGATCGGCTCGATCACCGCCACGATCGGCTTTGCAGCGCTCTGCGCTGGTGCCTTTTACATCGTTATCCTGCGCGAGGAGAAATTCCTCAAGGAGGTTCTCGGCGCGCCATACCAGGCCTACCTGGCGAAAGTGCCGCGCTTTTTTCCCAAGCTGTCGCTGTATCAGGAAGGCGACACCGGCGGCTTCAAGCCGCGCCTGCTGCGAACCACGCTGCTGGACGGTCTGGTCTTCCTGGTTGCCTTGCCGGCTTTCGAACTGATCGACGGCGCCCAGCAGTCCGGCATATTGCCGGTGCTGTTCCGTTTCCCTTGAGTGCAGTGTTGCTGAGTACAGTGTTGCTCGGCACGGGGTGTTGCGCGCCAGCCCGCTTTGACGTATAGGACCGCCGTTCCCAAAAAACCGCCCGGCAGGGCATGCCGTGGCGGTTTCATTTGCTTTTCGGGCTTTGGTCGGCCTGAAGCGAACAAAAAGCGCATTGGTGCGCATATAAACGGAGTAGCAAAATGCCCAAGATGAAGACCAAGTCGGCCGCCAAGAAGCGGTTCAAGATCACAGGTACGGGTAAAGTTCTGTCGGCTGCGGCCGGCAAGCGTCACGGCATGATCAAGCGTTCCAACAAGTTCATTCGAAATGCCCGCGGCACGATGGTTCTGGCTGAACCGGACGGCAAGAAGGTCATCAAGAATTTTCTGCCGAACGGCCTTTAGAGCATTCGGCCTGGACAACGTTTAAGGAGATCATGACATGGCACGCGTAAAGAGAGGCGTCACCTCGCACGCCAAGCACAAGAAGGTCCTGAAAGCCGCCAAGGGTTTTTACGGCCGCCGTAAGAACACCATTCGGATCGCCAAGCAGGCGGTGGAAAAGTCGCTGCAGTACGCCTATCGCGACCGCAAGAATCGCAAGCGTTCGTTCCGCGCGCTGTGGATCCAGCGCATCAATGCGGCGACGCATGAGCATGGCCTGACCTACGGCCGCTTCATCGACGGTCTCAACAAGGCTGGCATCGAGATCGACCGCAAGATCCTGTCGGACATGGCCATCCACGAGCCGCAGGCCTTCGCCGCACTCGTGGCCAAGGCCAAGGTCGCGCTCGAATATCTCAAGAACACCACGCCCAATGCTTTTGAAAGCGCTGTCGCTTAAGACCAGCGCTTCCCAAGCTATCGACACTTGATTTGGGAAACCCGCGCTGGCAGGGCTGGCGCGGGTTTTTCTTTGCTTCCAATCGGATCTGGAACATGAGTGACATGGAAACTCTCGAACATTCCCTGATGGCTGAGATTGCCTCGGCCGCCGACGAGCAGGCGATCGAGGCGGTGCGTGTCTCGGCCCTCGGCAAGAAGGGCTCGGTTTCCGAGATGCTGAAGACGCTCGGCTCGATGAGCGCCGAGGAGCGCCAAGTCAAGGGCCCGGCGATCAACGGCCTCAAGAACCGCGTCACCGAGGCGCTTTCTGTTCGCCGCGCCGAGCTGAAGGACGCGGCGATTATGGCGCGTCTCGCCGCCGAGAAGGTTGATGTGACGCTGCCGGTCAGACAATCGCCGGCCGAGCGCGGCCGCATCCATCCGATCAGCCAGGTCATCGACGAGATCGCGGCGATCTTCGGCGATCTCGGCTTTGCCATCGCCGAAGGCCCCGACATCGAGACCGACTATTATAATTTCACCTCGCTGAACTTCCCGGAAGGCCACCCGGCGCGCGAGATGCACGACACCTTCTTTTTCCAGCCGGACGCGCAGGGCGAACGCAAGCTTTTGCGCACCCACACCTCGCCGGTGCAGATCCGCACCATGGAGATGCAGAAGCCGCCGATCCGCATCGTCATCCCCGGCAAGACTTATCGGCAGGATTCCGATGCCACCCACTCGCCGATGTTCCATCAGGTCGAGGGGCTGGTGATCGATAAGTCGGCCAACGTCGCCAACATGAAATGGGTGCTGGAGGAGTTCTGCAAAGCCTTCTTCGAGGTGCCGAGCGTGAAGATGCGCTTCCGGCCGTCTTTCTTTCCGTTTACCGAGCCCAGCCTCGAGGTCGACATCCAGTGCGATCGTTCGCGGCCGGGCGAGGTGCGCTTCGGCGAAGGCTCCGACTGGATGGAGATTCTCGGCTGCGGCATGGTGCACCCCAATGTGCTCCGTTACGGTGGCCTCGATCCTGACGAATACCAGGGCTTCGCCTGGGGCATGGGCATCGACCGCATCGCCATGCTGAAATACGGCATGCCGGATCTGCGCGCCTTCTTCGACGCCGATGTCCGCTGGCTTTCGCATTACGGTTTTAGGCCGCTCGACATGCCAACGCTGTTCGGGGGCCTGAGCGCGTGACGAGCCGGCCGCAGCAAATCCGCGGACAGCTCGCCTTCCTGCACATGTCGGACGCGCGGCCGCATAGCTTCAAGTGCAACGTGCCCAGACCAGTCAGCCGGCAAAGACCAGACGGCCGGCCAAGACCAGACGGAACACAGTCATGAAACTCACCCTCTCCTGGCTCAAGGATCATCTCGAGACCGATGCCTCGCTGGCGGAAATCGTCGAGCGTCTCACCTCGATCGGCCTCGAGGTCGAGCATGTCGACGACCGGGCGAGCCTGGCCCCCTTCGTCATCGCCAAGGTGGTGACGGCGGTGCAGCACCCAGATGCCGACCGGCTTCGCGTGCTGACCGTCGACACAGGCGACGGCAAGCCACCTGTGCAGGTCGTGTGTGGAGCGCCGAACGCCCGCGCCGGCCTGATCGGCGCCTTTGCAGCACCGGGCACCTATATCCCCGGCATCGACGTGACGCTGACCGTCGGCAAGATCCGCGGCGTTGAAAGCCACGGCATGATGTGCTCCGAACGTGAGCTCGAATTATCCGAAGAGCATGACGGCATCATCGACCTGCCGGCCGATGCGCCGGTCGGCACCAGTTTCGCCGCCTATGCCCATCTCGACGACCCGCTGATCGAGATCAATCTGACGCCGAACCGGCCGGATGCCACCAGTGTCCATGGTATCGCCCGCGATCTGGCGGCGAGCGGGCTCGGTACGCTGAAGAGCGCGCCGATAGAGCCGATCCCCGGCAGGGGCGAGACGCCGGTCAAGGTGACGATCGAAGCGCCGGAGCTCTGTCCCGGTTTTGCGCTGCGCCTGGTGCGCGGCGTCAAGAACGGACCGTCGCCGAAATGGCTGCAGCAAAGGCTTCTCGCCATCGGCTTGAGGCCGATCAGCGCGCTCGTCGATATCACCAATTACGTCACCTTCGACCGCGGTCGGCCGCTGCATGTTTTTGACGCTGGGAAGGTCACCGGCAATCTCACCGTGCGCCGGGCGCGTGACGGCGAAAAGGTGCTGGCGCTCGACGGCCGCGAATACACGCTGACGCCTGAGATGTGCGTGATCGCAGACCAGGACGGCATCGAATCGATCGCCGGCATCATGGGCGGCGAGCATTCCGGGTGTGACGAGAACACCACCGACGTGCTGATCGAGTCGGCGCTTTGGGACCCGATCGCCACCGCTCGCACCGGCCGCACGCTCGGCATCATCAGCGATGCACGCTACCGCTTCGAGCGTGGCGTCGACCCGGAAATGATGGTTCCCGGCGTGGAGCTGGCAACGAAGCTCGTGCTCGATTTCTGCGGCGGCACGCCGGCGCAAACCGAGGTCGTCGGCTATGCCGGCCATCGGCCGAAGATCGTCTCGTTCCCTTTGTCGGAAGTGAAGCGGCTGACCGGCATCGAAGTGCCGCGCTCGACGAGCCTCGACATTCTTGCCCGCCTCGGCTTCAGGCCGGAGGGCACGGGCGATGTCGTCAATGTAGCGGTCCCGTCCTGGCGGCCGGATGTCGATGGCAAGGCCGACCTGGTCGAGGAGGTCATGCGCATCCACGGCGTCGACAATATCGCGCCGCAGCCGCTCGGTTCCCACGATGCGGTCAACGCCAAAATCCTGACTGTGCTGCAGATACGCACCCGCGCCGCCAAGCGGGCGCTTGCCGTGCGCGGCATGATGGAGGCCGTCACCTGGTCGTTCATTCCGGCAAAATACGCCGAATTGTTCGGCGGCGGCCAGCAGGCGCTAAAGCTTGCCAACCCGATCGCGGCCGATATGTCGGATATGCGGCCGTCGCTGCTCCCGGGGCTGATCGCGGCAGCGCAGCGCAATGCCGACAAGGGCATCGGGGATGTCGCGCTGTTCGAAGTGTCGGGCACTTACGAGGGCGACGGCGCCGACCAGCAGCGGCGCGTTGCCGCCGGCGTGCGGCGCGGCACCGCCAAGCTCGAGGGCTCCGGCCGCCATTGGGCCGGCAACGCCGGCGCCGTCGGCGTCTTCGATGCCAAGGCCGATGCAATCGCAGCACTCGAAGCCTGCGGCGCGCCGGTCGAGCGGCTGCAGATCGAGGCCGGCGGCCCGGCCTGGTATCATCCCGGCCGCTCCGGCACGATCAAGCTCGGGCCGAAGGTCGTGCTCGGCACATTCGGCGAATTCCACCCGAAGACGCTGGAAGGGCTTGACGTCTCCGGCCCGCTCTGCGGCTTCGAAGTATTCATTGATGCGGTGCCTGAGCCTAAGGCCAAGCCGACGCGGACAAAGCCAAGGCTCGATCTGTCCGCCTTCCAGGCGGTCAAGCGCGACTTCGCCTTCGTCGTCGACAAGGCGGTCGAAGCCGGCACACTCGTTCGCGCCGCCCTGGCCGCCGACAGGAAGCTGATTTCCGGCGTCTCGGTGTTCGATGTTTTCGAGGGTGCAGCCCTCGGCGCGGCGAAGAAATCGATCGCCATCGAGGTGTCGATCCAGCCGGTCGAAAAGACGCTGACCGATGAGGATTTCGAGGCGCTGGCCAAGCGCATCGTCGAGAATGTGCACAAGCAGACCGGCGGCGTGCTGCGCGGCTGAGCTTGCGGACATATGGCGAATCGCCCTCCAAAGGGCGATGGACCATCTTCGCTATGCCGGCCTCTCGTTTGAAGCACAACGCGCGGTGTTTCTCGACATCGTCTCCGCCGACCCTCTGCTCGGCGAGACGCTGAAGCGGGCACGCGGGCTCGATCTGCCCGATTGGCTGGTTGTCTCAGGCGCGCTCTACAACAGCGTCTGGAATCATCTGACCGGCAAGCCGTCGGGATACGGCATTAGGGATGTCGACCTGTTCTATTTCGACGAGAGCGACCTGTCCTATGAGGCCGAGGACGGCGTGATTGCCCGCGCCGCCTCAGTCTTCGCCGGCCTGCCGCTGCCGGTCGAGATCCGCAATCAGGCGCGGGTGCATATATGGTATCCCTTGAAGTTCGGACGATCTTGCCCCCGCTATACAAGCTCCAGCCACTCGCTCAGCTTTTTCGCCTCGCGGACCCATGCGGTCGGCGTCCACATGGACAATGACGGCCGGCTCCAATTGGTGGCGCCGTTCGGCCTCGACGACATCTTCACGTTCCGCATCACCCCAAACCGGGTGATGGACAACCAGCGTACGCATGAGGCGAAGGGCGCGCGTGCGAAGGCAAACTGGCCGGAGATATCAGTCGTGCCGTGGTGATGCGCCGTGTGTAAGCGTTGCCGGTGTCTAAAGGGCACAAGCCAATATTATGCAAAAATCTGGGGGAAAAGCGCGAAATCGCACTGCGAAAGCCCGCCCTGGTTCTTGCGTTTCCGCAAGAATCAATCGAGTCCTGTCAGCGATCCGAAGCGGGACGAGGCCGACCACAGCTACAACTGCGGCCGACCCCGATTTCGGACCCAGCAAACCCTGCTGAGGGGCTGGGCCGGTCTCTTGTGAAGACGTGATTCTTGAATCACGGCTGGTTCGCCGCGTCAACCCTCAGCGTTGTTGTCCACAACAGAAGGAATAAAGCTGTGGATATTTACGCAAAAGCCGAGGTTCCGCTTGGGACCAAAAAACGCACTGGTGAAACCAGCCCCGAAAGTGGCGTGTGGAAGGTAGACGACCTCTATGATTCCACAACCGCCCCGATCGCAAAGGGCAACATTTTTCCGCCCTACAAAGGTAAGGCGGTTACCTGGGTCCTCATCCAGTACGCGTGAGCGTCTCTGCAAACAATGGGCCGGGCTTAAATGCCCGGCCTTTCTGTCTTAGCCCGATCGCTGTTCAGCCATTCACCAGCGCCAGCAATTCCTCCGTATACCGCTTGCCGACAACCTTGTCCGGCGACAGCGCATCGCCGATGGCTGCTACCTCGGCCTGGGTCAGCACGATATCGGCTGCCGCCGTATTCTGTTCGAGATGTCGGATCTTGCGGGCACCAGGGATCGGCACAATGAAGTCGCCCTGATGCAGCACCCAGGCGAGCGCCAGCTGCGCCGGCGCCACGTCCTTCTCGGCTGCCATCTTTTCCAGCACGGCGACGACCACCGCATTGGCCGCCATGGCGTCGGCCTGGAAGCGCGGCAACCCCCGGCGCCAGTCGTCGGCGCCGAGAACATCGGGCCTGGCGATCGTGCCGGTGAGCAGGCCGCGGCCGAGCGGGCTATAGGGGACAAAGCCGATGCCGAGCTCGCGGCAGACGGCAAACACCTCCTCCTCCGGATCGCGGCTCCACAGCGAATACTCGCTCTGCACCGCGGCGATCGGATGCACGGCATGCGCCCGGCGGATGGTCGCCGCACTCGCCTCCGACAGGCCGAGCGCCCGCACCTTGCCCTCGCGTACCAGCTCGGCCATGGCGCCGACCGTATCCTCGATCGGCACGCTGGGGTCGACGCGGTGCTGGTAGTAGAGATCGATGATCTCGGTATCCAGCCGCTTCAACGACGCTTCGGCCACCGCCTTGACATGCTCCGGGCGGCTGTCGACGCCGGCCATGCGTTCGGTGCCGCTGCCTTCTTCGAGGATCTTGAAACCGAATTTGGTCGCGATCGTCACACGATCACGCACCGGCTTCAGCGCCTTGCCGACCAGGATCTCGTTCTCGTAGGGGCCATAGACCTCGGCGGTGTCGAAGAAATTGACCCCGATCTCGACGGCGTGGCGCAGCGTGGCAATCGCCTCCGCCTCCGGCTGGCCACCATAGGCAAAGCTCATCCCCATGCAGCCGAGGCCGACTGGGTAGACGTCGAGTTCATTGCCAAGCTTGCGGGTTTGCATCACGTGTCTCCTTGTTGTGATGGTTGTGATGCCACAGAGATACCGTCTTGCGCAGCGTTCGATAATCGCCTCTTATTTGCACGGGCTGTTCCCAAAAATAGATCAATGAAGCGAACACATCTTTCACAGCTTGCCGTGCTGGCAACGGTCGCCCAATGCGGCAGTTTTCGCGGCGCCGCCAAGGAGCTGGCAATCGCGCCGTCGGCGGTCAGCCACGCGGTGTCCAGCCTGGAAGCGCGCCTCGGCGTGCGCCTTCTGGCGCGCAGCACGCGCAGCGTCGCTCCGACCGAGGAGGGCGCGCAACTGCTCGAGCGCCTCAGGCCGGCGCTGTCGGAAATCGACCTGGCGCTGGAATCGGCGATCGAGGCGCGTGACCGGCCGGCGGGCAATCTCAGGCTGACCGTGCCGCGCACCGCCGCCCACCTGGCGCTGACGCCAAGGCTCGGCGCCTTTGCGGCTGCCTATCCCGACATCGTGCTGGAGATCGTCATCGATGACCGCTTCACCGATGTGGTCGAGGGCGGCTTCGATGCCGGTGTGCGGCTGGGCGAGAGCCTGCAGCGCGACATGATCGCAGTGCGCATCGGGCCGAACCTTCGCGGCGCGGTGGTCGGCACGCCATCTTACTTCGAGACCAGGCCCAGGCCGCAGCATCCGCGCGATCTCGCCGCTCACCGCTGCATCCGCTTCCGCTTCTCCAGCGGCATCATCTATCGCTGGGAATTCGAGAAAAACGGCGAGGAGATCGAAATCCCGGTGCAAGGGCCATTGATCCTCGACGAGGACCATCTGATTGCCAATGCTGCGGTTGACGGCGCCGGGCTCGCCTTCGTGTTCGAGGACTATGTCCGCGACCCGCTCGCCGCCGGCAAGCTCGTTCGCGTGCTCGAGGACTGGTGCCCGCCCTTTGATGGTTTCTTCGTCTATTATCCGAGCCGACGCCAGATGCGGCCGGCGCTCAGGGCCTTTGTCGATTTCTTCAAAGTGAGTACATAGGGGCACCGTCGGAACTGCGGAGGGCAATCTATTCAGGCGTGAATGCTCGTCTTACGGCCGTTGGCACCGGCAATTGGTCGTCTCCAAACATAAGTGGAAACCGCCTTTCCGGGATGGAAGAAAGCCGACCTGGCATTCGTTCACAGACCATGTCAGCACTGCCCAAACACCAGCCGACCGGCTACGGCTGGACAGCGATCATCCTTCACTGGCTGATCGCGGCGCTCTTTATCGGCCAGTTCGTGCTCGGCTTCGTCATGGTGCGGCTGTCCAGCCAGCGCACCGCCTTCGAGCTGATTCAGCTGCATAAATCTTTCGGTTTCCTATTGCTTGGGCTGGTCATCCTGCGCATCGCCTGGCGCCTTGGCAGACCGGCCCCGCCGCTGCCGCGCTCAGTCGGCCCTTTCGAGCGCCGCATGGCGCCGCTTGTCCATCTTGCGCTTTATGCTTTTCAGCTCGCTCTGCCGCTGTCCGGCTGGGCGCTGGTCTCGGTCTCGGTGCTGGAGATCCCGAGCGTGCCGTTCAATCTGTTCGTCATGCCCAATCTGCCGCTTGGTGAATCGGACATGGCAGAAAGCTTCTGGGCAGCGACGCACTGGTATCTCGCTTATGCCGGCATCGGTCTTGTCGCTTTGCATCTCGCCGCTGCGCTGCGTCATCATTTCTGGCTGAGGGATACCGTGCTGACGCGCATGATCACGGCTTCGTCACATCGCGAGACGGAATAGAGCGGGCGGCTCATTCGTTCATGGGGCGAGGACGCAAGAAAGCGTTGCCTGCCAAGAGGACCATTTCCATGTACGCGCGCATCTTCGGATTTGCGGCAGCCGCCGCTTGTTTTGCCATGCCTGTTTTTGCCGCCGTTGCCCTTGGCGAGGCGGCCGGCAGCTACACGATCAGCCCAGGGAGTTCCAGCATCCACTTCTCCATTGCCAAGCTCGGCGGCGGCGGGCTCGACGGTGCTTTCTCCCGCTTCAAGGGCAATATCCTTATCGACAACAGCGATGTCGGCCGGTCCCAGGTCAATTTCACCATCTTCCCCGAAAGCGTCGGTACCGGCCAAAGTCGCATCGATGCCTTTCTCCGCTCGGACGCGGTTTTCGACGCGACCAACAATCCGGAGATCCAGTTCCGTTCGACCAGCGTCAAACGCACCGGCGACACGTCGGCCCTTGTCACCGGCCGGCTGACGGCGCGCGGCAAGACCTTTCAGGAAAAGTTCACGGCCGAGCTCGGCAGCCTCAAGGCGGGCACGATAAAGTTCCACGTCACAGGCAAGGTGTTGCGGTCGCGCTATGGCATGGATGTCGGCACGCCGATTTATTCCAACGTCGTCGAATTCGACATGACGCTGACGGGTAGAAGGGGTTGAGCGGTTCTCCCTGCGATTTCACCGTCGCTGCAGGACCTGGGTTCCTCTCCCCACTTGGTGGGGCGAGGAACCATGCTCCCGCATTGGCTTTTCCGCCGATTTCAGGCAAACCTCCAGGCCTGCAATCGAGAGGAGAAATCTGATGTTCCGATGGGGTGTTTTGTCGACGGCCAAAATCGGCCGCGAGCAGCTTTTACCGGCAATCGTCGAGGCGGAGAACGGCGTGCTGTCGGCGATCGCCAGCCGCGATCTGTCGAAAGCTCGGGCGCTGGGCGAACGCTTCGGGGCGCGCCATGCTTTCGGCTCCTATGAGGAACTGCTCGCCTCCAGCGACATCGACGGCGTCTACATTCCGCTGCCGACCTCGCAGCATGTCGAATGGGCAGCCAAGGCGATCGAGGCCGGCAAGCATGTTCTGGTCGAAAAGCCACTGGCTCTCGACGCCAAGGACATTCCGCCACTGATCAAGCTGCGCGATGCCAGGAAGGTGCTGGTCTGCGAAGCCTTCATGGTCGTCTACCACCCGCAATGGATCAAGGTGCGCGAGCTGATCGGCAACGGCGCCATCGGCCGGCTGCGCCATGTCCAGGGCGCGTTCTCCTACTACAATGTCGACCCCAACAACATGCGCAACAAGCTCGATCTCGGCGGCGGCGCGCTGCCCGACATCGGCGTCTATCCGACGGTATCGACGCGCTTTTCGACCGGCAAGGAGCCGCTGCGCGTCCAGGCGAGGATCGAGCGCGACAAGACATTCGGCACCGACATCTATTCCTCGATCCGCGCCGATTTCGGCGACTTCGAGTTGTCGTTTTACCTGTCGACACAGATGGCGGCACGCCAGGTGATGGTCTTTCACGGTGAGAAGGGCTTCATCGAGGTGTTCTCACCGTTTAATGCCGGACTCTACGACCATCACCGTGTCGAACTGCACAACCAGAACCACAGCGAGGCGCAGGTCTTCCGCTTTCCCGGCACGCAACAGTACCGGCTGGAAGTCGAGGCCTTCGCGCGGGCGGCACAGGGTGGCAAGGATCGTGTCTTCACCCTGGAAGAATCGGTGCTCAACCAGAAGGTCATCGATGCCATCTTCCGCGCCGGCGAGAAGGAAGGCTGGGAGGCAGTCTAGGCCGGCCGTGATCCTGCAACGGGCCGGTTTTTTGGACGAGATCTTGGCCAAATAGATGCCCGACGATGCGGATGTGATCATCGTCGGCGCCGGCCTTGCCGGCTTTGTCGCGGCCGCCGAACTGACTGCGGCCGGCAAAGGCCGTCGAGCAGGAGCCGGAGCAGTCGCTTGGCGGCCAGGCATTCTGGTCGCTCGGCGGCATCTTCCTCGGTGGGGTGAACAAGCCCCGCCGGCGCCGTTGCGCCAAGGTGGCGGTCGCACCGAACGGCCAACTTTCCCTCTGAGCATTTTGCAGCCAAATGGAATCATTCGGCGCCCGCATAAATGCGGCAAAACAGATAGTTAGAGCCGGTTACCGGTTCCAGGAGAACCGCTCTAGGCGAAGGGCTGCAAATTGACGTCCCGAAGCTTGGAACCGGCAAGCAAAGCCTCGAGCACCTGCTTCTTGAGAAACAGGCACTGCGAACGGGCAAGTTTGACGATGCCGGAAACGTCGCCTGCCTCGCAGGCAAGAACCAGTTCCTTTTGCTGGGCGATGATCAACTGGGTGAAGTCGCGGGATTTGAACCCAAGGTGGAGAACCCGCGCCGACTGGTCGAGTATCTGGTCCAGTAGATGCGCCAGTCGTAAATTTCCCGAGAGCCCCGCAAGGGCCAGACGAAACGCACGATCCGCCGCCAGGAATGCAACATGACTACGCAACGTCTCCGGCTTCAGCACTTTTCTCGCTGCCAGCCCGATGTCCTCCAGCCCGCGCTCGGTAATGTTCGATGCCGCCACCCTGAACACTTCCGGTTCGATCAAGCTGCGGACATCGAAGATCTCGTTGACGTCCCGCAGGCTGAGCGTTGCAACGACGTAGCCGCGGCGCGGCTCGCTCCTGACCAGACCTTCCTGCATCAGACGGGCCAACGCCGCGCGGATGGTTGCCTTTTTGATCTGGTATCGATCGCCGATCTGTTTTTCGGTCAGCGCTTCGCCGGGGCGCAGCACGCAGGCAATGATGTCGTTCCTCAGCTGCTCATATGCCTGTTCCCTGCGAAGGACGTCGGCGGCTGACAGTGCTGTCGCCTCGACCGTGGCCGGCCTTGCCGGTTCGGCGGTCAACTTCGTCGTTTTCATATTTTGTCCGTTTGGCTGTCCGGTTGACGCTGGCATCGACATTCGCTAGCGTGAGCACCTCAGGTTGAAAATCTGAGCATCTCAGGGAGGATAACTGATATGCCTTTACCCGCCAACTCGCCTCTCTACGCTGTTGCCGATGATATCGTCAATGCCGCGAAGGGGCCAGATCCCCTCGAAGCGGTAAGGACGGTCCTGGGCGATTACATCAACCGTTTTCACGCATCGGGAACACTCGCTCACGAAGAAGACGACGACGAGGTTCTTTTGCATGCCAGCCCGAACCTGACGATCTATCACATCACGTTGTCGCCCGGCCTGCAGTACCCGCCCCACAACCACCTGATGGATGCCTTGATCGGCATCTACAAGGGCAGCGAGACGAACTTCATCTATCCCGTTGCCGGCAGCGAACTCGATGTTCCCGAAAGGCAGGACATCGCAGCGCCTGCCGTCGTGCACATGGCGTCAAATACCGTGCATGCGGTTGCGAATACGGGCAGCGCGCGATCCGGTGCGCTGCATGTCTATCTCGGCGATCTCACACGAACCCACCGGCAGCTGTGGAGCCCGGACAGCAACCAGGCCGAACCGTTTGACAATGATCGCTACCTGGCTGGCGCACGGCCCATTCAGCAGTCCGGGCACGAATGAGCAGAGGCGTCACGGGGCGGCGAAATTGGCCGTGATCAGCGAACCCGTCGGAATCGCGTCACACTTGTCACTCTCGCCAATCCGCTATCGCCCCTATCCTGGCTCATGACCGATCAGCAACACGTCGCGCCGGGAATGGTGCGACAACAGACCAGCAAGGGAGATGCACAATGACGGCACATCAGAATGGCACAGGCGAGCAGACGACGCGGCTCGCGATGAAGACACCACCGGTCGTTTCGCCTGATGCGTGGGAGGCCGCGCGCCAGCAGTTGCTCGTGAAGGAGAAAACCGTGACCCGGGCTCGCGACGCCTTGGCCGCCGAGCGTCGGCGGATGCCGTGGATGGCGGTGGAGAAGGCCTATACGTTCGAGGGCCCCAACGGAAAGGTGAGCCTGCTCGACCTGTTCGAGGGCCGCCGTCAGCTGATCGTCTACCGCGCTTTCTTCGAGCCCGGCGTATTCGGCTGGCCCGATCACGCTTGCCGCGGCTGCTCGCTGGGGGCAGACCAGGTCGGCAATCTTGCCCATCTGAACGCCCGCGACACCACGCTTGCCTACGCCTCGCGCGCACCGCAGGCCGACATTGCGCGGCTGAAGGCGCGGATGGACTGGAAGATGCCCTGGTACACCATCACCGACAGCTTCGATGCCGATTTCGGCGTTGACGAGTGGCACGGCCATAACGTGTTCATCCGCGATGGCGATCGCGTGTTCCGTACCTACTTCATCAACAACCGCGGCGACGAGGCGATGGGGACCGTATGGAGCTATCTCGACCTGTCGCCGCTCGGCCGCCAGGAGGTTTGGGAGGATTCGCCCGAAGGCTATCCGCAGACGCCGACGTACAAGTGGTGGAACTGGCACGACAATTATGGCGCCGAAACCGTTCCCGACAAAAAGTGGGTCGAGGTGTCGGACGCCGGAGAGGCCGCGTTCCGGAACCGCACCGAATAGAACGTTTGGCGTCGCGGAAATGCGGCTAGGACAATTGGAGGAGCGGGATGCACGTTCATTCGACGCATCCCGCTCGTTATGCAGGACTATGGCCATGAGCGAGATTCATGCAGGCGGATCCACCGCCGATGCGAGCCCGGCCGGCCTTGGCGCAGCCGATTGGCTGTCCTTTGCGGCCGCGCCGGCCTTCGCAACCATGGCGCTGCTGACGTTTCTTGGCGGAGCGCCGGATATGATGTGCTCGACCGGGCAAGATGCGTCGCCGCTGGGCGGCATGGTCCCGATGTACCTGCTGATGAGCGCCTTTCATTTGGGACCTTGGTTGAGGCGGGTCTCCGGCCGACGCCGCCGCAAGTAGAGCTATAGCGGCCGATAAAGGCCCTTCGCGGTGAGGAGGACAGCCCTCACCAGATCCATTCGCCCTTCCCAAGTACCGTCACGGCATCGACAATCCGGGTAAAGCTCGAGCGGGCGCGGCCGGCCGTGTGCCTGGCTCTGAGATAGCCGTGCACCAGCCCCGGCTCCTCGAGCCACCAGGCACGTCCGCCTGCGGCAACGACGCGGTCGCGATAGGCTTCGCCGTCCGACGACAACGGGTCGCATTCGGCGGTGATCACGACGGTAGGCGGCAGATAGGCGAAATCGGCGTCGGCGAGCGGAGACAAAGTGATGTCGCCTGTAGCGTCCACTCCGCCAGTCCGGATGTTTTTATAGAACTCCAGGTCGCGCATCGTCAGCATTGGCGCTTCGGCATGCGTGACATAGGAACCGAGTGAACGATCGCCACCAAGGCCAGGATAGATCAGCACCTGGCCGACCGGCTTTGTCACGTGGCCACGCGTCGCATGACTGACGGCACAGGCGAGATTGCCGCCGGCGCTGTCGCCGCAGAGCAGGACGGGGCATTCGTAAGTGGCGGTGGCCCATTCGAAGGCGCCCATCGCATCGTCGAAGGCGGCCGGGTGCAGATGTTCCGGCGCCAGCCGGTAGTCGACCGAGACCACCTCATAGCCGGTGCGGGCGCAAAGCTCGGCGCAGACATCGTCGTGGCTGTCGAGCCCGCCGAGGATGTAGCCGCCGCCATGGACATAGAGCACCATCGCAGAGGCGTTCGCGCCGCGCTGCGATAAATGCGGATCGGGACGTCGTGCGCTGGCGCGGCAATGGCGGTGGTTTCAGCCGTCACGCCATCCGGATAGCCGGCAGAGAATTCGCGGCACATCCGGTCGTAGATCGCGCGCTGCTCGGCGATCGTGTAGTCGATCGTATCCGGCGGATAATACGAATTGGTCCGCTCGATGAACGCCCAGGTCTCGGCGTCGATGAGTTTCTTGTAGTTAGTCATGGGAACGGAACGGATAGTGACGAATCCGCCTGAACACCCTCCTCTGGGACGGAACGCCGTCGTTCCAGGGACACTCACTATCTGCCCTTCCACACCGGATCGCGCTTTTCGGCAAAGGCGCGAAAACCCTCGAGATTGTCCTCCGAGCCGTAGAGCGCGTCAACCGTCGGCAGTTGCCGGCGCGTCACCCGGTTCATGGCATCCTGGAAGGTCAGCGATTCTGCGACCCGGGCCGTTTCCTTGATCGCGGCGAAGACCAGCGGCGGGCCGCTGGCGAGCAGCCGGGCGATCTCCCAGACGCGGTCCTCCAGTCTTTCCTTGGGCAGCACCTCGTTGACCAGGCCCCAGCGATGCGCCTCGGCGACATCCATCCAGCGGCCCGTGAACAAAAGGTCCATGGCGACGTGATAAGGGATGCGCTTCGGCAGCTTGATCGTTGCCGCATCGGCCAGCGTGCCGGCGCGGATTTCGGGCAGCGCGAAGGAGGAGTGGTCCGACGCGTAGATGAGGTCGCAGGACAGCGCCAGCTCGAAGCCGCCGCCGACCGCCATGCCGTTGACGCAGGCGATCACCGGCTTGTTGAGGTCGCGCAATTCCTGCAGCCCGCCGAAGCCACCGACGCCATAGTCGCCGTCGACGGCATCGCCGCCAGCCGCTGCCTTAAGGTCCCAGCCGGCGCTGAAAAACTTGTCGCCGGCGGTCTTGACGATGGCGACGCGCAGGTCGGGATCGTCGCGAAACCCCTTGAACGTCTCGCCCATCAGCCGCGACGTCTTCAGGTCGATGGCATTGGCCTTGGGCCGGTCGAGCATGACTTCGAGGATCGTGCCCTCGCGGCGGGTGGTGATGACGTCAGACATTTTTGTTCTCTCCCAGCACCAGCAGCGCGTCGGCGATCCAGGCGCCCTTGCTCTCGGTGCAGACGATCAGAGGATTGATGTCGAGCTCCTCGATCTCGCCGGCATTTTGCTGCACGAAAGCGGCAATGCCCGATATCGCATCGATTGCCGCTGCGACATCGGCCTTCGGCCGACCGCGATAACCGTCGAGCAGCGGGAACAGTTTCAACCCGCGCAAAGCGGCCTCGATGTCGTCACGGGTCGCCGGCAGCATCAGTGTGACGCTGTCGCGCAACAGCTCGACCAGCACGCCGCCGGTGCCGAGCGTCATTACCGCGCCGAACATCGGGTCGCGGGTGAAGCCGACCAGCAGCTCGGCGACGCCGTCGCGCACCATGCGCTCGACATAAAGGCCGGTGCCGAGGGGGCCGAGATCATGGGCGGCGGTGCTGACCGATTCGGCATCCCTGAGGTTGAGCCGGACCGCGTCGAGCTCGGACTTGTGGATGACGCCAAGAGCCTTCAGCGCTACCGGGAAGCCGAGCGCCATCGAGGAGATCACAGCCTCGACCGCATTGCCGGCGCGCTCGCCCTTCGGCACGGGGAGCCCGGCCTCGATGAGCCGCGCCTTCGCCTCGGCCTCGTCCGGCGTGACATGGTCGCCGGCCGGCGCGCCGGACGCCGAAGTGTCGATCGGCTGCGCCTGCGGCTCGCGCCACGCCCAGCCGATGAAGGCTGCCGCCTGGGCGGCGTCCATGGCCTCGGAAATGCCGAACAGCGGCACCATGCCCCGCGCCATCAGGCCCGCAGTGTATTCCTCGGGCAGGTTTTCCGGCAGCGAGGAGACGATCGCGCCCTGCGCGCTGTTGGTCTTCAGCGCCGATTCGAAGGCGCGCAGCGTCGCCCACCAGTCCGTGTCCGAGCAGCGGTCGGGACGCGGAAAGTCGAGCACCAGCATATTGAGGTCGAAGCCGCCAGACACCATGGCGGTGAAGGTGGCGGTCATCGCCGGCTCGTTGTTCCAGATGAAGGTGTGGTAGTCGAGCGGATTGGCCACCGCGACCAGCGGCCCGAGCGTCGATTTGACCCGCGCGCGGTGCTCGGGGGCGAGTGGCGGAAACGTCACCCAGCGGCCTTCGGCGCTGTCGGCCATGACCGACGCCTCGCCGCCCGAGCAGCTCATCGATGACAGCCGGTAGCCGGGCAGGGGGCCGGTGACGTGCAGTAGCTTGAGCGCCTCGATGAAGGCGGGAATTGAATCGATCCGGGCGATGCCGAGCCGCCTCAGGAAGGCGCCGGACGCCGCGTCCGAGCCGGCCAGCGACGCGGTATGCGAGACGGTCGCCTGCCGCGCCTGCTCGGAGCGGCCGACCTTCATGGCGATAACAGGCTTCTTCAGCTCGCGTGCCCGCGCCGCCAGCCTTTCGAAGCCGGCTACCGAATCGAAGGCCTCGATATGCAGGCCGAGCGCGGTGACGCGGTCGTCCTCGATCAGGCCGAGCGCCATTTCGGAAAGCCCGGTCTGTGCCTGGTTGCCGGCGGTCATCAGGAAGGCGATCGGCAGGCCGCGTTTCTGCATCGTCATGTTGATGGCGATGTTCGACGACTGGGTGATGATGGCAACGCCGCGACCGCCTTCCGGCAGCCTGATGCCGCCATGCTGGTCGGGCCACAAAAGCGCGCCGTCGGCGTAATTGATCAGCCCATAGCAGTTCGGCCCGATGATCGGCATTTGGCCGGCCGCCTCGACCAGTTCGGCCTGCAGCCGCTCGCCGTCTTCGTCATAGGCCTCGGTTTCGAGAAAGCCGGCGGCGAAGCAGACCGCACCGCCGGCGCCGCGCTCCGCCAGCGCCTTGACCACTTCGATGGTCAAGTGCCGGTTGACGCCGACGAAAGCGGCATCCGGCGCACTGGGCAATTCGGCCACCGAGCGATAGGCCTTGCGGCCGGCGACCTCGTCCTTGCTCGGATGCACCGGCCAGATCTCGCCGGCAAAGCCCATCTTGATCGATTGCGCGACGACGGCCGCCGCCTGCGCACCACCGAAGACGGCGATCGATTTCGGCCGCAAAAGACGTTCAAGCCTGTGCATTGTCATCTTTTCGTCTGGCCATGATCTTTTCCAAAGACCGGATTCCACTTTTTGGGGGCATGCTCTAGGCCCCGAACGGGCGCAGCAGCGCGCGCGAGATGATGTGGCGCTGGATTTCCGAAGTGCCTTCCCAGATGCGCTCGACGCGGGCGTCGCGCCAGATGCGTTCCAGCGGCAGGTCGTCCATCAGCCCCATGCCGCCATGGATCTGAATCGCCTCGTCGGCGACAAAGGCGAGCATTTCGGTGGCCTTCAGTTTGGCCATGGCCATGTCCTGGTCGGTGACGGTGCCCTGATCGTACTTCCAGCCGGCTTCGAACACCATCAGGTCGGCGGCCTTCAGCTCGGTCGCCATGTCGGCGAGCTTGAACGACACGCCTTGGAACTTGCCGATCGGCTGGCCGAACTGCTGGCGCTGCGCGGCGTATTCGATGGCGTGGCCAAGCGCCCGCTCGGCGCGGCCGAGGCAGGTGGCGCCGACCTGCAGGCGCGTTGCGCCGAGCCATGAATTGGCGACGTCGAAGCCCTTGTGGACCTCGCCGAGTACCTGGCTCGCCGGCAGTCGGCAATCGTCGAATTCGAGAATGGCATTGGTGTAGCCGCGATGCGAGACGTTGCGGTAGCCGTCGCGCACGGTAAAGCCCTTGGTGCCCTTGTCGACGAAAAAGGCGGTGATCTTCTTGCGTTTTCCACGCGAAGACTCTTCCTCCCCTGAGGCCATGAAGACGATGGCGAAATCGGCGAGGTCGGCGTGGCTGATGAAATGCTTGGTGCCGTTCAGCACCCAGTCGTCGCCGTCTTGCACGGCGGTTGCCTTCATGCCGCGCAAATCGGAGCCGGCGCCCGGCTCTGTCATTGCCAGGCAATCCCATTTTTCGCCGCGAATGCACGGGAACAGATACTTCTCGCGCTGCTCCGGCGTACCGGCAAGGAGGATGTTGGAGGGTCGCGCCACGCAGGTCCAGTGCAGCGCGTAATTGGCGCGGCCGAGCTCCTTTTCATAGAGTAGCCAGGTCACCGTATCGAGCCCGGCGCCGCCGACCTCCGTTGGCATGTTGGCGGCATAGAGGCCGGCTTCGATCGCCTTGGCCTTGATCTCCTCGATCAGCTCGCGGCGCAGCACGCCGGTACGTTCAACCTCGCGCTCATGCGGGTAAAGCTCGTTCTCGACGAAGGCCCGCGTCGTCTCGACGATGAGCTTCTGCTCCTCCGAAAGACCAAAATCCATGGTCTCAGCCTTTCTTCTTTTTCTTCGGCTTTTCAGCCTTGGCCTTTTCGGCCGCCCTGGAGGCGCTGGGCTTCTTCGCCGCAAGCTTGGCCAACTGCCTGGTGTAGTCCCTATGCAAGGCGCCGGCACCCCAGCCTTTGCCTTTGTTCTGCTTCGACAGTGCCTCCATGATGGCGACCAGATTGCCGTCGCGGATCTTTTCGAGATCGCGGATCGACAGACCGTGCGCCTGGTCGTCCGACTGGGTCGCGATCAGCTCGACCAGCTCGTCGTTGAACTCCGGCACGTCCATCAGCTTGGTCCACGGCCATTTCAGGCACGGGCCGAACTGCGCCATGAAGTGGCGCATGCCGGCCTCGCCGCCGGCGACGCGATAGACCTGGAACATGCCCATCTGCGCCCAGCGCAGGCCGAAGCCATAGCGCATGATGTCGTCGAGCTCCTCGACCGTGCAGATGCCGTCCTTGACCAGCCACAGCGCCTCGCGCCATGCCGCTTCGAGCAGGCGGTCGCCGACGAAGGCTTCGATCTCCTTGCGGATTACCACCGGCTTCATGCCGATCGAGGCATACATCTCCTTGGCGACGTCGATCGCCTCGGGAAAGGTCTGTTCGCCGCCGACGATCTCGACCAGCGGCAGCAGATAGACGGGGTTGAACGGATGGCCGACGACCAGCCGCTCCGGATGCTTCTTCATCGCCACCTGCATGTCGGTCGGCTTGATGCCGGAAGTGGAGGAGCCGACAATTGCGTTGGCCGGCGCATAAAGGTCGATTTCGGCCAGCACGCGGTGCTTCAGGTCGAGCTGCTCCGGCACGCTTTCCTGGATTAAATCGGCATCGGCCACCGCCTCGGCGAGCGTCTTGGCGAAGGTGAGCTTGCCCTCTTTCGGCAAGCCGCCGGGCAGCATCTGCTTGTAGGCGCGTCGCGCTCCCTTCATCACCTCGCCGACCTTGCGTGATGCCTCGGGGTCGGGATCGAAGATCGATACGTCGATGCCGTTGAGCAGCAGCCGCGCGACCCAGCCGGCGCCGATCACGCCACCACCGATGGCGGCCGCCTTGTTGATGATGCTCATGCGGAAGCTCCGGTTCTTGTGCTGGCTGTTGCGGGGTCGGTGAGGGCGACGCGTTCGCCGGCACGGATCACGGACGCGTCATAGGCCTTGCGCGCGAACACTTCGAGCACGAAGGGCCGGAAGAAATCGATCGGCAATGTCTCGTAGCCGGGATCGAAGCTCGACTGATCCCAGCGTTCGCAAAACTCATCGCAATCGTCGAAGTAGATGTGCCCGGCGAAACGGTCGCGGGCGTGCGGATTGCCGCCGAGGTGATGGGCGTAATAGAGGCGCTGGAAGTCGCCGTGCTTTTCCACCACCCAGGTGCATTGCTCGCGAACGAAGGGTTTCAGGATCGACGCCGCATATTCGTCATGATTATAGGGCGCGTAGATGTCGCCGATGTCGTGCAGCAAGGCGCAGGCAATCCAGTCGGTGTCGGCGCCGTCGCGCCAGGCCCGCGTTGCCGCTTGCAGCGAATGGCCGAGCCGGGTGATCTTGTAGCCCGAGAGGCCCGCATCCAGCTGGACGAGCGCGTCGAGCAGCCGTTCGCCGGTCTTTGCCGCGTAGTCGATCTCGTGCTCGGTGAGGAAGGCGTAATCCTCGCGGTCGCCGTCCTTCATGGCGGTGAATTTCACGGTCTTCATCGGCGGCTCCTCCCAACCGATTCCCTGTTCAAAGCGGTGCGCGCTTCGTCAGGTTGAGCTTCTTGCGGACTTCGTCCGGGCCGATGACCCTGGCGCCCATATTCGACACGATGCTGACCGCCCGCTCGACCAGCTGCGCATTGGTCGCCAGCACGCCCTTGTCGAGCCAGAGATTGTCCTCCAGCCCGACGCGGACATTGCCGCCGGCGAGCACCGCGGCAGCGACGTAGGCCATCTGGTTGCGGCCGATGGCAAAAGCCGACCAGTTCCACGTCGACGGCACATTGTTGACCATCGCCATGAAGGTGTTGAGGTCGTCCGGCGCCCCCCACGGCACACCCATGCACAATTGCACCAAGGCGTCCGGCTTCAGCACTTCTTCCTCGACCAATTGCTTGGCGAACCACAGATGCCCGGTGTCGAAAGCCTCGATTTCCGGCTTGACGCCGAGCGCCGTCATCATGCCGCCCATGGCACGCAGCATGCCGGGCGTATTGGTCATGACATAGTCGGCCTCGGCGAAATTCATCGTGCCGCAGTCGAGCGTGCAGATTTCCGGCAGGCACTGGCGGACGTGCTCCATGCGGTTGCTGGCACCGCCCATGTCGGTGGCTTTTTCGTTCAGCGGCAGCGGGTTTTCCGGCGGGCCGAACACCATATCGCCGCCCATGCCGGCGGTCAGGTTCAAAACCACATCGACATCCGCCGCGCGGATGCGCTCCGTTACTTCGCGATAAAGGGGTACGTCGCGCCTAGGCTTGCCGGTTTCGGGATCGCGCACATGACAGTGGACGATCGCCGCACCTGCCTTTGCCGCCTCGATAGCCGAATCGGCGATCTGCTTGGGCGAACGCGGCACATGCGGGCTGCGATCCTGCGAACTGCCGGACCCGGTCACGGCACAGGTAATGAAGACCTCACGGTTCATCGCTAACGGCATCGGACTCTCTCCCAATAGGACGTAGGGCAAGAATGCCTGACTTGCCGGAAACTGTTTTGCGTTTTACGAAGATCGTGTGACCAAAAACGAAAAACCGACGATCTTTCAGGCCGAGCGTTTGCCGCTCAAGGTAACGCTGCTGGTATTCTCCGGCTCATCGATCATGTGCGTCGCCTCAGCCGTCGATCCATTGCGCGCCGCAAACCGCATTGCCGGTGAGACGCTGTTCGATTTCAGGCTGGTCTCGGTGACGGGCGAGGCGCCGGTTACCACATGCGGCCTGCCGGTGGCGGTCAGCGGCCGCTTCGATGCGGCTGACACAACCGACATGCTGGTCGTCGTCGCCGGATTCGGCACGCAGAACTATGCCACATCGGCCCTGCTGTCCGGACTGCGCCGGGCGGCGCGCGCGGCACGCGCCTGCGGCGGCGTCGAGGCGGGTACGTGGCTGGTGGCGCGCGCGGGCTTGCTGGAAGGGCGCAGCGCCACCACCCACTGGGAGGACATGGAGGATTTCTCGTCGGCCTTTCCCGGCGTCGACGTGCGCCCCGATCGCTACGTCATCGACGGCCCGGTGTTCACCTCCGGCGGCGCCTCGCCGACCTTCGACCTGATGCTGCATCTGATTCGCACGCGGCTCGGCATGGCCGTGGCGCTCGATGTCGCGAGCGTCTTCATCTACGACCAGGCGCGCGCCGCGACCGACGCGCAGCCGCTGGTCTCGCTCGGCCGTCTCGACGGCTACGATCCCAGGTTGGCGCAAGCCATCCGGCTGATGGAAGCGCATATCGACCAGCCGCTGACCATAGCCGCGGTGGCCAAGCGCGCCGGGGTGACGGCACGAACGCTGGAAAGTATCTTTCGCAAATCGATCGGCGAAACGCCCGGCGCCTATTATCTCAGGCTGCGCCTCGGCGCCGCGCGCCGGCTGGTGGTCGACACGCGCGTGGCCATGGCCGATATTGCCGGGCGAACGGGGTTTTCGTCCGCCGCGGCATTTTCCAGGGCGTTTTCAAGAGCGTTCGGCGAGGCGCCGGTCAGGCTGCGTCGGGGATAATGCATGTCGCCCAAAAGTCCGTAGCGGTTTTGGGACAACGGCATGCACAGACAAAGGTAGATCAGGCAGCGTCCTGGCGGTCGCTGTTGCCGTCGATCTGCGAGCGCATTTGTCTCGCAAGATGGGTCTCGAAGCGGCTGGCGACCGCGCGATCCCATTCGTTCGCACTCAGCGCACCCTGCTTCGGGTGCGGCAGCGCCATCAGCCGGTCGATGATCGATCCGGCCTCGCCAGATGAGAGCAGGGCGTCGATTTCGCGTTCGTGCTGCATATCGTTTCGCCTCCTTCTTTCCGTTCCCGCCACGAACCACACTATAGGAGGTTCGTGACGGCTGTTTGAAGGCAAGAGCGAGGCGATTGATGGGCGGCGCCGGGCAAAGTTTTATCCGCCGCCGCCCATCTTAGGCACTATCGTACCAGTAGGTCAGGCAGTGCTTCAGCCAAGCCGCATCGACAGCTCGACATCCTCGCTGAACGACGTGGACATGTAGCCGCTTCCGGTCGAGCGCACCCGCTCGAGGTATTCGGGGCAAAGATCGGCGTTGTCGGCAACGACGAAGGCGCCCGGCCTGAGGCGGCTTTCGACCAGACTCAAGATCTCTGGATAGAGCGCTTTGGCGCCGTCGAGCAGAAGCAGGTCGACGGTTTCGGGAAGATCGACGCTTAATGTTTGCACCGCATCTCCTTCTCGGATTTCCACCAGGTCGATGAGACCGCCTGCCGTCAGATTGTTCCTGGCGCGCGCCACCTTGGATGGCTCGAACTCGCTGGTGATGAGGCGGCCACCGCCATTGTCCCGCAAGGCTGCGGCAAGGTGCAGGGTCGAGATGCCGAACGAGGTTCCAAATTCAACGATCGTCCTTGCGCTGCTGCCCCGTGCCAGCATGTAGAGCAGCGTGCCGGTCTCTCGCGAAACGGGAAGCCAGAGGTCCTTTAGCCGCCCATAGAAATCGAGGTATTCGGTCTTGCTTCGAACCAGGCGCATCCGATCTTCGGCGGAGAGCTCCGCCACCGCAGGGCTCGTTGCGGCAGCGGCTTCCTCGAACAGGCGATCCAGCAGGGGCGCGAGCGGCGTTGTCGACAGTGTAGTCATGTTGGTCTCCAGTCAGAATTGAATGCGTTCTTGCGCGGCACTCAAAATACGACTAATCATTCGCATTTACTAATCGCATTGGCGCGCCTCTCAATGAGCGATCACCGCAGTCCGCGGATTTCCTCGCGAAAACAGCCCAAGCAGGCCCGCTCGGCAGAGCTCGTTGCTGCGATTTTGCAGGCTGCTGTTCAGGTTTTGGCGAGGGAAGGCGCGCAGCGCTTCACCACGGCGCGGGTGGCCGAGAAGGCCGGTGTCAGTGTCGGATCGCTGTATCAGTATTTTCCGAACAAGGCGGCGATCCTGTTCCGGCTCCAGAGCGACGAATGGCGGCAGACGACCGATTTGCTGCGCGACATCCTCGAGGATGTCGGGAAACCGCCATTTGAACGGCTGCGCGCCTTGGTCCACGCCTTCCTCCGCTCGGAGTGTGACGAGGCCGCGGTGCGTGTGGCGCTCGACGACGCCGCACCGCTTTACCGCGACGCGCCTGAGGCGCAGGCGGCAAGGGCGTCCGGAGACCGCACCATCCAGCTCTTCATGCAGAAGGCGTTGCCCAACGCCGCGCAAGCGACTCGCGAATTGGCCGGCGACCTGGTCATGACGACGCTCAGCACGGTGGGGAAGCAGTTCTCGGAGTTGCCCCGAACCCCCGCGGAGATCGAAGCCTACGCCGACGCCATGGCCGACATGTTCTGCGCCTACCTGAGAGGCCTCGATCACGGCTAAGGCAAATGCCAGGCCCGGTCAGCAAGCAGACCGAAAGTTTCGCACGGGCAAACCTTGTCGGTGTCAGCCCCGCGGAAAGTCGTCTTTATCCCGCGGCCGCTGAACAATGCGGCCGCGGGATGGTATGCCTCAGACGTACCGGTTGACGACGTTTTCGAGTAGTTCCTGACGACCGGATCTGGGCTGCGGCTCGATCTTCTCCTTGACGACGCGCTCGGCAATTTCCTCCAGCGTGCGCTTGCCGGCAAGCATCGCCTTGGCTTCGGCCGAATCCCAGCCGGCATAGCGCTCGGCGAGCGGGCCGGACAGCGCCTTGTCCTCGACCATGCGCGCTGCCGCCTTGAGGCCGCGAGCGCAGCAATCCATGCCGCCGATATGGCCGATCAGCAGATCCTGCGGATCGAGCGACTGGCGCCTGAGCTTGGCGTCGAAATTGGTGCCGCCGGTCTTGAAGCCGCCGGCCTGCAGCATCTGATAGTAGGCGAGAGCCATCTCCGGCACATTGTTGGGGAAGTGGTCGGTGTCCCAGCCCGATTGGTAGTCGTTGCGGTTCATGTCGATCGAGCCGAAGATTCCCAGCGCATTGGCCAGCGCCAGTTCATGCTCGAACGAATGGCCGGCCAGGATGGCGTGGCCCTGCTCGATGTTGAGCTTGACCTCATTCTCCAGTCCGAAACGCTTGAGGAAGCCATAGACGGTGGCGACGTCGTAATCATACTGGTGCTTGGTTGGCTCCTGAGGCTTCGGCTCAATCAGGATGGTGCCTTCGAAGCCGATCCTGTGCTTGTAATCGACGACCAGATTGAGGAAACGGCCGGCCTGTTCCTGCTCGCGGGCAAGGTCGGTGTTGAGCAGCGTCTCATAGCCCTCGCGGCCGCCCCACAGCACGTAGTTCTCGCCGTTCAGACGCTTGGTGACGTCGATACAGTGTTTCACCGTCGCCGCCGAATAGGCAAAGACGTCCGGATCGGGATTGGTGGCGGCGCCCGACATGAAGCGGCGGTTGGAGAACAGGTTGGCCGTGCCCCACAACAGCTTGACGCCGGTCTGCTTCATCTTTTCCGAGAAATAATCGGCGATCTCGTCGAGCCGCGCCGCACTTTCGGAAAAGTCCCGGCCCTCCGGCCGCACGTCGGCATCGTGGAAGCAGAAATAAGGCGCGCCCAGCAACGAAAACATCTCGAAGGCGACGTCGGCCTTGAGCTTGGCCAACTCCATCGTGTCGGTGCTGCCGGCCTTCGGAAACCACGGCCGGTCAAATGTCTGGCCGCCGAACGGATCGCCGCCCGGCCAGGCAAAGGAATGCCAATAGGCGACGGCAAAGCGCAGATGGTCTTCGAGCCGCTTGCCGGCGACAATCTCGTCGGGATTGTAGAACCGGTAGGCCAGCGGATTGGTCGAATCCGGTCCCTCGTATTTGATCTGTTGGATGTCGCCGAAAAAACCGCTGCTCATGTTCTTTTCCTCTCGCATGGTTCGGCCTGATTACCTCAGGCGTAATTGGTTTCGCGCTGGCGCTGGTCGAAAAGGCTCATGTCAAAGCCACCCAACGAAGGAGACAGACCATGACCGACCTCAACACCATTGCCGAAAACTACATCGCCGCCTGGAACGAGAGCGACGCCGCACGCAGGAAAGCCTTGCTCGAGGCGACCTTCACCGAGGACGTCGGCTACCGCGATCCGATCATGCAGGGCGACGGCCATGACGGCATCGCTGCGCTGATCGAAGGCGTGCAGCAGCGCTTTGCCGGCTTCAGGTTCTCGCTGAAAGGCAAGCCGGACGGCTTCGCCGATACCATCCGTTTCTCCTGGAATCTCGGGCCGGAAGGCGTCGAGTCCGTCATCGAAGGCACCGATATCGGCGTCATCGAAAATGGCCGGCTGAAAAGCGTCACCGGCTTTCTCGACAAGGTGCCGGCACAGTAAGGCCTTCTCGGCAGGCCACGGCGAGGGCGGGAAATCGCTCACGCCGTGGCGCTCCTGATCGCCGGGTAAAGCTGGCGGTAGCGCTGATAGGCCTCTGCATAGGCACCGCCGAGGGCGGCGACCGGCTCGACCGTGGCGTCCGTCGCTGGCGCCGTGCACACGGCGCGCGGATCGGCGCCGGTCGCCGCGATCAGGCCAAGCCGGGCGGCGCCAAAGGCGGCGCCGAAATCGCCGTCGGCTGGAATATCGACTGGCAGGCCAAGCGCTGTGGCGATCGCCTTCAGCCAGTAGCGCGAACGCGAGCCGCCGCCGATCGCCGTCACCCGGGTCAGCGTCGTGCCGGCTTTGGCCAGGGCTTCGAGGCTGTCGCGGAAGGCGAAGGCGACGCCTTCGAGCACGGCCCGGGTCAGCGCCGCGCGGCCGGACTCGTGGGCAAGCCCGGTAAAGGCGCCCCGAATGACGGAATCATTGTGAGGCGTCCGCTCACCTGACAGGTACGGCAGGAAGGAGACACCGGTCGGCGCCTGCAGCGCATCGCCGAGTTCGGCGGTCAACTCGACGGCGCTTTTTCCCGCAATTGCCGACAGCCAGTTGAGTGAATCGGTTGCCGACAGGATGACGCCCATCTGGTGCCAGGTGCCGGGCAGTGCGTGGCAGAAGGTGTGCACCGCACTTTCCGGATTGGGCAGATAGGACGCGTTGGCGGCAAAAAGCACGCCCGACGTGCCGAGCGAGACGAAAGCCTGGCCGGCGCCGACCGTGCCCATGCCGCAGGCCGAGGCCGCGTTGTCGCCGGCGCCGCCGGCGATCGGAATGCCCGTCTGCATGCCCCATTTCGCAGCCAGTTCGCCGCGCAAGGCACCGGCCTTGGCCGTGCCTTCGACCAATGACGGCATCTGCCTTTCGTCGAGCGACGTCGCTGCGAGCAGTTCGGAGGACCAGGCGCGTTTGCCGACATCGAGCCACGACGTGCCAGCCGAATCCGACATTTCCGAAATATGGTCGCCGGCGAGCCAGAGCCGCAAAAAGTCCTTCGGCAGCAGGACCTTTGCCACCTTGGCAAAAACAGCCGGTTCGTTGTTTTTCGCCCAGGCGAGCTTTGGCGCGGTGAAGCCGGGAAAGACGATGTTGCCGGTCAGCTTGCGAAAGCGCGGGTCGGCATCGAGTGCAGCCGCCTCGGCGTGGCTGCGTGTGTCGTTCCACAGGATGCAGGGGCGCAGCACCTGGTCGGCGGCATCTAGCAGGGTGGCGCCATGCATATGGCCGGAAAGGCCGATGCCTTTGACCGCCGCGAGCTCCTTCGCATGCATGGACCTCAGCTCGGCGATCGCCGCTTCGCAGGCGCGAATCCAGTCGGCCGGGTTCTGCTCGGACCAGCCGGGATGCGGGCGCGACACATCGAGCGGCGCGTGGCCGGAGCCGACGATGCCCTGCCTTGCATCGATCAGCAGCGCCTTGACGCCCGACGTGCCGAGATCGAGGCCGAGATACATGCTTCCTCCCATGTCCGTCAGGCCTGGCGGCGACGGTCTTTCTTGCTTCCCAGCCTAGTCCTGCGACACGAGCGGCGAAGATATCCCGGCAATCGTGCTGCCGGAAAAACGCTCCAGTCAACACGCGAAGATTTTTTCGACACTCGAAAAAATCTGGCCGGGGCAGTTTTTAAGGCAAGATTTAATCTTGGTCAATTCGCCGTGAGAGCGATTGCGCGCCGTGAAAACAGTGCCGACAACGGGCTGTCCGGCCGTGCCAGCGCGCGTTCCGCCGCAAGCGCCCTCGCCAGCGCGCCATCACCGGAACGCAATGCCGCCTCGATCAGCGTCAGGTCGATGACATCGCGTTGGGCGTGGCTGCCGCCGAAGCGATGGGCGATCGCCCGGATCGGCCGGATCAGGCGTATCGCCCCGGCATAATTGCCCTCGCCGAATGCCTTGATGGCGAGCGTCAGGGGATGGCCGACATCCCGGGTGAAACCGGCGTTGTCGTCTTTGCCGAGCATCGCCTCGCGCTGCGCCTCGAGCAAGCCGCTGGCCGGCGCGTCGAGGCCGGCACCGACAAACGCCATCATTGCGTGGGCGTCGTTGAAGGCATAATGGCCGGCGATGGCCTTGGGCAACCAGTTGGCGGCGAGCGCCGCCCAGCGGCTGCCGACATCGACGCCGCCGAGATGCAGCCGCCACAGAATCGCCGAGGCATCGACCATGTTGAGCGCCAGCGTCGAGCGCTCGCCATAGATCGGCCCGTCATAGAGCGCCAGCACCTCGTCGATTTCGCCGAGATCGTAGTGGAACAGTGCCAGGTGCCACCAATTGTGCACCTGCAGGAAACTTTCCCGCGTCCACGCTTCGGGATTGGCGCGCATCCACAGAATGCCGTCCTTTTGCCGGCTCTGCATCTCCATGACATGGGCCACCGCATGCTGGGCCCAGCCGTCGCGCGGCTCGATATCGACCGCCGTGCGGCCAAGTTTTTCGGCGCGCGCGTAATCGCCCATTTCCTCCAGGCCAAAGGCCTGCATGCCGAGTATGGCGTGATAGCCCGGCATGCCGCTCTGCCAGGACGGCAGCGCGCGGCCGATGCGGTCGCGCAGCATGCGCGCGTTGCCGGTGAAGAAGTCGATCTGGTGCCCGGTCTGCAGCGCCAGCGCATCGAGCGGAAACTCGATGGCGATATCCTCCAGCACGCGGGCGGCCTCGTGCCAGCGTCCCTCCGCAAGGTGGCCAAGGGCGGCGACATGCGCCTGCTCGCGTGTCGTCGCGGCAAGCGGCAGCGCCGCCTCGTGACATGCCTTGGCCACCGCCGTCGCCTCACGCTCGGTGGCGAGGCCAAAGAGATAACCCTTGAACACCTGCGCCATGACGAAGCCGGGATCGTCGGCGATTGCCCGGTCAATGGAGCCGACCGGATCGCCGATGAAGCACTGCAATTCGCGCACGGCCTGGCTGTAGGACGAAAACCCGGCCTCCGTCGCGCCAGACAGTGTCAGGCCGAATGCATCCCTGACCGCCATGGCTTGTCCTCAGTTGCCCGATCGCATCGCCACCGTGGCGATGCCTGCGCCGACCAGCAGCGTGCCGCCGGTGCGGTTGAAGATGCGGATCGCCTTTGGATTGCGCACGACGTTGCGCGCCCTTGCGGCGATCAGCGCATAACCGAAGGCGTTGGCGAAGGCGAGCGTCAGGAAGGTCATCTCGAAGATCAGCATCTGTGTCCAGAAATCCGCGTGCCGGTCGAGGAACTGCGGCAGGAAGGCGACGAAGAAGGTGATGCTTTTCGGATTGAGCGCAGTAACCAGCCAGGCATGCGCCGCCATTTTCGCCGATGACACCGCATCGGTGCGCGGTTCGGCCCGGAGCGCGCCGCCGGCGCGAAACAGCTTGATGCCGAGATAGATCAGATAGAAGGCCCCGATCACCTTCAGCACCGTGAATACGGTGGCCGACGCCGCCAGCAGCGCGCCGATGCCCAGCATCGACAGTGTCATCGCGGTGAAGTCGCCGAGCGCCACGCCGACTGCCATCGGCAGCGCGGTGCGCCAGCCTTGGCCGAGTGCATAGGAAACCACCAGCAGGATGGTCGGGCCTGGAATGACCAGAAGGACTGCCGAGGCAGCGGCAAACGCGGCCCAGTTTTCGAAGGACATTTTCTTCTCCTTGAGCTTAAAGGAGAGGATAAATCCTTGGCCTCGCGCAGATGTAAAGAGGCAAGAATCGAAAAAGCCCCTCGTTAACGCCAGGCGGCTGGCCTTCACGCTTTTTCAACCATGATTGGTGAAAATGCCTGCTATCCGGCCGGACCGTGTTTCCCGCCGACAGCGTAGGGTTTGGGTAAATGCGTGAGTTGCCGCACGGTCTGTCGCTGCCGCATAATGGCGACGCAATCGAAACCGAACTACAGCTTTCCCGCCGCACGGTGCTGTCCGGCGCCGGCGCGCTAGCGCTGCTCGGCGTCACAGGCTGCAGCCAGACGCTGGATCTGCCGTCGCTCCAGCTCGACGACGTCACCACCGGCTCGATCCGGCCCGTCCGTCCGAGCATCAGCGTCGACAAGAACATCACCAGCCCCGACGTGATGTACGCTTCGCTTACCGACGGTGGCTTCAACGTGCCGGAGGTGCCCTATCTCAAGATCAAGCCGGAGTTTCGCCGCCAGATCGTCGTCGATCCGACCGGCGAGCAGCCCGGCACCATCGTCGTTCACTCGCAGGAACGGCTGCTCTATCTGGTGCAGCCCGGCGGCGAGGCGATCCGTTACGGCGTCGGTATAGGCAAGGACGGATTCCGCTGGTCCGGCCGCGCCAACATCCAGTACGGCAAGGAATGGCCGGTCTGGACCCCGCCGCCCGAGATGATCGCCCGCAGGCCGGAACTAGTGAAGTGGCAAGGCGGACAGCCGGGCGGCCTCGACAATCCGCTCGGCGCGCGTGCCCTCTACATCTATCAGAACGGCAGCGACACCGGTTATCGCATCCACGGCTCGCCCGAATGGTGGAGCATCGGCCAGGCGATGTCGTCGGGCTGCGTGCGCCTGATCAACCAGGACATCATCGATCTCTACAGCCGCGTCTCCAAGAAAAACCCGGTCGTCGTCGTCTGAACGGCGGCTTCGCCTTCAGCGATCACTCTGCCGTTGCGCGATGCCGCAAGACAGGCGAAAGTGCCTGCGATTTCATCGCCCGGGAGACGTGAACAATGGCCGGAACTTTTGTCATCGCGCAAGGCGGCGGCCCGACCGCCGTCATCAACCAGACCGTGGTGGGTGCTGCGCTCGAAATCCGCAAGCGGCATCCCGGCGCCAAGGTGCTTGGTTCCATCCACGGCGTGCGCGGAATTCGTGACGGCAATTACGTCGATCTTTCCGCCATCCCCGAGGACCGCCTGCGGCTGATCGCGGCGACACCGAGCGCCGCGCTCGGTTCGACGCGCGACAAGCCGGATGCCGCCTATTGCGACCTCATCCTCAGCGGCTTGAAGAAAGCCGGCGCCGATGCCTTCATCTATATCGGCGGCAACGACACCTCGGGCACGCAGCAGATCCTCACCGACGCCGCCGGCGGCAAGATCGCCTTCGTTCACGCGCCGAAAACCATCGACAACGATCTCGAGGAGAACGACCATACGCCCGGCTTCATGTCGGCGGCCGAGTTCGTCGCCGGCGCGTTTCTTTCGGTCGATCTCGATTTCCGCGCTTTGCCGGGCATTTATGTCGGCATCGTCATGGGGCGGCATGCCGGTTTCCTGACGGCCGCATCCGCGGCCTGGCAGCTCGACCAGGACAGCGGCCCGCATCTCGTCTACGTGCCGGAGCGGCCGTTCTCGGCGGCCGGTTTCATCGACGACGTGCGCGCCACGCTCGACCGCCACAAGCGCTGCATCGTTGCCGTCTCCGAAGGCGTCAGCACCGCCGACGGCAAGGCGCTGGTCGAAAGCCTGGTGCCGCCGGAAAGGCTGGAGCGCGACCAGCACGGCAACGTCAAGCTGTCGGGCAGCGACCTGCCGGCAGCCTTGGAGCGCGCGCTCGCCGAAGGATTGCCGGGCAAGCGGGCGCGCGTCGATGCGCTCGGCTATATGCCGCGCGGCTATGTCGGCGCCATCAGCGCGGTGGACGCGCAGGAGGCCTTCGATGCCGGTGCCTTCGCCGTCACCGTGGCCGACGAGGGCGGCGGTTCGGTGGCGCTGCAATATGACGGCAAAAAAACCGTACTGAAGAAGGTGCCGCTGAAGAACGTCGCCGGCAAGACGCGCCATATGCCGGATGATTTCATGCTGCCCGACGTCAACCGGCTGTCCGATGCGGGCATGGCCTATCTGAAGCGGCTGGTTCCGCGAAAGTACAAGGTCGGCAAGCCGTTCGTCTGATGCCGGCCTTGATCTGATGGACAGCTGGTTCAGCAAAACCATCGTCGACGCCAAGACGATGATGCTGACCGAGCCCTTCGTGCATGATTTCATGCGCGCCAACATCTGGCATGTGCGCGGCCGCGATGTCGACCTGCTGGTCGACACCGGCATGGGGATCTGCCCGCTGGCGCCGCAGATCGACACGCCGGCCGGCAAGCCGCTGCTCGTCGTCGCCACGCATATCCATCTCGATCATGTCGGCTCGCTGCACGAGTTTCCGTTGCGGGCAGGTCCGCGCCACAGCGCCACGCAGTTCGACAGCATGGACGAAGCGGTGACCTACGCCTACATGTTCCATGATCTGGAAGGCGCCGTCTCCAGACTGCCGGCAAAGGGCTGGAAAGCGGCCGATTACAGGATTCCACCGGCGCCGCTGGACCGGACCCTGGACGAGGGCGATAGGATCGACCTCGGCGACCGGCAATTCCGCGTCCTGCACCTGCCCGGCCACTCTCCGGATTCGATCGCGCTGTTCGATGAGGCAGACGGCCTGTTCTTCGCCGGCGACGCCATCTATGACGCCACACTGATCGACGACCTGCCGGATTCCGATCGTGCCGCCTACCGCCGCACCATGCAGCGACTGCTCGACCTGCCGATCCGGATCGGTCATGGCGGCCATGGACCGAGCTTCGACGGCAGGCGGATGCGCGAGATCGCCTCGGCGTATCTCAGGCGAACGGACGGGACAGCGGCATAGAAGCCTTGGCGGGGCAGTGAGGGGGGCCTGAAGCTATTTGGCTTGGGTAGCTATTTTGTTCTTGCTTTGTGCCGGCAGCTATGCTAGTAATTTGGGTATGGTGCTGATTTGCCCCAACGACCCGCCGCAAGGCGGGTTTTTGTTTTCGGGTTTCGGCGCCAGCCCGGCACGGCGGTTGCCAGCCGAAAATTAAATCTTCGTAACATTATCTGGAAACCATGATCGGCGCCCTAGATGCGGGGCTGTCGATCCGGTCGGCTGCCTGACAGGCGAGACAGGCAAGGCCGACGACCGACGCGCCGATGAATTGTTCCGGTGACGGAACGTTAGGGCGCTTCACCAATCTCTCGCCCGGACAACGGCCATGTCACCAATTCAGACCCTTCGCAGACATCGCGTCGCCGCTCTGCTGGGCGCAGCGTTGATCGTCAGCCCTTTCGCCCTGCCTCTCGCTCCCAGGCTGAATGATGTCCTGGCGGCAACGGTCACCCCTCCCGTCACCGGCATGACGGCGCCGAGCGGCTCGTTCGCGCCGGTCGTGGCGGCCGATAAGCCGGCGGTGGTGACAATCACGACGGTCATGAAAGTACAACAGCCCGACACCATGAGCGACGCCTCTCCCTTTGGCGGAACCTCCCCTTTCGACGACTATTTCCGCCATTTCTTCGGTGACCAGGGATTGCCCGCTCCCAAAACACCGCCGGAACAGGCGCCGCGCACCGAGGCGCTCGGTTCAGGCTTCATCGTCGCCAGCGACGGCACCATCGTCACCAACAATCACGTTGTCGATGGCGCCCAATCGATCAAGGTGACGCTCGACGACGGCACCGAGCTTCCCGCCAAATTGATCGGCCATGACGCCAAGAACGATCTTGCCGTGCTCAAGGTCAAAGCCGGCAAGCCCTTGCCGACCGTCAGATGGGGTGATTCCGACAAGCTCATGCCGGGTGACCAGGTGCTCGCCTTCGGCAATCCGTTCGGCCTTGGCACCACGGTCACGGCCGGCATCGTCTCGGCGCGCGGCCGCGACCTGCACAGCGGGCCGTTTGACGACTTCATCCAGATCGACGCACCGATCAACCGGGGCAATTCCGGCGGCCCGCTGACGGATGTGAACGGCAATGTCGTCGGCATCAACACGGCGATCTTTTCGCCGAATGGCGGCAGCGTCGGCGTCGGCTTCGCCATCCCCTCGGACCAGGCGCAAAAGGTCGTCGCCAAGCTGATGAAGGGCGGCTCCATCCAGTACGGCTACCTCGGCGTCCAGATCCAGCCGGTGACGCCTGATATGGCGACCGCCATCGGCCTCGATCACCCCGCCGGCGTGCTCGTCGCGCAGGTCAGCGACGGATCGCCGGCCGCCAAGGCCGGCATCGAGACCGGCGACGTCATCACCAGCTTCGCCGATCGCGACATAAAGGACCCAAGGGACCTGTCGCGCGCCGTCGCCGACGTTGCGCCCGGCACAAGGGAAACCCTCAATGTCTGGCGCAAGGGCCAAAGCCTGCAGATCTCGGTCGAGATCGGGCGCAACGAAGACGACATGGCAACGGGATCGGTGACCGGCGATCAAGGTCAGCCGTCGACGGAGCAGGGCCTCCGTGCACCGGCGCTCGGTCTCCGCCTGATGGATGTCACCCCGGATGTACGCCAGGCAATGAACCTGGCAGGCAACCAGCACGGCGCACTGGTCGAGCGCGTCGACCCGAACAAGGCGGCATCGGCTTCCGGCATCCAGCCCGGCGATATCATCGTCGCCGTCGACCAGCATCCGGTGAGAAGCGCCAGGCAGGCTAACCAGGCGATCGTGCAGGCTGCCAAATCCGGCAAGAAATCGGTGCTGCTGCTTGTCCAGCGCGGCGACGCCCAGATGTTTGTCGCCGTCCCCTTCGCCAGTGGCTGAGGCAGGCGCCGCGCTGCCAAGATCGATGGAGGGGCATTGCCGGCCGAGCCAAGATTTCGGTTGCCCGCGCGCGCGTCTTCGAGAAAACTGACAAAGGTCGATTGGACCTTGCGCAAACGGATATTCTTGATGGCTACCCGAGGCTTCTCTTCCGGACGAAAGCCGCCGACGGATACGGGTGCACGTATCCCGCCGGGGCAATATCTCGAGCACGGTTTCCCGGTCCTGTCGGCCGGCCCGACGCCGCATGTGCGCACCGAGGATTGGTCGTTCACGCTTAAGCACGGGCCGCGGCCGATCAAGAAGTGGAACTGGGCCGAGTTCAACGCGCTGCCCCTGACCAAGATGACGCGCGACATCCATTGCGTCACCGCATGGACCAAGTTCGACACGGCGTGGCAGGGCGTGCTGGTCGACGACATCCTTGCCGACGCCGGCATCGAGCCGCCCACCGCCTTCACGCTGGCGTTGGGTTTCGACGGCTATTCCACCAACGTGCCGACGAAGGATCTCACCGGCGGCAAGGCGATGGTGGCGCTGCTTTACGAGGGCAAGCCGATCACCCCCGACCATGGCGGCCCGGCGCGGCTGCTCGTTCCGCATCTCTATTTCTGGAAATCGGCCAAATGGCTGAACGGGCTGCAGTTCACCGAGCGTGACGAGCCGGGTTTCTGGGAGTTGCGAGGCTATCATATCTATGGCGACCCGTGGCGCGAGCAGCGCTACACGAACGATCCATGAGCGACGCACCGGCGGCGCAGTCGCCCTGGCAGATAGTGACCATCACCCGCATCCAAAAGCGCACGCCGCGCGTCACCAGCTTTTTCCTGCAGCCGTCGCGGCCCTTCGCCTACCGTGCCGGACAGCATGTAGATGTCAGGCTGACGGCGCCTGACGGTTATCAGGCGCGGCGCTCCTACTCCATCGCCTCGGCACCGGAGACCGGCGAGACCATCGAGCTGGCGATTGAAAAACTCGAGGACGGGGAGGTCTCGCCGTTCTTTCACGAGATCGCGGCGGTGGGCGACGAGTTCGAATTGCGCGGGCCGCTCGGCGGCCATTTCGTCTGGTCCGACGGCGATGGCGGACCGCTCCTGCTCGTCGGCGGTGGGTCGGGCGTGGTGCCGTTGATGTCGATGGTCCGTCACCGGGCGATGCGGGGGTCGCTGGTTGCCGCCGCCCTGGTGGTTTCGGCGCGGGTCTGGGACGAGGTGATCTTTCGCGATGAGCTGATCGACCTCGCCGAGCGCCGGGATGGCTTCGACCTGGTGCTGACGCTGACGCGCGAGCCGGCCCGCCGTCCGGCGGATTATGCGCGGCGGGTCGACGCCGCGATGATGGTGCAAGCCATGACCAGGTTGCCCGCGCCGCCGAAGCTGGCCTTTGTCTGCGGCTCGAACGCATTCGTGACGGCCGCCGCCGAGGCACTGATCGATGCCGGGGTGCCTGCGGCTCTCATCCGCACCGAACGCTACGGGGTCTGACCCGGTTCTGCTTGCCCGGTTGCTGCCTTTGCCGGCCGGCCTAAACGGGCCGAAAACCGGCAGAACGGCGAGGCCGCGCTTGGCTGAAATGGTTAACGATTCGACAAACAACCCCGGCTGCGACTTTTATCGGTTTAAAAAATCGAACCGAACGGTTCGTTTCTGTTGACAATGCGTGCAGGACGCTGTGAACGCTGCCTTCCAACTCCCCTTGCAGTCAGACCGAGGCGATGGGCTATCTTGTTGACATTAAACGGTAAAAATGTGGCGGAGGGAGTCCGTGGCACAATTTCAAGGTGTAGATTCTTGGTCCACACCAAACAACTTCGTGATTGGAAACTGGCCATTGGCTTTCCCACATCGGGGCGGTCCGAACGACGCGAACTCCTCCCAAGACACGCCGCTAGACGGACTGAGACTAAGATACTGGAGTACTAAAAATGAAAAAGATCGCTCTTGCCGCCGTCGCCGTTTTGGCCATCACCGGCAGCGCCTTCGCCGGCAGCGACAATTATGGTTCCAATGGTGCGAACCAGCCTGCCGCCTCGGGCGACAGCTCGTACACGGCTTCCATTCAGAAGCCGGCTGATGCTGACAAGCAGCCTGTCCAGGGCGCCGACCGGAACCTCTTCGGCAACAACTAACAGCCGATCCCAGCATCAGGGCGGCGGGCATATCCGCCGCCCGGGATCTGAAAAAATTCAGGAGTATTGAAATGAAAAAGATCTTTCTTGCCGCCGTCGCCGTTTTGGCCATCACCGGCAGCGCTTTCGCCGGCAGCGACAATTATGGTTCCAACGGAGCCAACCAGCCGGCTGTCGCGGTCGACAGCTCGTACACGGCCTCCCTCAAGAAGTCGGATCAGGCTGAAAAGCAGCCGGTCGGCCAGGGCGCCGATCGCAACCTCTTCGGCAACAACTAACAGCCGATCCCACCATCAAGGCGGGCGGGCATGCCCGCCGCTTTGATCCGAAATCCAGGAGTATCCAAATGAAAAAGATTGTTCTTACTGCCGCCGCTCTCTTGATTGCCGCCGGCGGCGCCTATGCCCAAAACGACAATGTTGGCGGGAGCGACATCAATAAGCAGTCGACCGTCAATGTCGACAAGACGCAGACGTATTCGGTGCGTGACAGCAACTCGCCGATCTACAAGTTGCTGAATTCGTCTGGCGATGTGCCCAAGTCCGCGCCTCAGGGCGCCGACCGCAACCTCTTCGGCAACAACTAACAGCCGAACCGGAATTCCAGATAAGAGCGGCGGGCCATGCCCGCCGCTCTTGTCTTTTGCGTGGCGGAAAAACGCCTGCCTCAAGCCGCCTTTGCTTCTGCTTCATGGAGCGCGAAGGAGTGTCCGTCCGCGTCGAAAATATGCAGGTCGCCGGCATCCGCCGTCAGCCGCATCGACGCCCCGCGCTTGACCTCGACATTGCCCGGCAGCTTGGTCACCAGCGGCAGGTCGGCGCGGCCGATGTCGACATAGACGAGTTGGACCTCGCCGAGTTGCTCGACATAGTCGACCGTCCCTTCGAACAAATAGTCGGCGCCGGCTGCGATCATCAGATCCTCCGGCCGCACCCCGAAGCTCACCGCAGCGCCTTTCGCCGAGGCAGGCGTTGCGATCGGCACCGTTGCCTTGCGGCCGCCGACATGGCTGACGACCGTCGGGTTGCCGGTCCTGTCGATCGTCGCCGGCAGGATGTTCATCGCCGGCGAGCCGATGAACTGGGCGACGAACAGGTTGCCGGGCCGCTTGTAGAGCTCCATCGGCGTGCCGACCTGTTCGATATGGCCTTCCTTCAGCACCACGATGCGGTCGGCCAGCGTCATGGCCTCGACCTGGTCGTGGGTGACATAGATCATCGTTGTGGCCGGCATCGATTCCTTGAGCTTGGCGATCTCGATGCGAGTGGCGACCCGCAGCGCCGCATCGAGGTTGGATAGCGGCTCGTCGAACAAGAAGACCTTGGGATTGCGCACGATGGCGCGGCCGATGGCGACACGCTGGCGCTGGCCGCCCGACATCGCCTTGGGCAGGCGGTCGAGATATTTGGTCAGCTGCAGGATCTCGGCCGCCTGGCGCACCCGCTTGTCGATCTCGGCCTTGCTTTCCTTGCCGATCTTCATCGAGAACGCCATGTTGTCGTAGACGGTCATGTGCGGATAGAGCGCATAGGACTGGAACACCATCGCGATGCCGCGCTTTGACGGCGGCACGTCGTTGACAATCTCGCCGTCGATCTTGAGCTCGCCCGAGGTGATCTCCTCCAGCCCGGCGATGCAGCGCAGCAAGGTGGACTTGCCGCAACCAGACGGACCGACGAAGACGATGAATTCGCCCGACTTTATGTCGAGGTCGACGCCGTGCAGAATGTTGAGATTGCCATATGATTTCCTCACTTGCCTTAGCGTGACATCGGCCATGGTACTCTCCAGTTCTTCCTTGAATTCAGTCGATACGCCCGAACCAGGCGCCGTAGCCGCCGAGGCGGATAGTGCCGGCGCCAGTCTGTCCCGAAAACCCGTGTCCCGGCAAGGGCTGCAGTGAGCGGCCGTCAAGATCGACCTCGGCCGGCTTTGCGCCGAGATTGAAGGCGCAGACGATCTGCTCGTTGCCTTCGCGGCGTGTGAAGGCGACGGTGTCGCCCTCGCTTTCGATGAACTCGATATCGCCCTTGGCCAGTGCCGGATGAGCACGGCGGAAAGCCAGGAAGCGCCGGTAGTGCTCGAGCAGCGAGCCGTCGTTGCCTTGCTGCACATTGACCGCTTGCGCAAGGTGCTTGGCCGGCACCGGCAGCCAGGGCTTTGCCGTCGAGAAGCCGCCATTGCGGGCAGCGCCGTCCCAAACCATTGGCGTGCGGCAGCCGTCGCGGCCCTTGAATTCCGGCCAGAAGCGGATGCCGTACGGGTCCTGCAGATCCTCGAAGCTGAGTTCGGCCTCGCTGAGCCCGAGCTCCTCGCCCTGATAGATGCAGACCGAGCCGCGCAACGACATCAGCAGCGCCGAGATGACCCTGAGGTACGCGGTCGGGTCCGGCTCGCCGGCTGCCCAGCGCGAGGCAGGGCGCATCACGTCATGGTTGGAGAAGGCCCAGCACGACCAGCCATCGCTGGCCACCTTGCCGAAGGTTTCCAGCACCGAGCGCACCTTTGCCGCGCTGATCTTCTCCGGCGCCAGGAAGTCGAAGGAGTAACACATATGGACGCGCTTGCCGCCGGCCGTATAGGCCGCCACGACTTCCAGCCCACGCTGCGAATCGCCGACTTCGCCAACCGCGGCCGTGGCCGGATATTCGTCGAGCAAGGCGCGGAAGCGTTCGAGGAAGCCGAGGTTTTCAGGCCGGCTCTTGTCGTAGAGATGGTCTTGGTAGTTGTAGGGGTTGACGGCCGGCGCCGTCTGGTCGTTGCGCTGCTCGGGCGGCAGCGGCGGATTGTCTTCCAGGCCTTGGCTGTGGAAGTAGAAATTGATGGTATCGAGGCGGAAACCATCGACGCCGCGCTCCAGCCAGAAGCGGGTGACATCGAGCAGCGCGTCCTGGACCGCGCGGCTGTGGAAATTGAGGTCGGGCTGCTCGGCCAGGAAATTATGCAGGTAATATTGCTGGCGGCTGGTGTCCCACTGCCAGGCCGAGCCGCCGAAGATCGAGAGCCAGTTGTTGGGCGGCGTGCCGTCCGGCTTGGCGTCCGCCCAAACATACCAGTCGGCTTTTGGATTGCTTCGGCTGGAGCGGCTCTCCTTGAACCAGGGATGGACGTCGGCGGTGTGCGAGAGCACCTCGTCGATCATCACCTTGAGGCCAAGCCGGTGCGCCTCGGCGGTGAGCGCGTCGAAGTCGGCGAGCGTGCCGAACATCGGATCGACGTCGCAATAATCCGACACGTCGTAGCCAAAGTCCTTCATCGGCGATTTGAAGAACGGCGAGATCCAGATGGCGTCGACGCCGAGCGAGGCGATGTAGGGCAGCCGGCCGATGATGCCCCTGAGGTCGCCGATGCCGTCGCTGTTCGAATCCTGATAGCTGCGCGGATAGATCTGGTAGATCACGGCACCTCGCCACCAGTCGCGATCGATAGCAAGATCGGGCTTCGGAGTGGCCTTCAAAGCGGATTGCATGATCTCAACCTCCTTTCACCGAGCCGGCAAGCAGCCCGCGGACGAAATAGCGCTGCAGCGAGAAGAACACGATCAGCGGCACGATGATGGTAACGAAGGCCGATGTCGTCAGGATCTCCCAGTCGCCGCCGCGCGAGCCGAGCAACGCATTGAGCTTGGCGGTCAGCACGATCTGGTCGCCCTCGGTACCAAGGAAAACCATTGCCACCAGCAGATCGTTCCACACCCAGAGAAACTGGAAGATGGCGAACGAGGCCAGCACCGGGAACGACAATGGCAGCACGATCTTGACGAAGATCTCGAAATCGCTGGCGCCGTCGATGCGCGCCGATTCCATGATCTCGCGTGGCAGGCCGGCAATATAACTCCTCAACAGATAGATGGCGAAGGGCAGGCCGAAGCCGGTATGCGCCAGCCAGATGCCGAGATAGGTCTTCGACGGCACTCCGAAGAAGCTGCCGACGCCGTTGTAGAGCTTCAGCAGCGGGATCAGCGACATCTGCAGCGGCACGACCAGGAGGCCGATGATGACGGCGATGAGCAGAGCCCGGCCAGGAAAGCGCATCCAGGCCAGCGCGTAGGCTGCGAACGCGGCGATCAGGATCGGGATGACGGTGGCCGGAATGGTGACGGTCAGCGAGTTCATGAAGGAGCGGCCGATGCCTTCCGAAAACAGCACCGTGTCGTAATTATCGGTGGTGAATTTCGGCGGCGCCGAGGAGGCGTAATAGACGCGCTGGCCGCGTTCGCCTTCGAAAGCCTTCGGCGAGGTCATGACGAAACTGCCGTCGGCATTGAGCTGCAGGGTCACGCCGTCGCCGAGATCGGCTGTCGTGCCGGCGGGATATTGCGTCGGCGCTGCCGACTTGATGCCGAAGGCGCTGATGTTGCGGGCAGGGCCGTCGCCGAAGATATTGCCTTGCAGAACGAACTTGCCGTCCTTCTCGACCTGCGCCGAGGCGGGCGGCAGCCGTCCGGCTTCCGTCTGGCTGGAACTGGTGAACGAGTTCCACCAGCCCGAAGCGATGATCTGGTCCTTGTCGCGCAGCGACGAGACCAGAATGCCGAGCGTCGGGATCGTCCAGATCGCAACGAAGATGAAGACGGCGATATGGACGCCGAAACGGCTGACAAAGGACTTTCCGGTCGCCACGGCCATCTCAATGTCCCTCCGTCTCTTTGTTCGCCTGGCGGATGTTCCAGACCATGATCGGAATGACCGCTATCATGATGATGATGGCGATGGTGGCGCCGCGGCCGAAATCGCCGCCGCCGCGGAACATCCAGTCGAACATCAGATTGGCCAGCACCTGGCTGTTCCACTGGCCGTTGGTCATGGTCAGCACGATGTCGAAAACCTTCAGCACCAGGATGGTGATGGTGGTCCAGACGACGGCGATGGTGCCCCAGATCTGCGGCACCATGATCTTCCAGAAGATCTGGAAGGGGTTGGCGCCGTCGATCACGGCGGCTTCCAGCGTCTCTTCCGGAATGCCGCGCAAGGCCGACGACAGGATGACCATGGCAAAGCCGGTCTGGATCCAGATCAGGATGACCATCAGGAAGAAGTTGTTCCAGAACGGCAGCGATATCCAGACCTGCGGCTGGCCGCCGAAATACTGGATGATGGCGTTGAGCAGGCCGATCTGTGTCTGGCCCTCGCCGCGATACTCGTAGATGAATTTCCAGATGACGCTGGCGCCGACGAAGGAGATGGCGAGCGGCAGGAAGATCAGGCTCTTGGCGATGGTGCCCCACCAGATCTTGTCGGTGAGCACGGCGATGATCAGGCCGAGGAAGGTGCAGGCGGCTGGCACCACCGCCAGCCACATGATGTTGTTGAGGATCGAATTGCGGAACTCACGGTCGCCGAACGCCCATTGATAGTTGGCCAGGCCGACGAAATGGGCGCCGCCGCGATCGAGGAACGACAGCCTCAGCGTCTCCACCACCGGGTAGATCAGGTAGATAGTGAGGATGATCATCGCCGGGCCGACGAACAGCCAGGGCCGGATCACCCCCTGCCAGCGCAGATTGTCGATCGCCGCCTTGCCGGAAACGCCGCGTGCCGGAAAGATCGTGTCGAGTGCCTTGTTGGCACCCCAGAAATAGGCGACGCAGCCGCCCACGCCGATGATGATGACGAATATCGCCGAAAAAATCTGAGCCGCCATGGGTCCCTCCCCCTGCGCACGGATCCGCCAGTCGAGAATGGCTTTGGCGACGGGATCATGCGCCGATTCAGTTGTCTGGAGCGCGACCAGCCGAAAAGCAGGTCACTGGGCGCGCGTCATGCCGGAATGCGTCGTGCTCACGACAATCGACGCGACGCCAGGCACCGAAGAAGGTCCGGGCCGTTTGAGGCCCGGACCGCATCACATGGGACTCGAGCCGGCCGCTTACTTGATCGCGTCCCAGCTTTTCTGGATGTCGGTGGCGACGTCCTGGGCGGACTTGCCACCGACCAGGTCGATCATGCCGGTCCAGAACGCGCCGGCGCCGATCTTGCCCGGCATCAGGTCGGACCCATCGAAGCGGAAGGTCGAGGCGTTGGCCAGGATCTCGCCCTGCTTCTTCAGCGCGTCGCTGGCATAGGCGTCCTTGTTGACCGACTTGAACGGCGTCACGAAGCCGCCCTGTGCCATCCAGATCTCATGAGCGAGCGGCAGCTTCAGGAATTCGATGAACGCGCGGGCACTCTTGCTATCTTTGGTGATCATGGCCAGCGTGCCGGCGCCGAGCACCGGAGTGCCGAGCTCGGGCTTGGAGGCGTAGGGCGGGTAATAGAAGAAGTCGGCATCCTCGCCGATCTTGGTGCCTTGCGGGAAGAAGGTCGGGATGAACGATGCCTGGTGGTGCAGATAGCATTTCGGCGGCACCGAGAAGAGGCCCTTCGGGCTGTCGCGGAAATCGGTCGCCGCAACCGCCTTGGCGCCGCCCTCGACCATCTTGTCGTCGGTCGCGATCTTGCCGAAAATGTCGATGGCGTTGACCACGGCCGGATCGTTGAACGGAATTTCGTTCTTTACCCATTTGTCGTAGATCTCGGGCGTCTGGGTGCGCAGCATGATGTCTTCGACCCAGTCGGTCGCCGGCCAGCCGGTGGCGCCGCCCGAACCAAGCCCGATGCACCATGGCGTGCCGCCGTCGGCGATGATCTTCTTTTCGAGCTCGGCAAGCTCTTCCTGCGTCTTCGGCACCTTGTAGCCGGCTTCCTCGAAATTGTCCGGCGAGTACCAGACCAGCGATTTCACGTCGGCCTTATAAGGAAAGGCGAAGAAGCCGGGCTTGCCGTCCTTGTCCTTGAAGGTGCCGAGGTCGACCCAGGATTGGCCCGCGCCGTAATTGTCCTTGACCCAGTTGGCCGTGTCGTCGCCGAGCGGCGTCAATAGGCCTTTCGATGCCAGATCCTGGATCAGGCCCGGCTGCGGCAGCACGGCGATGTTGGGCGGGCTGCCAGCCTGCGTGTCGATGACGATCTGCTGCTCGTAATTCTCCGACGAGGAATACTTGATCTCGGCGCCGGTGGCTTCGGAGAAGTAATCGAGAACGGTGCGGATAAGCCCTTCGTCCTCGCCGCGCCACGGCCCGAAGATCGTCAGTGTCTCGCCCTTGAGGTCGACCTTCTTGAGCTCTTCGTAGTTGGCCCAGTTGAAACGGGGATCTTCGCCCGGCTTGAACTTCAGTTCGGCTTGCGCGGGCATGGCCAGGGCGAGCGTGGCAAACGCAGCGCCCAGCAGAAGCATTTTTTTCATCGGTATTCCCTCCCAGTGGTGACAAACACCGAACGAAACCTCCATTCCGTCCGCCGGCGCCGCAGGACTGTGACTCAGTCGGAAAGGAACTGCAACCTTTCGTGGAGTCTTCCAAAGCGCTTTGGTCATTTTTGATCTCGCCACTGAATTGATCGCGAGTCAAGAGGAAGCCAGGCTAATCGATTTAATTTCTCCGGCCGGGTGCCGGCAAAAGTGCGCTGCAGCAGAGTTTTCTGGCGGTGCAGCAGCAAATTCGGCTTCAAACCGGTCCGAACCGTGCGTATGGTCACTGCGCTCGGCAACGCGGCCAGATCGTTTCAGATTAAAAGCGCTTTGAGGTTTGGAGGCCTCCGGTGAACCTCAAGCAGCTCTCCCACATGCTAGCGCTTTCGCAGACCACGGTGAGCCGCGCATTGAACGGCTACCCGGAAGTCAACGAGGAAACGCGCCGGCGGGTGGTCGATGCCGCCAAGCGTCATGGCTATCGCCCCAATCCGAGCGCCCGCCGGCTGGCGACCGGCAAGACCGGCATGATCGGCTATGTGCTGCCGACGGGAACGACCGTTGATATCGACCCGCATTTCGTCGAGTTCCTGTCCGGCCTCGGCGACTATGCGCGTTCGCACGAGCTCGACCTGGTGCTGTCACCGGCCGATGCCGACGACCAGGAGACGACCTACCGCCGCATTGTTGCCAACCGGCAGGTCGACGCGGTCTATATCTCCTCGCCGAGGCCGGCCGACCGCCGGGTGGCGCTGGTCAATACGCTCGGCATTCCCTTCATCGTCCACGGCCGCAGCGAAGGCTTCGATTTCGACTATCCCTTCACCGACATCGACAATGAAGGCGCCTTCCACGAGGCGGCGCGGCTTCTCGTCCAGCTCGGTCACAGGCGTCTGGCGCTTATCAATGGCGACGATCGCGAGACCTTCGCCATACATCGCGAGCGCGGCGTGCGGCGCGCGCTTGCGGCAAGCGGCCTGGTGCTTCGTGATCAGCATGTCTGTTCCCTGACAATGACCGAGGAGAACGGTTATCGCGCCGCCAGGCGTCTGCTGGAACAAAGCGACGCGCCGACGGCGATCGCCTGCTCCAGCCTGATCATGGCGCTCGGCGTGGTGCGCGCGGTGCGCGATCTCGGCCTGACCATTCCGGGCGACCTGTCGCTGATCGCCCATGACGACGTCTTTCCCTGGCTGAAGCCGGAAAATTTTTCGGTGCCGCTGTCGACGACGCGTTCATCGATCCGCCTGGCCGGCGCACGCATCGCCGAACGGCTGGCGGCGCGGATTTCCGGCTTGGAGGAGGGCGCTCGCGGCGAGGTCTGGCCGGTCGACCTGGTGGTCAGGGGATCGGTCGCCGGCGCACCGGCCTAGGGATCAAAACTCAATTACCCTGAGCGACCGAGTTCGAGCCCATATCGGTCATTTGAGGTAACCGGCCGATTGAGTTTTGCCCCCAATATCTGATGCCCAACATTATGCAGCGGCTTCGGGAGAACGGCATGACGCCGACCGGGCGGCCATCCGGAATGCCGAAGCGCACCAGCGTGTTGCCGAGCAGCCGCCTTGGCGCAGTCGGCGTCGGCAGCACGTCCCCGGTTCAGGCAGTCGATCTCCGCCTGGGTGAGGTTAGGATCGTTGGTTTGTGCGACGGCAGACGTGGCGAAGATTGTAATCGTCGCCGTCAATCGAACGACCGCCTTAGCCGCCATCAGCCGGTTTCCTTCCCTCCAGGGCAGCTTCGGTGAAAGGCTGGGCGGCAATAAGGCCAAGCAGTTTCTGATAGTCGGCGGCGGTTTTGGCCGGAACGCCGAGCCGGAAAACGCCGTCGGCGGTGGGCCCGCCGGCGATCGTCAACTGGTTCTTGTCGAGAAAAGCGACGATGTCGGACAGCTTCGCATCCGGTTTGAACTTCACAAGGGCAAACGGCATTTTGGCCAGATCGTCGTCCGATCCGGCAATCTCGAAATCGCCATCTCTGTTGCCGGTCTGCACAAAGGATTGCGTGACGACCAGGGCCAGCAGCACCGCGGCCGCGGCCCAGGCAATGCCGGCGGGCGCCGCCATGAAGCGGCTCCAGGCCTGCGCCAGCCAGGACGATGCCGCCGGCCCGCGGGCGGGGCCGGCCTCGGCATCGAGCGCCTTGGCAAAGCGGCTGAGCGCATCGGCAGGCGGGCGGATTGCCTCGTTTGCGGCAGCGGTGCCGGAGAATTCGGCCTCGGCCTCGCCTAGTGCGGCCATCGCCGCCGGATCGCTTGCCAGCCATTCCTCGATGGCTTCGAGCTCGGTGCCCTCCAGCGAGCCGTTCAGATAAAACGGCAGCAGCATTTCCATTTCGTCGCGGCGCGACATCTTTTCAGCGGCGCTCATGGCCACCCCCTGTCGTAACCGGCGGCCTTGAGGGCTTCGCCGAGTTTCTTGCGGGCGAAGAACATCCTGGTCTTGACCTGGCGACCGGGATGCCGAGTACCTCGCCGATCTCGCTCACCGATTGCCCGTGATAATAGGCAAGGTCGATCACCGTACGGTGCTCTTCCGGTATGGCATCGATGAAGCGTCGCAAGGCAGCGGCCTTGTCTTCTTTCATCGTCACGATTTCCGGCGTGTCGGCACCGTCGGCGATATCGTCGGCCATCAGTTCCGATCCCGTCTGGCGTGCGGCGAAGCGGTAGACGCGCGCGTGGTGGCGCATGAACAGGAGCCGCACGGCGGCACGGTCGCCCTTCGCGACGCGCTCGACGAGCGCGCGATCGGTCTCCGCGGCAGTCATCGCCGGTCGAGCCGCCTGGCTCCTGCCTGCTCTGTCGCTGATCGGCCCAAAAAGGTTCACCGCATCCGCCGGTATATTTGCGGAGGCTAACTGAAGAGCGGGAGCGTCGCCAGAGGGAGAAGAGGGCGCGCGCTCAACTCAGGAACGGCTTTGCCTTCATGGTGACCGGCACCGGCACGCCGAGGCGCGCAAGCACTGTCGGCGCGAGCTGCAGCTGATCGAGCAGCGTATTGGCCTCCGGGCCCTCGCCCGATCCGAAGTAATAAAGTGCGAAATCCTGCATCTCTTCGTCGTGGCCACCGTGATGGCCGCGATCGGTCTGGCCATGATCGGCTGTGACGATCACCTCGTAGCCGGCCTCCCGCCAGCGCGGCAGGAAGCCGGCGAGCATGGCGTCTATTGCATAGACGGCATGATCCATCTCGCGGCAGTCATGGCCGAACCGGTGGCCCATCGAGTCCAGCGTGCAGCTGTGCAGGATGCCGTAGTCGATGCCGTAGCGCCTGGTCAGCAGGGTCAACGTCGCGAACAGGTCGACGTCGCTCGGCGTCATCTGGTTGCTGGCGTTGTAGCCGGTCATGGTGTGGAACCGGCCATGGCTGATCGGCCTGCCCGGCTGGTCGAACTCTATGTCCTCAACCAGGTCGAACGGATAGGCTCGGAAGAATTCGGACCAGTAGGAATGGGTGACCGCACCCGTCTTGCCGCCGGCCCTACTGACTTCGGAAAAAATGTCCGGCTGTTCGACGCGAAACCGGTTCTCGTTGGACAGGATGCCGTGCACTTGAGGCGGCACGCCGGTGTGGATCGAGGCATAGCAGGATGCCGAGGTCGACGGCAGCACGGAGCGCATCTTCCACACGCGCGCGTCGCCGGATTGCACCCAGCCTTCGAGATTGCCCATCAGCCGTCGCCAGTTCCGGTAAGGCACGCCGTCTAGGATGATGAGCAGAAGTTTTGTGTTGAGCGCCAAGGGCGCCTCCATGCGGCTTGATCGGAAAAGTCAGGGCGGGCCTGCCGTTCAATCCACGCCCGGACAGGATCGTCGGGCACAAGGGGCAGCCGGCTAGTTCCCCGCGCTGGCCATGCGCCGTCCCTTGATCGCTTTCTCTAACCAGCCAATCTCCATTTCGGGCACCGACGACAGCAAAAGGTCTGTGTAGGCGTCGAACGGCGGCGTCAGAACCTTGCTCTTGGGGCCGTAGCGCACCACCTCGCCGCGATACATCACCGCGATCGAATCGGCGATCGACTTCACTGTTGCGAGATCATGAGTGATGAACAGATAAGCGACGTTTTCCTCTTTCTGCAGCTCGAGCAACAGCTCCAGTATGCCGTGGGCCACCAACGGGTCGAGCGCCGATGTCACCTCGTCGCAGATGATGAGCTTCGGCTTGGCGGCGAGCGAACGAGCGATGCAGACGCGCTGCTTCTGGCCGCCCGAAAGCTCGGCCGGATAGCGGTCGACATAGCCTTTACCCATTTCGATCTTGTCGAGCAGTTCGGCGACCCGTTTGTCGCGCTCGCGCCCGCGCATCCCAAAATAGAATTCCAGCGGCCGGCCGATGATGGTGCCGACCGTCTGGCGCGGATTCATCGCGACATCGGCCATCTGATAGATCATCTGCAACTGGCGCAGATCCTCCTTCGGCCGGTCGGCAAGCCGGTTGGCGAGCGGCCGTCCGTCGAAGGTGACGGTGCCTTGTTCGGGCGGCAGGAGGCCGGTGATGGCGCGCGCCAGCGTCGATTTGCCGGAGCCGGACTCGCCGACCACCGCCAGCGTCTGGCCCGGGAAAATATCGACCGAGACGTTCTTCAGCACCTTGATGTGGCTGCGGCCATAGGCGGCGGTGATGTTCTTGACCGACAGGAACGGGCTCGGGCCGGGCTTCTGCTCCTGATGTTCGATCTCATGCACCGAAACCAGCGCGTTGGTGTATTCCTGGCGCGGCTCCTTGATGATCTGGCGCGTGCCGCCCCATTCGACCAGCCGGCCGTGGCGCAGCACCATGATCTCGTCCGAGACCTGGGCGACGACGGCAAGGTCATGGGTGATGTAGAGTGCCGCCACATGCGTGTCGCGGATGGCATCCTTGATCGCCGCTAACACGTCGATCTGCGTCGTCACGTCGAGCGCCGTGGTCGGCTCGTCGAAGACGATCAGGTCGGGTTCCGAGCACAGCGCCATTGCCGTCATCACGCGCTGCAGCTGACCGCCCGACACCTGGTGGGGGAAGCGCTCGCCGATGCTTTCGGGGTTCGGCAGGCTGAGCTTCTTGAACAGCGCCACGGCGCGCTTTTCGGCTTCGGCCCGCGTCGCCGTACCGTGCAGGAGTGCTGCCTCGACCACCTGGTCCATCAGCCTGTGCGCCGGATTGAAGGCCGCTGCCGCCGATTGCGCGACATAGCAGACCTCGCGGCCGCGCAATTTGCGGAACCCTTCGTTGCCGCCCTTCAGGATGTCGCGGCCATTGAGGATGACCTCGCCGCCGGTGATGCGCACGCCGCCGCGGCCGTAACCCATCGACGACAGGCCGATGGTCGATTTGCCGGCGCCGGACTCGCCGATCAATCCGAGCACCTTGCCCTTTTCGAGCGTCAGCGAGACATCGTGCACCAGCACGATGTTCTTCGGCGCCTCGCCCGGCGGATATACCGTGGCCTCGATGCGCAGATTGCGGATGTCGAGCAGCACGCCGGACTTCGGTTGCCCGGGCTTCGGTTGCCCGGGCTTCGGTTGCTTGTCGGCCATTACCCGCGTCCTCCCTTCAGGCTTGTCGTGCGGTTGAGCACCCAGTCGGCGACGAGATTGACGGAAATTGCCAGCGCTGCGATCGCCGCCGCCGGAATGAGGGCGGCGCCTATGCCGAAGACGATGCCATCCTTGTTTTCCTTGACCATGCCGCCCCAATCGGCGTCCGGCGGCTGCACGCCAAGACCGAGGAAGGACAGCGTCGACAGGAACAGCACGGCATAGATGAAGCGCAGGCCGAGTTCCGAAACCAGCGGCGACAGCGCGTTGGGCAGGATTTCGCGAAAGATGATCCAGCCGCTGCCTTCGCCGCGCAATTTGGCCGCCTCGACGTAATCCATGACGTTGATGTCAACGGCGACCGCCCTCGACAGGCGGTAGACGCGGGTCGAGTCGAGAACGCCCATGACCAGGATCAGCGTCACCAGATTGGATGGCAGCACCGACAGCACGACAAGGGCCATGATCAGCGTCGGGATCGACATTAGGAGATCGACGAGACGCGACAGCAGCGTGTCGAACCAGCCACCGAAAACCGCTGCCGAGAAGCCGAGGATGGCGCCGAGCGAGAACGACAGCGCCGTCGCCAGCACCGCGATGAACAGAGTGATGCGGGCGCCATAGATCATGCGCGACAACAGATCGCGGCCGAGATTGTCGGTGCCCAGCCAATGCGCCGCCGACATTGGCTCCCAAGGGACGTCGCTGACGATCTCGGCATTGCCGTGCGGCGCGATCCACGGCGCAAAGATCGCCGCCAACACAAACAGCGCCGTCAACACCAGTCCGACCAGCGCCGGGATGGGAATGCGTTTGATGACGAGCATACCCGACCCCCTCATTTCGGATGTCTGAGGCGCGGATTGGCGACGATTGCCGCAATGTCCGCGATGATGTTCAGGCTGATGTAGACGGCGGCGAAGATCAGCCCGACCGCCTGCACCACAGGCACGTCACGCTTGGTGACGTGGTCGACCAAGTATTGCCCCATACCCGGATAGACGAAGATCACTTCGACGACGACGACGCCGACGATCAGATAGGCAAGGTTGAGCATGACGACGTTGATGATCGGCGCAATCGCATTGGGGAAGGCATGCCTGCGGATAACCGCGAAGGCCGAAAGCCCCTTGAGCTCCGCCGTCTCGACATAGGCCGACTGCATGACGTTGAGGATCGCAGCGCGCGTCATGCGCATCATATGGGCGAGCACCACCAGGGTCAGCGCCGCCGCCGGCAGTGCTATGGCCTGGATGCGTTCGCCGAACGGCATCCCCTCATAGACGGTGGAAATGGCGGGAAACCATTGATGTTGCACTGCGAAGAAAAAGACGAGCACATAGCCGACGAAGAATTCCGGGAAGGACGTCGAGGCCAGCGCCAGTCCCGAGATCAGCTTGTCGACCCAGCCATTGCGGTAACGCACCGCGATCAGCCCGAGGATGATCGCCAGCGGCACCGCGACGATCGCCGCCCAGAAGGCGAGGAACAGCGTGTTCCACAGCCTTCCCTTGATCGAGGTTGCGATATCCTGACCGCTCGACATAGCCGTGCCGAGATCACCGGTCAGGATGCCGCCGAGCCAGCGAAAATAACGGATGTAGGCGGGATCATTGAGGCCGAGCTGCTCGCGCAGATTGGCGAGCGACTCCGGTGTTGCCGACTGCCCGAGAATGGCTTGCGCGACGTCGCCGGGCAGGATCTGGGTGCCGGCGAAGATCAGGACCGAAACGGCCAATAGAAGGATGATGCCCAGCGCAATGCGCTGGGCCACCAGTTTCACGATGGGTGAGGACATATCCGCAAGGCCGGGCTCAGGCTTCGAGCCAGCACTTCGCCAGAGCATATCCGTTCATCAACTCCTGATGCGGATCATCCACCCAGCCGGCAACCTTGGCGCCCGTCGCGTCGATGAACTGATTGAACATCGGCAGAATCAGGCCGCCCTCGTCGCGCACCATCACAGCCATGTCGTGGTACATTGCCTTGCGCTTGGCCTCGTCAAGCTCGGCGCGAGCCGCCAGGACCATCTTGTCGAAATCCGGACGCTTGAACCGTGTGTCGTTCCAGTCGGCCGTCGACAGATAGGCGGTAGAGTACATCTGGTCCTGCGTCGACCGGCCACCCCAGTAGGAGGCGCAGAACGGCTGCTTGTTCCAGACTTCCGACCAGTAGCCGTCGCCCGGTTCGCGCTTGATCTCCAGCTTGATGCCGGCCTTGGCCGCGCTTTGCTGGAACAGCTGTGCGGCATCGACGGCACCGGGGAAGGCGACATCCGACGTCCGGAGCAGGACGGCACCGTCATGGCCCGACTTCTTGTAGTGGAACTTGGCCTTGTCGGGATCGTATTTGCGCTGCTCGATCTCGGTGAATAGCGGGTACGATGCATTGATCGGGAAGTCGTTGCCGAGCGAGCCATAGCCACGCAGCACCTTGTTCAGCATTTCCTCGCGGTCGATCGCCAGCTTCAACGCCATGCGCAAGTCGTTGTTGTCGAACGGCGCGGTGTCGCAGTGCATGATGAAAACGTAGTGGCCCGGTCCCGAATGGTTGCGGATGGTGACGCCGGGCACACGCTTGATCAGATCGACGATCTTCGGCTCGACGCGGTTGATCATGTGGACCTGGCCGCCCTGCAGCGCCGCCGTACGCGCCGTGGCGTCGTTGATGACGATGATCTCGATCTGGTCGGCATGGCCCATCTTGTCGCCCTGCCAGTAATTGGCGAAGCGCTCGCCGCCATGGCGCACGCCGGGCTCGTTGGTGGTGACCTTGTAAGGACCCGCCGAGATACCGGCATCGGCCTTATCCTTGCCGCCGTTCGGCTGGATGATCAGGTGATAGTCGCTAAGCAGATAGGGAAGATCGGCATTCGGCTCCTTCAGCGTCAGCACCACTTCCTTGCCGCTGGCCTTTATGCTCTCGATGCCTTTCATATAACCGAGCGCGCCGGACTTCGACTTCTCGTCCGAATGGCGTTCGAGGGTGGCGGCCACGTCCTCTGCGGTCACCTTCTTGCCGTTGTGGAACTCGACGCCATCGCGGATCTTCAGCGTCCAGGTCTTGGCGTCGTCCGACGAGCCGATCTCCTCGGCAATGCGGTTCTCGAGCTTGCCTTCAGGAGACAGTTCGACGATCAGTTCGCCCCACATCTTGCCGAAGGCGAACGGCACCTGCGTCATGAACAGCGCCGGATCGAGACTGTTGGTGGACTCGCCACCGACCAGGCCGGCCTTCAGCGTGCCGCCCTTGACCGGACCCGCCGCGCGGGAAGCGCTGGATAGCAGCGAATTGGCGAAGGTTGCGGTGACGCCAAGCGCAGCTGCCCGGCCGAGAAAATCGCGACGGCTCAGCTTGCCGGACGCAACGCGCCGGCTCAGATATTCCAGTTCGTTCGACATGTTAAGTTCCTCACTCTGTTGGTCCGACCTTATGGTCGTTTTTTCTCATTTCGATCGGGAGAATAATGACCGTAAGGGAAAGCGGTAAGCAAGACCGAATGCGACATGCCGTGGCGTAAATCGTGCGTCGCAATTGGACCAATCGCTATAAGCGCTCAAAGCAGTACGCGCGGGATTTTCTCCTTGAAGTTGCGCTCGAAGACCAGTTTCTCGCCTTCATAGGCTTCAATTCTGGCGCTAACCATGAAGCTTTGCGCGTCGGAGCGCATTTCGGCGAACGTTTCGGTGCGCATCGACCATTCATTTCGCGACAGCGTCTGGGTCCAATGCGTCTTGCCCGACGCTGACAGCGGATTGTCGGGATGGATCGCCCATGTCTCTCTGGCGATGCTCCCGTGGGTGAGGCCATGCTCCAGGTCGCGCACTTCGCCGAAATCGTCGACGATGGAAAGCGTGATCAGTCCGGTCTTTTCGTCGCGATCGACATGACGTTCGGAATTGGCGGGCCGAAGTGTCTCCGTTGCCCAGGGCGTCGCGCCTTCGGGGGCGGGGAAGGTGACCTCATCGCCCGTCGCCGGCGGGCGCAGCGGCAGCATCAATGTCGCGGCCGACAATTCGAGCCGGACCGGCTCCGGCGACGGCCAGATCATCGGCCAATAGCTGTTGGAGATGGCAACGCGCAAGCGGTGGCCGGCCGGCGCCCGATAGGCGCATTGGTCGAGCACCACCCGGGCGCTGACGGTTTCGCCGGGCACCAGCGCTTCGGGAAATTCGTGCGAGTTGCGATGCGTAAGGTTAAGCACGCCGTACGAGATCAGCTCCGACGCTCCGTCCGGGTGGACGTCGCACAGCCGAACCGCGATGTTCGCCTGGCGCCGGTCCGACGAGACTCTGACCAAAACTTCGGGAGCACCGACAATGTCGATCGCTTCGGTCAGCACCGGCTGGTCGAAACACACCGACAGCGCGTCGTCGGGGCGCTGGTCACCCGGCAGTTCCGGGCCGAAGGTGAAGGGGAAATATTCGCCGCCGGCAAGGCCGCAGTTTTGCGGCGACGCGACGATAGCGTGATTGCCTTCAGCGATAAGCTCAACCTCTTGCGTCCGGATGTTGGGTGACGGCCATTCCGATTCAGCGACCCAGCGGCCCGGCCGCGCGGGATGCCAGCGCGCCGGACGCACGCTGTCCATGAGATAGGCGCGGTAGGCGGGGTCGGCCTCGACGCCGGTGTCGATGTCCTTGAGCCAGCGGTCCCACCAGCGCAAGGCCTCCTGCAGGAAGCCGATGCGCGGTTCGGGCGCGGCGTAATGCGGGTATTTGTGGATCCACGGGCCGACGATGCCCTTGACCGGTGCCTCGATATTGGCGGCGAGATGGGAAATCGTATTGCGATAGCCGTCATGCCAGCCGCCGATCGACAGCACCGCGGCATGGATGGCGGAATAGTCCTCGCAGATCGAGCCGCGCTTCCAATAGGCATCGCGATATTGGTGCTTCAGCCACAGCGGTGCCAGAAAGGGCTGGTTCTCCAGCCTGGTCAGCCACAGGTCGCGCCATCTGTTGTCGCCGGCCAGCAACGGATCCGGCGGCCTTGACGAATAGGACAGCATGGTCGAGGCCCAGCCGAAATTCTGGATCAGCAGGCAGCCGCCCTTGTAGTGGATGTCGTCGGCATAGCGGTCGACCGTCGAACAGAGACTGATGACCGCCTTCAGCGCTGGCGGCTGCTTAGACGCCACCTGCAGGCAGTTGAAGCCGCCCCACGAAATGCCCATCATGCCGACATTGCCGTTGCACCAGGGCTGGTCCGCCGCCCAGGCGATGACGTCGCAAGCGTCCTGCAATTCCTGCTCGGAATATTCGTCGTCCATCAGCCCTTCGGAATCGCCATTGCCGCGCATGTCGACGCGGATCGAGGCGTAGCCATGGCCGGCAAAATAGGGATGCGTCAGCTGATCACGATAGATCGTGCCGTCGCGCTTGCGATAGGGCAGGTGTTCGAGGATTGCCGGCACCGGATCGTCGGCGGCATCGGCCGGCATCCACACCCGCGCCGACAGCCGGCAGCCGTCCGGCATGATGATCCCCATGTCGGGAAATTCAACGACCTTGCGCGGGAATTCAGTGACGGTTTTCATGCGGCCACATGATGGAGCCGCTGCCGATGCGTCGTGGGCCAGCCAACGAATTCGGCTGGTCAATCCGCGTCAACTCAGCGGAATGTCGTTGTCGGCCTTGCTAGCCTGGTAGGCGCCGGACAGTTCGTCGTAGCGTGCGGAGATTTTGCCGATCCGCGTCTCCAGTCGCAGGCGTTCGGTCTCAGGCAGCGATCGCACCAATTTGCGGATCGAAAAGCTCCTCCAGTAGGCATTCTCGGCATTGTAGCCGCCGGGATCGAGGGTGAAGACCTCCTTCAGGATCTTCAGATCGTGCGGGATGTCGAAGCTGTCGCGCGAATCCTCATGGCTGAAAAGATAGTAGAAATTGTCGAAGCCGGTCCAGGTGATCGCCGACAGGCAGAGCGAGCAGGGTTCGTGCGTGGCAAGAAAGATCGCGTTCTTGGTATCGACGCGTTCGGCCTTAGGCATTTCGTAGAAGCGCTTCAGGCAGTGCATCTCGCCGTGCCAGAGCGGATTTTCGATCTCGTTGTTGGTTTCGGCAAGCACCAGCGAACGGTCGTCCTTGCGCAGGATCGCCGCGCCGAACAGTTTGTTGCCGTGCGCGACGCCTTCGACGGTCTTCGGCACGATGTCGTGCTCGATGACATCGAGCAGGCGATCGATCAGCGAACTGTCGGTCATCACCGGCTCCCGTCGGGAAGATGGATTTCGTAAGGATGCGAGAAATGACACTCTTCGAGATTGGAGCCGTCGCCGCCGCGGTCGACGACCACAAAATCCTGGACGTCGCCGATCGGCGTCAGCACGCCGTGCCACAGATTGCGCGGGTAGTTGACGCCTTGCCCGGGCGCGGTGATGAAGGCGTGCGGCTCGCCAGGTCCTTCCTCGCCATCATGGCAGACGACGACCAGGAACGGCCGTGGTGACAGCGGGATGAAGGCCTGGCTGCCGAACGGATGGCGCTCCACCATTGTCAGCTTCAACGGCAGTTCATAGGGCGTGCCACGCACCATGGAGATCAGCACGCGCGCATTCGGCCCTCGTGCTTCCGCGGTGGCGAGGTCGTGGTAGCGCTCGGCCTTGCCGCCATTGATCGGATAATGGTTGTCGCTGCCCATATCGATGACGTCGCCGAATTCGGCGAAGGTCTCGCGGGTCAGCGGCCGGGCGACGATTCGGGTCATGGCGCGCGCCTCGCGACGCCGGCGCCGCCAAGCTTGGCATGCCGGTTGACGTCCTTGTAAAGCAGGTAGCGGAATTTTCCGGGGCCGCCGGCATAGCAGGCCTGCGGGCAGAAGGCGCGCAGCCACATATAGTCGCCGGCCTCGACCTCGACCCAGTCCTGGTTGAGGCGGTAGACCGCCTTGCCTTCCAGCACGTAGAGCCCGTGCTCCATCACATGAGTCTCGGCGAAGGGAATGACCGCACCAGGCTCGAGCGTGACGATGGTGACATGCATGTCGTGGCGCATGTCGGCCGGATCGACGAAGCGCGTCGTCGCCCATCGGCCTTCGGTACCCGGCATCGGCGTCGGCGCGATGTCCTGTTCGTTGGCGAAGAACGCTTGCGGCTGGTCGATGCCGTCGACTGCGTCATAAGTCTTGCGGATCCAGTGGAAGCGGACGGCGGCACCGCTTTCATTGCGCACCGTCCATCCGCTCGCCGGCGGCAGGAAGGCAAAGCCGCCCGGCCTTAAGCTATGTTTCTTGCCGGCAAGCGAAACGCATAGCTCGCCTTCGACCACGAACAGCGCACCTTCGGCGGCGGCGTCAAGCTCAGGGCGGTCGCTGCCGCCGCCGGGCGCGAGCTCGACGATGTATTGCGAAAACGTCTCGGCAAAACCCGACAGCGGCCGAGACAGCACCCAGATCCGTGTCCCATCCCAGAACGGCAAAGCGCTGGTGACGATGTCCTGCATCACGCCTTTGGGGATCACGGCATAGGCCTGTGTGAACACAGCGCGGCCGGTCAGCAATTCACTCTGGCCGGGATGTCCGCCTTGCGGCGCATAATAGGTTCGCTCGGCCATTTTCATCATATCCATAAATTCAAGCCTGTTGCGGAAGCCAGGGCCTATCGCGGCAGCCAAGGCCTATTGCGGAAGCATGTCCTTGAGACGAAGCAGCGCGATGCGCTCGACCTGTCTGCAGGCGGTTTCGAATTCGACGTCGTGGCTGTTGCCGATACGCGCTTCGAACTCGGCCAGGATCTCCGCCTTGGTCCTGCCTTTCACCGCGATGATGAAGGGGAAACCGAAACTGGTGACGTAGGCGGCATTGAGTTTTGCGAACAGCTCGCGCTCCTTCTCGGTCAGCGCGTCGAGCCCTGCCGAAGCTTGCTCCTTGGCCGATTCGTCCGTCAACCTTCTGGCCTGCGCCAGTTTTCCGGCAAGATCGGGGTGGGCATTGAGCACGGAAAGCCGCTCGGCCTCGCTTGCTGCGCGAAACACGCGGCAGAGCGCATTGTGCAGGCCGCCGGCACTGTCATGGGCCGGGCCGAGCTCCAGCCCATAAGCGCGCTCGGCAACCCACGGCGAATGCTCGAACACGCCGCCGAATGTGTGGACGAAGGCCTCGAATTCCATTTTCGACGGGCGCAGCGCCGGCAACCGGAACGGATGCGTCTCCTGCCAATGTTTTGCAATGTCGATGCGCCGTGCCAGCCAGACCTTGTCGTGCGATTTGACGTAGTCGATGAAGCGCTTCAGTGCCGCGACCCGGCCCGGCCGCCCAACCAGGCGGCAGTGCAGGCCGATATTCATCATGCGCCGCCGCCCTGCCTTGCCCTCGGCATAGAGCGTATCGAAACTATCCCTGAGATAGGCAAAGAACTGGTCGCCCGAATTGAAGCCCTGCGGCGTGGCAAAGCGCATGTCGTTGGCGTCGAGCGTGTAGGGGATGATCAGCTGCGGCTTCGCCGACCCGTCCGGTGTCACATGCTCGAACCAGTAGGGCAGTTCGTCGTCATATGTGTCCGACACATAGTCGAAGCCGCCCTCTTCCGCCGCCAGCCGCACCGTGTTGATCGAGGTGCGGCCGGTGTACCAGCCGGTCGGCCGCGCCCCTGTGACCTCATAATGCAGCCGGATCGCCGCCTCCATGTCGCGACGCTCGTCTTCCGGGGTATGGTCGCGGTAGTCGATCCATTTCAGCCCGTGCGAAGCGATCTCCCACCCGGCCTCCTGCATCGCCGCAACCTGGTCGGGCGAACGCGCCAGGGCCGTGGCCACGCCATAGCAGGTGATCGGCACCTGTGCCTCGCTGAACAGGCGCAGCAATCGCCAGAAGCCGGCTCGGGCGCCGTATTCGTAGATCGATTCCATATTCCAGTGGCGCTGGCCGGGCCAGGGCGCGGCGCCGACGATCTCCGACAGGAAAGCCTCCGAAGCCTTGTCGCCGTGCAGGACGCAATTCTCGCCGCCCTCTTCGTAATTGACGACGAACTGCACCGCGACATGCGCCCCGCCGGGCCATTTCGGATCCGGCGGATTGGCTCCGTAGCCGCGCATGTCTCGTTCGTAACGCATTCTCGCTCCTGCCGGAAATTGTGATCAGGATAGTCGAAAGGAGTGCCTGCGCATTCCCCCGAAATTTTTGAAAGTGTTTTTGTCGCGCTCCGCTCGACCGGGACTTATGCATCGCCTTTAATTGGCGCACAATTCATGAATAGTGTTCGACCGTTCAGGGAATGGAGCAGCCAGTGGCGGAAACGTCGAAAGCCGAAGGCGGGCGCTTGACGACCCATGTCCTCGACACAGCGGCCGGCAAACCGGCGGCCGGTCTGTCGATCGAGCTCTATCATCTTGACGGGCAGGCCCGGACGCATCTGAAAACGGTTGTCACCAATGATGACGGCCGCTGCGATGCTCCACTGCTTGCCGGCGCGGAATTCCGCACCGGCCAATACGAGCTGGTCTTTGCGGCCGGCGATTATCTGCGCGGGCAAGGGACAAAACTGGCGGAACCGGCCTTCCTCGACCATGTGCCGATCCGCTTCGGTATGGCCGAGCCGATGCACTATCATGTGCCGCTGCTTCTGTCGCCGTACGGCTATTCGACCTACCGGGGAAGCTGAGATGGCCGGGATCAAGACACGCAACGAAATCCGCTTCATCCTCAATGGCGAGGACGTCGCGCTCGGCACGGTTGCACCCGACCAGACCCTGCTCGACTGGCTGCGGCTCGACCGCTCGCTGCGCGGCACCAAGGAAGGCTGCGCCGAGGGCGACTGCGGCGCCTGCACGGTGCTGGTCGGCAGGCTCTCGGCCGGCAGACTGGTCTATGAAAGCGTCAATGCCTGCATCCGCTTCCTTGGCTCGCTGGACGGCACGCATGTCGTGACCGTCGAGCATCTGCGCGGCGGCGCAGGAAAGCTGCACCCCGTGCAGCAGGCGATGGTCGATTTTCACGGCTCGCAATGCGGCTTCTGCACGCCGGGTTTCATCATGTCGCTTTATGCGCTGTGGATGCGGTCGCCGGAGCCGTCGGACGCGCCAATAGAAAAGGCGCTGCAAGGCAATCTCTGCCGCTGCACCGGCTACGAGGCGATCATGCGCGCCGCACGTGCCATCTCCAGCTACGGCACGGCGGCAAAGGATCCGTTGGCGGTGGAGCGCAAGGCAGTCACGGCCAAGCTCGAAGCGATGAAGGACGGTTCGCGCATCGAGATCGGCTCCGGCAACAAGCGGCTGATCGTGCCGGCCGATGCCGACGATCTGGCCAGCGTGCTGATCAAGGAGCCGGGCGCCACCATCGTCGCGGGTTCGACCGATGTCGGCCTTTGGGTGACCAAGCACATGCGCGATATTGCGCCGGCGATTTTCATCGGCAATCTCGATGGTCTGTGCGGGATTTCCGAGGACAAGGGCGTCATCTCGATCGGCGCCGGTGTCACCTATAGCGAGGCCTTCTCGACGCTGGCGAAACGCATCCCGGCGCTGGGCCCGCTGTTCGATCGCATCGGCGGCGATCAGGTGCGCAACATGGGCACCATCGGCGGCAATATCGCCAACGGTTCGCCGATCGGCGACACGCCGCCGCCGCTGATCGCACTCGGTGCCCGCCTGACGCTGCGCCGCGGCGACAAGCGGCGGACGATCCCGCTGGAGGATTTCTTCATCGCTTATGGCCGACAGGACCGGCAGCCCGGCGAATTCGTCGAGGCCGTGCATGTCCCGGTGCCGGCCGGCGAGACGAAATTTGCAGTCTACAAGATCACCAAGCGCCGCGACGAAGACATCACAGCAGCGCTGGGCGCGTTTTTCCTGAAGCTCGCCGAGGATGGCACGGTGGCGGATGTGCGCATCGCCTATGGCGGCATGGCGGCAACGCCGAAGCGCGCCTTTGGCGTCGAAAAGGCATTGCTGGGCAGGCCCTGGACGGAAGCGACGGTCGAGGCGGCGATGGCCGCGTACGCCGGCGATTTCACCCCGCTGACCGACATGCGGGCAAGCGCCGAATACCGGGCGCTGGCGGCACGCAACCTGCTGCTGCGCTTCTTTGCCGAAACCACCGGCACCCGGGCGCCGATCCAGGTATCACGGCACGAGGCGGCATGATGAACAAGCACGCCACGCCAAACCTGAAGGCGCAAAAAATCGCCGGCGGCGTCGCCACTGACCAGCGCCATGATTCCGCGCACAAGCATGTCAGTGGCACGGCCGTTTACATCGACGACATGCCGGAACCGGCCGGCACGCTGCACGGCTGCCTTGGGCTTTCGACGGCGACGCATGCCACCATCACCAGCATGGATCTTTCGGCGGTACGCGCCGCACCCGGCGTCGTCGATGTGCTGACCGCGAGCGACGTGCCAGGCGAGAACGACATTTCGCCGACCGGCCGTCACGACGAGCCGGTGCTGGCCGACGGCAAGGTGCAATTTTTCGGTCAGCCGATCTTCTGTGTCATCGCTGAAACCCGCGAGCAGGCGCGCCGCGCGACAAGGCTGGCCAAGGTCGAATACGAGGAATTGCCGTTCGTCGCCGATATCGGCGAGCTCAATCCCGGGAAAGACAAGCTGGTCACGCCGCCGCTGACGCTGAAGCGCGGTGACGCAGCGGCTGCGATCAATGCGGCGCCGCGCCGGCTGAAGGGAAAAATGCGCATTGGCGGCCAGGAGCATTTCTATCTCGAAGGCCATATCGCCTTGGCCATCCCTGGCGAGGACCACGACGTCACCATCTATTCCTCGACCCAGCACCCGAGCGAAATCCAGCACATGGTCAGCCATGCGCTCGGTGTTCCGAGCCACGCGGTGACGGTGGAAATCCGCCGGATGGGCGGCGCTTTCGGCGGTAAGGAAACGCAAGGCAATCAGTTTGCGGCATTGGCCGCTATCGCCGCGAAGAAACATCATCGGGCCGTAAAAATCCGGCCCGACCGCGACGACGACATGATCGCCACCGGCAAACGCCACGATTTCCTCGTCGACTACGAGGTCGGCTTCGACGATGAGGGCAATATTCTGGGCGTAGATTTCGTGTTCGCGGCGCGCTGCGGCTTCTCGGCCGACCTCTCCGGCCCGGTCACCGACCGCGCGCTGTTCCATTGCGACAACACGTATTTCTGGCCGGCGGTGCACGCGCAGTCGGCGCCGCTCTACACCAATACGGTATCCAACACCGCCTTTCGCGGCTTCGGCGGCCCGCAAGGCATGGTCGGCGCCGAGCGCGTCATCGACGAAGTCGCGTTTGCCGTCGGCAAGGACCCGCTCGAAATCCGCAAGAAGAATTTCTACGGCACCTCAGACCGCAACATCACGCCCTACCACCAGACGGTCGAGGACAACATCATCCACCGCATAGTCGCCGAGCTGGAGGCGAGTTCCAACTATGCGAGGCGCCGCCGCACTATCGATGCTTTCAATGCCAACAGCCGCTTCATCAAGCGCGGACTGGCGCTGACGCCGGTCAAGTTCGGCATCTCGTTCACCGCCACCCATTACAACCAGGCCGGCGCGCTGGTGCATGTCTATACCGATGGTTCGGTGCATCTGAACCACGGCGGCACCGAGATGGGGCAGGGCCTCTATGTCAAGGTGGCGCAGGTTGTGGCGGAAGAGTTCCAGATCGACCTCGATCAGGTCAAGATCACCGCGACGACGACCGGCAAGGTGCCGAATACCTCGGCCACCGCCGCGTCTTCCGGCTCCGATCTCAACGGCATGGCGGCGCAGAATGCCGCCCGCCAGATCAAGGACCGGTTGACCAATTTTGCCGTCGAGAGATACCAGGTGCCGCGCGACCAGGTGCTGTTCCTGCCCAACCGCGTGCGCATCGGCAACCAGGAGATCGCCTTCGCCGATCTCGTCAGGCAGGCCTATATGGCGCGCATCCAGCTTTCGGCGGCGGGTTTCTACAAGACGCCGAAAATCCATTGGGACCGCGACAAGGGCGAGGGCCGTCCCTTCTACTATTTCGCCTATGGCGCCGCGTGCTCGGAAGTCTCTGTCGACACGCTGACCGGCGAATATATCGTCGAGCGCACCGACATTCTGCACGAAACCGGCCGCTCGCTGAACCGCGCCATCGACCTCGGCCAGATCGAGGGCGGCTTCGTCCAGGGCATGGGCTGGCTTACAACGGAGGAACTGTGGTGGGACGACAAGGGGCGGCTGCGCACCCATGCGCCATCGACCTACAAGATCCCGCTCGCGTCGGACCGGCCGAAGATCTTTAATGTGACTTTGGCCGACTGGGCGCAAGCAGGCGAGCCGACGGTGTACCGCTCCAAGGCGGTCGGCGAGCCGCCCTTTCCGCTCGCAATGTCGGTGCTGCATGCGCTGTCGGACGCAGTGGCGAGCGTTGCCGGCCACAAGATCTGCCCACGCCTCGACCCGCCGGCCACGCCGGAGCGTGTGCTGATGGCGATCGAACGGCTGAAGCGGGAAGCCAGGACCGGCACTTGAATCCCGGAAACGTGCAATTCAGGCCGAAAAACTCTATATTTCCCGATAGGGAACACGAAATTATGAACGCGAAAGTGCAGAGCCTGAAAGCCTTTCTTGCCGGCGCCCGCCGGGTCGCCTTAGTTGAGGTGGCCGGGACAAAAGGTTCGACGCCGCGCGAGACGGGTGCCTTCATGCTCGTCTCAGGATCGGCCACTTTCGGCACGATCGGCGGCGGCCAGCTCGAATACATGGCGATCGACAAAGCGCGGCAGATGCTTTTCTCCCCCCTTGAGGGGGAGATGGCCGCGGAGCGGCCAGAGGGGGTCGTCTCAGAAGGCACCGCCGGTGCGTCGAGCACTGCCGCAGCGACCCCACCCGGCGGCTTCGCCGCCACCCTCCCCTCAAGGGGGAGGGATACCCTCGACATCGCGCTCGGCCCGGAGATCGGGCAGTGCTGCGGCGGCAGGGTCGAGCTGCTGATCCAGCTGGTCGACCCCGCGCTTGAAGCCAAGCTGGTTGCGGCGGCGGAAGCCGAGGAAGCGCAGCTACCGCATGTCTACATCCTCGGCGGCGGCCATGTCGGCCAAGCGCTGGCCTCGGCGATGGCCTTGCTGCCGGTGCATATCGTCGTTGTCGAGACACGAGCCGAGGCGCTCAAAGGCATGCCGGAAGCAGTCGAAACCAAGCTGACGCCGATGCCTGAGGCGATGGTGCGCGAAGCCCCGGCTGGATCGGCCTTCGTCGTCCTCACCCATGACCACGCGCTGGACTTCCTGATCGTCGCCGAGGCTCTGAAACGCCGGGATGCCGCCTATGTCGGCATGATCGGCTCCAGAACCAAGAAGGCGACGCTCCGGAACTGGTTCCTGAAATCGGCGGAAGGAAGCGAGGCGGAATTTGCCCGCCTCGTCTCGCCGATCGGCGGCGATGCCGTTAAGGACAAGCGCCCGCAGGTGATCGCCGCACTCGCCGTAGCCGAGATTATGACGGCGTTGGCCGGCCATGCGGCGGCACCGTCCGCTCAATCCAAAGCCCCTCACCGCAAGGCGATGGCCGGCTGACGTTTTGGCTATTCCTTCTCCTGCGTGTGCGCCTCAAGGAACCACAGCAATTTGTCGAGCGAGCGTGAATAGGCGGTGAAGATGTCGGCGGTGTCGGCATCGCCCGCGCCAGCCGCCTCGTCGATCGCCGCGCGTGCCCGCTTGGCGGTTGCGGCATAGCGGTCGATCAGCGCCGCCAGATGATCCCGGGTCTTGTGGATGTCGGTCGGATAGGCCTCGAGCATAGTCGCCTTCGACACCTCTTGCGATGTGCCGAGCGCCGTCCCGCCGAGTTGTACGGCGCGCTCGGCAATGGTGTCGACATGGCCGTCGATCTCCTCGCGGAACGTGTCGAGCATCTCGTGGATGGCGATGAATTGCGGTCCCTTGACGTTCCAGTGCGCCTGCTTGGTGATCAAGGCCAGATCGATGGCGTCGGCAAGGCGGGCATTGAGAAGATCGATACACTCTTTCTTGGCATTGGATTGCAGGTCGTTGCGGGTGGCGATGGCATCCATGATCGGCTCCTGTGGCGGTTGCGTCCGCTTGGTTTGAAAAAGGGCGAAGTTTGTGGAAGGTCAATCGAACATGCGCGCAGACGCCCTCATCGCCGCGCGGCACAGCATGCCAAAACGGCGATCTCCGACTTTCGTTCCGCTCGTCGTTTACGCCGGCCTTTTCAAGCCCAGATGGTCGCGCAGCGTGCTGCCTTCATAATCCGTACGGAACAGCCCGCGCCGCTGCAGCTCCGGCACGACTAGTGTGGCAAAGGCATCGAGTTGGCCGGGAAAATAGGATGGCATGACGTTGAAACCGTCTGCCGCGCCGCCCTCGAAGCGTGCCTCGAGCTCGTCGGCGATCTGGGCGGGCGTTCCGACGACGCGCCAATGGCCGCGCGCGCCGGCGAAATGACGGGCAAGCTGGCGAATGGACAGCTTGTCGCGGCGTGATTGCTCGATGACGAGCGCCTGCCGGCTCTGCATGCCTTCGCTGGCCGGCAGTTCGGGCAGCGGTCCGTCGATGGGATAGCGCGCGAGATCGGATATGCTGAGATAGCTGGAAAGCAGCGCGACACCGACATCGTCCGGTATCAGCTCCTGCAGCTCATCATGTTTTGCCCGGGCTTCCGCTTCGCTTGCCGCGACGACCGGCGCGACGCCGGGCATGATCTTGACGTCCTCCGGCTCGCGCCCATGGGCAGCCAGCCGTCCCTTGAGGTCGTCGTAGAAGGCCTTTGCCTCCTCGAATGTTTGCGCCGCAGTGAACACCACATCGGCGGTCCGGGCGGCGAGATCGCGGCCCTCATCCGACGCTCCCGCCTGGACCATAACCGGTGCACCTTGTGGCGAGCGCGGCAGATCGAGCGGGTCACGCGCCGAAAAACTTCTGCCTTCGTGTCCACCCTGGCCTTGCCAAAGGCCAGCAACCACGGCAGCGAATTCGCGCGCGCGTTCGTAGCGGTCCGCATGTGGGCGCAGTCCGGTCGAGCCGAAATTGGCGGCCTCGATCTGGCTGGCCGAAGTGACAAGGTTCCAGCCGGCTCGGCCGCCGCTCAGATGGTCGAGCGACAGGAAGGTTCGCGCAAGCCCGTAAGGCTCGTTATAGCTCGTCGACGCCGTTGAGACGAGGCCGATGCGCTCCGTCTGCACCGCGAGCGCCGCAAGCAGGCTGATCGGCTCGAAGCCGATCGAGCGCGACGTTTGGCTGGCGATGTTGACATTGGCTTCGCGCACGCCGGCGGCGTCCTCGCAGAAGATCATGTCGAACTTTGCCGCTTCCGCCGTCCGCGCCAGCTGGATGTAATGATGGATGTCGATACCGGCCGTGACATGCGCTTGCGGATGGCGCCAGGCGGCGATGTGGTGGCCTGTCGCCCACAGGAAGGCGCCGAGCTTCATCTGGCCCCGAGGGGCGCTCATTGCCGATCCTCCCCTGCAAGCCCGAGATGGGCGCGCAGTGTCGTCGTGCTGTAGCCGGACCGGACAAGGCCGCGGCGGCGAAGCTCCGGCAGCACGAGACCGACGAAATCGTCGAGCGCCGATGTGAACGGCATGGCGACGTTGAAACCGTCGCAGGCTTTCGAGCGAAAGCACTCTTCGAGCCTGTCCGCAAACCGGTCCGGCGCGGCGGTTATTTCGGCGCTGCCGGTAACGTTCATCAGCACTTTCAGCGCCTCCGGCCTGCGCCCGAAAGTAAGCGCACGGCGCTTCAGATCGCCCGACTTGGCCGGCTCGATCGATGGCTCATCCAGCAGGACGACATCGGCGGTGCGGGCGGCGATATCCATGGCGGGTTCGGACAGGCCGGACATGACCAGCACCGGCGTGTCCTGCGGCGACCGCGCCACGTTGAGCGGCCCGCGCACGGAAAAATATTCGCCCTTGTGGTCGAGAAGGTGCATCTTCTCGGGATCGAAGAAGCGGCCGCCAACTTTGTCGAACAGCAGCGCGTCTGCGTCCCAGCCTTTCCATAAACCTTGCACGATGCCGATGAATTCCTCTGCGCGCAGGCGGAGATCGTCGCCGAAAAACCCTTCCGGCCGGCTGAAATTGGCCGCCTCGCGCGGGTCGGGCGTCATGCTCGCGTTCCAGCCGGCGCGACCATGGCTGATAATATCGAGCGAGGCGAAACGACGCGCGAGATTGTAGGGCTGGTGGGCGACCGTCGACGCTGCCGCGACGAGGCCGATCCTGCTTGTCACCGTAGCCAGCGCTGCCAGCAAGGTCGTCGCTTCGAAGCGCATTTGCCGGTTCGGCCCACTTGCAACCGGCGCGGAATCGCCGCGCAACACCATGTCCAGGCCGGCCGCTTCGGCTTCTTGCACGAACCGCGCCAGCAGACTGAAGTCCGGGCCGGCGCCGGGCGGATGGGAAGGGGCGGCTTCCGGAGACAGTGAAACGGCGAGACACATTGTGGCGCCGTCGGCCATCGCTTTTCCCTGTTGAGCGAGATTCCTTGGGAATTATCTCGTCGGCCGGACGGAAAGCAACCGGCCAGCCGGCGATCATTTGCCGGCCAGAATATCCCGGATCAGCCGCTGGCAGCGCTCGGCCATGAAATCGAGCAGCAGCCGCACCTTCGGATCCTGCAGCTTTTTGTGTGGATAGACGGCGGCAAACTGCACCGGCGTCGGCGGCGTGTTGCTCAGGATCACCTTCAGCCGCTGGTCGCGGATAAACGGCTCGACCTCGAAGCGCGGTTTGTTGATGATGCCGCGGCCGGACAGCGCCCAGCCGGTCAGCACGTCGCCATCATCGGTATCGTAGGGGCCGTGCACCTCGAACTTTTGCGGCCCGTTCGGCGTCTGCAGCGTCCAGACATATTCGCGCGCGCCGGAATAGCGCAGCATCAGGCAATCGTGCTTCTTGCCGATCAGTTCCTGCGGCTCTCTCGGTTCGCCGCGCGCCTCCAGATATTGTGGGGCCGCCACCAGCACGCGCTCGCATTCCATAATGCCGCGCATTCTCAGGCTGGAATCCTCGATGATGCCCAGCCGGAACGCAACGTCGATGCCTTCTTTCATGATGTCGACATTGTGGTCGGAAAGCCGGAGCCGCACCTCGATATCGGGGTACCTGTCGTGGAAATCCGGAATGCCCGATGCCACCAGCCGCCGCCCGAGGCCGAGCGGAGCTGTCACCTTTATCGTGCCGCGCGGCTGGCCGGATAACGCGCTGACTGCCGCTTCCGCCTCGGTGACCGCATCCAGTACCTGCTTGGCGCCGGAGTAGAACACCGTGCCGTGCTCGGTCGGCATCAATTGCCGCGTTGTGCGGTTGAACAGCCTGACCCCAAGATGCTTCTCGAGCTCCTTGATCCGGTTGGAAGCGACCGCCGGCGAAATGCGCATGTCGCGCCCAGCCGCCGACAAATTGCCGAGCTCGACGACACGGACGAAAACGGCGATGTTATCGAGATAGGCCATGCGGCTTTCGTGGCTCTCATGTAGCTGCGTATGATCAGCCTAGTATTTTCCAATTTTTTTTGAAAGTCATCGTGCGTCTCGGCCCTTTCCGTTTGCGCTCCAACCCGTAAAGTCAGCCGATCGGCAGGGACGATTTTTCATGATGGATTTCGCGATATTCTGGGATTGGCTGAGTTTCGCCGTGCGCTGGCTGCACGTCGTCACCGGTATCGCCTGGATTGGATCGTCCTTTTATTTCGTCGCGCTCGACCTCGGGCTGCGCCAGCGTCCGGGCATGCCTGCCGGAGCCTTCGGCGAGGAATGGCAGGTGCATGGCGGCGGCTTCTACCACGTGCAGAAATACCTGGTGGCGCCGGCCGAAATGCCCGAGCACCTGACCTGGTTCAAATGGGAATCCTACGCCACCTGGCTGTCGGGCTTCGCCATGCTGTGCATCGTCTACTATGCCGGGGCGGACCTGTTCCTGATCGATCCGAATGTGCTTGCCATGTCGGTGCCTGCAGGCATCTTGCTGTCGCTGGCGACGATCGGCGTCGGCTGGGTGGTTTACGATCTCTTGTGCCGTTCGCCGCTTGGCAACAGCGACACCGGCCTGATGCTGGTGCTCTACGGCGTGCTGGTGTTCATCGCCTGGGGCCTGACCCACCTGTTCACCGGCCGCGCCGCTTTCCTGCATCTCGGCGCCATCACCGCGACGATCATGTCGGCCAACGTTTTCATGGTCATCATCCCCAACCAGAAGATCGTCGTCGCCGACCTGATCGCCGGCCGTAAGCCCGATCCGAAATACGGCAAGATCGCCAAACAGCGCTCGCTGCACAACAACTACCTGACGCTGCCGGTTTTGTTCCTGATGCTGTCGAACCATTATCCGCTGGCGTTCGGCACAGAGTTCAACTGGGTCATTGCCTCGCTGGTGTTCATCATCGGCGTGCTGATCCGGCACTATTTCAACACCAGGCATGCGCGCAAAGGCAATCCGACCTGGATCTGGCTGGCCGCCGCCGTCCTGTTCGTCGTCATCATCTGGCTGTCGACGGCACCGAAGCTGCTGACCGGCGAGGTCAAAACGTCCTCGGCGGCACAGGTCTACGTCGCCTCGGCGCATTTTCCCGCCGTGCGTGATACGGTGCTTGGCCGCTGTTCGATGTGCCATGCGGCGGAGCCGTCCTACGAGGGCATTTACCACGCGCCTAAGGGCGTGATGCTCGATACCGATGCCGGCATCGCCGAGCACGCCGGCGAGATCTACCTGCAGGCCGGACGCAGCCACGCCATGCCGCCCGCCAACGTCACCCAGATCACCGACAAGGAACGGGCACTGCTGGTAGCCTGGTTCGAAGGCGCGGGGAAATAGCATGACCAGCACGCTCCTGCGCGGCCGCACGCTGTCGTTTTTGCGCTGGCCAGAAACTATCGACGACCATTCCGCCTGGCGCTACGAGCAAGATGGCGGCCTGCTGATGCGCGACGGAAGGATCGTTGCCGCTGGCGCCTATGCCGAAGTCGAGAAAAAGGCGGGCGAGGGAACAAAAAAGATCGACCATAGGCCACATCTGCTGCTGCCCGGGTTCATCGATGCGCATGCACATTTTCCGCAGATGCAGGTCATCGCTTCCTTCGGCGCCGAGCTGCTCGACTGGCTGAACACCTACACCTTTCCGGAAGAGGCCAAATTCCAGAACGCCCAGCATGGCCGCCGTATCGCCAGGCTGTTCCTGGATGAAGTGTTGCGCCACGGCACGACGACTGTCGCAGCCTATTGCTCGGTGCACAAGGAATCTGCCGAAGCGTTCTTTGCCGAGTCGCATGACCGCAACATGCTCAACATCGCCGGCAAGGTGATGATGGACCGCAACGCGCCGGAAGGCGTGCTCGACACGCCGCAATCGGGTTATGACGACAGCAAGGCGTTGATCGAGGAATGGCACGGCAAGGGGCGCCAGCACTATGCCATCACCCCGCGCTTCGCCATCACCTCGTCGCCCGAGCAATTGGAGATGGCGGGCGCGCTCTGCCGCGAATATCCTGATCTGCACATGCAGACGCATTTGTCGGAAAACCATGCCGAGATCGCCTTCACGCAGCAGCTTCATCCGCAGGCGCGCGACTATACCGATGTCTATGAGCATTACGGGCTGCTCGGCCGCAGAAGCATGTTCGGCCATTGCATCCATCTCTCGGAACGCGAGGCGGACGCGCTTTCCGATAGCGGCTCGGTGGCGGTGTTCTGCCCGACCTCCAACCTGTTTCTCGGCTCGGGCCTTTTCGATTATCAGCGCTTTCGCCGCCGCGAGAAGCCGCTTCGCATCGCCGCCGCCACCGATGTCGGCGGTGGCACCAACTATTCGATGCTGCGCACCATGGACGAGGGCTACAAGGTGATCGCGCTGAACGGCGAGAAGCTCAATCCGTTCCAGTCGTTCTGGCAATTGACCCGCGGCAATGCCGAGGCGCTGTCGCTTGCGGAAAAGATCGGCACCCTGGAGGAAGGCAGCGACGCAGATATCGTCGTGCTCGACGCCCGCGCCACGCCGGCGATGCGGCTGCGGGTGGAGACGGCGGACACGCTCGCCGAGGAATTGTTTCTGCTGCAGACGCTCGGCGACGACCGCGCCGTGCGCGAGGTCTATGTCGCCGGCCGCGCGGCCAAGACGGACATGGCGGTTTAGCTGTCGCATGCGACCGGCTTGACCGTGCGGCAGCCATCCTGCAAAGCGTGCGGCGAAGTTGACAGGGGAACGACATGGCCGTTGCGGACGACATCGCTCTGATCACGAAACAGGAAGCCACGCTTGTCTTTTCGGCCTTCGATGAAGCCGTAGCTTTCGAGATCGGCTCGGCGATCCGCGACCGGGCTCTCAAGGAAAACCTGCCGATCATCGTCGATATCAGAACCTTCGACCGGCCGCTGTTCTATGCGGCAATGCCCGGCTCGAACGCTTCCAATCCGGATTGGGCGCGGCGCAAGATCAACGTGGTGCGGCGGTTCCTGAAAAGCACCTACCGCATGGTGCTGGAGCAGCAGCGCCCCGACCGCAGCTTCAAGCCAGGCGAGGGATTGGATACTGCCGACTACGTGCTGGCCGGCGGCGGCTTTCCCATCTCTGTCAAGGGCGCCGGCGTCATTGGCGTGATCGCCGTCTCCGGCCTGCCGGAGCGTGAGGACCATGGCGTGGTCGTCGATGCGCTGTGTGAGCATCTCCGCATCGACGCGCGCGAGCTGGCATTGCCGGCGGAAGCAAAATGACAGAGGTAGACCCCAAATCCTTTCTCATTTCGATCTTCAACGCCGCCGTTGCCGCCGCCGATCCCCAGAGGACGATCAAGGATCATCTGCCGGCAAGGCCCAAGGGCCGCACGATCGTCATCGGTGCAGGAAAAGGCTCGGCGCAGATGGCGGCGGCTTTCGAGAAGGTGTGGGACGGGCCGATCGAAGGGCTGGTCGTCACCCGCTACGGCTATGGCGCGGCCTGCCGGCGCATCGAGATCATCGAGGCGGCGCATCCGGTGCCGGATGCCGCGGGGCTCGCAGCTTCCCGGCGGCTGCTCGAAAAAGTCCAGGAACTGACTGCGGACGACCTCGTCGTGGCGCTCATTTCGGGCGGCGGCTCGGCGCTGCTGCCGTCACCTGCCGAAGGCCTGACGCTGGCCGACGAGATCGCCGTCAGCGAGGCGCTGCTCGCCTCCGGCGCGCCGATCGCCGCGATGAACACCATCCGCAAACATCTTTCCACGATCAAGGGCGGCAGGCTGGCGGCCGCCGCATATCCGGCCAAGGTGGTCTCGCTGGTTGTTTCTGACATTCCGGGCGACGATCCGGCTCTGGTCGCTTCTGGTCCGACCGTACCGGATATAGGCAGTCGTAAGGACGCATTGGCGTCGATCGCTGCCTATGGCATGAACCTGCCGGCTTCGGTCATGGCGCATATCAATTCGCCGGCGGCCGATGCGCCACGACCGGACGACCCGCGTTTTATCCGCAACGAGGTGCATCTGATCGCTTCCGCCGGCGTCTCGCTGGAAGCCGCAGCGGCCGAAGCGAAGCGCCAAGGCATTCAGGCGATCATTCTCTCCGATTCCATCGAGGGCGAAGCGCGTGAGGTCGGCGGCGTCCACGCCGCGATCGCGCGCGAAGTGGCGACGCGCAACCGGCCGTTTGCAAAGCCGGTTCTGATCCTGTCCGGCGGCGAGACAACGGTGACCTTGCGCGCGAAAGGCAAAGGCGGCCGCAACTCGGAATTCCTGCTCGCCTTCGCCATTGGCATCAGCGGCATGGTCGGCGTGCACGCACTGGCCGCCGACACCGACGGCATAGACGGTTCGGAAGACAATGCCGGCGCCTTCGCCGACGGCTCGACGGTGTCGCGGATGCGTAAGGCGGGCGTCGATGCCAAGGCCATGCTTGCCGGCAACAACGCCTGGACGGCATTCAATGCCGTAGACGACCTTTTCGTATCCGGTCCGACCGGCACAAACGTCAACGATTTCCGGGCGATATTGATCAAATAGCTCAGGCGGCCATCAGCTTTTTCACCGCTCTCATATCCTGCAGGAACCGGTCGCGTTCTGCCTGCTTATCCGCCGGCTCGCGAATGCGCAGGATGAAGGACGGGTGGATGGTGACGAAGACACGCAAGCCATCGTCGCGCTCCACCACCGCCCCGCGCATCTTCATGATCGGCACCACCTTGCCGAGCAGCGCCTGCGCCGCCGTCGCGCCGAGCGCTACCGCCAGATTGGGCTTGATCAGATCGATCTCCTTGTCGAGCCACCAGCGGCAAGCCTGCACCTCGCCGGCATTGGGCTTCGAGTGGATGCGCCGCTTGCCGCGCGGCTCGAACTTGAAATGCTTGACCGCGTTGGTGACGTAGACTTTCAGCCGATCGACGCCCGCATCGTCCAGGATCGCGTCGAACACCTTGCCGGCCGGACCGACGAAAGGCTTGCCCGCCAGATCCTCCTGGTCGCCCGGCTGTTCGCCGACGAAGATCACCTTGGCTATATCAGGGCCTTCACCGAACACCGTCTGCGTGGCGTCGTGCCATAGCGGACAGCGGCGGCAGATCTTGGCCGTTTCGCGCAGTTCAGGAATCGTTCTGGCGTCGATTTCTGTCGTTTCCGGAGACTTGCTTGGAGGCAAGCTTCTTGCCTGCACCTTGGCATCGTGCGGCGTCGGGGTTGGCTGCATCCTGGCGATCATGACTAAGGCGGCCTTGTTCGCTCCTGCAATCAGACACGCAATGAGCAAAGCCCGCCGAAGGTTCCGCTGAAATTATTCCGCATGGGCCTTCGACGGCGGATGGCCGACGATGTGATGCCCTACACCTCGTGCAGATAGAGGTGATAATCCAGTTCGCTGACCGTGCGCGCCACGCGCAGATATTCCGATTGCTTGATCGCCACGAACGTCCGGTGCAGGTCTTCGCCCAATGCGCCCTTGAGGAAACTCGACGCCCTTGCCGCCTCGATCGCGGCACGCCAGTCGACCGGCATCGTCGTGCGCGTGACGGCCGATTCGTAGCCATTGCCGGTGGTTTCGGGACCGGGATCGAGGCCTTCGTCAAGGCCTTTGACGATGCCTGCCAGCACCGTTGCTGCCACAAGGTAAGGATTCGCGTCGACGCCCGACGGCCGGTGCTCGATGCGCCGATTTTTTGCGTCGCCGGCCGGCACACGCAGTGCCACCGAACGGTTGTTGACGCCCCAGGTCGGCGCCACCGGCGCATAGGATTGCGAGACGAAGCGCCGCCACGAGTTGGCGTGCGGCGCAAAGACCAGCATCGATTCCGCCATCGTCTGGATCAGTCCGCCGAGGCCGCGCAGCAGCGGCAGCGACCAGCTTTCACCGCCGGTTTCGGCAAAGACATTCTTGCCGGCATCGTCCAGCAGCGAGACATGAAAATGCATGCCCGAGCCGGCATATTTCTCGATCGGCTTGGCCATGAAGCAAGCGGTGACACCATGACGGCGCGCCTGCGCCCGCACCAGACGCTTGAGCATGACGAGATCGTCAGCCGCCCGCATCACATCCTTGCGGTAGTTGAGCGTCAATTCGTACTGGCCCGGCGCATATTCGGAAATGACCGTCTCGGCCGGGATGCCTTGCACCTTGGCTGCAGCATAGATGTCGGAAAACAGTGGCTCCATGCCGTGCAGATGGTCGACGGAATAGACCTCCGTCTTGGCCGAGCGGCGTCCGTCGAGCACCGCGTGCGCCGGCTGCACCTTGCCTTCGGCATCGCGCTCGTTGGCGAGCAGGAAGAATTCGAGCTCGAAGGCGCCGGCCGGATGCAGGCCCTTGGCCGCAAGGATATCCACCTGGCGGGCGAGCGCCAGCCGCGGGTCGGACGACATCGGCTGACCGTCGAGATGGTACATCGCCATCAGCACCTGGCCGCGCGGCGGCTGCGTGCCGAACAGCGGCACCAGCGTGCCAGGGATCGGCCATGCCCGGAGATCGCCGTCGCCAGTCCTCCAGATCAGCCCGGTCTCGTGCACGTCCTCGCCGGTGATATCGAGGCCGAGGATCGAGATTGGCATGTGCCGGCCGTTCTCGAAGATGCTCGTCAGTTCGTGCCGGCGCACGATCTTGCCGCGCCCGACACCGTTGGCGTCGGTCAGCACGATATCGAAGGCTTCGATCTCGGGATGGGCCTCGAGAAAGGCTCGCGCCTCTGCCGGCGTGGAACCCGAAGGTGACGTCACTATGGAACTCAAATCTGGCTTGCGTGCTTCTCTCATGTCGCAAGCTTGTCTCACGCCGTGAGCCTGGCCGCAACCGCCGCGAAGGCGGTCATCAGCCGGTTCACCTGGGCCGCACTCGTGGCCGGGGAGATCAGCATCATGTTGTGGAAGGGCGCGATCAACACGCCGCGATTGGCCAGCGCGACATGCATCGCCGCTTCGAGTTCGGGCGCATGGGCTGCTTCCGCTTGGCCGCCATTCCTCAGCGGGCCGGGCGCGCAGATGAACTCGACGCGGGCGCCGACACGTGAGACATGCCAGGGCAGCCGGTAGCGGTCGATGACGGCGGTCAGTCCGGCGTCGAGCCGCCGCGCCAGATGATCCATATGGCCGTAGGCCTCGTCGGTCATCACCTCTTCCAATGCGGCGCGCATCGCCGCGAATTGCAGCGGATTGCCCGACAGTGTCGTCCCCATGCCTGAATAGCCCGGTTCCTTCACCCTGTTATAGGCGGCATAGCGGGTCGCGACGTCCTCGCTCATCCCCCACACACTGGCCGGCACGCCGCCGGCGATCGGCTTGCCGAGCACGAACAGATCAGGCTCCAGCCCGAATTTTCTCGTATAGCCGCCGGGACCGGTCGAGATGGTATGCGTCTCGTCGATTAGCAGCAGCGTGCCGGTCGCACGAGTAAGACGCCGCAAGCCATCATGAAAGCCGGCTTCGGGCAGCACCATGCAGGAGTTGGTCAGCACCGGCTCGGTGATGACGCAGGCGACATCGTTGCCCCGGAGTGCCGCGTCGAGCGCCGGCAGATCGTTGAACTCGACGACATCAGTTGCCCGTGTCAGGTCGCGGAACTCGCCGGCCAATCCCGGCCGGTTGACCGGTCTGCCGTCGATCAGCCGCACCATAGTCTCGTCGACCGAGCCGTGATAGCAGCCGTTGAAGACCAGAATCTTCTCGCGGCTGGTGACGGCGCGGGCAACGCGTAACGCAAAGCGGTTGGCGTCGGTCGCCGTCGTTGCGATCTGCCAGAAAGGCAGGCCGAACCGCTGTTTCAGCAGCGGCCCGATGGCCAGTGCGTCTTCGCTGGGCAGCATATAGGTCAGGCCGCGTCCGGCCTGCCGGCGGATGGCGCGGGCGACCGGCGGCGGCGAATGGCCGAACATCGAGCCGGTGTCGCCAAGACAGAAATCGTCCAGTCGGTTGCCGTCGATGTCGGTGATCGTGGCGCCCCTGGCGCTGTCGACCAGAATCGGGAAAGGCGTCGGCCAGTCGTTCATCCAGTGCATCGGCACGCCGCCGAAGAAGCCGGGCAAGCCATTGCCGATTATGGCCATCGATTTCGGCCGCGCCCGGCGGAAGACTTCTGCCTCGGTCTCGTACAACTCGGCGATCCGGGCCAGGCCGATGCCGCCGATGGAAGTCTTTGCATGGTCGATGACGTTCATGGCGGCCCCTCTCAGTCGCAGTTTAGACAATCGGCATCCGCCACCGCAATTGGCCGGGCGGCTGCCCTGTGTTGGGTCAGCGGTATTTAAATGGAAACAGGCGCTTGACCGCGAGTCGCCTTCGGGCGCCAATGCTGCTTCGGCCGGAGGGGACAAGATGGTGCGGGCGATCGTCTGCGCAGCAACGCTGCTGTCGTCGGTTGGTGCGGCTCTGGCGTCGGGCGGCATCTGGTGTTCCGCCGAGGATGCAGCCGTCAAATTTCAGGTCGGTGCCGGGGTCACCAGAGGCATGGGCGGGCCGACCTTCAATTTTAGCGGCGAGCTCGAAATTCTGGGCAGGCCGGCTGCCGACAGTCTGCGCAAGACGGTGTTCGGGGATCAGAACCTCACGCAATATTGGCTCGACAACAAGGAATTGCGGCTGCTCGTCTACCACGAACGGCAGGTCGAAAATGCCTACGGCTATGTCGAACTGGCGATCCTGACCAAGGCCAGCGACGAAGGCGTCTATGACGGCCGCTATTTGCTCTCAATCTATGATGTTACGGCTGATGCCGAAAAGGACGGCAAACCGGATGAATTGACCGGCAAAGTATCTTGCGGAGCCGAGTAAGTAACAGGCTACGCCGCAATATCGATGACGCCGCAGTCGCCGGCAGCACTGCCGAAGACGACGCGGCGCTCTTGCCTGTCCCACATCATCGAGGTGACGGCGCCCTTGCCCGGCCGGCGCAAAAGCACTTCCCTGGCGTCGGCGAAACGCACCGCCATCACCATGCCGTCATCATAGCCGACAGCAACGACGTCCTGGCTCGGGTGACAGGCGACGGAGGTGACCATCGCATTGCCGCGCGTGCCGAGTTCCAGCGGCGCCTTGCCCATCGGCCCGTCCTTGCCCGAAAACGGCCAGACGATCGCCGCCGGCGCGCCGGAACTCGCCAGCCATTTGCCCTTGGCGCTCCACGACAGGCTTTTGACCTTGCCGGGGTAGCCGGACATCCGCATGTGCTTGCCGTCGGCGAGCTTCCAGCCATGCAGCGCGTTTTCCTGCATGGTGGTGACGACGAAGCCGCCGTCCGGCGAGAAGGTGATGCCGGTGTGTGCACCGGCCCATTCGAGTTCGACCGGCTTGCCGTCGGCGGCCGGGAAATGCAGCGTCGCGCCATTGTAGCGGGCAACGCCGAAGCGCATGCCCTTGGGCGAGAAGGCCAGCCCCTCGACCGAGCGCGGATGCGAGAATTCCCTGGTTTTGCCGTCGGCAAAGCGCACATAGGCAATCTTGCCCGAAGCATAGGCAACAGCGCCTTGCGGCCCGGCGGCGACGCTGGTGATCCATTTTTTGCCTGCGGTCGCCAATTCCGCGGTATTGCCGCCAGCGGTCACGCCAAAGATCCTGCCGTCCTCACCACCGGTGATCAGCCGGTCGTTCGCCGCATCATGGAAGGCGGCGAGCATCCCGTCATTGGCCTGCACCGTCTTGTGGCCGTGGTCAAGCCGATGGATTGTGCCGTCAGCCAGCGCAAAGTGCGGCACGTCGCCGAGGAACACGGCGGCGAGGCAGTGGCCTTCGAGATCGAGCGGGGCGACTGTGGGCATGAGAGATAATTCCGTCCGAGGTTTCTGCTGCCTCACCCTTAAGGGGTTGAGCTGCCCGTCTCAACCCGTGCTTCGGATCGTCGTGAGTAGAGAGCGCCAGCGTTGCGGCTGCCCCTCCTCCCACAAGGGGGAAAAGGAAGAAGGTAGCTAAATCAAGCGGCCTGGCAGGCCTCGAAGCTTGTCTTCAGCCGCTCGGCATCGAGTTCGCGTCCGATGAACACCAGCCGGCTCTCGTGTTTCTCGCCGTCCTTCCAGGCGCGCTGGTGGTCGCCCTCGATGATCATGTGCACGCCCTGGATGACATAGCGCTCGTCATCGCCTTTCAGCGCGATGATCCCTTTCAGCCGCAGGATGTTCGGGCCTTCCATCTGGGTGACCTTCTCGATCCACGGGAAGAACTTTTTCGGGTCCATCTCGCCACCGCGCAGCGACACCGACTGCACGGTCACGTCATGGATGTCGGAAGGGTGCGCATGATGATGGCCGTCATGATCGTGGTGATCATGGCCGTCGTGATCATGGTGGTGGTGGTCATGATCATGATCATGATGGTCGTGATCGTCATGCGCCTCGAGGAAGTGCGGATCGTTCTCCAGCGCTCGGGACAGGTCGAACGCACCGCGATCCAGCACCTCGGACAGCGCCACGCTGGCGCGCGTGGTGCGATGGATGCGTGCCGCCGGGTTGATGGCGCGGATCGTTGCCTCAACCTTGCTCAGCTCTTCGGGGGTGACGAGATCGGTCTTGTTGAGCACGACGACGTCGGCAAAGGCGATCTGGTCCTCGGCCTCGCGGGAATCCTTGAGGCGCAGCGGCAAGTGCTTGGCGTCGACCAGCGCCACCACCGCATCGAGCCTGGTCTTGGAACGCACGTCGTCGTCCATGAAGAAGGTTTGTGCTACCGGCACGGGATCGGCGAGGCCTGTGGTCTCGACGACGATGGCGTCGAAGCGGCCGGGCCGGCGCATCAGGCCTTCGACGACGCGGATCAGGTCGCCGCGCACGGTGCAGCAGACGCAGCCATTGTTCATCTCGTAGATTTCCTCGTCGGATTCCACGATCAGCTCGTTGTCGATGCCGATCTCGCCGAATTCATTGACGATGACCGCGTAGCGCTTGCCATGGTTTTCCGAAAGGATGCGGTTGAGCAGTGTCGTCTTGCCGGCGCCAAGATAGCCGGTGAGGACGGTTACGGGGATCTGCGTCTGTGCGTCGCTCATATTGTGCCTCGAATAGGGATTGTCGGCTCCATATAGGATGTGTGCTCGGCTTTTGCACGAGCCAAACCGGTGGACCAAAGAGAGGCTGGTATTGCCGAACTTTCCTCACATTGCCGAACTTTCATTGGCGCGGGTTGGCGGTGGGCTTAGACAGGCAAAGGGTCATTCACGAGGGCTGTTCGCATTGAAGAGACGCCAGATGTCCGACAAGTCCTTGCCACTAAGCCGTCGGCAGGCGCTCCGTCTCGTTGCGGTTACCGCTGGCGGCATATTCCTGCCCGCCGGTGCAAGGGCCGGGAAGGTTTCGCCCTATGCCGGGCTTGCTTTGTTCGAAGCCGGTGCCGGCGTCTGCGCCATCACGCCCGAGGTCGCCGAAGGGCCGTTCTATTTCGACCCGAAGCTCGAACGCGCCGATATCACCGAGGGCAAGAAGGGCATCGCCCTCAATGTGCGGCTGCAAATCGTCGACGCCGCCTGCCGGCCGCTTCCCGGCGCACGCGTCGACATCTGGCATTGCGACGCCCAGGGCGCCTATTCCGGTTATCCCGGACAGGGCGACGGGCAGGATATCGACACGTCCGGCCAGAGTTTTCTGCGGGGCTGGCAGAGAACCGATGAAAGCGGCATCGCTTCTTTCGCCACCATCTATCCCGGCTGGTATCGCGGCCGCACCACCCACATCCATTTCAAGATTTTCCCTGACGACCGCTCGGTAATGACCGGCCAGATGTTCTTCCCCGACAGCCTCAGCGAGCAGATATTCGCCACCGTCGCGCCCTATAAAGATCGCCCGGGCAAACGCGATACATCGAACGCGCGGGACGGCATTGCGCGGCAGGCCGGGCTGCTGTCGCAGGCAGCGCTGCGGGAAATGGCGGACGCCTTTCAGGCCTTGATGGTGGTCGCGGTGAAGGCCGGTTGAGAACGCCTCGTCATGTCCCATCCAGCCCTTCCAGAAAGTCGTTTGTCATCTAACTGAAATAAACATCTGGCATTAGCCACGGCGAACACCGCGATGCTTGCCGGCAAAGCTATTTTCCGAGCCGGAATGTTTTCGATGGTCATTGCCAACCGGCGGCCTGCTTCTATGCTGTCCGCTCCGGTTCGGCCGAGGAGGGATGAGCATGGCCAAGGCGGACAAGACTGCAACAATGAGCCGGCTGCATTCGGCGGCGCGGCTGGCGCGCACGGCGCTCGCCGCCCGGCTTCTGGCGCATGGTTTCTATGCCGGCCAGGACCAGATCATGCTGGCGCTCGACCGCGAGGACGGGCAGACGCCCGGCAACCTTGCCGGCCGCCTCGGCGTGCGTCCGCCGACCATCACCAAGACCATCAACCGGCTGCAGGCACAGGGTTTTCTGGAAAAGCGCGCCTCCTCCGCCGATGCCCGCCAGGCGCATATTTTCCTCACCGACACCGGCCGCGAAATCATCCACGCCATCGAGAAATCGGTGAAGAAGACCGAAAAGCAGGCATTGAAGGGTCTCGACAAGAAGGATCAGAAAGCGCTGTTCAAGCTGCTTGCCCGCGTCGAGGCGAACCTGTCGAACGGCGAAATGGTGCTCCCGGATGACGACCTGGATATAGAAGAAAAGATGCTTGAATAGCTCACGCGTTCGCCGCTGACGGCCGCCGCGTCAGTGCCGACCAACGTCCCGGTGTGACGCCGAACGCCTTCTTGAAATGCCGATTGAAATGGCTTTGATCACTGAAGCCGGCGGCGATGGCGATTTGCGCCAGCGGCTCGTCGGCTTCGATCATCCGACGGGCTCGCTGAAGCCGGCGCATCAACAGGAACCGGTGCGGGCTGGTCGAGAAGGTCGCGCGAAAATGCCGCGACAGGGCATAACGATCCAATCCGGTTATCGCCTCCAATTCGTCTGAACGTACAATCCGCGCGAGATTTTCCTCCAGATAGTCGCGCGCCAGGCTGGCGGCGCGCCACGCCGTTTTCGCTACCGGTTTCGCCGGCTGACCGGCGTGCCGGGCCAGGCTTTGCATAAGCTGCGTCATGAAATCGACGACAAACAGCTCGTCCAGTTGCTGATCCAGCGGCCCGAGCGCCGAAAGCAGCGTCGCGCGGAGATCGCGGTCTGTCACAACGGCATTCCTGACGAACGGCAGTGATCCGCCGCCGAGACAATCGAGCATCAGAGACGGCTCCAAATAGAGCATTCTGTATCGCAAGCCGTCTTCGGTACCGGCACCGCCATCGTGCAGTTCGTCGGGATGAAGGATAATGATCTGGCCAGGCAAGCTCTGATGCATTTGGCCGCGATAGCGGAAGCGCTGCACGCCATAAAGCGTCACCCCGATCGCATAGGTGTCGTGGCGATGGAGATCGAAGGCGTTGCCGTGGAACCGGGCCTCGATGCGTTCCATGCCGGCAGCACGGGGTGCCGGTACGATGCAGTTTTCGGCTGCATCCACGCACAAACGTCCAAGACCCTGAAAGGCTTCCCCGTCTAGACCGTGCGGCATCGCTTTTCTCGCAGCCTCGGATTGGCCCCTTTCGGATTGGAAACTGTCGCATGTTCGATACGAAATTTGCAATCGTGCTCAAGGATGATCTTCCCGTCTGGCAAAAGCTCAATGTCACCGCCTTTCTGACCAGCGGCATCGTCGCGCAATTTCCCGACATTATCGGCGACCCCTACCGTGATCGCGCCGGCAACATCTACAACCCGCTGTCGATCCAGCCGGTCATCGTGCTTTCGGCGGACGGCCAGACGCTCGGCGCGATCCAGCGGCGGGCGCTGGAGCGTGGTGTGACGGTATCGCTCTATGTCGAGGAAATGTTTTCGACTGGTTATGATCTGGCCAACCGTGCCGTCTTTGCCGAGTTTGCGCCGGAGGACGCCAAGGTGGTCGGCATCGCGCTTCGCGCCGAAAAGAAACTCGTCGACAGGATCACCAAGGGTGCCCGCATGCACGCTTGACTCGTCGGCCACCAGCAACAAAACCTTAGCCTGTCGTTGTGCCAGCCTCTTTTGGCTTGCCCGCAGGCGACAATTCCCGCATGGGTGAAGGACTGCCTTGCTTCCCGTCCGGCCTGAAATTGAATGCTTCCCCAAGACATGACGAAAGCGCGACATCGCCGGCGGCGATCCTGTGCATGCTTTCCGTCTATGTGTTTTTCACCTTCCTCGACACCAGCAGCAAGTACCTTGTCCTGGCCGGCGTCTCGGCGCTGATCGTCGCGTGGACCCGCTTCGCGGTCCATGTGCTGATCGTCGGCGTTTTTCTGCGCGGATGGCGTGAGCCGCTGCGCTTTCGTCCCGCCAACCTGCCGGCGCACATCACGCGCGGTCTGCTCCTGTTCGGATCGACGATGTTCAACATTCTGGCGCTGCGGACGCTGCAACTGGCGGAAACCACCTCGATCTACTTCTTCGGCCCGATGGTGATCACCGCGCTTGCCGGTCCGTTGCTCGGCGAATGGGCCGGCTGGCGGCGCTGGCTGGCGATCATGAGCGGCTTTATCGGCGTCCTCGTCATCACCCGGCCGGGCGTCGGCCTTTTTGGCGTCGGCCATCTCTTTGCGCTCGGCTCGATGCTGTCGAACAGTTTCTACGTCATCATGACGCGCCGCATGTCGGCTACGGAAACCTCCGAAAGCCTCATCCTGTTTTCGGCGCTGGCGCCGGCCGTGCTGCTTTTGCCGACACTGCCGTTTTCGCCTTCGCTGCCGCAGGATGGCTGGCACTGGTTCATATTGCTGATGCTTGGCGTCTTCGGCGCCATCGGTCATTGGCTTCTTGTGCAGGCCTATCGCCTTGCCACCACCACGGCCCTGGCTCCCTATCCCTATTCGCAGATGATCTGGATGATCATCTCCGGCCTGATCGTCTTCAACCAGTTTCCCGATGGCTGGACGCTGGTCGGTGCCACAGTCATCGTCGCCAGCGGCCTCTACATCGTTCACCGTGAGCACCGGCTTCGTTTGCGTAACCGCGCGACGCTGGACGCGGAGGCGGAAGCGCTGGCAAAAAAACTTTGATTTGCTCGGAATCGATGGCATAAGAGCCGGCCTTTAAACAGTTTAAATTGCTTCGGGAGCGCAGGGCGCTGGCACAGAAGATCAAGCTTTCGACCATCGCGGATGCGCTCGGCGTGTCCACGGCCACGGTCTCGCTGGCCTTGCGCGACAGCCCGCTGGTCGCCGGCGGCACCCGCGACCGCATCAAGGAACATGCCCGCGCCATCGGCTATATCTACAACCGCCGCGCCGCCAGCCTGCGCACCTCGCGCTCGGGCATAGTCGGCGTTGTCGTCCACGACATCATGAACCCGTTCTTTGCCGAGATATTGCGTTCGATAGAGAGCGAGCTCGACCGCAGCCGGCAAACCTTCATCCTGTCGAACCACTACGACCAGCTCGAGAAACAACGCACTTTCATCGACACGCTTCTGCAGCTCGGCGCTGACGGGGTCATCATGTCGCCGGCCATCGGCACGCCGCCCGAAGACATAATCATGGCCGAGGAGAACGGTCTCCCGGCAGTGCTGATTGCACGCACCGTCGAAGGTGCCGACGTGCCGGTGTTTCGCGGCGACGATGCCTATGGCACCGGGCTTGCCACCAACCATCTGATCTCGCTTGGCCACAAGCGCATCGCAATGATCGGCGGTACCGATCAGACGTCGACCGGCCGCGACCGCTATCAGGGATATGTCAACGCCATGGAGGCGGCGGGGCTTGAGGTCAGGCCGTCCTGGCGCATCGCCGGCCCGCGCACCAAGCAGGCCGGCTTCGAGGCTGCCGGGCAGTTCCTGGCGCTAAAGGACAGGCCGACCGCGGCCTGCTGCTGGAACGACCTCGTCGCCATCGGCCTGATGAACGGCATTGCCCGCGCTGGTCTGGTGCCGGGCATCGACATTTCGGTCACTGGCTATGACGACCTCGAGGAGGCGGCGATCGCGACGCCGGCGCTAACCACGGTCTGGAACGGCCAGCGTGAGGTTGGCCGCCGCGCTGCCAGCGCGCTGCTCGACAAACTCAACGGACAGACGGTGCGGCCGTCGCAGGAACTGATCAAGCCGGAACTGCATGTGCGCCAGTCGACCGGCAAACCGGTGGAACGTGCATGACAAAAACCGACCAGCAAGCTGTTACCATTCTGGTGCCGGGCCAGTTCAACGACCATGCGGTCGGCCGCATCGACGGGGCGTTCAGCCGCGTCCGGATCGAACGCGCCGATCCGTCGCTGGTCACCGACGAGATGCGCCTTACCGTGCGCGGCATAGCCGCCTTTGGCGGCATAAGCGCCGCGTTGATGGACGCGCTGCCAAAGCTCGAGATTATCGCCAATTTCGGCGTCGGCTATGATTCGGTCGATGTCCACCACGCCGCACGGCGCGGCATCATGGTCACCAACACACCGGATGTGCTGACCGAAGAGGTCGCCGATACGGCGCTCGGCCTGTTGATCAATACCATCCGCGAACTGCCGCGCGCCGAGGCCTGGCTGCGCGATGGAAATTGGCTGCGCAACGGCAACTATCCGCTGAGCCGGCTGACTTTGCGCGGTCGCCATGTCGGCATCTTCGGCATGGGCCGCATCGGCCTCGCCATTGCCCGCCGGCTCGATGCTTTCGGACTGCCCATCGCCTATCACAACCGGCGCCGCGTCGAAGGCCTGCCCTATGACTATCACCCGACGCTGAAAGGTCTCGCCGAGGCGGTCGACACGCTGATCTCGGTGGCGCCCGGTGCGGCCTCGACGGACAAGGCCGTCAATGCCGAAATCCTCTCGGCTCTGGGGCCGAACGGCGTCTTCGTCAATATCGGCCGGGGCAGCACGGTCGACGAACCAGCTCTTGCCGCCGCACTTGCCGGCGGCAGCATCGCCGCTGCCGGGCTAGACGTTTTTGCCGACGAGCCGAACGTGCCTGCGGCGTTGCTTGCCGCGCCCAACACCTCGCTTTTGCCTCATGTCGGCTCGGCCTCGCAGCACACCCGCCGCGCCATGGCGGACCTGTGCGTCGACAATCTGGTCTCGTGGTTTTCGCAGCGCAAGGCGCTGACGCCGGTGCCGGAGACGGCAAACGTCAAGGCGAGGCCGTGACCGCCCTATTGTTAACTTCAGCTTAACCCTTCGGAATCATTCTGCCTCCTTGGCTAGTGTATGTCCCCTTGACAGCACATGGCAGCAAGATGAAGCGCGCCTCCTCCTGATGACATCGAACACGGCGCGCTTGAAATGCGCGGAGAAACAGGATGAAAACGCTTCCCGCATTGATGGCGATTGCTGCGCTGTTAGGCAGCGTCCAGCTGTTTTACGCCGGTAGCGGTCAAAGCCGCGCAGCCAGTGAGCCAGCACCTTCGTCCAGCACCTACAGGCTGGTAGCCCATGGTGACGAGGCGTCTTGTGCGGTCACCCGTGGCGCCGAGATTTCGCAAGGCCTGTCGCTGTTGACGGTCGCCGCGAATTGCCGCCGGGTGTTGCCCGGTGTCGAGCAGGCGAAGTTCTGGCGAGAGCAGGATGACGGCACGGTCACATTCAGCGCCAACGGCAACGATCCGATCGTCATGTTCTCGGTCGCCGATGGCGACGGTTACGAATCCTACGCGCCGGTGCTGCCGCTGCTGACCCTGGCGTCGGCCGGCAACTGACGAGCCCTATTCTGCCGCAGCGCGCGCACCCGATTTCGCCGCCTGATGCAGCCGCACGGCGTCACCGAAAGCGCGAAATATCTTTACCGAGATGCTGTCCGATTTGACCCAGTATTCGGGATGCCACTGGACGCCGACGGCGAAAGCCCGTGCATCGCGCACCGAGACCGCCTCGACAGTGCCGTCGGCGGCGACCGCTTCGACCTGCAGCTTTGGGCCAAGCCGGTCGACAGCCTGGCGATGCACCGAATTGACCATGATGTCGCCGGCGCCGAAGACCCCGGCCAGGCAGCTGCCGGGTTTTATCGACACGCTCTGGCGGATGGCGAAGCGTTCGTCCTGATTGTCGCTTGCAGGCGCACGATGATCGAGCGAACCGGCGCGTTCCTGGATTTCAGTGGCCAGCGTGCCACCCAGCGCCACATTCATCTCCTGGATGCCGCGGCAGATCGCGAGCAGCGGTACTCCGCGCTCCACCGCCCTGCGGATCAGCGGCAGCGTGGTGGCGTCGCGGGCGGGGTCGTAGGGACCATTGGCTTCACTGGCGTCACCGCCGTAGAGCGAGGGATGAACGTTGGACTTCGAACCGGTGACCATGACGCCGTCGACGGCGGAAAGCAGTTCATCGAAGTCGAGCCGGTCGCCGAAGGACGGTACCAGCAGCGGGAACACGCCTGCCCCTGAAAGCGCCGCTTCAAGATATTGCTGCGGCGCGGCATGCCAGGTGTAATTGTCGAACTGGCGGACGTCGGTCGATATGGCGACGAGCGGCTGGTGCATTTGGTCCGGATCCCATCGGGTGCAACGAATTATCTGCCTGCAAAATAGGCGATCCGAAGGTGCATTTCCATGGCAAGTTTCGGCGTGTCGCGTAGGCCAGTTAATCGACGTTAGACTATAGTTGCAAGATCTGGCCCAACGCCGTGAATTTCTCCGAAATGCGCCACTCAAACCGGGCTGCCGCGCTGGACTCGACTCCTTGCCTGTGTATTGTCGGCTCGAAGCCGATGCGGGCGCCGAAGCGTCCCGAACGTCGGTCAGTTGATCCAAACGGGAGGAACTTCATGGATCGTCGTTCGTTCATCCGCAAGGCCGGCACCACGGGTTTCGGCGCTGCGGCCGCTGCCGCGACACTTGCTGCGCCGGCCATCGCCCAGTCCAATCCGAAAGTAACCTGGCGGCTGGCGTCGTCCTTCCCGAAGTCGCTCGATACGATCTACGGCGGTGCCGAAGTGTTTTCCAAGATGCTTTCGGAGGCGACCGACGGCAACTTCCAGGTCCAGGTCTTCGCCTCCGGCGAACTCGTTCCCGGCCTGCAGGCCGCCGATGCCACCACAGCCGGCACGGTCGAGGCCTGCCATACTGTGGCATACTATTACTGGGGCAAGGACCCGACCTGGGCGCTGGGAGCGGCGGTTCCGTTTTCGCTCAACGCGCGCGGCATCAACGCCTGGCACTATCATGGCGGGGGCATCGATCTGTTCAACGAGTTCCTGGCGACGCAGGGTCTGTTCGGGCTGCCGGGCGGCAATACCGGCGTGCAGATGGGCGGCTGGTTTCGCAAGGAGATCAAAACGGTTGCCGACCTTTCCGGCCTCAAGATGCGCATCGGCGGTTTTGCCGGCAAAGTGGTGCAAAGGCTCGGCGTGGTTCCGCAGCAGATCGCCGGTGGCGACATTTATCCGGCGCTGGAAAAGGGCACGATCGATGCCGCCGAATGGGTTGGCCCTTATGATGACGAGAAGCTCGGCTTCTACAAGGTTGCGCCCTATTACTACTATCCCGGCTGGTGGGAAGGTGGACCGACCGTCCATCTGATGTTCAACAAGGCGAAATACGACGAACTTTCGCCGGCTTACAAGTCGCTGGTGCACACTGCCGCCCAAGCGGCCGATGCCAACATGCTGCAGAAATACGACTACCTCAACCCGGCGGCGGTGAAGCGGCTGGTTGCCGGCGGCGCCAAGTTGAGTCCGTTCAGCCAGGAGATCATGGCCGCCTGCTTCGAAAAGGCCAACGAGGTCTATGCCGAGATGGAAGCCTCGAACGCGCCGTTCAAGAAGATCTGGGACTCGATCAAGGCGTTCCGCAAGGAGCATTATCTCTGGGCGCAGGTGGCCGAGTACAACTACGACACCTTCATGATGGTCCAGCAGCGCAACAGCAAGCTCTGAACCTTGCTGCTCTGCGGCGCCGGCGTTCCTTCGGGACGCTGGCGCCGCAGCGCATTCCGTTTGCGATCAGCCGGGCACCACCAGAACCTTGACTTCGCCTGGCGCAGGCGGATTGGCGATCACTGCAGCTGACTCTTCAAGCGTGACCTGCCGCGATATCAGCCGGTCTACCTCGATAGCCCCCGAAGCGATAAGATCGGCGGCCCGGCGATGGGTAAAGGGATTGAGGAAGGAGCCCAGGACCTTCAACTCGCGGAACAGCAGGTCGAACGGTTCGAACGCCGCTTTCATGCCTTGCGGCATAACGCCGACGACGACAATTGTGCCGCCCGCTTTGGCCAGCCGCATCGCCTGCTCAACAGTGTCTTTCACGCCTGCGCATTCGAACACCACGTCGACGCCGCCCGGCATCAAACCCGACCGGCCGACGATCGCATCGGTGACATCGAAGGCGCTGGGATCGACCGTCGCCGTTGCGCCAAGTCGCTCGGCAAGAGCCCGCCGCGAGGCCTGACGCGTCGACAGGATGATGGTCGTCGCACCGGCGAGCTTTGCCAGCTGAACGGTGAGCAGGCCGATCACGCCGCCGCCGAGCACCGCGACCGACGAGCCTGGTTTGATCGCGGCAAGGTCCACGCCATGCAGGCAGCAGCCGAGCGGCTCGCAGAAAGCACCATGCGTAGGCTTCAGATCGGCTGGCAAGGCGAAGGCCTGTTTCTGCGGCAAGGCAAGATATTCGGCAAAGCCGCCGTCGCGATGGATGCCGATGGCACGCAGATTGCTGCAGAGATTGACTCGGCCCGCTTGACAATGCGCGCAGCGCCCGCAGGCAATATTGGGATCGCCGGTGACGCGGTCGCCGACCGAAAAGCCGGATACCGCAGGTCCGATCGCCTCGACGATGCCGGAGAATTCATGCCCGAGCGTCACGGGCGGCGTGCACGGGAATTCACCATGGAAAAGATGTCTGTCGGTGCCGCAGACGCCGCACGCCTCGATCCGTACCAGCAGATCGCTCGGCCCGGCGGTCGGTTTCTCGACCTCGCACACGGCGAGGCCGCCCACCCGCTCCAACCGAACCGCCTTCATGGCTGCAGGGCCTTCCTCAGTTGAAACTCGCCTCAGTTGAAACTCGGGGGTTGCGACAGATCGATTGCCGGTGCCGCCGGCTTCGCGGGCGGCTTTTCGTCGAAGCTCGGCGGCTGCGACAAATCCGGTGTGGAAGGTGAGGCCGGGGCAGTGCCGCCGTTGGCCGGCGGCGTGCCAAGCGGCGACAAGCCGATGCCAGGCGTTTCCGGCACCTGGTAGTTGATGGTGCCCGGATCGACGACGGTGCCTTTGTAGTGCATCACCATCTGCGGGAAGGCGATGGTCAGGCCGATCATGATTACCTGGATACAGACGAAGGGCACTGCGCCCCAATAGATCTGCCCTGTGGTGACCGGCGCGATCTGCTTGCCGGTGAGCCGGTCGAGATAGGGCACGCGCGCGGCGACCGAGCGCAGATAAAACAGCGCGAAGCCGAAGGGCGGATGCATGAAGGAGGTCTGCATGTTGACGCCTAAAAGCACGCCGAACCAGATCAGGTCGATGCCGAGCTTGTCGGCCGCCGGCGCCAAAAGCGGCACGATGATGAAGGCAAGCTCGAAAAAGTCGAGGAAGAAGGCGAGCACGAAGACGAGGATGTTGACGCCAATCAGGAAACCGACTTCACCGCCCGGCAGCGAGGTCAACAGGTGCTCGACCCAGATGTGGCCATTGACCCCGTAAAAGGTCAGCGAGAACACCCGCGCGCCGATCAGGATGAACAGAACGAAGGACGACAGCCTGGTCGTCGAGGCCAGCGCCTGCTTGACCACGTCGAGCGACAGCCGCCCCTTCATCGCGGCCATTGCCAGCGCGCCGACGGCGCCCATGGCGCCGCCTTCCGTCGGCGTGGCGATGCCGAGGAAGATGGTGCCCAGCACCAGGAAGATCAGCGCCAGCGGCGGGATCAGGACGATGATCACCTGCTGCGCCAGCCTCGACATCAGGTTGATCTTCAGGCGCTGGTCGACGATCGCCACGACATAGATGAAGATGACGCCAATAGTGGCGCCGAGGATATCGGCGTCGCCGCCATGGTTCGGCGCAAGGTAGCGATACGCCGCATAGGAAACCACCACCGCCGCCAGCACCGCCGCCAGCAGCGACAGCACGCCGTGGCCGAGCGTGCGGGCCTCCAGCGGCAGGGCCGGCATCGACTTCGGCCGGAAGATCGACATGAGCAGGATGTAGAGCATGTAGATGCCGGTCAAAATGAGCCCGGGGATCAGCGCTCCCTTGTACATATCGCCGACCGAGCGGCCGAGCTGGTCGGCCAGGACGATCAGCACCAGCGACGGCGGGATGATCTGGGCGAGGGTCCCGGACGCGGCAATGACGCCGGATGCCAGCCGCCGGTCGTAGCCGTAGCGCAGCATGATCGGCAGCGAAATCAGACCCATGGCAATGACGGAGGCCGCCACCACGCCGGTCGTCGCGGCAAGCAGCGCGCCGACGAAAATCACGGCATAGGCAAGGCCACCACGGACCGGTCCGAACAGCTGGCCGATGGTGTCGAGCAGGTCTTCGGCCATGCCGGATCGTTCGAGCACGATGCCCATGAAGGTGAAGAACGGGATCGCCAGCAGCGTATCGTTCGACATCACCCGGCTGCCATAGAAATTATCCGGCAACGCGTGCAGCAACGGCCAGGCGAGATTGATGGAGCCGCCCGAATAGGGCGACAGCAGCACGCCGATGAAGAAGAACATCAGGCCGTTGGCGGCGAGCGAGAAGGCGACGGGGTAGCCGATCAGCAGGAAGACGACCAGCGAGGCAAACATGATCGGCGCCATGTTCTGGGCGATGAACTCGATCACGAGCGCACCTCTTCCACGAGCGCCTTGGCTTCTAGCTCGGCCTGCTCATGCACCGATATGAACGGAGTGGGATCGTCCATCTGACCGCGCATGATGGCGATCTTTTTGATGATCTCGGAAATGCCCTGCAGCGCGAGTAGAAAAAAGCCGGCCAGCAGAATCGCCTTCGCCGGCCAGATGATCAGCCCGCCGGAATTGTTCGACATCTCGCCGCTGCGATACGACAGCGACACATAGGGAACGAAATAGACGACCATCAACGTCACGAACGGCATCAGGAAGAAGACGTGACCGAAAAGGTCTATCCAGTGCTGCACACGGCGCGAGAACATGCCGTAGACGATATCGATGCGGATATGGTCGTTCTGTTTCAGAGTGTAGGCGGCGGCCAGCATGAAGGCGGCGCCGAACAGATACCATTGCAATTCCAGCCAGGCGTTCGAGGACATGTCGAACACCTTGCGGATCACGGCGTTGGCGGCGCTTACCAGGATCGCCAGCAGGATCAGCCACGAAACCCATTTGCCGATGAATTCGTTCAAACGGTCAATGGCTCTGGAAAGAGCGAGAAGCCCTGCCATGCATTCCTCCCTTGTGTCGGAGCGCGCCGGTTCCCTGTCCGTCGCGTCGCTGTGGACCAACGGTATGCAGTGCGTGGTTCGGCGGGTCAACATCGGACAGCCCGCATAAACACAGTTGTGAGGTGGCCGCCGGCAAAATGCTGCCGCGTCCTTTGCATGTCCAAGGGGACATGTGGTTCATTCATCCAACCAAAGTCGGATGCGGCTCAGGCGATCTTCTGTTGGTCGCGGCCGGAGCCGATCAGCACAAGCATAGCGACGAGGAACAGGTACATCCAGCCGTCCCGCCATTCGAGCGGGAAATAGCCGGACCATAGCGATTCGGCCATGCCGAAAGCGGCGGCGCCTAGTGCCGCCCGCAAAGGCGAGAGATAGCCGCCCACTGCGGTCACGAACAGGATTTTCAACCCGTAGACCAACCCTGTGCCGAAGCTGATGTTGCCGTAGTAGAAGGCGGCGAGCACGCCAGCCATTGCCGCGCAAAGGCCGCCGAAAAGCACCGCACGCCGAAACACCGCGCGGACATCGACGCCGCACATCGCAGCGGCGTTTGGATCGTCGGATACGGCACGCCAGCTTCGGCCGAAGCTGGAATGTGTGAACCCCCACGCAGCCAGCGAAATAGCCGCCAGGACGGCGGCGCAATCGAGCAACTGAATCAGTGTCAACGTCGCCTTGAAGCTGGCATTCTGCGCGAAGACGATGGTCTGGGCCAGCATTGGCGGCAACCATAGGTCATGGGTATCGGCGGCGATGCGGCTGGCTTCCGACAAGACCAGCAATATGCCGAGCGTGGTCACCACGATGGCGTTGGGCGAGCGGGCGGCCAGCGGTTCGAAGATGCTTCGCGACAGGACATGGCTGAGCAGCGCCGCATAAAGGAATGCCGCCACTACGCCGAGCGCGACCGATGCAAACAGCGTCAACCACAGCGCCTGATAGCCGAACGCCGCGGTGAGGATCATCGTATGCCCGCAAAAGGCGAACAGCGCGCCATAGGCAAGATTGGTGCGGTGCAGGATGCCGTTGGTCAGCACGTAGCCGAAGGCAAGCAATGCGTAGAGCGCGCCCGAATGCAGCCCGTTCAGAACCTGCTGGAAGAAATAGAGCATGCAAGACCCTCGATGCATGCCCCACAATCGGGGCGGGGCTTGAGACGACGACATTCTCGATACGGCGATCGCCTCACTGACGAGCGTTGCACCCGGAATCTAACTTGTCAAACGCGATTTATCGGTTAGATTCGCGATATGACAGTATCCTGGACTCCGCACCGCTTCACCGGTGGTATGCTGGCGCTCGACACGGCGAACACCGTCGTTTTGCGGAACGATCCGGAGGAAACTTTCGACCGTTTCGACGATCCGGCCGAGATCGCCCGCTTTGCCGAAGCCGCGAGTGGCTTTCGCGCCGCCGAGCTCGGCGGCAGGCGGCTCGTAGCGCCGGCGCCTGAAAAGATCGCACCGGTGGTGCTGTCGATTCGCGAGACGACCGATCGGCTGTTTCGCGGCGCGGTATCGAAAGGTGCGATCGACACCGCCGACATGCCTGAATTCCTGGAAGCCTGCGCCGATGGCCTCGCCCATGGCCACACCGAAATCGGCATGCCCGGAAAACCGTTCGGCGATCCGGCAACGCCGATCGCCTTCGAGGCGGCGCTTGCGGTCTCGGCGCTGTCGCTGCTGCGCAGCGACACCATCGCCAGGCTGAGGATATGTCCGAACTGCAGCTGGCTGTTTGTCGACAAAAGCCGCAATTCCAGCCGCCTCTGGTGCGATATGGCGGTGTGCGGCAACCGCCAGAAGGCAAACCGATACTATCGCCGCCGGACCGCGGCCAGGGAGGTCACCAATGCCTAAGAAATATTCGCGCGCGATGATCGTCGTCGCGGCGTTGTTCGCGGCGACCGCGCTCGGCGCCTGCCGTGATTCCGGCAAGGACCAGCTGTTCGCCATTTCCGGGAAGCTGTTCGAGTTCAACTACCGGCTGGGTATCGCCACCTACGTCATCACCCTCAATCCGCTGCGGCCGGTGGGTGAGGGGCAGGTCGCCGTGGTCTCCTTCCAGAACCCGGCCGGTGGTGATCCGATCATCGTCACCCAGAAAATATGGCCGAAGCTGCCGCATGTGACGCTCACCAGCCCGCCGCTCACCTGCGTTGTCAAGGACAAGCCCTATGCGGTGTCGATCCGCATCGAGGATTCCAGCGGCCAGTTGCTGCAGAGTTTCGAGACCACTCTGACGTCCTCGCTCGACCAGTCGGTCCTGCCCGACCGGCCCCTGGTGGTCGGGCCAGTCTACGAGCTCAACAAGGACTTGGCCGGCCATGTCGACGGCAAGCTGCCCGGTGAACCGAAGCCCAGTTGCCCAAAGGCTGCATGATGCGTCACCAGCGGCACCGACCGCCGCCGGAGTTTTCGTGCTCGGCCATCCTCCCCGACAGGCGTTTCGTGGCGCCACACGGCCGCGCACCGATCGTTTGTTGCGGACCGCCTGGCACCTTCGATTTCGTTTGACCTCCCCGGCAAGGGAAGAAAGACTGTAGGCACTCGACTCCGACGTTGGCCGTGCACCTCCTGGCACGGTCTCCGCACAGGAAACGCCTGATGACGCTGCACAACGTCGCGCTCGACGACAAGTTCGACCTGGCAAAGGAGCGCATCTTCCTGTCGGGCGCCCAGGCAGTCATCCGCATGCTTCTGATGCAGCGCGAGCGCGACCGCCGGGCTGGCCTGAACACCGCCGGTTTCGTCTCCGGCTATCGTGGCTCGCCGCTCGGCGGCCTCGACATGCAGCTGTGGAAGGCCAGAAACCAGCTCGCGCAGTCGGACATCGTCTTCCAGCCCGGTCTCAACGAGGAGCTCGCCGCCACCGCGTGCTGGGGCTCGCAGCAGGCGGAATTGCTGGGCGAGGGTACCCATGACGGCGTTTTTTCGGTCTGGTACGGCAAGGGTCCGGGCGTCGACCGCTCCGGCGACGTGTTCCGCCACGCCAATCTCGCCGGGTCGTCGAAACATGGCGGCGTGTTAGCCCTGATGGGTGACGACCACATGGCCGAATCCTCGACCAACGCGCATGCCACCGAGTTCCTGTTCGTCGACACCATGGTGCCGATCCTCAATCCGGCCGGCGTCCAGGAGATCATCGACTACGGCCTCTACGGCTTTGCCATGTCGCGTTTTGCCGGCACCTGGGCGGCGATCAAATGCGTCAAGGACAACATCGAATCGACGGCCTCGGTCGATGCCGCGCTCGACCGGCTAGATATCGTCGTCCCGGACTTCGACATGCCGCCCGGCGGCCTCAACATCCGTAACGAGATCGACATGCTCGGCCAGGAGGAGCGGTTGCATGAATACAAGCGCGCCGCAGCTTCCGCCTTCATCCACGCCAATGGGCTGAACCGGATCGTCTATTCGGGCGGCAGCAGCGCCAGGCTTGGCATCGTCACCATCGGCAAGAGTTATCTCGACGTTCGCCAGGCGCTGGAGGATATCGGCATCGACGAAGCGGCCGCCAATCGTATCGGCATCAGGCTGTTCAAGGTCGGCTGCCCGTGGCCGCTCGACCTGCAGCACGTCGCCGACTTTGCTCGCGGCCTCGATACCATCGTCGTCGTCGAGGAGAAACGCTCGCTGATCGAGGTGCAACTGCGCGAGAACCTTTACGGCACCGCGACGCAGCCGGTCATCGTCGGCAAGAAGGACGAGCGCGGCGACTGGCTGTTCCCGGCCAAGGGCGCGCTCGACCCCAACGACATTGCCATCGCGCTCGGCGAGAGGATTTTGCGAACGATCGGCCCGTCAGAGGAAATCGCCGCGCGGGTGGCGAAATTGCGCCAGTTCCAGGCGATGCTGGCCGACACGTCAGACATCGCCTCGCGCACGCCGTTCTTCTGCTCCGGCTGCCCACACAATTCCTCGACCAAGGTGCCGGACGGCTCGCTCGCCGCCGCCCACCGCCATGGGCGGCGAAGGCGCGCAGTGGGTCGGCCAGGCGCCGTTCTCGAAGCGCGAGCACATCTTCCAGAACCTGGGCGATGGCACCTACAACCATTCGGGCGTGCTGGCGATCCGCTTCGCGCTGTCGACCGACGCCAACATCACCTATAAGATCCTCTACAATGACGCCGTCGCGATGACCGGCGGGCAGCCGCACGAGGGCGGCCTGACGGTGGACATGATCGCCAGGCAGGTGCGCGCCGAGGGCGTCGAGCGCATCGCCATCGTCACCGACGAGCCGGACAAATATACCGGCAAGGTGGAATTTCCCGCCGGCGCCACTATCCATCACCGCGACGACCTCGATCTCATCCAGCGCGAGTTGCGTTCGGTCAAAGGCGTCTCGGTGCTGCTCTACGACCAGACTTGCGCTGCCGAGAAGCGCCGTCGGCGCAAGCGCGGCACCTTCCCCGATCCCGACAAGCGTATCTTCATCAACGAGCTGGTCTGCGAAGGCTGCGGCGATTGCGGCGTGCAGTCGAATTGCGTCTCGATCCAGCCGGTCGAGACCGAATTCGGCCGCAAGCGCAAGATCGACCAGTCGAGCTGCAACAAGGACTTCTCTTGCGTCAACGGTTTCTGCCCCTCCTTCGTTACCGTTCACGGCGCCAAAATCAGGAAAGCCGAAGGCATAGCCGGCGCGGCCGACCCGCTCGCGGGGGTGCCGGCGCCGGCGCAATTTACGCTCGGTGAACAAGGCTGGGCGGCGATCATCGACGGTGTCGGCGGCACCGGCGTCGTCACCATAGGCGCGGTGCTAGGCATGGCCGCGCACCTGGAAGGCAAGGGCTGCGGCATGATCGACATGGCCGGCCTCGCCCAGAAGGGCGGCTCCGTGTTCACCCATGTCCGCATCGCCCGCACGCCGGACGACATCCACGCCATTCGGGTATCGGCCGGCAAAGCCGACCTCGTGCTTGGCTGCGATCTCGTCGTTTCGGGTGCCAAGAAGGTGCTGGCCGCGGTGCGCGAAGGCCATACCATCTTCCTCGCCAACACCGCCGAGATCATGCCGGGCGAGTTCGCCCGTTCGGCCGATTTCTCGCTGCCCGTCGAGCGGCTGAAGAAAGCGATAAGAACGGCCGCAGGCGACGACAAGACGCATTTCTTCGACGCCACCCGCACCGCCACCGCGCTGTTCGGCAGCTCGCTTGGCGCGAACATGTTCATGCTCGGCTTCGCCTTCCAGCATGGCGGCCTGCCGCTGTCGGCGGAGGCGGTCGAGAAGGCGATCGAACTCAACGGCGAGGCGGTGGCGATGAATGTCGCGGCATTTCGCTGGGGCCGCCGCGCTGCCCACCAGCCGGATTTCGTGCGCGGCCCTCTCGCCCAGCCGGGCAAGGCCACGCAGCCTGCCGCCATTGCCGAGACGCTGGACGACATCATTGCCCGCCGCGTCGCCTTCCTGACCGCCTATCAGAACGCCGCCTATGGCAGGCGCTATGCCTACAGACTGGCGGCGCTGCGCAAGGCCGAAACCGATGCTGTGCCCGGCTCGACCGTGGTGACCGAAGCTGCCGCGAAGAACCTGTTCAAGCTGATGGCGATCAAGGACGAATACGAGGTGGCGCGGCTTTATACGGACGGCTCCTTTGCCGCAGAGCTCGCAAAGCAGTTCCAGAGCTATGGCAAGCTTGAATTCCATCTCGCACCGCCGATCATGGGCAGGCGCGGCAGTGACGGGAAGCCGAAGAAATCGAGCTTTGGCCCGTGGATGATGAACGGGTTCCGCCTGCTGGCGGCGATGAGGGGGCTGCGCGGCACCGCTTTCGACCTGTTCGGCTACAGCGCCGAGAGGCGTATGGAGCGGCAGCTTCTTGCCCTCTATGAAGCCGACCTGGAGCTTGTCGCCGGCGCGCTGGCGCCGGGCAAGATCGAGGCCGCTGCCGCGCTTGTTTCGGTACCGGCGCTCATCCGCGGCTTTGGCCACGTCAAGCAGGCCAGTGCCGAAAAAGCCGCCGGCGAACGCCAGCGCCTGCTCGACCGCCTCTCGAGGGCGCCGCTGCGGCCGCAACTTCAAGCCGCCGAATGATTCCGCGCTCTGACACCCCTTGTTTACCTGAACTGTAGTTTCCCTGCTTCCGCGGCGTCACCAATGGATGCCGGCAGGGCTCGAAACGCCGCTCTAAACCTTTCTTAAGGCCAATGTGACACTGCTGGGTTCCCCAGGGTTGGGATCCAGGCGTGAATCTGAGACGAAAAAACGAGATTCCGGTCGACGTTTACATTCCGTTCGTGGAAACGCTGTTTCGCGACGGGTTCACGCTGTCGATCGGCCTTGTTGCGCAGACCCTCCTCGTCATTCTGGTCTATTGGAAGACCATGGACTTGGCGTATCTTCTAGTTGCTGCTGGGCTCATCATTGTCGGTACTCTGCGCCTTCGCAACATCCGGAAATACGGGCGACTTCCTTCCCCGACGACGTGGGAAGAAGCCCATGATCGCGAAAATGATTACATAATTTTCGGTTCGATGCATGGTTTCATGCTTGGCGCGTTCTGTTTCGTTAGCATTTATCTGGCAAATGACAGCCACGACAACTATGCCGAAATAGCCTCTGTCTGCGTCACTCTTGCATCGGTTACGTCGATTGCCGGCCGCAATTATGGGTCGCCGCGCATGGTCATGATTTTTATCATTACCACCACATGGCCCATATCGCTTGGCTTTATCCTGCGCGGCGATATCTACCACATTATCCTCGGTCTGATGTCGGCCCCTTTTCTGTTTGCGATCAAGCGGTTCGCCGACATCGTCCGCGAAGTCCTGTTTACCGCCCTGTCGGAGGAAAAGAAGGCGAACCGCATCGCGCAGCGTTTCAACCGCGCGCTCAACACCATGTCGCATGGCCTTGTCATGCTTGGTCCCGACGGCCGGGTGGCGGTGGCCAATGCCGAAGCCGCGCACCTGATGTCGCTCAAATCGGCCGATGCGCTGCTAGGCCGCTCGATCCACGGTCTGCTGATGCGCGGCGCTGCAGGCGGCATGTTGGCGCCGAAAGATTGCCGTTACATCGAAGCCCAGCTGACGCGTGCGTTGCGCGAGGGCCGCGACCGCAAGGTCCTGGTCTCGCTCACCAACGGCCAGCACTATGAATTTTCGGCGCGCGAAGGCAGCCAGGAACTGGGCGTCGTCACTTTCGAGGATGTGACCGCCCGGGTCGAGGCGGAAGACAAGATCCGCTTCATGGCGCGCTACGACAGTCTCACCGGCCTGCCCAACCGCGCCTACTTCCACGAGTTGGTGGTGGAAGCCATGGCCTCAGGGGATCCCGCGCGTCTCTGCGGGCTGGTGGTGCTCGACCTCGACGATTTTAAGAGCGTCAATGACACGCTCGGCCATCCGGTCGGCGACGGATTGATCTACGCCGTTGCTGAGCGGCTGGCCGCGGTCGCTGGGCCAGGCATCACCGTCAGCCGCTTCGGCGGCGACGAGTTCATGATCTTCTTCGAGCGCATCGAGGATGAAAGCCACCTGATCGGCCAGGTTGATGAGATCTTTGTCAATCTACAGGGCGAGGTCGATGTCGCCGGCCACGGATTACGCATCCAGGGCAGCGGCGGCGCGGTGCTGTCGCGGGTCAAGGATACCGACGTCGACGCCATGATCGTCAAAGCCGACCTTGCACTCTACAAGGCCAAGGAGCTTGGCAAGAACGGTTGGCGGCTGTTCGAGGCCTCCATGGATGCTGCCTTCCGCAGCCGTCAGCTGATGAAGGCGGACCTGCGCAGCGCCGTGGAAAACAACGAATTGCGGGTGGTCTATCAGCCGATCGTGGCGATGAGCACGATGCGTATCGCCAGTTGCGAAGCGCTGTGCCGCTGGGATCATCCCGATCTCGGGCCGATTTCCCCCGGTATCTTTATTCCGCTGGCGGAGGAAATGGGGATTATTTCCGACATCAGCACCTTCGTCCTGCATGCGGCCTGCACGGAATGCGCCAAATGGCCGGCCCAGACCAGCGTCTCGGTCAATCTCTCGGCCAAGGATTTCCGCAACCGTGATGTCATCCAGAAGGTTCGCGACGCGCTGGCTGAATCCGGTCTTTCCGCCGGACGTCTGGAGATCGAGGTCACCGAGACGGCGCTGCTCGACGACAAGTCGCTGACACGCCAATATATCGAGGAGTTGAAGCGGCTCGGCGTGCGCATTGCGCTCGACGATTTTGGTACCGGCTATTCGAGCCTGAGCTATCTCCACAAGCTGCCGCTCGACAAGATCAAGATCGATCGCTCGTTCCTGATCGACGTCACCCAGAACAGCCGGTCGCTCGAATTGCTGAAGGGCATCGTCAACCTGTCGCGACCGCTGGGACTTTCAGTCACCGTCGAAGGTGTCGAGACCTTCGAACAGCTCAAGATCCTGGCATTGCAGGTCAAGCCGGACCTTGTCCAGGGCTTTCTGTTCGGATCTGCGCTCAGCGCGTCCGGCATCGAGACCATGTCGAGCACCGTCTGGCCTTTCGCCAAGGATATTAAGACGGCAAGGAAGGCGCCGCGGCGCTGACTTCGCGCTGAAAACCGCGTATTTTAGTATAATTTTATTAATTATTAACCTTAACGAGCGGTAAACGACCTCCTGCTTATTTTCATCTTTACATCTCATGACCCGTCCGTAGTGTCGGCTGGTGGCGGCAATCGCGGGGAATAGAGTTCATGTGTGCCCAGTTGAGTTCGCTCGGCCATGCGGCGGGCGCTGGTGGGAAAGATGCGTCCGAGACCATGTCCAGCTTCGCGCAACATGTCTATGCGCTGCTTGACCGGACGGAGTACCGACGCTGTGAAAGCGGCGAGGACTTCGAAAGCATTTACAGGCTGCGCTACAATTCCTATCGGATGAACGATCTGGTGCCCGAGAATGCGTCCCGTCAGGTCCATGACGAGTTTGACGAACTGCCCAATTGCCATACGTTTGGAATCTACATCGAGGGGCGGCTGGTCAGCACGATGCGCCTGCATGACGTGTCTGCTGATAACGCCACATCACCAGCGCTCAGCGTATACAAGGACTTGTTGATGCCGCGTCTGGCGGCCGGCGAAGTCTTTATCGACCCGAGCCGTTTTGCCGTGGACGCCGAATGGTCACGGCTTTACCCTCAGATCCCGTATGTGACGCTGCGCCTTGCCGGCATGGCGTGCTTCCATTTCGGCGCGCCTTATTGCATATCCATGATCCGTGAGGACCATGCGGCTTTCTACAAGCGCGTCTATCGGGCGCGACCGATCGGTGATGCGCGGCCCTATGCCGGCGTGATCAACTGTTTTGCGCTGCTTTATCAGGCCGATGTCCTGGCGATCAAGAATGAAACCTACGCTCGCTTTCCGTTCTTCCGTTCGACGCCGATGGAGCAGCGCATGTTGTTCGATAAGCCCGGCGCCGGCGAACTCGCGCCGCTGACCATCCTGCCCACCGCCAAGTATTTTCGCGAAGCCGCCTGAACGAGCCCATGGAGCCTTCCGATCGCTTCGGCGTTCTGGGCAAGGGTGTTGGTAGGTCGGCATGGCCGACATCCATCACGCACCGCTTCGATAGCGATCCGATCAAAGGAACCGATATGACCATTTCCACGCTCGCCCTTACCCCGCTTATCTCGCTGATTGCAGGCGTGCTGATCCTGGTGATCCCGCGGCTACTCAATTATATCGTCGCCCTTTATCTGATCGTTGTCGGCCTGCTCGGTCTGTTCCCGCATCTCGCCGGCTAACGACATCGGCAATAGCGGACCTGCCATCCATTAGGATTGGTATCGCCGCGCTCCGCGCAGCGATTTCAAGTTTTGCTTGAGATTGTTGGCTGCGGCGATGCGGCAATAGCGCCATTGCCCTTAACGCGGCTTTTCGCTATGTGCCTGAAAGATGTCTTCGAAGGGGTATTCCAATGGCTGAACATACGCCGACCGGTCCTGTCGAACTGGGCGCGAAGATGGACTATGCCGAGCACGACCGCACCTATGCCGGCTTTGTGATGCTGGCCAAATATGGGTCGCTATTTTGCGCCGCCGTGCTTCTTGCCATGGCGTTCGGCTTCTTTGTGGGCGGCTTCTTCTCGGCGACTATCCTGTTCGTGCTGATCCTGGCCATCGGCGCCTTTATTCTCCGATAACTCCTCCAACCTTTGTCGAAGGCGCCGCCGCGGACGGTCGGTGTCTTGCGGTAACAGGGTTCCGGCCGAAAGGATCGTGCGGTGGGACAGACGGTTTTCATCCCTCGTGAGCTCGACGCAAACGAGCCTCGCGTCGCGGCCTCGCCCGATACGGTGAAGCGGCTGGCAGCGCTGGGTTTCGACGTAACCGTGGAAACCGGCGCCGGCACGGCGTCGCGCATTCCCGACGAGGAGTTTGCCAAGGCGGGCGCCGCGATCGGCAAAGCCGGCGATGCTGCCAAGGCCGACGTGGTGCTAAAGGTGCGCCGCCCCATGGACGTCGAGCTGAAGGGCTACAAGTCCGGCGCCGCCGTCATCGCCATCATGGATCCCTATGGCAACGATGCTGCCGTCGCAGCCCTTGCCAGGGCCGGTGTTACTGCCTTCTCCATGGAGTTCATGCCGCGCATCACCCGGGCGCAATCGATGGACGTTCTATCCAGCCAGGCCAACCTCGCCGGCTACCAGGCGGTGATCGATGCGGCTGCCGAATATGACCGGGCGTTGCCGATGATGATGACGGCGGCTGGCACGGTGCCGGCTGCGAAGGCGTTCGTCATGGGCGTCGGCGTCGCCGGTCTGCAGGCCATCGCCACCGCGCGCCGCCTCGGCGCCGTGGTCACCGCCACCGACGTGCGCCCGGCCGCCAAGGAGCAGGTCGCCTCGCTCGGCGCAAAATTCCTGGCCGTCGAGGACGAGGAGTTCAAGGCGGCCGAGACGGCTGGCGGCTACGCCAAGGAAATGTCGAAGGAGTACCAGGCCAAGCAGGCGGCGCTGACCGCCGAGCACATCGCCAAGCAGGACATCGTCATCACCACGGCGCTGATCCCCGGCCGGCCAGCGCCGAAGCTGGTTTCGGCGGCGATGGTCGCGTCGATGAAACCCGGCTCCGTGATCGTCGACCTCGCGGTCGAGCGCGGCGGCAATGTCGAGGGCGCCGTGCCCGGGAAGGTGGTGACCACCGCCAACGGGGTAAAGATCGTCGGCCATCTCAACGTTCCCGGTCGCGTCGCCGCCTCGGCCTCGCTTCTCTATGCCAGGAACCTCTATGCCTTCCTTGAGACGCTGGTCGATAAGGCGACGAAGACGCTTGCCATCAACCGCGACGACGAGCTGGTCAAGGCAACCATGCTGACCGATGCCGGCAAGGTCGTGCATCCCGCGTTCGTCAGGGCTGAACAGGAGCCACCAAAGGGCCAACATGTCGAACCACCGGCCATTCCGGCGAGGACGATGGTTGCCGAGGCTTCGGCGAAGCCGGCTGCGAAGAGACCAGCCGCTTCGAGGAAGCCCAAGACCACCGGAGGGATCGCGTGATGGATCAGACTCTGCAGAAAGCCCTCGACCAGCTCGACCAGGCGACAGCTGCCGTGCGGCTCGCGGTTCAGAACCTAGCCGCCGCGCCCGGCACCGAAGCGGCGGGTGACGCCGCTCACGCGCTGTCCGGCGGTGCCATCGATCCCTTCGTCTTCCGCTTCGCCATCTTCGTGCTGGCGATCTTCGTCGGCTACTACGTCGTCTGGTCGGTGACGCCGGCGCTGCACACGCCATTGATGGCCGTCACCAACGCCATTTCCTCCGTCATCGTAGTCGGCGCGTTGCTGGCCGTCGGCATCTCGGCCTCGGGCATCGCCACCGGCTTCGGCTTCGTTGCGCTGATGCTGGTATCGGTCAACATCTTCGGCGGCTTCCTCGTCACCCAGCGCATGCTGGCTATGTACAAGAAGAAGGAAAAGTAGGCCGCTATGAACGCCAACTTCGCTTCCTTCCTCTATCTGGTCTCCGGCATCCTGTTCATCCTGGCATTGCGCGGCCTGTCGCATCCGACCACCAGCCGCCAGGGCAACATGTACGGCATGATCGGTATGGGCATTGCCATCGCCACGACGCTGGCTCTGGCCACCCCTTCCGCCGGCCGCTTCGCGCTGATCGTGCTCGGGCTGCTGATCGGCGGCTCGGTCGGTGCGGTCACGGCACGGCGCATCGCCATGACCTCGATGCCGCAGCTGGTCGCCGCCTTTCACTCGCTGGTCGGTCTTGCTGCGGTCATGGTGGCGGCCGCCGCCATCTATGCACCGGAAAGCTTCGGCATCGGCACCGTCGCCGATATTCATGCCCAGGCGCTGATCGAGATGAGCCTCGGCGTTGCCATCGGCGCCATCACTTTCACCGGCTCGGTCATCGCTTTCTTGAAGCTCGACGGCCGCATGTCGGGCAAGCCGATCATGATCGGTGGCCGCCACTTCATCAACGCGGCCCTGGGCATTGCGCTGATCGTGCTGATCGTGCTGCTCGTCACCACCGAGTCCAAGCTGGTGTTCTGGCTGATCGTTGCCGGCTCGCTGGTGCTGGGCGTCCTTCTCATCATCCCGATCGGCGGCGCCGATATGCCGGTGGTGGTGTCGATGCTGAATTCCTATTCCGGCTGGGCCGCCGCCGCACTCGGTTTCACGCTCGGCAATCTGGCGCTGATCATCACCGGCGCTCTGGTCGGTTCATCGGGCGCCATCCTGTCCTACATCATGTGCAAAGGCATGAACCGGAGCTTCATCTCGGTCATCCTCGGTGGCTTCGGCGGCGAGACATCAGCCATTGCCAACGACGGCATCGAGCGCACGGTCAAGCAGGGCTCGGCCGAGGATGCCGCCTATCTGATGATGAATGCGCAAAAGGTCATCATCGTGCCGGGCTACGGCATGGCCGTCGCCCAGGCGCAGCACGCGCTGCGCGAGATGGCCGACAAGCTCAAGGCCAACGGCGTCGACGTCAAATACGCCATCCACCCCGTCGCCGGCCGCATGCCCGGCCACATGAACGTGCTCTTGGCCGAAGCCAACGTGCCTTATGACGAAGTGTTCGAGTTGGAGGACATCAACTCTGAGTTCGCGCAGGCCGACGTCGCCTATGTCATCGGCGCCAACGACGTCACCAATCCCTCGGCTCGTGACGACAAGTCCTCACCGATCTACGGCATGCCGATCCTCGACGTCGACAAGGCGCGCACTTGCCTGTTCGTCAAGCGCTCGCTTGGCTCCGGCTATGCCGGCATCGACAACACGCTGTTCTACAAGGACGGCACCATGATGCTGCTCGGCGACGCCAAGAAGATGACCGAGGAGATCGTCAAGGCCATGGATCACTGAAAAGGCCTCGTTGCCAATTCACTGCCGATCGTCGAATACAGCTCGGCTCCGCGCCGGGCTTTTTCTTGGCTGTTACCGGTTCTGAAGCTACGATGCCGACCCGTCGTCTTGCAAACGGCGTCATCGTGGAGGTGCTGGTGCCCGACCCTGGTTCTGCTGCATCGCCGGCCGCCGATCTGACCGCAGCAGAGAAGGCGCCACGCAAGCGCAGCCAGGCGGTAGTGGTCGTGCACGGCATGGGCGAGCAGCGGCCCATGGACACGTTGAGGGAGTTTGTCCAGGCCGTATGGAGCCACGATCCGGCCCGTGCACCGTTCTATGCCCATGTCGCCGATCCGGCCGACCCGATGGGTGCGAAGATCAACCAGAGCTGGATCACGCCCGACAGCCGGACCAATTCGCACGAACTCCGCCGGATCACCACGCCCTATGATGTCGATGGCCGCCGCACCGATTTCTACGAGCTTTACTGGGCCGACATCACCCAGGGCACGACCCGAAGCCGCCTTGCTGCCTGGGTGACGACCCTGCTCTGGCGCAAGCCCGTCGATATTCCGCGCGATGTGCGCAAACTCTACGTCGTCACGCTTTTGGCCACCATCGTCGTCCTCGGCGCGGCGCTGGCGCTCGCAACGTCGACCTGGCAAGGCTACATCTCCTGGACGACCGGTGTGCTTGTCACGGTTCTGGCGTCGTTCGTCATCTGGTCGGTGGACCAGTTTGGCTTGCCTTATTTCGGCGACGTCGCCGCCTATGTGCGGGCCGAAGCGGCAACGGTCGAGAAACGGGCGCTGGTCCGCGAGCGTGGCCTCAAGCTGCTGAAGCGTCTCATGATGGACGATGCCTATGATCGCATCGTGCTGGTCTCGCACAGCCTCGGGTCGATCATCGCCTATGATCTGTTGCAGATCTTGTGGGCTGATTTCAGGCCTAGAAAGCTGGAAGCCATTCGCGACAAAGCGCGGCTGAAGGCGATCCACGCCGTCGACAAGGCGACGCTGGCCGCCGATGCCTCCGCCTGGCCCGACAGCCTCAATGATCTCCCCGCATTCCGGCGCCACCAATGGGAGCTCTACCGGCAGCTTCGCGTCGGCGACGCCGATCATCCGCTGCCGTGGAAGATCAGCGATTTCGTCACGCTCGGCAGTCCGCTGACCCACAGCGAGTTCCTGGTGACCTACAACCTCGCCGAATTCAGGCGCGGCATCGCCGAGCGCCTGTTTTCGGCATGCCCGCCGATCGCCGACAGGGCGGCGGGCGGGACCATGCTCTACCAGGAAGGGCGCAGCCATTCCGGCAAGCCGCAGCGGGCGGTGCATCATGGCGCGGTGTTTGCCGCAACGCGCTGGACCAATATTTTCGACAGGGGCAATGGCTGGCTGACCGGCGACCCGATCTCAGGGCGGATGACGGAAAACTTCGGTCCCGGCGTGGAAAACATCCAGGTCGAGCTGCGCGGCTCGCTTGGCCGCGTCTTCACGCACAGGCTCTATTGGTCGCTGACGGCGAGCGGCGTCGAAGTCAATGCGCCGGTCGGCGCACGGCCGCGCTCGCACCTTGCCGTGCTGCGCGATGCGGTCGATCTCGGCCGCAAACTGGAAGCTGAGCTGTAGGCGGTGAGCACGACAATGCCGCGGCGGCACTTCAAGGCAAGGGTCCGCTTCGGGCGTAATCTTCCCGAAGCGGACCGAGTTCGCCTAGTCACCGATCAACGATTGGTCAGGAAAATTGCTTCCTCGTCGTCGCGCTGCCTGCCGCCAAGTGCTGCGGCCGCACTGGCAATGAAGGCGCCGATGACCAGCGACAGCGCGCCAATCAGCGAGAAGGTGGCGCCTGCCTTTCTGGCGGTGTCGGCCGCCTGCTGCGCCTTGACCTTGGCCTCCTGCGCTCTGGCGATTACTGCATCGACGCGAGCGGTGGCATCCGCTTCGGACAGGCCTGTGCGGGCGGCCACCAGCCGCGACAGATAGGTCTTGTCGTCGGCCGATATTTCGCCTGCTGCGGCACTCGCGATCAGAATGCGCGATGCCTGCGCCGATGCCGCGGCGTCGCTCTCCGGATTGGCGGCAGCGAGCCTTGCCGGATCGGCCGGGCGAAACAGCGTATCGACGAAATACGACGTGGCGTCGTTAGTCGAGGCGCCACCAGCGTTTGCGGCAGCACCTGCCGAAGCGCCCATTGCCGCGCCCGATGCCACAGTCGAAGCAGCCTGGACACCGCTGCCTATTGCGGCCGAAAGCGCCGTGCCGAGCACGCCGGCGACGAGCAACGTCGCCAGCGCCCAGGCCAGGAAACCGTGAGCGGTATCGCGGAAGAAGACTTCATCGGTGTGGATGCCGACCCATTTGGTGCGCAGGCGTCCGGCGAGGTAGCCGCCCAGCGCCGACGACAACCACTGCACGACGATCAGCCAGACGGCAGTGGAAACTGCGAAAGTGGTGACTGACGCACCCGAGCCGGACCATGGCGACACCATGCTCAGCCCAAGCCCGGAGCCGAGCAGCATCAAGATGAAGGTAAGCGTCGACGCAGCAAAGGCGCCGGCGACGATTGGCCCCCAGCTGACAGCGGGGGAAGCGGATTCCGTCGGTGCGGAAACGTCGGCAGTCGTTAGGGTGGACGGCATCGAAGCCCCCTACCTTGCAAACAGCATGATCAGAATAATGATCGGAATCGGGACTCCGAGAAGCCAGAGCAAAATGCCACGTCCCATGGATGCCTCCTGCGGCGATTGTGATCAACTACAATGCCTTGAAAGCCTTTCCGTTCCGGCGGTCCTGCTGATCTCTGTTGCTTGCAACAGTCGGCATCGGTGCGCCAAGGCGCACCAATGCACTTCATGCCTGCTGGCTGGGTATCTGAGATCGTGGCTCAGATGTCCAGATTGGCGACCGACAGCGCGTTTTCCTGGATGAATTCGCGCCTGGGCTCGACCTCGTCGCCCATCAGCCGCGAAAACAAGCTGTCCGCATCCGTTGCGTCATTGACCTTGACCTGCAAGAGCGAGCGCACATTCGGGTCAAGCGTCGTTTCCCAGAGCTGCTCGGCGTTCATTTCGCCAAGGCCCTTGTAGCGCTGCATGGTGAGGCCCTTGCGGCCGGTGGCAAACACGGCATTGAGCAGTGCCAGCGGCCCCGAAATGGTTTCCGAGACATCCTTGCGGCGCAGCACCGGCGGCTCGCCATAGATTTCCGCCAGACGCGGCGCATAGCGGTCGAGCTGGCGTGCGTCGGCGGAATTGATCAGCGCCAGGTCGAGATGTGCGAACTCCTTGACGCTGCGCACCGTTCGCTCGAAGACATAGCCGCCAATGCCCTCGTTCGAGGTCGACATGCGGCCGATCCAGCCGCGCTCGGTGTCCTCGGCGATAATGTCGAGACGGCGGGCAACACGCTCGGCCGTCTCATTGGCGCGGCCGAGGTCGGTGAAGATCTCCGGGTTGAGCGCGCCGGCAATCGCTGCCTGCTCGACCACGCCTCTGTTATAGCGGGTGTGCAATCCGTTGATGAGCTGGCGGACAGCCAAGGCGTCGTCGATGGCACTGCGCAGGTCCTGCCCGGCCCGCACCTCGCCCGTGCTGAGCGCAAGCGACGCTTCTTCCAGCCCGGAGCCGATCAGGAATTCCTCGAAGGCGGCTTCGTCCTTGATGTATTGCGAGCTCTTCCCGCGCGTCACCTTATAGAGCGGCGGCTGCGCGATGTAGAGATGACCGCGTTCGATCAGTTCCGGCATCTGGCGAAAGAAGAAGGTCAGCAGCAAGGTGCGGATGTGGGCGCCGTCGACATCGGCGTCGGTCATCAGGATGATCTTGTGGTATCGCAGCTTGTCGGCATTGAACTCGTCCTTGCCGATCGAGGTGCCGAGCGCAGTGATCAGCGTGCCGATCATGTCGGAGCCGAGCATACGGTCGAAGCGGGCGCGCTCGACATTGAGGATCTTGCCGCGCAGCGGAAGAATGGCCTGGTTCTGGCGCGAACGGCCGCCCTTGGCCGAGCCGCCGGCGCTGTCGCCCTCGACGATGAAGATCTCCGATTTTGCCGGATCGCGCTCCTGGCAATCGGCCAGCTTGCCGGGCAGCGAGGTGACGCCGAGCGAACTCTTGCGGGTAATGTCGCGTGCCTTGCGCGCGGCTTCACGCGCGGCCGCGGCCTGGATGACCTTCTCGATGACCGCCTTGCCCTCGGTCGGGTGCTCCTCCAGCCAGGTGCCGAGCGCTTCGTTGACCAGCCCTTCGACCACCGGACGGACCTCGGACGACACCAGCTTGTCCTTGGTCTGCGAGGAGAATTTCGGGTCGGGAACCTTGACTGACAGCACCGCCGTCAGCCCTTCACGGCAATCGTCGCCGATCAGCGCCACCTTTTCCTTCTTGGTCAGGCCCGAAGAGTCGCCATAGCCGGTTATCTGGCGTGTCAGCGCACCGCGAAAGCCTGCCAGATGCGTGCCGCCGTCGCGTTGCGGGATGTTATTGGTGAAGGCCAGCACGTTCTCGTGGTAGCTGTCGTTCCACCACATGGCGACTTCGACCGTGATGCCGTCGCGCTCGGCGCGGATCGATATCGGCTTGTCGAGCAACGGCTTTTTCGTCCGGTCGAGATATCGGACGAACTCTTCGAGGCCGCCATCGTAGTGCAATTCATGGCGCACGATGTCGGCATGGCGGGCATCGGTCAAAACGATGCGCACGCCGGAGTTCAGGAAGGCGAGTTCGCGCAGCCGATGCTCCAGCGTACCGTAGTCGAATTCGACCATGGTGAAGGTTTCGGACGACGGCAAAAACGTGATTTCGCTGCCGCTGCGGCCTTCATAGGTGCCGGGGAGCTTGTCTTGTTCATAACTGCCGGTAACGCGCAGCGGCGCGTCGGCATTGCCATGCGTGAAGCTCATCTCGTAGATCTGGCCGTTGCGGCGGATCTTCAGTTTCAGCCAGGCCGACAGTGCGTTGACGACCGACACGCCGACGCCGTGCAGGCCGCCCGACACCTTGTAGGAGTTCTGGTCGAACTTGCCGCCGGCATGCAGCTGCGTCATGATCACTTCGGCCGCCGAAATGCCTTCGCCGGTGTGGATATCGGTCGGAATGCCGCGGCCATTGTCGGTGACCGTCACCGATCCGTCCGGATTGAGCGTCACCGTGACCAGGTCGGCATGGCCGGCCAGGGCTTCGTCGATGGCGTTGTCGACGACTTCATAGACCATGTGGTGCAGGCCCGAGCCGTCGTCGGTATCGCCGATATACATGCCCGGCCGCTTGCGAACGGCATCCAAGCCCTTCAAAACCTTGATGGAATCGGCGCCGTATTCGGCTTCAACGCCGTTGGCGATGTCGGTCTGTTCGCTCATGAAAACCTGTCTGATTGATGCCGTGTGCAGAGCGCGAAAAATCGGCTTCGAATCGCGCATTTCTAATGTCGTAGATATAGGCGCAAAAGGCGGTTTTTCCAAGGTTTGCAGGCATTTCCGGACGGAATGACGGTCGCGTCGGCCGGCTACTGGCGCTTGGCTTCGATCCTGGCCAGCCGCTGACGCAGGAACTTGATCATGAATTTGTATCGCGGCGCCAACCGCCCGCTTCGGTCGAGCTCGAGCGTCATGTCGAGCGCCTTGGAAAGCACGGCTTTCGGATCCTTAGCGACTTGCGCGTAGTCGATATAGGCGACCACCAGGTCGCGCTGCCAGGTGGCGTTGTCCGGATCGGCCCGGGCAAGTTTCTCGCGAATGGCCAGGCTGTCCTGATAGGCTTGCCGGGCTCCGCTGAGGTCGCGCTGCTTTAGGCGCAGGGTGGCGACTTCGGACAGCGTTATCGACAAGTCACGCTGCCAGTCGGAATTGGCCGGATCGAGCTTGGCCAGCCGCTGCGCAATCGCGTAGCTGTCCAGATAGGCTTTCAGCGCGCCTTTGTGGTCGCCCTGTATCGCCAGGACGCCGGCGACTTTCTCGAGGCAGACGGACAGGTCGCGCTGCCATTCGGTGTTGTTCGGGTCGCCGACGGCGAGCGCGCTGGCCTGCGAAAGTGCCTCACGATAAGCCGAAAGTGCCGCCGGCCAATTCTGCTGGTCGCTCAGCGCATTGCCGATCTTGGCGTTGCCGACCGACAGGTCGCGTTTCAGCTCGGTGTCGTCCGGATCGCGTTTCGCCAGTTGCTTGACGATCGCGAGGCCTTCCCTGTAAGCCGCCAGCGCCCCGGCGGCGTCGCCGCGTTCGCGCAGCAGGTCGCCTATCGTATCGTGGCTGACCGAGACGTCACGCTGCCGGTCGGCGTCTCCCGGTTTGTCCGCCGCCAGCGCCAGCCGCACCTTCAGGCTCTCTTCATAGGCCGCCTGTGCGTTATCCAGTTGGCCTGCGACATGGGCAAGGTGACCGATCTCATCGTAGGTGATGGTCAGGTCGCGCTGCAGTTCGGCACGGTCGGGCTCTCCGGCGGCGAGCTGTTTCTTGATCGACAGACTTTCCTGGTAGACCTCTGCGGCGCCGGCCAGATCGCCTTGCGTCGCCAGTACGTTACCGATCTTGTCGTCGGCCATGGCGAGGTCGCCGAACCACTCCAGATTGTCCGGTTCTGCCTCGGTCAGGCCCTGCAGAATGGTCTTGGCCGCCTCATAGTTTTGCAGCGCTGTCGGCAGATTGCCTTGTGCCATCCGCACATTGCCGAGCTTGACGTGACTGACGGCGAAGTCGCGTTTCACGTTGGGATCGGTTTCATGATGCGACCGCCGTTCGAGATCGGCTTGCAGCGTCTCGAAGGCGCGGCCGGCCGCATCGATATTGCCAACCGTGGTATAGAGTTTGCCCAGCTCGTCCAGCGTGCGGATCAAGCGGTCGGCATCGTCGAGCGACAGCACCACCCGTCCGGCTTCGCCATAAAGCGCGAGCACGGATTCATAGTCCTTGATGGCTGTGGCGTAGTCGAGGTCGGCCCGCGCCGCCCCGCCGGACAGATAGCGCGTTGCGGCCTCGGAGAGCGTGCGGCTGACGAAATTGGCCTTCAGAGCGTTGCGAGAGACATTATCGATCTCGGCTGCCTCGGCGAGCTTTTTGCGCGCCGCATCGAACGCTCCCAGCGAAAGCTGCTCTTCGGCCTGCCGGCGCAACGCTGCCACCCGCAGATCGTCGGATCCAAGCGTCTGCATTTCGCTCCGCACCTTGACGAAGGCGTCGGCTGCCTCACGCAGCCTGGCGTTCAGACTGTCAGCGGAGAGGTGGCCGGTATCGGAACTGATCAACGCGCCATAGAGCGGTGCCAGCGGCATGTCGGCGTCACTGGCGATCTTCTCCACCTCGCCGCGCATCTGAGGCGTCACCTCGGCCATGGCAAGCAACAGGCGTTCGCGCTCGGGCAGTTTCTCCTTGGCTGTCGTGGCAAAGAACAGCTGCGGCAGGCCGCTCTCGACATAGGGCAATTGCTTGCCGCGCGAGAGGTCGTAGACCTCCTGCTGCACGAGCGTCAGCACGGAGCGGATCTCGAGTCCATCGGTGCCGAGATATTTCGTCAACGCCGCGGTGAACGGCGAATTCTGGCCGGTCCCATCCGCGGCGGTCTCGCCGGGCGCTGCCGAGAAGGCAAACAGAATGTTTTCTGCCCGCCCGACGCGGCCAAGACCCGGCCGGACCTTGACGCCGACCTCTTTTGCAAGCGCCGTTGCGCCGCGGCCTTCGCCGCCCGTAGCCGCAAACGGATCGCTGCGGCAGGCATCGAGCACGATCAGCCCGACCTTGCTGGTGGCGGCGACGGTCGTGCGGATCTGCTCCAGCGGCAGGCTGGTCCTTTCCAGCGCATCGAGCGACGACGCGTCTGCATCGACCGGCAGGAGCCGATTCTCGCCGGCGATCTCGACCCCGTGGCCGGAAAAGAACACCAGTACCACGTCGGCGCCTTTGGCATCCTCGCGGAAATCGTCGAGCGCCCGGCGCATGCGCCGCAGGTCGCGGTTGGTTTCGAGGAAGACCTCAAAGCCGAGCTTCCTCAGCACCGTTTCCATCACCTCGCCGTCGTTGACGGGATTGGCGAGCGGCCGGATCAGCCGGTAGTCGTTCTCGGCGATGACCAGCGCAACGCGCCGCTCCGCCACGGCAGCGGAGGCCGTCGAGAGGATCAGCAGCAAGGCAAACAGAAGACGCAAATCGAACCGCCCCGGCCCGGTCGTTTGCCGGAGCATTCCATCTCTTTATGGCATGAGCAAGTTATGGCATTGGCAAGCGCGGCCGTTCGCGTTGTCAGCCGACCCGCATCGGCTTCAGCGCTTCGCTCCAGCGGAACAACTCGTCCAGCATGGTCCTGGCCCCGCCGAGCACCTGCTCGCTGGGCAGGAAGGCGCCGGTCTCGTCGAGCAGCTTCTGGTACATCGGCAGCGCCACGCCTTCCGGGATCGGCATGACGCCGACGGAGGTCAGCAACGGTTTGACTGCCTGCGCCGCTCGCAAGCCGCCGGAGACACCGCCATAGCTGAGGATGGCGGCCGGCTTGTATCGCCATTCCCTGAGCAGGTAGTCGACCGCGTTGACGATCGCCGGAGCGGCGAAATAATTGTATTCCGGCGCTACGAAGACGAATGCGTCGGCGGCGTCGATTGCTTTCGACCAGGCTTTCGTGTGGCTGTTTTCGTATTTGCCGAGTCTCGGATGATGCGGCTCGTCCAGCACCGGCAGGTTGAAGGCGGCGATATCGGTGAGCAATGGCTCGAATTTGCCGTGTTCGCGCGCAAAGCTTTCCAGCCACTTTGCGAAAACCGGTCCGGCGCGGCCCGGCCGCGTGCTGCCGATGATGACGTTCAACTGGTGCTTCAAAGCGGGGCTCCTGCCGGTTTCTGACATCTGTGGTGCTGCCACCTAAGACACGCAGCCGGACACAGCAAGCAGGCAATTTCCGGTGCCCTGGTCACATTCCAGAGAGCGGATGCTTCGCCTTGTCGTCCAGTCACATGGACGCCTGCCTTGCCCGCCACTACATTGAGGTGTCAGCGGAGCAAGCCATGGACAGTCAGCCCGTCCCCTTCGTCCCGCCGGCGCCGAAGCCGCGCACAGCGCCGCCCTCGACGCTGGAGATGATCCGCATCGTCTACCGCAATCCGCTCGAGCTGTGGGGCGAGCCGACCTATAACGAGCCCTGGATTTCGGTGACCGGTATCGGTGGGCCGCTGGTCATCGCCAACGATCCCGGTCTCATTCGCCATGTGCTCGTCGATAACGCCAAGAACTACAAGATGGCGACGGTTCGCCAGCTGATCCTGCGGCCGATCCTGCGCGACGGCCTGCTGACCGCCGAGGGCGAGGTGTGGAGGCGTTCACGCAAGGCGATGGCGCCAGTGTTCACGCCGCGCCATATCTTCGGTTTCGCCGAGCCGATGCTGAAACGCACGCGGGAGTTCGTCATGCGCTACGAGGGCGGCGGTACGTTCGACGTCGCTCACGACATGACGCTGCTTACCTTTGACATCCTGGCCGAGACGCTGTTTTCCGGTGAGATTTCAGGCGAGCCGGGCAGCTTTGCCAAGGAGATCGACCGCCTGTTCGAGACGATGGGTCGGGTCGATCCACTCGACCTGTTGCGGGCACCCGACTGGCTGCCGCGCCTGACCCGCATCCGCGGCCGCAAGACCATGGCCTACTTCCGCAAGATCGTCACCGACACGGTGCAGATGCGCGAGGCGCGGTTGAGGCGTGCTCCGGACACGGTGCCGCAGGATTTTCTTACGCTGCTGTTGAGGGCGGAGGGACCGGGCGGGCTAACCCGGTCCGAAGTCGAGGACAACATCATCACCTTCATCGGCGCTGGCCACGAGACTACGGCCAGGGCGCTCGGCTGGACGCTCTACTGCCTTGCCGAAGCGCCGTGGGAGCGCGAAAAGATCGAGCACGAGATCGATGCGGTGCTGGCGCGTGAGCCCGACCCGACGAAATGGCTCGACGCCATGCCGCTCACCCGTGCCGCCTTCGAAGAGGCGCTCAGGCTCTATCCGCCGGCGCCATCGATCAACCGCGAACCGATCGAGCCCGAAACCTGGAACGGCCTCTACATACCGCGGCGTGCCGCGGTGCTGGTGATGCCGTGGGTCGTCCACCGCCATCGGAAATTGTGGGACCGGCCGGACGCTTTCATGCCGGAACGCTTCCATCCGGGGAATCGTGAAAAGATCGACCGTTTCCAGTATTTGCCGTTCGGCGCCGGGCCTCGCGTCTGCATCGGCGCCAGCTTTGCCATGCAGGAGGCAATCATCGCGTTGGCGATCATGCTTTCGCGTTATCGTTTCGATACCACCGCGCAAACCCGACCCTGGCCGGTGCAGAAGCTGACGACGCAGCCGCAAGGCGGGCTGCCGATGCAGGTTACCAGGCGCGCGCCGTAGGCAACCGGACGTCCGTTCGTGTTATGCGGCGGACTTGCGTTGGAACTGGCCGGCGGCGCGGTAGCGCCAGAGATAGCTTGGCAGGATGGTTCCGATCGAACGCGGCTGGATACCGAGGCCGGCAAGCGTCCTGTTGTCCTTGACGGCGTCATCCGACACGACATTGTGCTGGCGCAACAGCAGGACCTGGTCCTTGGTCAACAATGGATTGGGCAGCAGCCCGAGAATTGATGCCTGGAGGTTCGCCAGCCACCATGGCACGGGCAGCAAAAACCGCCTGCGTTCGATGATGACGAGCAGCTCTTGCATGCATTCCTTGAAGGTAAGCACCTGCGGCCCGCCGAGTTCATAGATCCGGCCGCCCTGGACCTTGCCGTCGACCGAGTGCGCCACCGCCTCGGCGACGTCGCCGACATAGACCGGCTGGAATTTCGTCTGCCCGCCGCCGATCAGCGGCAGCACTGGGGAAAAGCGGGCCATGTTGGCAAAGCGGTTGAAGAAACCGTCCTCCGGCCCGAAATTGATCGATGGCCGCAAGATCACGGCGTCTTGGACCGTCTCAAGAACGGCCTTTTCGCCGAGCGCCTTGGTCCGCGCGTAGTCCGATTGCGCGTGGAGCTCCGCTCCCAGAGCCGAGATGTGGGTGAGGCCGGCGCCGACGGCGCGCGCCGCTTCGGCAATAGCGCGCGCGCCGAACTCGTGGACGGCAGTAAATTTCTGCCGGCCGGCCTCATGCGCGATCGCCACCAGATTGACGACATGGTCGGCGCCTTGCACGGCGCGGTCGACCGACCAGCGCACCCGGACATTGGCCTGCACCGGCTGGATCTGCCCGACATTGCCAAGCGGTTGCAAATGACCGGCGAGATCGGGCCGGCGGCAGGCGACCCGGATGCGGTAGCCGCGCTTGGCCAGCGCCCGCACGACATGACGACCGACAAAGCCGGAGCCGCCGAAAACGACGACGAGCTTTGGGGTCTGAAGGATTTCGGTCATGGCTGGCTCCGGCGGGCTATCCAGATGGCTTGATTGAAGCCGTTTCATAGTCGGTTTCGCGCCAAAGGCAAAGGGCGACCATAGGTCGCCCGGCACTGTTGAAGCATGATTTTCCGGATCCGTTCGAAATGGCAGAAAACGCCGTCGAGGCCCGGCTTTACGGCAACTCCATTAGGAACAGGAACCTTTGTTCGCTAGGCGATTTTAGATGTATGGTTTGATTCCGAATGGAGGATATTGCCGATGACGACAAAACGCGTTGCGATCTTCGCTCTGGCTTTCGTAACAGGCTGCAGCATTGGTGCCCCGGCATTCGCGGCAAACCGGCATCACCAAGCGCAACCCGAACGCTACGTTCCCGCCAACGGCGACATCATCGACATTCTGTTCGGTGGCCCGCGCTACTATGACAACCCCCTGTTCACGACGGCCGCCGAACCCTGCTCCTACAACAGGGTAGGACCGGACGCGAATGCGGTGAACGTCATCAACGATCATCATTGCGGGAAGTAGGCTCGCGCTCCCGGATCGGCCGGCCTCTGCCGCTCATCGTACAAACGAATTTCTTTAGGACGAATAGCGCGCGGCGAATTCGGAAATGCGTTGCACCACGGCTTTCGGCGCGCTTATGCCGCGCGCCGCCGCCTTCTCTGCCGCTTCTGCCCGGGCACGCCCCGGCACATGCACGCCATAGCGCCGCCGCAACCTGTCGAGTTGGTCCTTCATCCGTTTCTCGAAGTTCGGATCGAGCAGCTTGGGCTCGACGGCGAGCACGAACAGGCCGGTCCCCGGACTGTCCGGCCCGCCGCTGAACCATGGCGCATCGAGCGACCAGTTGGCGCCCGACAGGCCCGCAGCCAGCACCTCGACCATCAGCGCGATGTTGGCGCCGCGCTGGCCGCCGAAGGCAAGCATGGCGCCTTTCATGGCGGCTGCCGGGTCCGTGGTTGGATTGCCGCTGGCGTCCAGTGCCCAGCCTTCGGGGATCTTCTTGCCGTCCTCGGCCGCCTTGCGGATGTTGACGAAGGCAGTGGCGCTCGACGACTGGTCGATGACCAGCGGCGCCCCGTCCGTGGTGGGTGCGGCAAAGGACATCGGGTTGGTGCAGTAGACCGGCTTGACCGAGCCCGAGCCGGCAAGCACGGCCGGGCCGTTGGTGGCGGCGAACGACACCAATCCCTGCGCGGCCAGCCGTCCGGTGAAATAGCCGAGCGCGCCGCAGGTATAAGCATTCTTCTGCGAAAAGATGGCGACGCCGAACAGCCGCGCCGCCTTGGCGAGGTCATCGATCGTGCGGTCGAAACCGGTATGCGCTAAGCCGCCGCGCGCATCGGAAAGATAGACCGCGAGCGCCGGCCTGGTGATCACCGGATCGGCGTTGCCGTCAATACGGCCGGCTTCCAGTGCTTCGAGATAATCGATGAAGTGCGACAGTCCGACTGTCGACAGTCCTTCAGCCTCGGCCGCGACGATCGAGGCAGCCAGCGACTGCGCCGCCTCTTCGTTGGCGCCGGCGCCAAGTGCGGCCATCCGGCACAGCCCTGTCGCCTGGTCGAGACTGAGTTGCATGGCAGCTGCCCTGAATTCGCGACTTTAACAGCTTTAGCCTAGCTTGCTCGGGATCCGCGCCTCGAGCCTGCGGAAACCGAACACCAGGATACCGGTGATGGACATATAGACCAACGCCAGAAGCAGCAAGGGTTCGTAGGTGATGAATAGATCCTGGCGCACCCGCGAAGCTACGGCATAGATGTCGACCATAGTTATCGTTGCCACCAGCGGTGTCGCTTTCAGCTGGAGAACAGTTTCACCCGCCAGCGTCGGCAGTGCCCGGCTGATCGCCTGCGGGAGCCATATGCGCCTGAAGATTTTCCAACGGCTCATGCCGAAAGCGCGGGCCGCTTCGAGTTGGCCAAGCGGTACCCCGGCGAAGGCGCCACGCATTACTTCGCCTTCATAGCCGGCATACGAGATCGTCAGAGAAAGAACGGCGTAGGGCCATGCCTGCCTTAGAATGGGCCAGAGGAACGACTCGCGTATCCAAGGAAATTGCGGAAACAGCGAACCCAGTCCGTAGTAGAGCAGCCAGAGCTGGAGCAGCAGCGGCGTGCCGCGAATAATCGTGCAGAACACCTTGGCCGGCACACTCAAGATCGGCGGGCCGATCACCTGCGCAAGGCCGAGGGGAATGGCCAGCGCGATGCCCAGCACCGACGTTACCACAAGCAGCCAGATGGTCCGCCATATGCCTTGCAAGGCCAGCGGCAGATAGGCCGGCAGCCAATCCCAGCGCATGAGGAAAATCGATGCCACTACGACAACCAGCGCGATCAGGATCAGCGCTATGCGGTGCGGCTGCATCCACAGCGAGGCCCGTGCGGCGGCGTCAATGACCGGAGTTTCGGCGGCCATCAATGCGATCCCGCGATGGAGGGCATGCCGCGTCGTGCCCAGCGCTCAACGCGCCCGATAGCGATGTTGGAGACGAGGGTCAGGACGAGATAGAGCGCGCCCGCCGCCATGAAGAAGGTGAAATAAGCCTTCGTCGCGCCGGCTGCCGTCCGTGTGGTTTGGGTCAGTTCATTAACGCCGACGATCGCGAGAAGCGCGGTGTCCTTGGTGGCGATCAGCCACAGATTTGCCAACCCCGGAATGGCGAAGGGCAGCATCGCCGGCAGCGTTATGCGCCTGAGAAGCAGGCCGGGAGGCATTCCATACGCCCGGGCGGCTTCGATCTGGCCTTGCGGAATGGCGCGGATCGCGCCGCGCAAGACTTCGGTGGAGTAGGCGCCCTGCACGACCCCGAGCACACCTATGCCGGCGACAACCCCGTTGATATCGATCGCGGCATAGCCGAGCGCGGTAAGCAACTGGTTGATGAGGTCGGTACCAGCGAAATAAAGCAGCAGGATCAGGACCAACTCGGGCACGGCGCGGACCACTGTGGTGTAAACTTCCAGCAGGTCACGGACCACCGGCCCGCCATAGAGCTTGCCATAGGCGCCGCCGACGCCGATCACAAGACCGACCCCAAAGGAACCGAAGGCAATTCCGACCGAGTTTGCCAGCCCGTGCAGAAGGTTGAGACCCCTGCCGTTCGGCGGTTCGAAGGACAGCAATTCCAGCGAACTGGCTCCGAACATGGTGGCGAGAACGTCGCTCAGCTTATGTCCCCCTGGACTTCCGGGTTGAGGCGCCAATGATGTATCAAGCCGGACGTGCCATCGCGACGATGGCGGCTAGGCCTGCCCGGCTTGATGCCGCTGCCGTCAGTTGGACTGCGACTCGTCGCCGTAGATGTCGAAGTCGAAGTACTTCTTGGTGATTTCGGCATACTTGCCATTGGCTCGGATAGCCTTGATTGCGGCATTGAGCTTATCCTTGATCTCGGTGTCGCCTTGGCGTACGCCGGCGCCGACGCCAGGCCCGAGCACTTCCAGGTCCGGTGCGACATAACCCTTGAGGTCGCAGCACGCTTTGCCTTGATCCGACTTCAAAAATGCGTCGAGCGCGATCGAATCGGCCTGGGTGGCATCGATCCGGCCGGCGGCGAGATCCTGATTTGCCTCGTCCTGCGTCTGGTATTCCTTGATTTCCGCAGCGTCGGTGAAGTGCTTCTTGGCGTAGGCGGCGTGCACCGTGGAGGCCTGAACGCCGACTATCTTGCCCTTCAGCCCCTCTGGCGTCGCATCGAATTTCTGATCCTTGGCGCCGATCACCGCGGTCGGCGTGTTATAATATTTGTCGGAGAAGTCGATTTCCTTCTTGCGTTCGTCGGTAATGGACATCGAATTCATGATTGCATCGATCTTCTTGGTTTTAAGCGCCGGGATAAGGCCGTCCCATGGGACTGGCGTCAATACGCAATCCAGCTTGGCTTCGCCGCAGATGGCGTTGACGATGTCGACTTCCCAGCCGCCCCACTTGCCGGATGCATCCTGCGAGTAAAACGGCGGATAGGCTTCAGGCGAAAATCCCACCTTGATCTGTTCGGCGCTTGCCGAAAATGCACCCGACAATGCGATCAGCGTGGCCGCGAGCACCGTTTTGAGAAAAGGTTTCATTTCTTTCAGTTCTCCCGTTTTTTTGCTTTGACGTTCCCGTCTGCTTTTCTCGCAAGTCATCCAACATTGCGCAGAAACTGCTTCAGTCTTTCGGATCTGGGTGCGCCGAAGATCTGTTCCGGCGGCCCCTCTTCCTCGACCAGCCCATTATGGAGGTAGACGACATGCGTCGCGACCTCGCGGGCAAACTTCATCTCATGGGTGACCAGCACCATGGTGCGGCCTTCGCGCGCCAGGTCGCCGATCACCTTCAGCACCTCACCGACCAGCTCCGGGTCGAGCGCCGAGGTCGGCTCATCGAACAGCATGACGCGCGGATTGATGGCCAGCGCCCTGGCGATCGCGGCGCGCTGTTGTTGGCCGCCCGACAGATAGGCGGGATAGACGTCGCGTTTTTCGGCAAGGCCGACGCGGGCGAGCAGCTTTTCCGCCTCGCCGATCGCCACATCGCGCCTGACGCCGAGCACATGCACGGGAACCTCGATGACGTTCTCGATCAACGTCATGTGGCTCCACAGATTGAAATTCTGGAAGACCATGCCGAGCTTGGAGCGGATGCGTTCGATCTGCTTGCGGTCGGCGGGCACGGTGTGACCGTGGCTGTCGGCCTTCAACCGGATCTGCTCGCCATTGACGCGGATGATGCCGCTGGTCGGGTTCTCCAGGCAGTTGATGCAGCGCAGCAGCGTGGATTTGCCCGAGCCTGAGCCGCCGATGATGGCGATCACCTCGCCGTCGCGCGCCGACAGCGAAACGCCCTTCAGTACGTGCAGGTTGCCGAAATTCTTGTGCAGGTTCTCGACGTGGATGGCTTCGGCAGCGCCGTTCTGCGCCGGATGCTTCAGGGCGGTGACGGGCGCTGTCATCGTCGCGGCGCCCCGCGGAGCAACCGAGGCAGTCCTTGCTGGAATTTTTTACCCATTACCCGTCACTGGACAGCGTTCCGATTCTCAAGATGGACCGTTCCGCTTGCCTCCGTCAACCGCAGTTTTTGGACCATTGATCACCGCCTGCCGAGTGGCTATTGGCAGGAGGGGCGCGTTTCAGGAGAATTTAGTGGTCAAAGCATACGGGTCGCAGTCGATGGCCGGGACGCTGCAGCGCGTGCTGATGCGCTCCGCCGCCAGCGCCATGCGTCGGGCCGAAGCGCTGGATTGGCACTATGGCCCCGGCTTCGATCCGCAAAAAGCGGCGGCCCAGCATGATGCGCTGGCCAGGCTGATTTCTGTCTCAGGCGCCGAAATCGAATGGCTGAGCGACGCCGATGACGGGCTTGCCGATTCGGTCTTCACCCACGATCCCTCGCTGATGACCGACCACGGCGCGGTTATCCTCGCTATGGGCAAGGCGCTGCGCCGGCCCGAGCCAGGCCTGCACGAGGCAGCCTATGGGCGCATGGGCATCCCCATCCTTGGCCGTATCGAGGCTCCCGGCCAGGTCGAGGGCGGCGACTGCGTGTGGGTGGATGCAAACACGCTGGCCGTCGGCCGCGGCGTGCGCACCAATCAGCTCGGCATCCAGCAGCTCGCCAACCTGCTTTCGCCCAAGGGTATCCAGGTCTACGGCTTCGACCTGCCGCTCTGGCAAGGCGAGGAGGCCTGCCTGCACCTGATGTCGGTGATCAGCCCGCTCGCCGACGATCTGGCGCTGGTCTATGCGCCCCTCCTGCCGGTCGCCTTCCACCAAATGCTGCGCGAACGCGGCATTCGGCTGGTCGAGGGCGACGCCGACGAATTCTTCGCCTCGAATGGGCTCAGCCTCAACGTCCTGCCGACCGCGCCGCGCCAGGTTATCGCCGTTGCCGGTTTTCCGAAGACGGCGGCTGCCATGCAGGCCGCTGGCTGTACGGTCTCGACATTCGAGGCCGATGCGCTGTGCATTGCCTGCGAGGGCGGCCCGACCTGCCTCACACGCCCGGTGCTAAGACAATGACGACCATCGGCGAAGCGCTCATCACCTTGCTCGAAGCGCACGGCGTCGACATAGTCTTCGGCATTCCCGGCGTACACACGGTCGAGCTCTATCGCGGGCTTGCGCGGTCGAAGATCCGTCACGTCACGCCGCGCCACGAGCAGGGCGCCGGCTTCATGGCTGATGGCTATGCGCGCGCCAGCGGCAGGCCCGGCATCGCCTTCGTCATCACCGGGCCGGGGCTGACCAACACCATCACCGCCATGGGCCAGGCGCGCGCCGATTCGGTGCCGATGCTGGTAATCTCGGGCGTCAACGCCACACCGACGCTGGGCAAAGGCCTTGGCCATCTGCATGAACTGCCAGACCAGCGCGGCATGATGGAGAAGGTGGCGCTGTTTTCGCACCGTGTCACCGACGCCGGCGAGCTGCCCGGCGTGCTCGCCCGCGCCTTTGCGCTGTTTTCATCCTCGCGTCCGGGTCCGGTGCATATCGAGATCCCGACCGATGTCATGAGCCTGCCTGGCAACAGCATCGTGCCGTTGCTGCGGAATTCAGCGCCGCCCGAGCCGGATGTGGCGGCGATTGCCGCGGCGGCAAGGCTATGCGCGTCCGCCCGCCGGCCGCTTATCCTGGCCGGCGGCGGCGCCAAAGCGGCCGAAGCACCGTTGCAGCGCCTTGCCGAGAGGTTGGGAGCGCCGGTCGTCCAGACCGCCAATGCGCGCGGCCTGCTCTATCGCCATCCGCTTGGCGTGCCGGCCAGCCCCAGCCTGAAGGCGGTGCGTGCGCTGATGGCCGGCGCCGATCTGGTCATTGCCGCCGGCACCGAATTCGGTCCGACCGACTATGATGGCTATGGCGACGGCGGTTTTGTCCTGCCTGCCAATCTGATCCGCATCGATATCGGCGCCGACCAGCTTGCCCGCCGGCCGGCCCGGATTTCGATCCAGGCCGATTGCGGTGCAGCGCTCGAGGCGCTGGGTGCCGAACTCGGCACGGGCCAGGCGCAATCGGTCGACGGCGCCGCTCGCGCCGCCGCGACGCGGCAAGCGGCCTTTGCCGAGATCGGCCCGGCTATGCAGGCGCAACTGCGCGCCGTCGAGACGATCCGCGATGCGCTGCCTGGCGCGATCATCGTCGGCGATTCGACCCAGCCGGTCTACGCCGCCAACCTCTATTACGATCATGACCGGCCGGGCGGCTGGTTCAACGCGGCCACCGGCTTCGGCGCGCTCGGCTATGGCCCGGCGGCGGCGATCGGCGCCGTCCTTGCCAGGCCTGAGGCGCCGGTCGTTTGCCTCACCGGCGACGGCGGCTTCCAGTTCACCCTGCCGGAACTGGGCGCCGCGCTCGACGCTGCGGCGCCGGTGATCTTCGCCGTCTGGAACAATCGCGGCTACCGCGAGATCGAAACCTCGATGCTCGACGTCGGCGTCGAGCCGGTCGGCGTCTCCCCGGCACCGCCGGATTTCTGCAAATTGGCCGAAGCCTACGGCATTGCCGCCGAGCGGATTTCCGGCGCCGGCGGCTTGGCGGACGCGCTTGGGCGCGCGCGGGCGACTGGACGACCTTACGTCATAGAGATTTCGGTTGAGTGATCGCGCGAAAGGCGCGACCTTCCGGATCGGCGGCGCGCAATGACGGAGCGGTCGAATATGACGGAAACACTGGACGGCAGACATATCGTGGTGACCGGCGGCACCGGTGCCCTTGGCGGCGCGGTCGTAGGGAACCTGCTGGAGCAGGGCGCGATCTGCCATGTGCCCAACGCTCACGCTGCCGCGCCTGCACATTTCCCCTTCCCGGCGCATGACCGCGTCAGGTTGGCGCATAACGTCGACCTCGCCGACCCTGCCAAGGTCGACGCCTTCTATGCCAGCGTTCCGAATTTATGGGCATCGGTGCATCTGGCCGGCGGCTTCACCGCCGCGCCGGTCGAGAAGATCGAGCCCGCCTCCTTCGCCGAGATGATGGACACCAACGCCCGCACCACCTTCCTGTGCTGCCGCGCGGCGATACGCTCGATGCTGGAATCTTCCGTGCCGGGCCGCATCGTCAATGTCACCGCGCGAGCCGGGCTCGATCCGCGGCGCGGCTCCGGCAAGGTGGCCTACGCCGCCGCCAAGGCGGCAGTCGCCGCGATGACCGTGGCGATGGCCGAAGAGCTGAAGGGCAACGGCATTCTGGTCAACGCCGTGGCGCCCTCGACGCTCGACACGCCGGCCAACCGGGCTGACATGCCGAACGCAGATTTCAGCAGATGGGTCAGCCTTGAAGCGGCCGCCGAGGCCATTGCCTATCTCGCCTCGCCGGCCAACATGGCCATCAGCGGCACGCTGGTGCCGCTTTACGGCAGGGCCTGAGCCTGCGGTCCGTCGCAAAGGTCACAAGCAAAAGCCCCGCCTGATCGTTCCGGCGGGGCTCTCTTGTTTCGTTTATAACCCGCGCGAAGCGCGGTGTTGGCTTAGCTGCCCTGCTTCTTCAGCGCGGCGCCAAGGATGTCGCCCAGCGAAGCGCCGGAGTCGGTCGAACCGTATTGGGCGACCGCTTCCTTCTCTTCGGCGATTTCCAGCGCCTTGATGGAGACCTGCAGTTTGCGGGTCTTCTTGTCGAAGGCGATGACGCGGGCGTCGACCTTCTGGCCGACGGTGAAGCGCTCGGGGCGCTGCTCGTCGCGGTCACGGCTGAGGTCGGAGCGCTTGATGAAGGTCTCGATGCCGCTGTCGACCAGCCGCACTTCCAGACCGCCATCCTTCACGCCGATAACCTCGCAGGTGACGACTGCGTTCTTGCGCAGTTCGCCCGACGTCGCGGCTTCGCCGACCGTGTCCTTGGCCAACTGCTTGATGCCGAGCGAGATGCGCTCCTTGTCGATGTCGACGTCGAGCACCTGCGCCTTGACCATGTCGCCGCGATTGTACTCCTCGATCACCTGCTCGCCCGGACGGGTCCAGTCGAGGTCGGAAAGGTGGACCATACCGTCGACGTCGCCTTCGAGGCCGATAAACAGGCCGAACTCCGTCTTGTTCTTGACCTCGCCCTCAACCTGGCTGCCGACCGGGTGGCTGCGCGCGAAGGCCTCCCACGGGTTCTCCAGCGTCTGCTTGAGGCCGAGCGAGATACGGCGCTTGGCCGGATCGACTTCGAGCACCACAACGTCGACTTCCTGCGTTGTCGACAGGATCTTGCCGGGATGCACGTTCTTCTTGGTCCACGACATTTCCGAAACGTGGATGAGGCCTTCGATGCCCGGCTCCAGCTCGACGAATGCGCCGTAGTCGGTGATGTTGGTAACGGTACCCTTGATCTTCTTGCCGATCGGGAACTTGGTGCCGATCTCGGACCACGGATCGCTCTCGAGCTGCTTCATGCCGAGCGAGATGCGGTGGGTTTCCTGGTTGATGCGGATGATCTGCACCTTGACCGTCTGGCCGATGTTGAGGATTTCGGTCGGATGGTTGACGCGGCGCCATGCCATGTCGGTGACGTGCAGCAGGCCGTCGATGCCGCCGAGGTCGACGAACGCACCATAGTCGGTGATGTTCTTGACGACGCCTTCGACCACCTGGCCTTCTTCGAGGTTCTGCACGATTTCCGAACGCTGTTCGGCGCGGCTTTCCTCGAGCACGGTGCGGCGCGACACCACGATGTTGCCGCGGCGGCGATCCATCTTGAGGATCTCGAAGGGCTGCGGGTTGTGCATCAGCGGCGAGACGTCGCGGATCGGGCGGATGTCGACCTGGCTGCGCGGCAGGAAGGCCACGGCGCCGTCGAGGTCGACGGTGAAGCCGCCCTTGACCTGGTTGAAGATGACGCCTTCGACGCGTTCGCCCTTGGTGAACTTCTCTTCGAGACGGACCCAGCTCTCTTCGCGGCGGGCCTTTTCACGCGACAGCATGGCTTCGCCAAGCGCGTTCTCGATACGCTCGACATAGACCTCGACCGTGTCGCCGACCTTGAGCGTCGTATCCTTGCCCTTGACGCCGAATTCCTTCAGCGGCACGCGGCCTTCGACCTTGAGGCCGACGTCGATGATGGCCATGTCCTTCTCAATGGCGGTGATGATGCCCTTGACGACCTGGCCTTCGCCGGAATGGCCGGCGGAAAATGATTCTTCGAGCAGGCTCGCGAAATCATCGCGAGTGGGGTTTGCAACTGACATAGTTTCTCCTGGAATGCCCCGCAATCTGTCGCAGGGCCGGCGCCGTGGGTTAGCGTTGCGTTGGCCTGCCAACGTTCCGGGCAAAAGCCCTGGCCGCCTTTGAGCGGCAATTCCGGCGCATGAAGAATGCTGGCAGGCTGGTTCACGCCCGATATGGGAATTCTTTTTGTCGCCGGCAATCGGCGGCGGCAGGAAAACCCAGGCTCAGGCTTTGTTTCTCTTGGCCAGGACGTCGTCGATGATCGCCCGTGCTGCCAGAAACGCGGCTTCTATAGCCATTTCCGACGTGTCGAGCAAGTGCGCGTCGACGGCCGGCTTCAAGGGCGAGTCCACGCGGCCCATGTCGCGCTCGTCGCGGCGCACGATATCGGCAAGGATTTCGTCAAAATTGGCAGTGCCGCCGATGCTCTCGATTTCATCCAGCCGCCGCTTTGCCCGCACCTCGGCACTGGCCGTGACATAGAGTTTTACGTCGGCATCGGGACAGACGACGGTGCCGATGTCGCGGCCGTCGAGCACCGCGCCAGGCGGTGTTCTTGCGAAGTCACGCTGTTTCTCTACCAGGATGCGCCGCACCGACGGGATCACTGCCACTTTCGAAGCCGCCTCGCCAACGGCGTGTGCCGAAAGCACTGCGCGGTCGAGCTTTGCCGGATCGACCTGCCGGGCCGCGGTTTCAGCGGCCGAAACATTGTCGAGCGGCAGGCCGAGCCGGAGCAGCGCATGCGCCACCGCGCGATAGGTAAGGCCGGTGTCGAGCAGGTTCAGCCGATAGTGATCGGCCAGCCTGCGGGCGAGCGTGCCCTTGCCGGCGCCGGCGGGGCCGTCGATGGCGATGGTAAAAGGGATGCTCATTGGCAGTGGACCAGCCCTCGCGCCTTCGTCATCCCAGGGCGGAGCAGGAGCGAAGCTCCGTCGCGGAGACCCTGGGATCCATGCCGTGACATGTACCGAGGGATGCGGCGGGCCAGAATTCTGAACCGTTGCGATGCTCTGACGTCACGGCATGGATCCTGGGGTCTTCGCCGCGTCGCTTCGCTCCTTGCTTCGCCCCAGGATGACGAAGGGAAGGATGTTGGCGCCCAATCTCCAAGGTTTACGATTGCCATCAACTGTCACTCGATCTCCGCCCCCAGCCCCTTCATCAGCCCCATGAATTCCGGAAAGCTCGTAGCAATCATCGCCTGGTCGTCGATGGTCACAGGTTTTTCCGTCGCCAACCCCATCACCAGAAAACTCATGGCGATGCGGTGGTCGAGGTGGGTCTGGACGATGGTGCCTTGTCCATTTGGGTGCTGGCCCAATCCCTTGCCGCCCGGCTTTCCACGCACGACAAGCGAGGCCTCGCCCTCGGTGCAGTCGACGCCGTTGAGCGTTAGCCCGTTGGCGACCGCCGACAGCCGGTCGGATTCCTTCACCCGAAGCTCTTCCAGCCCGAGCATCAGCGTTTCGCCCTCGGCGAAGCTGGCCGCCACGGCAAGCACCGGATACTCGTCGATCATGGTCGGCGCCCGTTCGGGCGGCACGGTGACGCCCTTCAACTCGGAATAGCGCACGCGCAGGTCGGCGACATCCTCGCCGCCTTCGTTGCGCGGGTCGATTATGTCGATGCGCGCGCCCATTTCCTGCAGCGTCAACAGAAGTCCGGTGCGGGTCGGGTTCATCAGCACGTTTTCGATTGTAATGTCCGAACCCGGCACGATCAGCGCCGCCACCAGTGGAAAGCCCGCCGAGGAGGGGTCGCCTGGCACCGCGATGGTCTGCCCGGTGAGCTTGCCCTGGCCTTCGATGAAAATGTGGCGCACGCCGCGCTCGTCGGTCTCGACCGACAGATTGGCGCCGAATCCCTTGAGCATCTTTTCTGTGTGATCGCGCGTCATCACCGGCTCGATGACGGTGGTGATGCCCGGCGTGTTCAGCCCAGCCAGCAGCACCGCCGACTTGACTTGTGCCGATGCCATCGGCACGCGGTAGGTGATCGGCGCGGCGTGCTTAGGCCCGTGCAGCGTGATCGGCATGCGGTCGCCAGGCGTCGCCTTCAGCACCTGCACGCCCATCTGGCGCAGCGGCTCGAGCACGCGGCCCATCGGCCGGCCGGACAGCGAGGCGTCGCCGATGAAGGTGGTCTCCATGTCATAGGTGCCGACCAGGCCCATAGTGAGGCGGGAGCCCGTGCCGGCATTGCCGAAATCGAGTGGGCCTTCCGGCTGCAGCAGCGCGCCATTGCCGGTGCCGCGGATCACCCACTCAGTGCCATGCTTCTCGATATGAGCGCCCATCGCCTTCATGGCGGCGCCCGTACGCATTACGTCCTCGCCTTCCAGCAGCCCGGTGATGCGGGTTTCGCCAGAGGCCAGGCCACCGAACATGAACGAGCGGTGCGAGATCGACTTGTCGCCCGGCACCCGTGCCGCACCTGAAAGGCCAGATGATTTGCGGGCGGTGGCCTGTTTCGGGGCAGCAGCGTGCGACATGGTTCTTTCCTGGAAACGCCGGCGCCCGGCTATTTTCTTCTGGTTTGCGCGGTCTCCTATCATGGCGGACCGAAATGGTCATCCCCTTGGTACGAAGGCCTTCGAATTCACGCTTTTTGGGACGCCGGCTTTTCGCTTTGACAGCGCCGTAAACTCTGGTTAAGGGGACCAAACTTTCATCGACGAGGCTTGCTGTGGCAAAACCCGAACTTGGCACCAAACGCATCGACCCGGAGACGGGTCGAAAATTCTATGACTTGAACAAGGACCCGATCGTCTCGCCTTATACGGGCAAGAGCTATCCGCGATCCTATTTCGAAGAAGGCAAGATCGCCGCCCTCGAGGAAGAAGAGGAAGTTGCCGAAAAGGAAGTGGACGCCGAGGAGGAAGAGGGCGTCGAGGTCGTCTCGCTCGAAGAGGCGGACGAGGACGCGAAGGCCGACGAGCTTCCCGATCTCGCCGATGACGAGGACGACGTCGACCTTGGCGATGATGAGGATGACACATTCCTCGCCGACGAAGAGGAAGAAGACGACGACGTTGCCGACATGATCGGCGTCGGCGACGACGACGACGAAGTCTGAGCGAACCGCATTCGCCGGCTTTCGCCGCGCCGCCTAGAAAAAGCGGTCGTTGAAGGCTTGATATTGACTGAAGGCGGGGTTAGAAGCCGCCTGCACTAATGGCGCGGCCTAGAACCCGCGCCGGATCTCTTCGCCGGAAACGGCGCCGGCGAACTGCCGGAGTGGGGCCATAGCTCAGTTGGGAGAGCGCTTGAATGGCATTCAAGAGGTCGTCGGTTCGATTCCGATTGGCTCCACCAGTTCTCTCCGCGAAAATCAGCAGAACGGCCGCCGGTCCCGGGCTGGCCGCCATCTGTCGCCGACCTAGCTGAGACAAAATGTATGGCTAGCCGACCTCGGCTCGCCGTCCATCTAAAATGGTGAGCCCGTGCCCGGTCTGGACCAGGCAGCGGGCTGAAACGACCGCTGAGCAAAACTCCGTTACTTGTTGCAGTTCTGCATATCCGACGTCATGGCGCCGCTTGGGGTGTTGTTGTCGGTGTCGTTGCCTGCCGTATCCTTGCAGCGGTCCCCCATACCGTTTGTCTGCGGCGTGGTGGCGTTCGTTGCATTCGGATCGATCTGGTTCGGCGTAGTGGTACTGGTCCCGTTGTTGCCGCTGTTGCCGGCGGTGCCCGTGTCGACGCCGGTATTGCCGTTCATACCAGTTCCGCCAGTTCCCGAACCGGTTGATTGTGCCATGGCAGATGTGGCCAGGCCGATAGCAAGTAGGGATGCAGAGAGAATTTTCATCATCTTAGTGTCTCCATCGAGTTGCATCGCTGGATCGCGATCTAACCCAACGAGAGTTTTTCCAGGATGTTCCGTTCGACAGAAATAGTGATCGATACAGTCATTATGAGAGCTTTGTTGTTCGTCGTTTCGCGAATGGCACCACGACAGCGGTAAAAGGCGAGCCGCAAGCCGGTGTGTTGCCGGACGCCAGCACCAGCGGCTCGTCGGGCAGGCCATGGACGATCAGCTCCGGGGTCGAGAGCGGGGATGCAGCATGCCGAGGTAGATCTCGCTGGCGGCGAGTGCTCTTTCCAGCAATGGCGAATTCATCCCGATGAGATCCAACTCGACCTCCGGATAACGGCTGCGAAACATCCGCACCGCCTCCTTATCGAATCGAAACGGCCCGTTTCATTCCAATCCTCTGCGATCCCCTGATCGTGAGCAGCATCCAGCCTGTGCGCAACACGGAGCGTCGGCCATGGCGCGCTCGACGGGCTGTGATGCGGTTGATAAGCCCTCTCCTTAAGGAGAGTCGAAGACATGACGGTTGCGATCGAGATGGGCCACACGAGCGCAGGCGCCCCGGCGGCGCTGGATCTTGAAGAACTGCTGGCGACGCGCCTTTTGGTGCAGGGCAATTCGGGCTCCGGCAAGTCCCACCTGCTGCGCCGGCTCTTGGAGCAGAGTGCGCCCTGGGTGCAGCAGACGATCATCGATCCCGAAGGCGACTTCGTGACACTGGGCGACCGTTTTGGCCATCTGGTGATCGACGCCGAGGAGCATACCGAGCGCGGCCTGCAGAGCGCCGGCGAGCGGGCGCGCATCCACCGCGTCTCCACGGTGCTTAATCTCGAGGGGCTCGACGCCGAGAACCAGATGCGGCGCGCCGCCGCCTTCCTCGGCGGACTTTTCGAGGTCGCCCGCGACCACTGGTATCCGATGCTGGTGGTGGTGGACGAGGCGCAGCTGTTCGCGCCGGCGGTTGCCGGCGAGGTTTCGGACGAGGCGCGCAAGCTCTCTCTCGGCGCCATGACCAATCTGATGTGCCGTGGCCGCAAACGCGGGCTGGCCGGGATCATCGCCACCCAGCGGCTGGCCAAGCTTGCCAAGAACGTCGCCGCCGAGGCTTCCAATTTTCTCATGGGCCGGACCTTTCTCGATATCGACATGGCGCGCGCCGCCGACCTGCTCGGCATGGAGCGGCGCCAGGCGGAAGCCTTTCGCGACCTCGAGCGCGGGCAGTTCATGGCGCTCGGCCCGGCGCTGTCGCGCCGCCCGCTCGGCTTGCGCATCGGCCCGACCGATACAAGTCCGCGCAACGCGACGCCGCGCCTGATGCCGCTGCCGGAATCGGGACTGGAGGACGCGCGCGCGATCATCCTGGCGGCCCCGCCGCCCGAAACCGTCCGGCCGCAGCGCCGGTCGTCGCCGGACCTGCTCGATCAGCTGATGGCGGCAAAATCGGCGGCGCTGGAAATCCGCCCCGAAGCGGTGGAGCCGCCGATCAGCGCCGAGGACTTGGCGGAGCGGCGCGAGCGTGTCGACCGGGTGCTGCGCGCTGTGCTGGCGCAACCCGACGCGGGCTTCCGTGTCATCGGCGTGCTCTATCAGGAGTTCGTGGTCCGCTGCCGCATAGAGGGCCTCGCCTCGGTCGTGCCGGACCTGCCCGCGTTCCGCCGCATGCTGACGCGCGCCCGCGCCGGCCTGGGCTCCGACATGGCCGACGATGACGCCTGGCAAGATGTCTCGGCGCGCGCCTCGCTGCTGCCCGAGGATATGCAGGGCGTGTTCATGATGATCGCCCGCGCGGCCAAGGAGGGGTGGCCCTGCCCGAGCGACGCGGCGATCGCCCGCGCCTATGGCTCGCACTCGCTGCGCCGCGCCCGGCGCCTGCTGACCTATATCGAGGAGCAGGGGCTGATCGTCTGCCAGCTGGATGGGGTTGGCCGGCGGACGGTGACGCTGGTCGAACTGGCCTGGGCGACGGCGCCGGGCGATCCGAATGCCGAGGAGGCGGAGCAGGGGAGGGTGGTGGGATGATGGGGAGGGCGATTTGGGCGAAAGCTGGCGTCGCTCAACAGCAGCAAAGCCAAAAGCGGTCATCGCCGAAGCATTACTCAGACGTCGCGTTTGGGCGGAAAGTGGACCGGCGGCTTCTTGGTGCGAGATGTGAGTGAGCCGGCGGTCTGCACGGCAAAGGATTTGTCCTGATCTGGACCCAACGCAGTCAATTAGTGCTGCCAATATCTGGCGGTGGATTTTTTCTTTGCTCACGATGAGCGACGAATGTTCGGTAGGGCAGAGGAGGTGGGGAGGTAACGCAACGTCCCGTTAGCACGGCCGCCCGCTAGACTAACTCGCTGCCATCAGGACGGTACTCTCCGGCGACCACCGCAGCACCACTTCCTGGCCCTCCGCCAGCTTGTCAGCACTGGTGTTCTGCACGATGACTTTCAGTATCTGTCCGCCACGTTCGACGAAGTAGGTGCTGCTATTGCCGGCAAAGATGCGTTTCGACACTTCCCCCCGCAGCACGTTCGCATTGGCCGTATCCGGAGCCGCAGCATCGGTGAAGATGCGGATCCGTTCGGGCCGTACGGCGCAACTGGCCTTTGCACCAGGGGCAAGGTTGGCGCCAGATCCAGCGAAAATCGCCGTGCCGTCCGGCAGCCGGATGCCGTTGCCTGTGCTCTCGCCACGAAAAATGTTGGCATCGCCGAGGAAGGTGGCGGCGAACTCGCTCTTCGGCCGATTGTAGATCTCCTCGGGCGGGCCTTCCTGCACCAGCTTGCCGTCTCGCAGAATGCCGACGCGGTCGCTCATCGTCAGCGCTTCTTCCTGGTCGTGGGTGACGAAGATTGTGGTAATGCCGATCTCGCGTTGGATGCGCTTGAGCTCGAGCTGCATTCCGACGCGCAGCGCTTTGTCGAGAGCGCCGAGCGGCTCGTCGAGCAGAAGTACACGCGGCTTGGTGATGATGGCGCGAGCGAGCGCCACCCGTTGGCGCTGGCCGCCGGAGAGCTGGTGTGGCCGGCGACCACCGAGCTTGCCGAGTTGCACGAGGTCGAGCGCCCCCTGCACCTCGGCAGCAATCACTGCCTTGAGCTCGCCGCGCACGGACAAGCCGAAGGCGACATTGTCGGCGACGCTCATATTGGGAAACAGCGCGTAGTTCTGGAACACCATGCCGATGCGCCGTTTTTCGACCGGCACCCGCTCGACGCTCTCGCCTCCGATCGCAATGCGGCCAGAGTCGGGAAAGTCGAAGCCGGCGATCTGGCGCAGCAGCGTGGTCTTGCCGCTGCCGGAGGGACCGAGCAGGGCGTAGAAGCCGCCGTCGGCAAAATCGATGGAGACATCGTCCAGCGCCTTGTGCGCGCCAAAACTGCGCGACACATTCGATACCTGCACGCCCGCCATTATTTCTCTCCGCGAATTTGAAGAAACGCGCCGTGAGCAGCATCAATGCCATCGACACGACAATGATGATCGTCGAGACCGCATTGATCTCAGGTGTGAATCCCTTACGGATCGCGGCGTAGATTTCGACCGGCAGCGTCGTTTGGCCGGGCGTCGACAGAAAGTAGGATACGACGAACTGGTCGAAGGACACGGCGAAAGCGAACAGCCCTCCGGCAATGACACCCGGCATGATCCAGGGCAGCGTGACGCGGTTCGTCACCTGCCATTGATTGGCGCCGAGCGAGCGCGCCGCCTCTTCCAACTCGGGCGCGAAGGTCTGCAGCCGGGCCGATACGACGACGATGACATAGGGCAGTGCAAGCGCGACGTGGCCGAGCAGGATGGCGAACAGACCGCGCCCGATGCCGACGCCGAAGAAGAAGATCAGCATCGCCGTGCCGGTAATCAGCCACGGAATGGCGATTGGCGGAAACAGCAGCGCCTGCAGGAATTTTTTGCCGCGAAATTCATAGCGGTAGAGCGCCAGTGACGCCGCGGAGCCAAGCACCACGCAAATGATGGTGGTGATGACCGCGATCTCGAGGCTGTTCCAGGTGGCTGAGATGAGCTGGTCGTTCTGCCACAGCGAGGCATACCATTCCGTCGTCCATTCGAACGGCAGCTGATAGAAGGGCGAAACGTTGAAAGACATCAGCGCCATGATGATGATGGGCACATAGAGGAAGGCGAGCAATAGCCAGATGTAGAGGCGGCCGAGCCATTCGAGGACCCGTGTCGTCGCCATCACATAGCCCTCCTCAGCACCGGCGAGGCAACCGCCAGGATGACCAGCACGACGGCCAGCAGGATAAAGGAGAGCGCAGCACCCAGCGGCCAATTGAACACGGCGACGAACTGGTCCTCGATGACAGTGCCGTAAAAGGTGCCGGTACGGCCGCCAAGTATGCGCGGCTCCATGAACGAGCCAACGACCGGGACGAAGATGAGGGCCGCGCCAGCCACCAGCCCCGGCATCGACAGCGGAATGATGACCCGCTTCAGCATCTGCAGCCGCGATGCGCCGAGCGAGCGCCCGGCCTCGATCAGCGAGTCGTCGATGGCCTGTAGGGTCAGGTAGCAGGTCAGCACCATGTAAGGAACGTAGGAGTGCACTAGCCCGATGATGACAGCCGGATAGGAATACATCAGGTCGATATTGATCTTGAACGGCAGCACGGCGTTGAGCGCGGTATCGAGAATGCCCCCTTCGCGCAGCACCATCGCCCAGGAGAAGATGCGCACAAGCCCATTTGACCAGAACGGCAGGATGACGAGCAGGAAAATCGCTTCGCGGCTACGGCCTTTCAGCACCTTGGCTAGCACATAAGCGGCGGGATAACCGACGATGATGCACCACAGCGTCACTTCGAGGCCGAGGCGCAGCGAGGCGAGCAGAAGCGTCAGATAGAGGCTTTGCGAGAAGAAGGCGGTATAGTTTTCGAGCGTGAACGCCCACGGCTTGCCCGACAACGGCAGCTCGGTCGTGAGAGAGAAGAAGACCATGGCTGAGAGCGGCAAGAAGATCGCAACCGTCAGCCAGAGATAGGCAGGCGCCAGTAGCGGCAAGGCCGATCTCAGCCCGCTGCGCGACGCGGCTGCAACCTGTGCTGCCATGACATCCTCCCAGGGAAGGATCAGCCGACATATATGATCGGCTGATCCCGCTTTCTGCTGTTACTTCACGTTGACCTTGAGCTGCTGCCAGAGCGACAGATAGGCTTCGCGCTGGGCGTCTGTGATCGGCGCCTGGAACTGAATGCGCTTGGCAACTGCCGGGTCACCCATCACCTTGCGGTTGAACGCATCCTCGGGAAGTGCTTCCACGGCCTTGGTATTGGCAGATACCGGGGCTCCGACCTTGGTGACCCATTCGACATAGAACTTCGGGTCGACCATGTAGTTGATGAAGGCCTCGGCGCCGGCGACATTCTTGGAACCGACGGGAATGGAGAAGGCGTCGAGCCAGGCGACAGCGCCCTCCCGCGGGATCACGAGCGAGACTGGCAGCTTGAAATGGGTCTTGGCGCGGTCGGCCGAGCCGCTCCAATAGGTGCCGATGTCGATCTGGTTAGAGGCAACCATCTGGTTCCAGTCGTTCTCCGAGCTCCAGAACGTCTTGATCTGCGGCATCAGCGAGGTGAGTTTCGCCTTGACCGCCTCCATGTCCTTGACATCGTTGATGTTCTGGCCGGTGGCAATGGCGCCGAACTGCACCGCCTCGACGGCATCGTCACGGATGGTGACGCGGCCCTTGTGGGCGGGATCCCACATTTCAGCGATGCTCGTTGGCGGCTTGTCGAAGGACTTGTCGTTGATGGCGAGCGCCGTCAGTCCCCAGACCCACGGTACCCCATAGACCTTGCCGTTATGGACAAGCATCGGCGAACTCGCCTTGTCCTTGCTGATGTCGGCATAGTTCGGCAGCTTGGATGTGTCGATCGGCTGGATCAGCTTTTCCGCCATTGCCTGGTCGTTGAAGGCGGCGTTGATCATAACGACGTCGTAGAGGCCGGGATTGGTCCTGAGCTTGGTCAGCATTTCCTGTTCGGAATTGAAGAAGTCGTTGACGACCTTGTTGCCGGTCGCCTTCTCGAAGGCCTCGATGGCCCACGGCTCGTCGGCGCCGTAGCCCTTCCAGTTGAGTACGTGCACCTCGTCGGCCTTGGCGGCAAATGCGAGTGCGGAGGTGAAGACGGCGGCCGCCGTCACTAGGGCGGTAAAGTCGGGTATGCGCATGTTCGTTCCTCTCTGTGTTTGCCCGCTTCCCGGGCTTTGTCAGGCTGTCGGGCGTTTGGCCTCTTGCTTCCGGCCATGGAGGCCCATCTGGGGACCGCCGGCATGGCTTAGGAATGTCTGGATCTCGTAGTCGGTCGGCGCTGATGAACCACCGTGGCGGGTGACGGAAATGGCCGCCGCCGCATTGGCGTAGTGCGCTGCCGCAAAAGGCGGCATGCCGCGCGCCAGCGCACTGATGAAAGCGCCGATATGGGTGTCGCCGGCGCCATTGGTGTCGAGGGCGGCGACCTCGAAGCCGGCAATCGTTTGCGCCGAGCCGCCGGCCAGCCGCACATGGCAGCCTTTCGCGCCAGCACGAATGACGACGCCAACGGCCTTAGGGGAGTGGTCGCTTAGCAGCCGTGACGCTAGTGTCTCGACGGCGCCCGGACCGGCAATCGCGGCCGCTTCCGTCGTGTTGCAGCTCAACCAGGTAGTACGGGCGAGTATCCGCGACAGGATAGGGTGGGGAATGTCGGTGATGACAGGTGTCGGGTCGAGGACAAGCGGTGTGTCGGCCGGAAGCGCCTCGATCCAGTCGGTGAGCGCGTCGCGGCTCTTGGGATAGCTCAGCGTATAGCCTGACGTGAACACCCAGTCGTCTGCAGCGACCACCACGGGCGCCAGCATGTCGACGCTGAGCACGCTTTCAGCACCCGGCCAAGACACGAAAGTGCGTTCGGCATCGCTCGAGATCATGACTACGCAATTGCCGCTGTCCATCATGGGCGAGGGCGGGGTTACAGTATCGATACCCTCGGCGTTGAAGGCGTTGCGCAGGAAGTCGCCATTGGGTCCGCTGCCGAGCTGGCCGCCGAACAGCACCTCCATGCCGGTGCGGCTGGCTGCGACCATCATGTTGAAGCCGCCGCCGGCGACTCGCGCGTAGCTCGACGCGGTCTTCTCTGTGCCCGGTGCCGGTAAGGCATCGACACGGTAGACATAGTCGACCACCGCGCTGCCGACATGGACGAGACGCCCGCTCATGCCGTCGCATCCTTGCCGCCACTGGTCTTGTCCACAAGGCCCTTTGATATCCGCGCCTTCACAAGGTCGGCGGCGAGCGCGCTAACCCCCGTCATGTCGATGCCCTTGAGGTTTGCAATGCGGTTCTGAGGCAATCGGGAAAAGCCGGTACAGGCACCGGCCATGGCGGCTGCGATGGCGCCGATCGTGTCGGTGTCGCCACCGAGATTGGCGCTGATGACTGCCGCTTGCCAGGGATCCCCACCGGCGACCTCCAGCACTGCGAATGCGGCCGGAACGGACTCCTGGCTGGCGACGCCGGTGCCGACCAGATCGATGATCAGCCGAATCGCGTCCTTCGTCGCCTTGCCGCGCACAAGCTCCTGCGCCCAAGCAATGCGCGCAGCAATGTCACCGCCGGTCGCCCAATGGCCGAGCGTCGCCCCTCGTCTCGCTGCCGTGATGGCGTTGTCGGAAGCGGCACGCCAGTCACCGCCAGCGACGCCGCGGCTGATGGCGGCAGCGACCGCTGCGGCCGAAGCGATTGCGATCGACGTGTTGTGCGTCGCCATGCAGGTTTCGGCCACTTTGGCGACCAGCGCGTCAAGCGGCTCCAGCGGCATCATGATACCTACTGGCGCGATGCGCATCGCCGCACCATTTGTGTCGCCACTGCGCCCGGCTTCCTCGGCAGGCATACCATTGTTGATGGCGTCGATGGCGCGTTTGGTTGATGGTCCCAGCAGATCGTAGCTGCCGCGCGCCTTGACATCGCGTTCCCAGTCGAGCAGCGCGTTGACCCACCGCGCATGGTCGAACCGGTTACCGGATTCGACCAAGATACGGCCAAGCAGAAGCGCCTGTTCGGTGTCGTCGGTGATCGTTCCGGCCGGGAGCCCCTTCGACACCGGATGGTCGGCGAAAGGAGTAATGAAGCCTTCGACATGGCCGTAGAGTTCGGCAATCCGCGCCGGCGACAAAAGCTGCGTCGGCATGCCCAGCGCATCTCCCAGTGCGCCGCCGACAAGCGCTCCCAGGGCCCGATCGGTCATGCTCCCGGCGTCGTCCGGCATCACTCAGAACCTCATATGCAGCGCAAAATGCGCCGGGTTGAGCAGGCTGGTCACATATTCGATCGGCCGGTCATCGGCGGCGCGGGTCAGCCGACGACCGCGCAGGAATGGCGTGCCTTGCGGGCAGCCGAGGATTGCAGCGTCCTCAGGGTTGAGCATTTCGATCCCGACCCATTCCTCGCCATGGTCGGGAATGAGGCCGGCGCCGCGAAGCGTCTGGTGCAGGGAGCCTTCGCGCAGGCCGCGCAACGGCACGTCCTCCAGTTCGGGCGACAATGGCAGTCGGCTGCGCTCGATGGAAATAGCGTGGCCGTCGCTGGCATTGGTGCGCACCCGGTCGACAGCGATGAAAAACGGGTTTTCTATACCAAGTAGCGCGGCAAGATCAGGATCCTCGATCACCTCAAGCCGCAGGGTGCGCGTCTCGGCATTGGCGCCGGCGTTGGCGAGCGCCCGCGACCAACCGATTGAGTCATCGACGGGGTTGCCATCGAAGGTGACGAAAGAGCCGATGCCGACCTTGGTGGTGATCAGTCCGCGGCTTGACAGTTCCTCAAGGCCCTTGCGAACGGTGTTACGGCTGACGGAGAAACGCTGGACGAGCTCGTTCTCGCTTTGCAACCGGTCGCCGAAGCCCAGAACACCGGAGCGGATTTCATGTTCGAGAACGGTGGCAATCTGTTCTGGCTTGCCCGTGCCGGGAGACAGTTGAACCGAACGCCGCTTCATTTGGATACCTGTTCAGTGAACCTGTATGATCATGTTCATTATCCTCACGCGGTGGTCTTGTCAACGACGACTGATATCTGGCCTGCAGCCGTGAAGGACGCTTTCAAATCCCATGACTATCTGACCGCACAGCGTTTCGGGTGAGGATCAGCGCCCCGATGATGGTGGAGCCGCCGCGGCCGCCGGAGATCGAGGTTCCGCCGCCGACGGCCGCGGGCACCGAAGGCAGCACCAGCGGTTCGGCGAGCGACAGCGACGGCGCCTTGATCAGGCCGATATAGAGCAGTGCGAGCCCGCTCGAGATGATGTAGGGCACGGTGATCGCCTGCCAGGCGCAGACGCCGGACAGGCGTGTTGCCCGTTCGTTGTCGCCGACCGCCGCCCGCGTCGCGCCGGCCGTCGCGTCCAGTGCATCAGGCGGCGCGTCGGCTTTGTTTCCGTGAATCTCGCTATACCGCATTGCACAATCGCCTCGCCTGCGCAAAATGCGGCATGATCCGCAAATCCCTCACTGTCCTGGTGATCGATGAAAACCACATCCGCGCTTCCATAATCGAAGCGGGATTGCGGGAGGCCGGGCATCAGCAGGTCACGGTCATCCACGACGTCGCCGGCATAGCGCGGCGGATCGCCGAGATCGAACCCGACGTCATCGTCATCGATCTCGAAAATCCCAACCGTGACATGCTCGAAAACATGTTCCAGCTTTCGCGCGTGGTGAAGCGGCCGATCGCCATGTTCGTTGACCGCTCGGACCAGGCGTCGATCGAGGCAGCGGTGGAAGCCGGGGTGTCGGCCTATGTCGTCGACGGCCTGCGCCAGGAGCGGGTCAAGCCGATCCTCGACATGGCGATCAGCCGCTTCAACGCCTTCTCGCGCATGGCGCGCGAACTGGAAGAGGCCCGCAGCGAGTTGGAGAGCCGCAAGGTGATCGATCGCGCCAAGGGCATCCTGATGAAGTCGCGCGGCCTGTCGGAGGACGCGGCCTACACGCTGCTGCGCAAGACAGCCATGAACCAGAACCGCAAGATCGCCGAAATCGCGCAGAGCCTGGTGACGGCGGCAGGGCTTCTGGATCCCGAGGAGAGTTGAGAATGGCGGCCGAGCACCGGATCAATGTTGGCTTCATGCCGCTCTTCGACAGCGCCATCCTTGTCGCGGCGAAGGAAATCGGCTTCGCCCTACGTGAAGGCATCGACCTGACGCTCAACCGGGAAACGTCCTGGGCCAACATCCGCGACCGCATCGCCATCGGCCATTTCGACCTGGCGCATATGCTGGGGCCGATGCCGATCGCCTGCAATCTGGGGCTGACGCCGCTCGCCTCCGACACCGTCGTGCCGTTCTCGCTCGGCCTCGGCGGCAATTGCGTGACGGTTTCGAACGCGGTCTGGGCCGGCATGGCCGCGCACGGCGCCCGGCCCGATCTCGATCCGGCGCGGGCCGGTAAGGCGTTGCGAGCGCTGATCCGTGATCGGGCGAATGGCGGCGGCGATCCGCTGCGCTTCGCCGTCGTCCATCCGCACTCCGGGCACAACTACGAACTGCGCTACTGGCTCGCCGCCTGCGGCATCGACCCGTCGCGTGAAATCGAAATCGTCATCGTGCCGCCGCCATTCATGGCCGACGCGCTCGCCGCCGGCAGGATCGACGGTTACTGCGTCGGCGAACCCTGGAACAGCGCCGCGGTCGTCGCCGGCACCGGCCATATCGCCACGGTCAAGGCGGCCATCTGGAAGACCAGCCCGGAGAAAGTCGTCGGCGTGCGCAAGGCATGGGCCGAAAGAGAGCCTGACGCGCTTTCGGCTCTGCTGCGCGCGCTGCATCATGCGGCGCGCTGGTGCCAGGACCCGGCAAACCGTGGCGAACTCGCGGCCCTGATGGCGCAGCCGGCCTTTCTCGGCCTGGCGCCGGCGCTGCAGATGCCGATCCTCAGCGGGCATCTGGCGCTCGGCGGCGGTGCCGAACTGAGCGTCGGCGACTTCTTTCTGCCCTTCAACAAGGCGGCGAACTTCCCGTGGAAGAGCCATGCGCTGTGGTTCTACACGCAGATGGTGCGCTGGGGGCATGTCGCGCACACGCCGGAAAACCTCGCTATTGCCCGCGACTGCTATCGCCCCGATCTCTACCGCTCGGCGTTGAAGCCGCTTGGCGTGGCGCTTCCCGGTGCCAATGCCAAGGTCGAGGGCGCGCTGAAGGCCGCGACCCCAGTTGGTTCGGCGGGGGCAAGCCTGGTGCTCGGTCCCGACGGTTTCTTCGATGGCCAGATCTTCGATCCCGACGAGATCGACGCCTACATTGCCGGCCAGAAATTGGCGCGCGCTGAAGCCTGATCATTTCCGCGCCATTCTTGTGCACTGCACAAAAAATGTGCGTGCAACTGCGCTAATGAACAATCTTTGGCTTGCTCGCCCGGCGGGCCGGGGCGCCGACGATTTTGGCATGCCGTTGATCTCATTGATGTTTATCATCCATTCCGAAACTGGCACGGTTCCTGCGTTGCAATAGGCAGACTCTTCTCGGGGTCACGGAATAGGCGTCCAATGGCGGGCGCTACAGGCAAAGCTGCCGCTCAGGTCAACACGCGATCCCGGATGGACGGACGCGCGCGGCCTGGCCGGCGGCTTTTTTGTTTTGATCGAACACGCAATCGACGGCGCCGATCCCAAGCCGCGCCCAACCGGAGATGACGATGACGAAACGCATCAAGAGCCATTCCGCCCAAACGGCGATCAGCCGCCGCGATTTCCTGAGGATCAGCGCGGCCACCGCGGCAACGCTGGCCGCGGCGCGTGCGCTGCTGCCCTCCGGCGCCTATGCGGCTACCGCCGTACCGGAAGTCACAGGCGCCAAGCTCGGCTTCATCGCATTGACTGATGCAGCACCGTTGATGATCGCCAAGGAGAAAGGCCTGTTCGAGAAATTCGGCATGCCCGATGTCGAGGTGCTCAAGCAGGCTTCCTGGGGGGCGACGCGCGATAATCTGGTGCTCGGCGGCGAAGCCAACGGCATTGACGGCGCCCATATCCTGACGCCGATGCCTTATCTGATGCACACCGGCAAGGTGACGCAAAACAAGCAGCCGCTGCCGATGGCGATCGTGGCGCGCCTCAACTACGACTGCCAGGGCATTTCCGTTGCCCAGGAATATGCCGCCACCGGCGTCGCCCTCGACGCCTCCAGGCTGAAGGATGCCTTCGCCGCCAAGCAGGCCGCAGGCAAGGAGGTCAAGGCCGCCATGACCTTCCCGGGCGGCACGCACGACCTTTGGCTGCGCTACTGGCTGGCCGCCGGCGGCATCGATCCCGACAAGGACGTCTCGACCATCGTCGTGCCGCCGCCGCAGATGGTTGCCAACATGAAGGTCGGCAACATGGACGTGTTCTGTGTCGGCGAGCCGTGGAACGAGCAGCTCGTCCACCAGGGCGTCGGTTTCACCGCCGCTACCACTGGCGAGCTATGGAAGGGCCATCCGGAAAAGGCGCTCGGCCTGCGCGCCGCCTTCATCGACAAGTATCCGAACGCCACCAAGGCGATCCTGATGGCCGTCATGGAAGCCCAGCAATGGTGCGAAGCCAAGGAAAACAAGGACGAGATGGCCGCCATCATCGGCAAGCGGCAATGGATGAACGTGCCGACCGCCGACATCATCGGCCGCCTCAAGGGCGACATCAACTACGGCAATGGCCGCGTCGCCAACGGCACAGATCTCTACATGAAGTTCTGGCAGGGCGGCGTGTCCTATCCCTTCAAGAGCCACGACAGCTGGTTCCTCGCCGAAAACATCCGCTGGGGCAAGTTCGCGCCGACCACCGACATCAAGGCGCTGGTCGCCCAGGTCAATCGCGAGGATCTGTGGCGCGAAGCGGCCAAGGATCTTGGTGTCGCCGCGGCCGATATCCCGGCGTCTTCATCGCGCGGCGTCGAGACCTTCTTCGACGGCAAGGTGTTCGATCCGGAGAACCCGTCCGCCTATCTCGACAGCCTGAAGATCAAGGCATCGGCCTGAACGGTGCAAACGGCGCTCGCGCCGTTTGTCGCCGCAAGCGCAACGGCGCCGCTTGTCGCCAAATGCCAAAGGAACATTCGAGAAATGTCTATCCAAGCCATCGAGGACCGCAAGGTGAAGCCGTTCCCCGCGCCTTCCAAGCCCGCCGAAATCATCGCCTTCACCGCCAGGGCGCGGCGTCGCTTCGACCCGGCCGCAATCGCAGGCAAGCTGGCCAGCACGCTGGTGCCGCCGGTCATCGTCGTCGCCCTCATGCTCGTCGTCTGGCAGGTCGCCTGTTCGTCGCCGACGGCCAGCCTGCCGCCGCCAAGCCAGGTCTGGAACGAGGCCTATGACCTGATCGCCCATCCGTTCTTCAACAATGGCCCGCAGGACATTGGGCTCGCCTGGCGGGTGCTGATCTCGCTGCAGCGCGTCGCCATCGGCTTTGGCCTTGCGGCGGTCGTCGGCGTCGCGCTCGGCGCTCTGGTCGGCCAGTCGATCTGGGCGATGCGCGGCCTTGATCCGGTGTTCCAGATTCTGCGCACGGTACCGCCGCTCGCCTGGCTGCCGCTGTCGCTGGCGGCGTTCCGCGATTCCAGCCCGTCGGCAATCTTCGTCATCTTCATCACCTCGATCTGGCCGGTGATCATCAACACCGCCGTCGGCGTCCGCAACATTCCAGAGGACTATCGCAACGTCTCCCGCATCCTCAGGCTCAACCAGCTCGAATTCTTCGTGAAAATCATGGTGCCGGCCGCGGCACCTTACATCTTCACCGGCTTGCGCATCGGCATCGGTCTGTCCTGGCTTGCCATCGTCGCCGCCGAAATGCTGACCGGCGGCGTCGGTATCGGCTTCTTCATCTGGGATGCCTGGAATTCGTCGCGGCTGCCCGACATCATCGTCGCACTCGCCTATATCGGCGTCACCGGCTTTTGCCTCGACCGCCTGGTCGCGTCGGTCGGCGTCTTCGTCACCCGCGGCACAACGGCAAAGTGAGGAGAGGGACGATGACGGCCTATCTGAAACTCGACCATATCGATAAATCCTTCATGCGCGGCGGCCAGGTCAGCGACGTCCTGAAGGACATAAGACTGACCATCGACAAGGGCGAATTCGTCTCGATCATCGGCCATTCCGGCTGCGGCAAGTCGACCTTGCTCAATCTAATCGCCGGGCTGACCAAGGTCTCGGCCGGCGCGGTTCTGTTGGAGGACAAGGAGGTCGACAGCCCCGGTCCCGAACGCGCCGTGGTGTTCCAGAACCACAGCCTGCTGCCATGGCTCACCGTGTACGAAAACATCAACCTCGCGGTATCCAAGGTCTTCGGCGGCAAAAAGAGCCGGGCCGAACGGCATGACTGGATCATGCGCAATCTCGATCTCGTGCAGATGGCGCATGCGAAAGACAAGCGCCCAGCGGAGATTTCGGGCGGCATGAAGCAGCGCGTCGGCATTGCGCGCGCGCTCGCGATGGAGCCGAAGATTCTTTTGCTCGACGAGCCGTTCGGGGCGCTCGACGCGCTGACCCGTGCGCATCTGCAGGACGCGGTGATGGATATCCATTCGAGGCTCGGCTCGACGACGATCATGATCACTCACGATGTCGACGAGGCGGTGCTATTGTCCGACCGCATCGTCATGATGACCAACGGGCCGGCGGCCACCATCGGCGAGGTTCTTCCCGTGCCGCTGGCCCGGCCGCGTCGGCGCATCGAGCTTTCCTCCGACCGCACCTTCCTACGCTGCCGCGAGGCGGTGCTGAAATTCCTCTACGAACGCCACCGCTTCGTCGAAGCCGCGGAGTGAGGCCATAACGGGCTAACGCGTCATCATCATTGGAAATCTGCATCGGCAATGGGCAATCTACCGCATTGCACAAATATTATGCTGCTGTGCAAGGCATCTTGACTAATCTTTGATCCGCTGCCGAGCTTGGTCAAAAGTCGCGCGGCTGCGGTTCATATTGATTTCATTCGATAATTAAGAGCGCTGTCGAATTGGCACGCTTCCTGCTTTCCAAAATGTAAGGCCCGCAAGGGCCAAGTGACACGGCGTCCAATGGCGGGCGCCACAGGCAAAGCTGCCGCTCAGGTCCACACGCGCTCCCGGAATCCCGGACGCGAAGACCTGGCCGGCGGCTTTTTTGTTTTGACGCAATCGACGGCGCTGGTCCCAAGCGGCGCCAACCGGAGACGACGATGACGAAACGGATCGGAACTGGCGCGTGCCTCGCGGAATTCACGCGCCGCCATTTTTCTGGCCAGCAGCGTGCTGTTCACCGCCGCGCTCGTCCTCTTTCCCGCTGGCGCCAAGACTGACGGCAAAGGTTTCGAAGTGACCGTGCACAGCTCGGTTTCAACCAGTTCGCCGATGCCGCGCCGCTGACAGTCGCGAACGAACAGCCAAGGGCGGTGCCGCCCCCCACGCCGCAAACCGGAGCCAGAAAATGACCGCAAATCTCCCTGCCGCGCCCAGCCAGGACACTGCTCCCCGGCAGGCGCTTCTGATGTCCACCATCGCCTTCACCGTCTGCTTCGCGGTGTGGACGATCTTTTCAATCATCGGCGTGCGCATAAAGCAGGAACTGGGGCTGAACGAGACGGAGTTCGGCCTGCTCGTCGGCACGCCGATCCTCACCGGCTCGCTTGTGCGCATGGTGCTCGGTGTCTGGACCGACCGTTTTGGCGGTCGGCTGGTATACACCGCGACCATGCTTGCGGCGGCAGTCGCGACCTTCCTGCTCGCGTTTGCGCACACCTACGGGCAGATGCTGGCCGCTGCGCTAGGCGTTGGGCTCGCCGGCGGTTCCTTCGCCGTCGGTGTCGCCTATGTCTCGCGCTTCTTCCCGGCCGGCAAGCAGGGTACGGCGCTTGGCATTTTCGGTGTCGGCAATGTCGGTGCCGCGGTCACCAAGTTCCTGGCACCGTTCGTGCTTCTCTCCTGGGGCTGGCAGTCGGTCGCGCTGATCTGGGCGGCAGCACTTGTCGTCATGGCCGCCGTCTTCTGGTTCACGACCGGCGACGATCCGGTCATTCGCGAGCGCCGCGACGGCAAGGCTGCACCCGCGAGAAGCTTCTGGCAGGAATTCGCGCCGCTCAAGAACCTGCAGGTCTGGCGCTTCGCCTTCTATTATTTCTTCGCCTTTGGTGCATTCGTGGCGCTCTCACTGTGGCTGCCCCGTTACCTGATCGGCGTCTATGGCTTCGGGCTTGCGACCGCCGGCATGATCGGCGCGGCCTATTCAATTCCGGCAAGTATTTTCCGCGCCTATGGCGGCGTGCTTTCCGACCGGATCGGCGCCCGCACCGTGCTCTACTGGACCTTCGCTGTCAGTGCCGCCGCGACTCTCGTTCTGTCTCTCCCCTCGGCAGACTACGTCGTGCGCGGTGTCAGCGGGCCGATCGCCTTCCATTTCGAGGTCGGCCCGCTCGCCTTCATAGCCGTTGCCTGTGTGCTCGGCTTCTTCATGAGCCTTGGCAAGGCTGCCGTCTACAAGCACATCCCGGCTTACTATCCGCAGAGTGTCGGCGCGGTCGGCGGCGTTGTCGGCATGATTGGCGGGCTCGGCGGCTTTATCCTGCCAATCGTCTTCGGCGCGCTCAACGACCTCACCGGCGTCTGGTCGAGCTGCTTCATGCTGCTCTTCGTCATCGTCGCCACCTGCTTTGCCTGGATGCATTTTTCCATCCGGCGGATGGAGCGCACGGCGTCTCACGAAGCTTCAGGCCTTTCCTACGCGGCTGAGTGAGACCGGAGTGGATCAGGACATGACCGAGAAACTCGTTATCATCGGCAACGGCATGGCCCCCGGGCGCATGCTGGAGCACCTCATGGAAAAGGCGCCTGGGCGCTACCAGGTCACCATCTTCAACGCCGAGCCGCGCGTGAACTACGACCGCATCATGCTGTCGCCGGTTCTGTCGGGCGAAAAGGCCTATGAGGAGATCATCATCCATGGCGACGGCTGGTACATCAAGCACGGCATCACCCTCTACAAGGGCCACAAGATCGTCGCCATCGACCGGCAGGCAAAGACCGTCACCTCCGATCATGGCGTGACCGAGCCCTACGACAAGCTCGTCATCGCCACCGGCTCGGTGCCGTTTATCATTCCGGTGCCCGGCCATGACCTGCCGGGCGTGCTCACTTATCGCGATCTGGACGACGTCCGGGCGATGATGCTTGCCGCCCAGTCACGGGCCAAGGCCGTGGTCATCGGCGGTGGCCTGCTCGGGCTCGAGGCAGCCGCGGGCTTGAACGCGCAAGGTATGGACGTCACCGTGCTGCATGTCATGCCGACGCTGATGGAGCGTCAGCTCGATCCGGCCGCCGGCTATCTCCTGCAGCGCGCAGTCGAGCAGCGCGGCATCAAGGTCATCACCAAAGCCAACACCCAGGCGATTACCGGCAACGGCAAGGTCGAGCGGGTGGAGCTTGCCGACGGCACCATCATCCCGGCGACGCTTGTCGTCATGGCGGTGGGCATCAGGCCGAATGCGGCGCTGGCCAAGGAAGCCGGCATTGCCGTCAATCGCGGCATTGTCGTCGACGCAGGCATGCGCAGCAACGATCCCGACATCTATGCAATCGGCGAATGCGCCGAGGTCAACGGCCAGGTCTACGGGCTGGTCGCGCCGCTCTACGAGATGGCGCGCGTCGCTGCCAGCCAGCTGGCTGGTAACGAGGCGGCAGCTTTCGTCCATATGGACACGCCGACCAAGCTCAAGGTCACCGGCATCGACCTGTTCTCGCTCGGCGACTTCGCCGAGGGCGAGGATCGCCAGGAGATCGTGCTGCGCGATGCCGCAGCCGGCGTCTACAAGCGCCTGGTGCTCAAGGACGACCGCATCATCGGCACCGTGCTCTATGGCGAGACAGCGGACGGCGCCTGGTTCAACGACCTCAAGAAGAAGCAGACCGACATATCCGAGATGCGTGACACGCTCATCTTCGGCCAGTCCTACCAGGGAGGCGCCCCCCTGGACCCTATGGCGGCCGTTGCAGCCTTGCCGGATGATGCGGAAATCTGCGGTTGCAACGGCGTATGCAAGGGAAAGATCACCGGCGCGATCACGGCCAAGGGCCTGACCTCGCTCGACGACGTGCGCGCCCACACCAAGGCGTCCGCGTCCTGCGGCTCCTGCACCGGGTTGGTCGAAAAGCTGATGGTGCTGACCATCGGCGACAAATACAACCCCGCGGCGGTCCAGCCGATGTGCAGCTGCACCACGCTCGGCCATGATGAGGTCCGCCGGCTGATCAAGGCCAAGGGCCTGAAGACCATTCCCGCCGTTATGCAGGAGCTGGAGTGGAAAACCTCCTGCGGCTGCGCCAAATGCCGGCCGGCGCTCAACTATTACCTCGTCTGCGACTGGCCCGACGAATACGCCGACGATTACCAGTCGCGCTTCATCAACGAGCGCGTCCACGCCAACATCCAGAAGGACGGGACCTATTCGGTAGTGCCGCGCATGTGGGGCGGCGTCACCAACGCCGCCGAATTGCGCGCCATCGCCGATGTCGTCGACAAGTTCGACATTCCGATGGTCAAGGTCACCGGCGGCCAGCGCATTGACATGCTCGGCATCCGCAAGGAAGACCTGCCGGCAGTGTGGGCCGATCTCGGTCAGGCCGGGTTCGTCTCCGGCCAGGCCTATGCCAAGGGACTGCGCACGGTGAAGACCTGCGTCGGCTCGGACTGGTGCCGCTTCGGCACGCAGGATTCGACCGGCTTGGGCATCCGTATCGAAAAATTCATGTGGGGCTCTTGGACGCCGGCCAAGGTCAAGATGGCGGTGTCGGGCTGTCCCCGAAACTGTGCCGAGGCGACCTGCAAGGATGTCGGCGTGATCTGCGTCGACAGCGGCTATGAGATCCATTTCGCCGGCGCCGCCGGCCTCGACATCAAGGGCACCGAAGTGCTTGGCCTGGTCAAGACCGAGGACGAGGCGCTGGAGCATATCGTGGCGCTGACGCAGATGTATCGCGAGCAGGGCCGCTATCTCGAGCGCATCTACAAATGGGCCAAGCGCATCGGCATCGCCGAGATCAAGCGTCAGATCATGGACGATGGCGAGAAGCGCAGGGCCTATTTCGACCGCTTCGTCTTTTCGCAGAAATTCGCGCAGGTCGACCCGTGGTCGGAACGCGTTTCCGGCAAGGACAAGCATGAATTCCGGCCGATGGCTTCGGTCGGCTTTGCGCAGGCGGCGGAGTAGGCGCGTGTTCCCGAAAAGTGGAATGCGGTTTTCGGACAAGAACAACGCGCAAAGAGGAATGGCCATATGAATTGGGTATCGATCGGCTCCCTGTCTGACATTCCGCGTCGCGGTGCGCGCTGCGTGGCAACGCCCGAAGGCAAGATCGCCGTCTTTCGTACGGCCGACGATCAGGTCTTTGCCATCGATGACCATTGCCCGCACAAAAGTGGGCCGCTCAGCCAGGGCATCGTCCATGGCACGGCGGTGACCTGTCCCTTGCACAATTGGGTGATCTCGCTGGAGACAGGCAAGGCGCTTGGCGCCGACGAGGGCGCGGTGCGCACCATCGCGGTGCGGATCGACGGCGAGCGGCTGTTCATTGCGCTGGAAGCGCTGGCCAGCCGCGCGGCGTGAACCATGCAGATTGATGAAGCGCGCGAGGTGAGGACCACCTGCCCATATTGCGGGGTGGGCTGCGGCGTGCTGGCGAAGGTCGCCGCGGACGGTGAAATTACCGTTCGTGGCGACCCGGACCACCCGGCGAATTTCGGCCGGCTCTGCTCCAAAGGCTCGGCGCTGGCCGAGACCACCGATCTCGAAGGCAGGCTACTTCATCCGGAAATCCACGGTCGCCGCACCGACTGGGACGAAGCGCTCGACCTCGTCGCCTCGACCTTCTCGCAAACCATTGCCGAGCACGGCCCCAACGCGGTCGCCCTCTACGTCTCCGGCCAGTTGCTGACCGAGGACTATTACGTCGCTAACAAGCTGATGAAAGGTTTCATCGGCTCGGCCAATATCGACACCAATTCGCGCCTGTGCATGGCATCGTCCGTCGCCGGCCACCGCCGCGCCTTTGGCTCGGACACCGTTCCGGGAAATTACGAGGATCTGGAACTTGCCGACCTGATCGTGCTGGTCGGCTCCAATCTCGCCTGGTGCCATCCGGTGCTCTACCAGCGCATCGCCGCGGCCCGGGAAAAGCGGCCCGAGATGAAGGTGGTGCTGGTCGACCCACGCCGCACCATGACGTCAGACATCGCCGACATGCATCTGGCGATCGCGCCCGATGGCGACGTCGCTTTGTTCACCGGCCTGCTCGCCTATCTCGGCCAGCACAACGCGTTGGACCGCACCTATATCACGGCACACACGACCGGCTTCGGGCAAGCGCTTTTCGCCGCCTCGGCGCTCGACCTGGCCGGCATCGCCGCGGCCACCAGCCTTGGCGAGGACGAACTGGCCCGCTTCTACAGTCTGTTTGCCGCGACGGCGAAGACGGTGACCGTCTACAGCCAGGGCGTGAACCAGTCGTCTTCGGGCACCGACAAGGTCAACGCTATCATCAACTGTCATCTAGCCACCGGCCGCATCGGCAAGCCCGGCGCCGGGCCATTCTCGGTGACCGGCCAGCCCAACGCCATGGGCGGCCGTGAGGTCGGCGGCATGGCCAACATGCTGGCCGCCCACATGGAGATCGAAAATCCCGAGCACCGCAACCGCGTGCAGCGCTTCTGGAACGCGCCGGCCGTCGCCGAAAAACCCGGCCTGAAAGCGGTCGAGATGTTCGAGGCGGTGGCCGACGGACGCATCAAGGCGCTGTGGATCATGGCGACCAACCCAGTCGATTCGATGCCGGATGCCGATGCCGTCGAAGCGGCGATCAAGGCCTGCCCGTTTGTCGTGGTGTCGGACGTGCTGGGCGAGACCGACACGGTCCGCCACGCCCATGTCCGGGTGCCGGCGGCGGCATGGGGCGAGAAGGACGGCACCGTCACCAATTCGGAACGCCGCATCTCGCGCCAGCGCGCCTTTTTGGCCACGCCCGGCGAGGCAAGAGCCGACTGGTGGATCATCGCCGAAGTCGCCAAGCGGATGGGTTTTGGCGAGGCGTTTTCGCATGTGTCGCCGGCCGACATCTTCGCCGAGCACGCGGCGTTGTCGGCATTCGAGAATGATAGTGCTCGCGATTTCGACATCGGCGCTTATGCCGATGTGGATGCAGAGACCTATGAGGAGTTGGCGCCATTCCAGTGGCCAGCGCCGAGCCAAGCCACCCCCCTCTGGCCTGCCGGCCATCTCCCCCGCAAGGGGGGAGATCGGCTATCATCACGGCCTTCGCTAATCTCCAATGCCGCAAGGGGAGAGCCGGCGCCAAAGCTGCCAATCTCCCCCCTTGCGGGGGAGATGGCCGGCAGGCCAGAGGGGGGTGCTCAGGCTGAAAGTGAAAAAGACTTGGGGGTTCAGGCAAGACGAGCCTCACTTACCACCCGCTTCTTCGCCAACGGCAGCTTCTACACGCCCGACCGCAGGGCGCGCTTCATTGCTATCCGCCCAGCCGCACAAACCCGCACCAGCCCGGACTACCCGCTAGTGCTCAACACCGGGCGCGTGCGCGACCATTGGCACACCATGACGCGGACCGGCAAGAGTCCGCGCTTGTCGCAGCACATGGCCGAACCGTTCGTCGAAATCCACCCGGCGGATGCACAGCACTATGGTATCGGCGATGCCGAGATCGTCCGCGTCTCGACTGCCCATGGCGAGGTGCTGGTCCGTGCCCTGGTGACGGTGCGTCAACGCCAGGGCTCTGTATTCGTACCGATGCACTGGACCGATCAGTTCTCCGCCCGCGCGCGCGTCGATGCGTTGGTCGCGCCGACGACCGATGCGATTTCAGGCCAACCGGCCTCGAAGAATGTTGCCGCCCGCATCGAGCGGTTCGCCGCCACAGCCTTCGGCTTCGCCGTGCTTGCCGAACGGCCCGCATCGATCGACGCCGATTACTGGAGCCTCGCCCGCAGCCCCGCCGGCTGGCGGCTTGAAATTGCGCTGCAGGACAGCCGCGACTGGACCGGGTTGGCCGCCGCGCTGTTAGGCATGGAAGGCGAGACGCTCGCCTATCACGACATCGCCGGCGGGCACCATCGCTTCGCCCGTTTCGCAGGCAATCGGCTGGTCGGCGCGCTCTATCTTGCGCCTACGCCGGTAGCGGTGTCGCGCGGCTGGGCGGTCGAACAACTTGGTGCTGACCATGCCGATCGGCAGGCGCGACTGGCGATTGTCGCCGGGCGCCCGGGCGGCAACAGCGTCGACCGCGGTGCCATCGTCTGCGCCTGTTTCGGGGTCGGTGCCAACCAGATCGCGGAAGCGGTACGCGGCGGCTGTACCAGCGTCGCGGCAATCGGAGCCGTCCTTCACGCCGGCACCAATTGCGGCTCTTGCCGCGCCGAGATCAAGACCATTATCGACGGGCGGCGTCTGCAAGCTGCGGAGTGATGCGCCGAGGAACTCTGCCGCGCCGCTGCATGATGCTTACTAGCAATTTACAAACCATGGGCTACCAACGTTCTGACTTCGATTCGCTCGGAACGGGAGCCTCATGAGCAAAGCCCTGACCTCATTCGCGCTTGCCGCCGTGCTGACGGCCTTGCTGATGGCGCTCAGCCTGGCGGTGGCCAGGCATGGCTATCCCTATGGCGCGATCGGCGCCAAGCGCTTGAGCGACGTCGCCGATGCGGGGGCGTTCATTCCGCTCGCGGCGGTCTACTTTCTCAGCGCACTGCTGATGATGGTTCTGCCGATCAGGCTCGCCGGCATCGTACTGACACATGCCGCCGATGCGATCTTCTGGACGATCATCGTGTTGTTTGCGGTCATCGTTGGATGTCTCGCCGCCAGATTTGCCTTCGGTCAGCGCGATGTGCTCCCGGCACTGCTGAATTGGCGGTTCCTGTTTGTCGCAGCCGTCGTCGGATGCCATCTCTTCATCAACGAGCTGCGCCGCAACATCCTGTTGCGAAGCCTGTTCTTCGTCGTCTTCGCCACAGCAACACTGGCCTGCCTGTTTTGGTCCTTCACCGTCTGAGCATGTGCGACCGTCGGCAGGCGGCTTAATTCTTGTCGACCGGCTTTGAGCGCATTCGCGAAACGGTCTCACGCTCGGCCCGCTTCGAACGCATCGGCGGCAGGCCGCGGTCGACCAGGTCCATGTCTTCCAGCACCATGTCGCCCATCCGCTTGAAAGCGATGTCGAGCGCACCGGCCCGGTGGGCGGAGCGCAGGAACCCCGGCAATGTGCGGACCGGGTGATCCTGGGCCAGCGGCTCCTCAGGAAAAACATCGCTGGCGGCGAGAATATGGCCGCTGCGGACAGCATCCATCAGTGCCGGGAAATCGACCACGCCGGATCGGCTGAGCAAAATGAAAGCGGCTCCCTTGCGCATCCTGGCAAACGCCTCGGCGCCGAGGAAGCCCTGGTTTTCGCTGGTCACCGAAGCGACGACGAAGACGAAATCGCTGTTCGACAGAACGTCGTCGAGAGAGGCCGGCTCAACGCCGTTTTCGATCAGGATCGACGGCGGCAGCCACGGGTCGAAGGCTTTTGTCCGCGTGCGAAAGCCTGACAGCAGCCGGTTGAGCGCACGGCCAAGATCGCCGAAGCCGATGATGCCGACGTCCGCGCCGGAAAGAAGCCGCGCCGTCCGGTTGCCGTCGCCGCCCCAACGCTCCTTGCCCTGTCGAAAGGCGAGGTCGGCGTCGACGATGTCACGGGCGAGGTTGAGCGCCATGGCAAGGCCGAGTTCGGCCACCGGTTCTGCAAACACCAGCCCGGTGGTGACGACATGGATGCCGCGCGAAAACAGCGTCTCGTAGGGCATGTTGTTGATGAGGTTGCTCTCGACATTGAAGATGCAGCGCAGCGCCTTCATTTTTTCCAGCGTCTCCGGCGCGATAGGTGGCTGGCCGACGATGTAGCGCGCCTCGCCAAGGATATCGGCCGGCAGCGCCGCCACCGCTTCGGGCGATGTTTCGACGATGCGGTATTTCGATCGAAAGTTCGCCAGCGCGGCCGGCGTGAAGATCAGGTCGAGCGTGCGCGGTTCGGGTGCGCTGATCACCAGGGGCAAGGCGCTGTCGGACATGATACTTCACCTCCCGTGCGATCCGCGTCGCACCACACTAGAATCGTCTTTTCCCGCCCCCGACACCTATCACATGCCTGTCGAGAAGGAGAAGTTTGCCTTCTTCGGCCTTGCGGTGCGGCGGTCGGTGGTCCAGATAGACGGCGATCGAAAGACGACAAGGAAGACAGCGACATGATCCCGTTTCGAAAGAACCTCATCGATGGCGAGTGGGTAGGCGATGCCGGCTCCCGCAACATCAACCCGTCCAATCTCGACGACGTGGTCGGCGAATATGCATCGGGGGGCGCGGAGCACGCTCGGCAGGCCATCGCAGCGGCCAAAGCGGCATTTCCGGCATGGTCTCGATCGGGCCTGCTGGCCCGCCATGCGGTGCTGAGGAAGACGTCGGACGAGATCACCGCGCGGAAAGATGAAATCGGCCGGGCGTTGGCGCGCGAGGAAGGCAAGACGCTGGTCGAGGGCATCGGCGAGACCGTGCGGGCCGCCCAGATATTCGATTTTTTCGCCGGAGAGGCGTTGCGCCTGTCGGGCGAGCTGGTGCCGAGCGTGCGGCCCGGCGTCGGCGTCGAGATCACCCGCGAAGCGGTCGGCGTCGTCGGCATCATCACGCCGTGGAATTTCCCGATCGCCATTCCGGCTTGGAAAATCGCTCCGGCGCTGGCCTACGGCAACACCATCGTCTTCAAGCCGGCGGAACTCGTTCCGGAGAGCGCCTGGACCATCGTCGACATCCTGCACCGCGCCGGGCTACCCAAGGGTGTGCTCAATCTGGTCATGGGCAAAGGTTCGGTGGTCGGCCAGGCCATGCTCGATAGTCCTGACCTCGACGCCATCACCTTCACCGGATCGGTCGGCACCGGCAAGCGCGTCGCCGCCGCCAGCGTCGAGCACATGCGCAAGTTCCAGCTCGAAATGGGCGGCAAGAACCCGCTTGTAGTGCTCGACGATGCCGACCTTGCCGTCGCCGTCGACTGCGCTATCAACGGTGCCTACTTCTCGACCGGCCAGCGCTGCACGGCGTCGTCCCGCCTGGTGGTGACGGACGGCATCCACGACCGCTTCGTCGAGGCGCTTAAGGACCGCATGGCCAAGCTGGTCGTCGGCGACGCTCTCGATGCCAAGACCCAGATCGGGCCGGTTGTCGACCAGAGCCAGCTCAAACAGGACGAAGACTATATCGCCATCGGCCGTCAGGAAGGTGCGGACCTTGCCTTCGGTGGCGAGCGGCTCGATCGTGAAACCCGCGGCTTCTATTTGCAGCCGGCGCTGTTCACCGAAACCACCAACGCCATGCGCATCTCGCGCGAGGAGATTTTCGGACCGGTCGCCAACGTCATCCGCGTCAAGGATTATGACGAGGCGCTGGCGGTGGCCAACGACACGCCGTTCGGCCTGACCTCCGGTATCTGCACCTCGAGCCTCAAGCATGCCACGCACTTCAAGCGCAATTCGGAAGCCGGCATGGTCATGGTCAACCTGCCGACGGCCGGCGTCGACTTCCACGTGCCTTTCGGCGGACGCAAGGGATCGAGCTACGGCCCGCGCGAGCAGGGCCGCTATGCCGCAGAGTTCTACACAACAGTGAAGACCGCTTACACGTTTGCCGGCTAAGAAAAGACGGCAGACCAGCCAGGCAGGCGAGCAAATCGATGACATCTGAGAATACGGCCCTGACCTGGCTCAATCCGCCGCCGCACCACGCCTTCGGCAACAATACGGTGCATGTACGGACCGGCAAGGAGACCGACTTCTGGCGCGAGACGTTCTACGGCTTCTGGCGCGACAATGGCCATTTCCTCTATCGTGAGGTCGAGGGCGATTTCAGCGCCGAAGTCACGGTCAAGGGGCACTATGAGGTGCTTTACGATCAGGCCGGGCTTATGGTCCGCCTGAGCGAGACGCACTGGATCAAGGCCGGCATCGAATACACCGACGGGCTGATGTATTTTTCCGTCGTCGTCACCAACGATGCCTCCGACTGGTCGCTGGCCAGCATTCCCGCCGACCCCGACGGGGTCAGGATCCGCCTGACCCGCCATGCCGAAACGATCCGCGTCCAGTATCTGGACGCGTCCGACAAGCACTGGAAACCGGTGCGACTTGCCTATTTCCCGCCGTCGAAAACGGTCGATGTCGGCATGATGTGCTGTTCGCCGCAGCGCGAGGGTTTCGAAGTGACATTCAGCGATTTTTCGATCAGCCCGCCGATCTCGCGGGAGCTTCACGACTGAGGCGCCGCGATGCGGTCGGGCGGTTTGCGTCGGGCCGGCCTCAGTAGGTCGCCCTGCCGCCGGAGACGTCGAAGACGGCAGCCGTCGTGAACGAGCATTCCTCGGACGCGATCCAGCAAATCAGCGCCGCCACCTCCTCGACCTCGCCAAAACGCGCCATCGGTATTTTGGACAGCATGAAGTCGATGTGCTGCTGGCTCATCTGCTGGAAGATCGCGGTGCGCACGGCCGCCGGCGTGACGCAGTTCACCGTCACCCTGGTCTTGGCCAGTTCCTTGCCGAGCGATTTGGTCATGCCGATCACCGCCGCCTTGGAGGTGCTGTAGGCCGAGGCGTTCGGGTTACCTTCCTTGCCGGCAATCGAGGCGATGTTGACGATCCTGCCGTAATTGCGTTCGAGCATATGCGGGACCAGCGCTTTGTTGCAGAAGAAGACGCCGTTGATGTTGATGTCGATGACCCGGCGCCAATCCTCTACGGAATACTCCCAGGTCGTCATGTTCGGTCCGGTGATGGCAGCGCTGGTGACAAGGACATCGACTGCGCCAAGCGCTTCGACCGTCTCTCCGGCGGCGGCTTCGACCGCTATGGGGTCGGCGACGTCTAGGGTGACGCTGTGCAGGCCTGGAACAATGGCCTTGGCCTGCTCGATCTGGGCCGCATCGCGATCCCAGACCGAAACACGCCCACCTTCGTCAGTGATCCTTTGCGCGACGGCCAGGCCGATGCCTGAGGCGCCGCCGGTGATAACAGCAGATCGTCCGGCAAATCGTCCCGCGAAACTCATCGGCATGTCGTATTCCTCCCAATCGGCGGCGAATGTGAAGTCAACGGCGGACAAGTTCAAGCGCGGACTTGCAGCCTCAGAACAGCTTGTGATGGGCCAGCACCGGGCAATTGGACGGCACTGCCTCCTGGCCAAATCGTCTCGTCCGGTATTGCGGAGAACGGCTGGAACGACTTGGCCGGTTGGCATCCGGGTGACAGGCTGCGCCGGATGGGCTATATTGCACTGCACAATGCGAGCGCCTGCAGGCGAGGCTCCCATCGATCCGACGAATCGGACCATGAGCGGTCCATGAACTCGGCATTGAGCTGCAAGGACGGAAAACCGCTACCGAGATGAAGATTCCAAAATCTCTGTTGATCGATCCGGACAAGAACACGGTCTATGGCAGCTTTGCCGTTGCCGTCTCGATCTGGGCGTTCTCCTACTCGACCATTTTCGGCCAGGCGATGATCCTGGCCTACTATGCAGTCTGGCTGCCGCTCATCTTGGTCGACTATCGGAAGATATTAAGGCACGCTTCCAGCGCCTGGCTTCCGCTGGCCCTTGCAACCTATGTCTGCTTCTCGGTGTTCTGGTCGGCGGCTCCCGGCACCACGGCAAGGACGGCCGTCCAATATTGCTCCCATATCGCCTGCGCCTATATTGCCGCGCGCACCGTCAGCGTCCGGACCTTGACCATAGGCGCCCTGATCGGGATTTTCGTCGTCCTGCTCTACTCGCTCAAGGTCGCGAGCTATTCCTACGACGTTCTCGATGGCACCTATAATTTCGTCGGCGCTTTCAGCTCCAAGAACCAGATCGGTTTTGTCGCATCGCTTGGCATCTATTTCTGCGTTGTCTACCTCGCCTTTCTCAGGCGGGGCCGGATAAGCTTTTTGTTGATCGTACCGATTGTCCTTCTATCGGGCTATCTGCTGGTCGTGTCGCATTCGGCCACTTCGATGGCATCGACCCCGGCGGTTCTCGCTCTGGTCGCCCTGCTTTCCATCGGCAAGCTGCTTTCGCTCCGCCATCGCCGGGTGATTTTCATGATCGGTGCGGGCGGGCTGGTCGCCTGCAGCGTGATTGCGCTGAATCTCGGGCTGACGGACTTTGTCCTTGGCCTTTTCGGCAAGGATTCGACGCTCACCGGACGAACCTACCTCTGGCAACAGGGCTGGAATGCCGCGCAGCAATCGCCCATCCTCGGCGTCGGCTACGCGGCCTATTGGGTGCAGGGCTTCTCCGAGGCCGAGCGGCTGTGGAACGAATTCTACATCGCCGCGCGAAGCGGCTTCCACTTCCACAACACCTACATCGAGACCTTGGTGGAACTCGGCTTCGTCGGCGCGACACTGCTTTCGCTGATCATCCTGCGCACGCTCTGGGGCCACGTCTCGGCGCTGATATTCAGGACATGGCAAGCCGACTCCGTGATTCTTGCCGGCGTCATGGTGCTTCTGTTCATCCGCTCCTTCGTCGAGGTCGAGACCCTCAATCCCTACATCATGGGATCGTTTCTGCTGTACTACAGCTACTTCAAGCTGGTGAGGGTGCCGGCCGTCGCTCCTTCCCGGTGGAGCGCCGTGAACCACCTAGAGGAACCGGACGCCGTGCGAGGCTAGAGCGGGCGGATCCAGGCGGTTCCTGCCCGAAGGCGGCCTTGTTTTCTGATCCATAAGATACCAAACGCAAAAACCCCGCAGACCGCTGCCTGCGGGGTTGGTGCTTCGTTCCGGTGGAAAGAAGCTACTGGATGGCCAGGGGCGCTGGTTTGACCTTGATCACGTCCCCTGGCAGCACCGGTGTGTCTTCATCGGCGGTGATTTCGCTGGTCTTGCCGTCGACCACCCGCACCAGGGAAAATGACAAGGCCGCTGGTTCGTTATTGCCGTAGAATTGCGGCATGGGGCTGCCCGACAAGGCCTCGGACATCAAGGCCTTTTCCATATTCAGCTTCAGCGTCACCTCGTTGAGATCGGCTTCCGTCTGTTGCCGGTCGGTCGCGAGGCTGGAGTTCTGGGTGTTCTCGAGATCGATGGCGTCCTGGGTGGCCTTGCTGATCGACTGCTTGGCCGTGAGAATTGCCGTTTCGTAATCCAGGATCTGGCCTTCAAGGTCGGCGATGGTTTGCTGCGAGTTCAAAACCCGCGTGTTGACGACCAGGCCCTTTTGCGCCAGCGAGCCGATGCCGTTGAGCTGCTCCTTCGCCAGATCGACCTGCTTCTGCTGGTTGACGATCTTTTTCTGCAGCGAATCGATCTCGCTCTGCAGCAGCGCCTTCAAATCGTCTAGCGCCTGCAAGCGCAGCTTGAGTTTCTTCTGGTCGGCCGCCAGGATCGCCGTCTCATCGGCAACGATGCTGGGCAGTTTCGGATCGTCGGCCACCTCTTTCGGCACCGCGAATGTCGGCTTGTCCGCCAGTTCCGCTTCGACGCGGGCGCGCTTGACGGTCAGCCTGACCAATTGGTCTTGTAGTACGTCGAAATTGCCCTTGGCATTGATCAGGTCGCGATCGTAGCGCTGTCCGCTCTCCGGGGTCCGCCGGGCTCCGCCGGCAATGCTCATCGCTTTCAGCACGGTCAACCCAGGCACACAAGGATACTGGCCAGGCGCTTGCACCTCGCCGGAGATGTAGAATGGCCGGTACTGCGCCATTTCGACGGAAGCCTCCGGCCTGTCGGCCAGAGCGAGCTTGCGCTGCAGCGCCTCGCCGAGCGATGCGGCGATCTCCGAAGTCGTCTTGCCGGATGCGGGCATCTCGCCGACGAAGGGAACCGACAAGGTTCCAGCGGGCCCGACCGTGTATTCTCCATTGATGGCCGACCAGTCGCGGAACGTGCCTTCGACGGTCTGCCATTCCGCCACGCGGATGGTCAGCTTGTCCTGTGCTCCAAGCCGATAGTCGTCGGCGAAGGCAAACTGTGGCAGGGCTAGCGACAGCGTCAGGCCGGTCGCCACTGTAAGGCAAGTCGTCAAAAGTCGTACTCGCCGCATGCGTCTGGAGAGAATGCCGGTGCAAAAAATATCGATTATATCTGCTTTCAACTGAGCGTTTCCGATCTGGTTTGCCCCGCCCGATGAACTGCCGATGCCTGAGTTAGGGGCCTGAGTTTCGGGCCCGAATTCTGGACAGCTGCTCCTCGATGTACGGCCAGCAAGCGGCCGTCAGTAGCAGCCTCGCGACATCCAGACCGCAGGTACGGTCTTGATGATGATGCGAATGTCTTCGAACATCGACCAGTTCTCGACATAGTGCCTGTCGAACGCGACGCGGCTGTCGTAGGAAACGTCGTTGCGTCCGCTGACCTGCCATAGCCCGGTCAGGCCGGGGCGCGATTTCAGGTAATAGACGGCCGAATTGCCATAAATCTCCAGCTCGTCGCGCACCACGGGACGAGGCCCGACCAGGCTCATATCCCCCTGCAGGATGTTGATGATCTGCGGCAACTCATCGAGGCTGAGCTTCCTCAGCACCGCTCCGACGCGGGTGATCCGCGGGTCGTTCTTCAGCTTGCGGGTCGCGATCCATTCGGCGCTGGCCTCCGGATTCGCGGCGAGATAGGCAGCAAGCACCCGCTCGCCGTCTGGAACCATGGTGCGGAACTTGAGGCACGGAAAAATCCGTCCTCCGCGGCCGATCCGGCTATGACCATAGAAAATCGGCCCGCCATCGGAAAACTTGACAAGCAGCGCTATCATCACGAACAGCGGGCTGAGAGCGACCAGGCCGATCAGCGAACCGGCAATATCGAAGCTGCGTTTGAGCAGGCCGCCGATCGGTGGCGGAAAATCGACACCGGCCTGCGAAAAATCCGCATCGGCCGGCTTGGCTACGTCCCTCATGCGTAAACTCCATACGTTGAACGGATGGTTTACCGCACGATACCAAAAAAATGCTGCAGCGCAACACACAATTTGCCAGACGGCTGTAATAGTCGCGTCATGAACTGACTAAATAATAAACTCGTCCTGCACAAAATTTCGCCTTTATGTCGCAAAAGAGACGGATTATGGGCAATTTTGGAAAAGCTAGTCCAATTTTGAGGCTGATTTTAGGCGAATCGCTCATTATACCCTGTTGTGGAGCTTTGTCGTCATTTAGAATTTCGAAATAACGACTGATGTTGTGATAAAATACTAGTCGATATCATAAATCTTACTGGAGCGAGTCGATATCCGGCAATCAGTGGTGATGCCGACGTGTGCATTGCACCATGGCAGAGTCGATCCCGAGGATTCGTTTAAAATTTATTCCGCAGCTGCCCTTGCCGGCTATTGCGCGGCTCAATAGAGTTGCAAATTGTTTCTGTCGGACTAATGGACAGATTGGGCTAGGCCGGAAGCAACCGGCCAGAAGCGGGCAACCTAAATAAGCTCGCAGAGTTTAAGGGAGGTGCTCGGGGTGGGCTTGTCGACATTTTTTCCCGAGCCGGTGGATGGGCTATCGGGTATGTCACTGCCAAAGTTCATTATCGGAATGTGTTTTGCGCTGGCGATCGTGATCGTCTGGTCCTATTTGGGCGGCGCCTCGCTCGGTACGACGCTGTTTCGCGTCATCGGCTGTGCCATAGTCATCCAAATGGGTTATTTTCTACTGGTCTTTGCCATGGTCGCCAGAAATGCCCCGACCCCGGCCGACAAAATTCGCGACGCTGAACGAAAGCTGAGTTCGAACGAGGCGGCCGAAGGCGAGAAATTCAGCGCAAGGAGAGGCCTTCACTGATTTCGGGCCTGGCCGGGTCTGCGATGTCCATGTGACCTATGGTTAAGCTCGCCGGTCCTCTGACGAATTGCTCGCCTCGACAACACCGGCAGTCGGCATTCCTGTTCTTTCGTTTCCTTGACACTGCGGGCCTCGACGCGCTCGCTCCGCCCCGCCGCAGTCCGGTCGGCCAGGACCAGCAACTGGTTTTCCGCCAGTCGAGCGCTCTGATGGAGCGTGTAGGAACGGCTCTGCCAAGCGGCGCATTTCTGGAGCCATCCCGATTGAGGCTCGCCGCCTGCCCAGCCGGGCCATGACACCCAGCAGAATGAAAAACTGGACGGCGCCGATGATTTTGGCGATGCTTGCTTCGCACTTGCAGCATAGGCGTTTGGGCCGATGCATTTCAGGTTGGGCGGTGGGTCATTGAGCGGTCGGGGCGAGGAAATCCGCAACGACTTCTGCAATCGAGAGGCATGTCCATGACATCATTCCAGGTCTGCGTGATCATCGCCGCACGCAATGCGGCGCGGACAATCCCGGCTGCCATTGCATCGGCATTACGCGAACCTGAGGTTGCGGAAGTTGTCGTCGTCGATGACGCGTCCACCGACGATACGGCGAAAGTCGCCCACGCAGCCGGCGACGGCACGGGCCGCCTGTCCGTCATCCGCTTCGACGTCAATCGCGGCCCCTCCTTTGCACGCAACGCCGCGATAGCCGGTTCCAGGTCGCCGTTCATCAGCATTCTGGACGCTGATGATTTCTTTTTCGAAGGCAGGTTTCACAGACTGTTCGCCAGCACCGATTGGGATTTCGCCGCAGACAACATCATGCTTGTCAGGGATGACGCGGCAACCGACGTTTCGAAAATCGTTGCTCCACCGTTCTCGCCCGAGCCGGAATTCCTCGATTTCGAGGGCTTCGTCGATGGCAATATCTCCAGGCGCCGTGTGCAACGAGGGGAACTGGGCTTCCTCAAGCCAGTGATCAGCCGCGCCTTCCTCGATCGGCATGGGCTGCGCTACGACGAGAAGCTGCGCCTGGGTGAAGACTATGAACTCTATGCGCGCGCGGTTGCCCATGGCGCGCGCTTCAAGGTCATCAAATCCTGTGGCTACGGCGCGATCGTGCGCGCCGATTCGCTGAGCGGACGGCACAAGACCCAGGACCTGAAGCATCTGGCCGATGCCGACCTGGCACTGCTTGCGATCGACAGTTTGCCGGAGGCATCGAAGGCTGCGCTGAGAAGGCACGAGCGGCACATCCGCGACAAATACCGGCTGCGGAAGTTTTTAGACGTGAAGGCTGAGCGCGGGTTGGCACCGGCCGCGGCCTACGCCTTGGCCGGCTCGTCCAACCTCACAGCCGTCGTCCGCGGCGTTGCCTCCGACAAGCTGGATGCGCTGTTTCGCCGCGCCGGCCTCGCCGCGAAGCGTCAGCATGTGCCGCCGCTGCGCTTCCTCATGGCCGGAACCAGCACGGCCAGCGATAGCTAGGCCCGTCAACGTGCGATGGCGGTAGCCACTCCGTTACCCTTAGGTCGGCTCGCACCATTTCAACGAGATTCATGAGTTTACGATCTAGGTGGTTGCCTATGCGCGCAGGGAATGGCAATCTATGTTGCGGTGCAGCAATTTTGGACGGCCAACCGAACTGGCCCGAGACATACCCTGTCGGAGGAGCTGGACGATGCAAGAAATGTCTTTTGAATGTGGACGGGCTCTAAGGCCGTTCACCAGCTCGACGATGACGGGGCGCTGACTACATGGCCTCGATCTTTCGCTTCCGATCGAGAGATCCGGCGCGCGACACGCAGACCGACACCTCGCGCCTCGATCGCTTGGCAAAGCTGCTGGACCAGATCGCGGCCGAAGTCGAGGCGGAGAAGAGCGGACTTGAGAACCGCTACAGGACAACGGCCACCAATGCCGCCTTTCTGGTCGAGGCGATGGAGAACGGTTCGGTCTCCTCGCGCAGGTCTTCCGAAGTCGGCGAACTGACCAGGTCGATTCTGAATTGCGAGCGGCGCATCACAGCGCTGTCGCGCCAGATGCAGATGATGAAGGATCTCCGTCATTCGCTGGATGAAATCTTCGAGCCGAAGCGGCAGAACGGTCCCGACATGAGGACTGATTTTGTGAAGCCCGCCGATTCCGGCACGGGCTGAGCGAACACCCTGGGTCGGCGCAATGGTTTAGGCACAACACGGAGCTTGGGAGCGACAGAGGTCAAGATCAGGTTGTTTCGTCACGGTTCGAACGATCGCTTTGGGGGCGCACAGCACAAGGTGAGTTTTGATATGAATGCAGATCTTAAAAGCACGTCCGCCCCGGCACCCCGCGGCACCCCGTTCACGCGCCCGATCTCAGGCAAGCTGCGGCCGCTCCGTTCAGACGGCGCGTTTCTGCTGATCGTTCTCGTCAGTCTGGTTGCGGGCCTTGTACCCGTCCGTGCGCAGGATCTGCCAACCGCGCCGTCTTTTGTCGATGATTTCACCAGCCTCAGTCGCGCGCGCTGGTACATTTCCGACGGCTGGACGAACGGCAAGCATCAGAACTGCACCTGGTCCAAAAACCTGATCGGGCTTTCCGACGGCATGCTGACGCTCGGTTTCGAGAAGCGCAAGCTGAAGGATCGCGAATTCGCCTGCGCCGAGATCCAGACCAAGCAGCGCTTCGGCTACGGCACCTACGAGGCGCGGATGAAGACCGACACGGGCTCCGGCGTCAACGCGGCATTCTTCAGCTTCGTCGGCGATGCCGACAAGCAGCCGCATGATGAAATCGACTTCGAGGTGCTGACCAAGGACACGTCCAAGGTTCAGGTCAACGCCTACATAGCCGGCAAAGGCAAGAACGAGAAACTGGTCGACGTCGCCGGCGGCACCGACAAGGCCTTCAACGACTACGCCTTCGTCTGGGAAAAAGACCGGCTGCGCTGGTACGTCAACGGCAAGCTTGTCCACGAGATCACCGATCCGGCGAAGCTGCCCACCCATTCGCAAAGGATCTATTTCAGCCTGTGGGGCAGCGACACGATGAAGGGCTGGATGGGGCCGTTCTCGGATCCGGGCCGCAAGCTCACCATGCAGGTGGATCGCGTTGCGTTCACCGCACTCGGCCAGCCCTGCCAATTCCCGGAATCGCTGGCATGCAACACAAACTAGAAGCGCATCTGAACCGGCCGGGCCGAAGGTGGTCGGAAAACCGAAGCTTGAACACGCCCGAAGCCTTGAACAGGAATGAAACCGAATGAATTTGACTGTCTTTGGAATCGGCTATGTCGGTCTTGTACAGGCGGCGGTGCTTGCCGAAGTCGGCCACCAGGTGGTCTGTGTCGACATCGATGCAAAAAAGGTCGAAAGGCTCAACCAGGGCCATGTCCCGATCTTCGAGCCCGGTCTCGAAAATATGGTCAAGGAGAACCATGCCGCCGGCCGCATCAAGTTCACCACCGACGCCGCCGCGGCGATCAAGCATGGCCAGATCCAGATGATCGCCGTCGGCACGCCGCCGGGCGAGGATGGTTCGGCAGACCTCAAATATGTGCTGGCCGTCGCCGAGGCTATCGGTCGTGAGATGGACGCGCCCAAGATCGTCGTCGGCAAGTCGACCGTGCCGGTCGGCACCTGCGAAAGAATAAAGGCCAGGATCGCCGAGACGCTGAAGGCGCGCGGGCGCGAGGATCTGGTTTTCGACGTCGCCTCCAATCCGGAATTCCTCAAGGAAGGGTCCGCTGTGAGCGACTGCATGAAGCCCGACCGCATCATCGTCGGCACCAGCAACGAGGACACCGAGGCGGTGATGCGCGAGCTCTACGGGCCGTTCAACCGCAACCACGAAAAGATGATCGTGATGGACGTGCGCAGTGCCGAGTTCACCAAATACGCGGCCAATTGCATGCTGGCGACCAAGATCAGCTTCATGAATGAAATGGCCAACCTGGCCGAGCAACTGGGCGCCGACATCGAGGAGGTCCGCAAGGGCATCGGCAGCGACCCGCGGATCGGCTACCACTTCATCTATCCGGGCCTCGGCTATGGCGGCTCGTGCTTCCCGAAGGATGTGCGTGCCCTGATCAAGACCGCCGAGGCTGTCAAGTTCGACGCCAAGCTGCTGCGTGCCGTCGAGGAGCGCAACAACCAGCAGAAGTCGGTCCTGTTCGAGAAGGTGCACCGCTATTTCAAGGGCAATCTCAAAGGCAAAACCTTTGCGCTGTGGGGCCTCGCCTTCAAACCCAATACCGACGACATGCGCGAGGCCCCGGCCCGCACGCTGATGGAAGCGCTCTGGGCCGCCGGTGCCAATGTCCAGGCCTATGATCCGGAGGCGATGCAGGAATGCCAGGCGATCTACGGGCTGCGCGACGACCTGCAACTGTGCGGCACCAAGGAGGCCGCGCTGCGAGGCGCCGACGCGCTCTTGATCGTGACCGAGTGGAAGAGTTTCAGCGCGCCGTCCTTCGATGCATTGAAGAACGCGCTGACCAGGCCCGTCATCTTCGACGGACGCAATCTCTACGACCCCAAGGTCATCGCCCGCCACGGCATCGAATACCACAGCATCGGCAGAATGGCGGCGTGACGCTAGGGCGGTCCAGCAAGGAGCCAGGTCCATGAAAGTTCTGTTTGCAGGCGGCAACGGCTACACACCGCAGTTCAGCGGTGGCGTTCAGTCGAGCACGCACCATCTGGTCGAGCAGCTGCGCGAGCACGGTCATGACGCCTCGGTGCTGGCGGCGCTGTTCGGTGACGGCATGTTCGGTTTCAAGGCGCGCGCCAAGATGAAGCTCCTTCGCCAGCGCGCGGTCATCGACAGCTATCCCGGCTATCCTGTCGTGCGGGCGTGGTTTCCCTGGGAGGCGGCCCGCTTCGCCGTCGAACGGCTCGATCCCGATGTCGCCGTCGTGCAGTGCCACAAATCGGTGCCGATCGGAAAGGCGCTGCAGGCGCTCGGCGTGCCGCTGGTGGTCTATCTGCGGAACGTCGAATTCCACGAATTGGCCGGCGACCTGCGCGAATTGCATTCGGCGCTTTATATCGCCAACTCCGAATTCACGGCGCGCACCTATAAGGAAAAGTTCGGCATCGACTCGACCGTAATCCCGCCGACCATCAATCCCGGGCTCTACAGCACGCCGACCACCGGCGAATTCGTCACGCTGATCAATCCTTACAATGAAAAAGGGTTCGAACTCGCCGTGCGCATCGCCGGCCAATGCCCCGAAATCCCGTTCCTGTTCGTCGAAAGCTGGAAGCTCGACGACGACCACCGGGCGCAGATCGAACGGATCATCGCGCCGCTACGCAACGTCAGGCTGGAAAGCCGCACCAGCGACATGAAGACCGTCTATGGCCGCACCAAGATCCTGCTGGCGCCCAGCAAATGGGAAGAAGCTTGGGGGCGGGTGGCATCCGAGGCCCATTGCAGCGGCATTCCAGTCGTCGGATCCCGCCGCGGCGGCCTGCCGGAAGCGATTGGCGCCGGCGGCGTTGTGCTCGACTATGACGCACCGCTCGACGACTGGGTCGCCGCGGTCAGGCGACTATGGAGCGACAAGGCCGAGTACGATCGGCTGTCGGCGGCGGCGCAGCTGTTTTCGGAGCGGCCGCAAATGAACCCCGACAGTCAGTTCACGACCTTCCTCGGCGTTCTCGACAACGCCAGGCAAGGCGCGCTGGAGCGTGCCGCCTGATGCATTTCGTCCAAAATCGTTTATGTCGCCCAACAGCCCGCTTTTGCGCCTGACCGGGGTGTGAGCGGCTTTGGGACAACAACATGCACAACACCAGACGCTTGAAGCGCCTCGCACGGCGGCGACGGGCGTCAGCCCTCATCCGCGCGAGCAGATCGCCGACCGGCCTCGAAAGATCGTCCATTCGATGAAGATTTGCTTCGTAGTTGATAAGTTCCCCTCTTTGTCGGAGACCTTCGTCCTTGACCAGATAGAAGGGTGCCTCGAGCGCGGCATGCAAGTCGGCGTCGTCTGCAACGAGACGTCCTTCGGCAAGGACAGCAACATCGACGATCGCCGCTGGCAGGCTCTCCCTGGCAAGGTCGTCTGCTGGTGGGGCGGGCTGGGGCGCTTTCGCCCGACGCTCAGGAAATGGTCGGGCAGGTTCTGGGATAAGCTCTCGACCGCCGTCGACATCGCTTTTGCGCGCAAATTGCAGAACGCCGATGTGATCGTCGCGCATTTCGGCAATAACGGCATGCGCGTCGCCCGCGCCATGAAACGAGGCCGGATTTCCGCTCCTTTGGTGACCATATTCCACGGCCGCGATGTCGGCGAACCGCTGCATGACAACACACTCACGCGCTACAAGGTTGTCTTCGACAAGGGTGTTCTCCAGCTCCCGGTGAACGCGTTTTTCCGCGACGCCCTGATCGGCGTCGGCGCACCCCCGGCGCAAGTCATGGTTCACCATATGGGCGTGCGGCCCGGTGAGATCGGCTACCATTGGCGTTCCTGGGAACGGGACACACTGTCCTTCATCTCGGTCTGCCGGCTGACCGAAAAGAAGGGCATCGAATTCGCCCTTCGGGCGCTCGCCAGCCTGCCGCGGCGCGACTGGGTCTATTCGGTGATTGGCGGCGGCGAATTGCTGCAAGAGTTGAAGAACCTCGCCGCAAATCTCGGCATTGCCGACCGGGTGACTTTCCTCGGGCCGCGTCCGCACGCCGAGGTCAAGCAGCGCCTGCGCGATGCCCACGTATTCCTGTTGCCGAGCGTTACCGCGCGAGACGGCGATCTCGAGGGTATTCCGGTGGCGTTGATGGAGGCTATGGCCGCCGGGCTGATCGTCGTCAGCACCTATCACTCGGGCATTCCCGAACTGATCGAAGATCAGGAGACGGGCTTCCTCGCACCGGAGCGAGACGTTGCGGCGTTGGCCCGCAAGCTTGTCTGGGTGGCCGAAAACCCGGACAAATGCGAGCGCATCGCACGTGCGGCGCGCCGTAAGATCGAGCAGGATTTCAACGCGGACGTGCTCAACGAACGTTTTGCGCAGATCGTTGCCCAGCTGGCCGAAGCCGGGCGCCCGGCATGAACGCCAACCCGCCCCCCCAGTTCGGTCGTGTCGCCCTGCGCGGCGGCGTGGTGACGATCGGCGCGCAAGGCTTCAAGATGGCGATCCAGTTTCTCTCCGTCATCGTGCTTGCGCGTCTGCTCGTGCCCGAGGATTTCGGCCTGGTGGCTTCTGTCGGGCCGATCGTGGCCTTTGTCGGACTGCTTCAAAACCTTGGCCTGCAGCAGGCTGTGGTCCAGCGCAAGGATATCAGCACGGAGCAGCTCAACCAGGTATTCTGGATCAGTGCGTTGGTCGGGCTGGGCAGTGCCGTGATGGTGGCATGCCTGGCGCCCGCCATCGCCGCCTTCTACGGCGATCAACGCATGGTCGGGATCACCATCGGCTCTGCCTTGCCGCTGCTGCTTGGCAGCCTCGCCGCGGTGCCGCTGGCGCTGATGAACCGTCACTTGCGCTTTGGCCAGCTCGCGCTGAACGACATGATAACCGCTGCTGCCGGACTTGCGACTACAGCAGCCGCGGCCTATGCGGGGCTGGGCTACTGGTCGCTGGTCATCGGCCCGGCGGTATCGGCTGTTGTCGCGCTGGCCGCGGCATGGCAGGTGGCGCGCTGGACGCCGTCGCGGCCGGACCTGAAGGTCGATACCGACATATTGTCCTTCGGCGCCAATCTGACCGGCTTCAATCTGGCCAACTTCTTCTCGCGCAATCTCGACAACATCCTGATCGGAAAATATTCGGGCGCGATCGAGCTCGGCTATTATGACCGCGCCTATAAGCTCCTGCTGTTCCCGCTGCAGAACATCAACCAGCCGCTGACACGCGTGATGGTGCCGCTGCTGAGCCGCATCCATGAGGACAAGGCGCGGTTTCGCGACATCTATGTGCGAACCAACTGGATGCTGGCGGCCGTCACCATGCCCGGCATCGCGGCGCTGACGCTAACGTCGGACCAGGTCGTCGGGCTTCTCTTCGGCGAGCGCTGGGCGGCGGTGGCGCCGATTTTCGCCTGGCTGGGCATCGCCAGCCTGATCCAGTCCGTCTCGAGCACCACGGGATGGATCTTCATCTGCCAGGGCAAGACCAAGACCATGTTCCACTGGGGCATCTACTCGTCGCTGACGACGGTCGCCGCCTTCATCATCGGATTGCACTGGGGGGCCGTCGGTGTCGCGGCGGCCTATGCAATCAGCGGCTATGTGCTGCGCGTCCCGGTGCTTGCCGTCCTGGTCCACCGGGTCGGCCCGGTGACCGCAGCCGACTTCCTGATCATGCAGGGGCTTTTCATCGTATCGTCGCTGCTTGCCTGGTCCGTGTACCGCGAGTTGCCGGCATCGCTGACCGGCCAATCAGACCTGCTCGCGGTGGTCCTGGCGGTTGCCCTCAACTATTCGATCGGCCTGATCCTCATGCTTGCCCTTCGCCAGTCGCGCAGCGCCCTGTTCACCACGCTTTCCAGCGCCATGCGCAACGCCCGCTAGGCGAGCGATCACCGGCCTCAAAAGCTCACCTGCCGACATCGCCGACGCATGCTCCTCAAGCACTGCCTGAAGGCTCGTCCTGCGATAGAGGTCGAGATTGGCGGTAAGTCTGCCGAGCTTCTCGCTCGCTTCCTCGGGCGTCACCGTATCGATGTCGAGCAGCAGGTCGGCGACGCCGATCCGCTTGGCAAGCTCCTTGGTCTTGAATTCATAGGCGATCGGCAGCACCGGCGTGCCGACGCAGAGCGACATGATCATCATATGCATGCGTGTTGCGACGACAAAGTCGAAGCCTTTCACCAGGGCCATCAATTGCTCCGGCGTGTGGAACGAAGCGTCCACGCTGACATGCTTGGCGATCTCCGGATCGAGTTCGGCAACGATAGCCCTCGCCGTCTTGGAATCGTCATGGGCGTATTCCGGCACGCCCTGGCAGGTGGAGACGAAGGTGACCTCCTTGGCGTGGTCCCTGACCAGGATAGTCGCGATCTCGCGGATCGAGTCGATGTAGCGGCGCATGCCGCCCTCGCCGTCGCTGACATAGTTCCAGTGACGGACGGAAATGGCGACGCGGCCGGTGACGGTCGCCGACTGGCCGGAGGCCAGAATTTTTCCGATCCTGTCAGTGTCGGCCAGGGCAAAGACGGCGTCGGCCACGACGTGGCATTTGCCGGGGTTTTTCACCATGTCCACAATGTGGCCCCGCGAACGTTCGTCGCGCAGCAGGATGAGCGGGCTCCGGTCGAAGATCGGGCTCAACTCCTGGCGATTGTAACTTTTGTTGAACGGGCCGAGCGATTGTGTGAAGAAGACTGGGTCCTTGCCCAGAATCGCGTCGATCCTGAATTGATTGAGGCGCCGCTCCAGATTGTAGGTCTCGACGAGATAGGTTCCGCCTGTCGTGACCACGAGATCGGCGTCTTTGTAGATCTCGAGACCACGGCGATTGCTTGAGCTGAACAAACGCCCAACAACGCCGCGGATGCCGAACCGCCGCAGGGCATTGAGGACGAGCCGATTGTAGATCGGCTTGAACAGGTTCTTCAGCCCGCTGCCGTATTTGTAGCGGAACAGCGATTCCGACAGCAGCTTGTGGAATTCGAGGTCCGGATAGTCCTTCTTCGTGTAGAGCCTCGCCGCCACCTCCGGCTGGCTGTCGAAGACGTAGAACTGGATATCGTCCTGCACGATCGTCTTGAAAACATGGCGAATCGCCAGGAGAATCGCTGCATCCCCGGTATTCAGGCAGACGGTGTTTTCAACCGCGATCTTCATGGAATGACCTCATTTCGTGAGTAGTCCCGTGCTTCCATCGACGGGCGCGAAGGGGCGAATTGCAGGCGGGTTGGCCGAAAATGCTGCACGCCAAGGATGGTCCTCGCGTCGTGATTATTGGCGCGCAGTCCGATGGCAGGCCAGCGCGCGGTCCATGCGGCCCAAGCAGAGCGAGATTAACCCATCGATTTTGCAGTGCAACAAAAAACGTGGATCTTTGCTACGCTGCAACCAAAAATGTTGCGATGCAGCAAGAGGTGTACTAGCATCGTCGCGGGCGGGCCAACAGCGGTCGAGTTTTCATGCTGCATGTCTTGTACTTGGTACACGACGTCTCCGACCCGGCAGTGCGCCGGCGGATCATAATGCTCAAGGCAGGCGGCGCCCAGGTTACGCTGGCGGGCTTTCGTCGTACGGCAAGCGCAGTTGCTGATGTCGAGGGCTTGCAGCCGATCGATCTCGGCCCGACTCGTGATGGCCGATTCGCCCAACGTCTGGCCGCGATCATGAAGGCGGTGGTCTCGACCGGCTCGAAGCTGGGCTCAATGCCACGGCCCGATCTCATTATCGCGCGCAATCTGGAAATGCTGGCGCTTGCCCGCCGCGCCAGGTCGGCTTTCCAGGCAACAGTGCCGATCGTCTACGAGTGCCTGGACATCCATCGCCTGCTGCTTCGCGACGATTCGCTGGGCTGGGCGATGCGCGGTGCGGAACGCTTCCTAGCCAGGGATGTGAAGCTTCTGGTGACCAGCTCTCCGGCCTTCATCGCTAACTATTTCAAGCCGTTCGGACAGGTTGCCGCTCCGGTCGAACTGCTCGAAAACAAGCATTTCGAGCCGGCCGCAGCTTCGCTGGATGACCGCATTACGGCGGAGAATCCCGTTGCGCCGCCGTGGCGGATCGGCTGGTTCGGTGCGCTCCGCTGCCGTCGCTCCCTGGAGCTTCTGGCCGAATTTTCGCGCCGCCTCGACGGCCGCTTTGAAATCGTCCTCAGAGGCCGGCCGGCGCTGTCCGAATTTCCCGATTTCCATGGTTTTGTTCAATCGGAACCCTGGCTGTCGTTTGGCGGGCCCTACCGCAATCCCGAGGACATGGCGGCGATCTACCACGAGGTTCACTTTTCCTGGGCCATCGACTTTTTTGAGCAGGGCCTGAACTCCGAATGGCTGCTGCCGAACCGGCTCTATGAAGGCTGCCGCTTCGGAGCTGTGCCGATTTCGATGGGAACCACCGAAACCGGCCGGTTCCTCGACCGGCAAGGCATCGGGGTTCTATTGTCAGAAGCCACCCCCGAGGCGCTCGAAGCCGCCGTCGGCACGATGGAGCAGCATCGGTTCGAGACATTGAGGGCGCGTGTTCTTGCCCGCAATCCGCGCACCTGGAGCCACGACCGCGCCGATTGCCGGGCGTTTGTGGAAAAGCTCCGCGGGCTGACTGCGGCTCCCGGTCCATATGCTGCCGAAGCATTGGCATAGAAGGACTGCCGATGACGCAAACCGACATTCCATCCTGCATGATCGTGGTTCCGTGCCTGAACGAAGCGGCCCATATCGGCGCATTGCTTCGAGAGCTTCGCCCTGCGGCCGAGAGGCTGGGCGCCGTGATCATCGTTGCCGATGGCGGCAGTACCGACGGCACCAGGACGATCGTCGCGGATATCGCCGCAAAAGATCAGCGGGTGACCCTGCTGCACAATGAAAAGCGCTTGCAGAGCGCGGCGATCAATCTCGCCGTCGCCAGATTCGGGGAAGGCGTCGACTATCTCATTCGCATCGATGCGCACGGCGGCTATCCCGCGGATTATTGCGACCGGCTGATCGAAGAAGCGCAGGCCACCGGCGCGGATTCGGTCGTCGTCTCGATGCTGACCAGTGGCAGCGGCATGGTTCAGAAAGCAGCGGCAGCGGCGCAGAATTCCAGGCTCGGCACCGGCGGCTCCAAGCACCGGCACCTTTCGGCGGGGGAATGGGTCGATCATGGCCACCATGCGCTGATGCGGATATCGGCCTTCACCGCGGTCGGCGGCTATGACGAGACGTTCAGCCACAATGAGGATGCCGAACTCGACTATCGGCTCCGCCAGGCCGGCTACCGCATCTGGATGACCGGCAAGACGCAGATGGTCTACTACCCGCGCTCCTCGCTAAAGGGCCTCTATTTTCAGTATCTCGGCTATGGCCGTGGCCGGGCGAAGAACGTTCTCAAGCACCGCATGATCCCGAAGATCCGGCAAATGGTGCCGCTTCTGGTGTTCCCCGTGGTTCTTCTCGCCGCCTTTTCCTTCGTCCACTGGCTGGCGGCCGTGCCGCTTTTGCTATGGGCGTCGGTCTGCCTCGGCTACGGCTTTTTGACCGCCGTCAGCCAGCGCAAACCCGACATTGCGCTTGCCGGGGTCTCGGCGATGGTTATGCATTTCGGCTGGTCGGTCGGTTTCTGGCTGCAACTGCTCGCACCGCGACCGCAGCGCGAGGTAGCGTGATGGAGCCGGTCAGGAAAAATCGAAGCATCGATATCTGCATCTGCACATTTCGCCGGCCGGAGCTTGCCGACACGCTTCGCTCCATAGCGGCCATGGATATGCCCGTGGGATTCGACGTCGGTGTCATCGTTGCGGACAACGACGATACGCCGACGGCCGAAACGCTGGTCGCCAGGCTGGCGGGGGAGTTGAAGCTGCCGGTGACCTATCGGCACGCCCCGGCCCGCAACATCTCGATCGCGCGCAACGCTTGCCTCGATGCCAGTGCGAGCGATTTCGTCGCCTTTATCGACGACGACGAGACGGCCACCGCCGGCTGGCTTGCCGAACTGGTGGCGACGGCGGAAGCAACTGGTGCTGCGGCCGTTCTCGGGCCGGTGCGAGCCCGTTACCGGGCGGATGCGCCCGCCTGGATGCGCAAGGGTGATTTCCACTCGACCCTACCGGTCTGGGTCCGCGGCGAGATCCGCACCGGCTATACCTGCAACGTCCTGCTCAGGATTGGGGCTGAGAGCCTGCGCGGCCAGCGCTTCAGCCTGGCACGTGGCCAGACCGGTGGCGAAGATACGGAATTCTTCGACCAGATGGTCAAGGCCGGCGGCCGCATCGCCTTTTCGCCGGAGGCTTGGGTCGACGAAGCGGTGCCACCTGCCAGGGCGGCATTCGACTGGCTCGGCCGCCGCCGGTTCCGCGTCGGGCAGACGCACGGTCATCTTCTGGGGCGCAATGTACACGGCCTTGCCCGGCTCAAGCAGGTCGGCATTGCCGCGGCAAAGGCCGCCTACAGTTTCCTGTCGGCAATTCCGGTCGCCATCGACCCCGTGCGCCGGAACCGCAGCCTGCTTCGCGGCATTATGCATGTCGGCGTCGTCAGCGGCCTCGTCGGGGTTCGTGAAATCCGCCAATACGGTCTGTCTTCGCCGCAGCAAGGGGGCAAGCGTGCAGCCTGACGTGAGCTTCGTGATTGCCGCCTACAATGCCGAGGCGACCATCGATCGGGCGATCGCCAGCGCCATTGCCCAGCGCAATGTCAGCGTCGAGGTCATCGTCGTCGACGACGGGTCGGCCGACCGGACGCTCGATCTGGCGAGATCCTACCCCGAAGGCATCGTACGCGTGGTCGCGCTTGAGCAAAACCGTGGCCCCGGCGGCGCCAGGAACGCCGGCCTTGAACTTGCCCGCGGCAGGTGGGTCGCGGTCCTCGATTCCGACGACGCGGTCTATCCCGGGCGAATCTGCACCATGATCGAACGCGCGGAGAAGGCGGGCGCCGAGATCGCGGTCGATAATCTGCAGGTCGTTCGCGAGGATGGCGTTGCCGAAGAGACGATGTTCCCGGCCGACTATCTGGAAGGGCTCGGCGAAATCTCGCTGGCGGATTACATCGCCGGCAATGTGGTCTTCGAATCGAGATTCAATCTCGGCTATCTCAAGCCGATCTTCCAGCGCCGGTTCCTGAACGAAAACGGGCTCCGCTACGATGAAAGCTTGATCATCGGCGAAGACTATATCCTCCTGGCCAATGCTCTGGCCAAAGGCGGCAAATGCGTGGTCGAACCGACGACGGGCTATGTCTACCACATCCGCACCGGCTCCATTTCCCGGGTGCTGGAGCTTCATCACGTCGAGGCGATGCGCAGGGCCGATGCCGTCTTCGCCGGAACCCATTCCATGGATGCTGCGGCCGCGGCGGCGTTTGCCAGGCGCGCTCGCAGCCTGCGGCGGGCGGCATCATTCCTGTCGCTGGTTCAGCACATCAAGGCGCGGTCCCCGCTCAAGGCGATATGGACGGCGCTCAGCGATCCGGCAGCGGTTCGGCATATGAGCATGCCGATCGCCGTCCGGCTGCGAAGGGTGGCGGCACAGTTTGCCGCAGTGGCGGGGAGGTGAAGGGCTGCGGGCGAATGAAGACAGTTTTCGCCGCCTGCGACGGGTTGAAATCGATCAGAAGGAATATGCAATGAAAAAAGTCAGGAAGGCAGTCATACCGGTGGCAGGGCTTGGAACGCGGTTCCTGCCGGCGACCAAATCCATGCCGAAGGAAATGCTGCCGGTGGTCGACAGGCCTGTCGTGCAATATGCGGTGGATGAGGCGTTCGAGGCAGGCATCGAGCACATCGTCTTCGTTACCGGCCGCAACAAGGCGGTGATCGAGGACTATTTCGACCTGCATCCTGAACTGATCGGAACCCTGGAGCAGAGCGGCAAGAAGGCGCAGCTTGAAGCGCTCGAAAGCCTGCTTCCCGTCGCCGGCGCGACGAGTTTCATCCGCCAGCAGTCGCCTCAGGGCCTCGGCCATGCCGTGTGGTGCGCGCGCGAAGTCATCGGCGACGAGCCCTTTGCATTGCTTTTGCCGGACATGGTGTCCTTTGGCGGGCGCGGCTGTCTCGCCGAAGTCGCCGATCTTTATGCACAGACCGGCGCAAACGTCATCGCCGTCGAGCGTTGCGATCCGACCGAGACCAGCAAATACGGCATTGTCGGCCGCGGCGCGGATGTCGGCACTGGCTTCGAGGTGACGGCCATGGTCGAAAAGCCGGCTCCGGCCAACGCCCCGTCGAACTTTTACATCAACGGCCGCTACATCCTGCAGCCCGAGATATTCTCGCTGCTGGGCAGCCAGCAACGCGGCGCCGGCAACGAGATCCAGCTGACAGACGCAATGGTGCGCCTCGCTCAGACGCAAGCCTTCTTTGCCCAGCCTTTCGACGGCCGCATGTTCGACTGCGGTTCGAAGGAGGGCTTTATCCAGGCCAATATCGCTTTCGCGCTGGCGCGGGAGGATATGAAGGGCCCGATCTTCGATATGCTGCAGGAATTCGTCCGGTCGCATCAGCGTCGGGAAGAAGCCGCATAATGTCCATTTTTTCGAGGCATTGTGGGTGCGGCTGATGACGCAGGACAGGCCCGTTGCGCCGCGCGTAACGCGCACTGTCCGGCGCAAGGTTTGCACCCTATGTCCCGACCTTCGAGGCGGTAGCGCCTGCAAACTAGAATTGGACCGAAGATGAACTATGCCAATTTTCCTGTCGAGAAGAGGACGCCATTGCCGGCTTCGAGTGCGGCAAACGCCGAAGACTTCATCGACATCGAGCGCCTGCTTGGCATGGCCGCGCGGCAGGCGAAAGTGGTTGCCGCCTGTGCCGTCATCGGTCTCTTTCTCGGCGTCCTCTACTTACAGACGACGCCTCCTACCTATGTGGCGACGAGCAGCGTGCTGATCGACGAAGGATTGAACAAGGTCGTCGATGACATTTCGGCGGCGTCGGTCAGCATGCAGACCGACTCCGCCGTTCTGAGCCAGATCGAAATTCTGCAGTCGGCCAGGCTGGCGGGGGTGGTCGTCGACAAGCTGAAGCTCGATCAGAACGACGCTTTCATGAACCCTCCGACGTCGGCTCTGTCGAAGGTCGCAGGCTTTGTACGCGGTATCATCCAGTCTGTCCGCCCCAAGCGCGCCGCTAGCACGACCGACGTCACTCAGCTTGATGCTGCGACGCGTGACGCGATCACCGCATCGTCGTCGCCCCGCGACTACGCAATCTTCAAACTGCAGAACCAACTCGACGCCGAGCGGATCGGCCGAAGCTTTGTCATCAGCATCTCCTTCCAGGCGACGGATCCGGCGCTTGCGACCGCCATCACCAAGGCCTATGCCGACGCCTATCTCGCCGATCAGCTCGATGCCAGCTTCGACGCGACCGAGCGGGCGGCGGTCTGGCTGCAAGGCCGGCTGACCGAGCTTCGTGAGAGCTCCCAGGCGGCCGCACTGGCGGTCGAAAAGTTCAGGGCCGAACATGGATTGGCCGTCAATGACGGCCAGCTGATCAGCGACAAGCAACTGTCCGATCTCAACACCCAGCTGATCGTTGCGCAGGCCGATACCGCACGTGCCGGCGCCCGCTATCAGCAGTACAAGTCGATCGTCGAAAGCGGCTCGGACAATGCGTTCAAGGACGCTGCGATATCGAACGACCAGCCGAGCAGCTCGGTCATCACGACGCTCAAGAACCGCTATCTCACCGTCGCCAAGCGGCAGCAGGATGTCGAAGCCAATTTCGGCCCGCAACATCCGCAGGCCGTCGCGCTCGCCAAGGAGAAGGCCGACATATCGGCGCAGATTTTCGGCGAGCTGAAGCAGCTCACCGAAAGCTACCGCAACGAATACGAGGTCGCTCTGGCGCGCGAGACCGCGCTCCGCGCAAATGTCGCCTTGGCGGCAGGCAAGAGCTCCATCGACAACCAGTCGCAGGTCAAGCTGCGTGAACTGGAGCAGAAGGCGACGGCGCTCTCGACGCTCTATCAGACATTCCTGAACCGCTATGAGGAGGCTGCACAGCAGCAATCCTTCCCGGTAGGCAAGATCCGGGTCATCTCTGATGCGACGATGCCGCAGTCGGCCGCAACCCCGCGGACGGCCATCGTGCTGGGGCTTTCGCTGGCGCTTGGCATAATGATGGGGGCCGGGGTTGGCGGCCTGAATGAATTCAGGGAACGGTTCTTCAGGACCGGCGAGGATGTGCGCGACCGCGTCGGCCTCAGATTCCTCGGCTACCTGCCGGTCATCGGCAAGGCTGGGAAGGACGACCAGCGCGACGACGGTCAGCCCGACGTCAAGGCCTCCGAAACCAGGACTGCCAAGTCCTCCAAATCCCAGTCCTCCAAGACATTGTCGGCAGCCGAAAAACGTGCGCGCATGCGGGTAACCGTCGATGCACCGGCGTCAATGTTCTCCGAGACGCTGCGCAACGCCAAGATCGCCTTCGATGTCGTGATGGAAGGCCAGGGCAGCCGGGTCATTGGTGTGATTTCGGTGCTGCCCGGCGAAGGCAAGTCGACGGTTGCCGCCAATCTTGCCGGGCTGCTTGCCGCCAACGGATCGAAAACGCTGCTGATCGACGGTGACCTGCGCAACCCCGGCCTCAGCCGCAGCCTTGGCATGGAGGCCGAGCAAGGCCTGATGGAAGCGGTGGTGAGCGGGCGGACCTGGCAGTCGGTCGGCAAGATCGACCGGCAGACCAAGTTGGCGATCATCCCGGCCGTCCTGCGTGGCCATTTTTCGCACACCAGCGAGCTTCTGTCTTCGGCCGGCATGCGGCGCTTCATTGACAATGCCAAGGAAACTTTCGAATACATCATCGTCGATCTGCCGCCGCTCGGGCCAGTCGTCGACGCCAAGGCCTTCGCCCCACTTGTCGACGGTTTCGTGCTGGTCGCCGAGTGGGGACGCACGCCGCGGGCAATGGTGCAGTCCGTGCTGAGCTCAGAACCCTATATCGCCAAGAAGATCGTCGGCGCGGTTCTGAACAAGGTCGAATTGAAGAAACTGGCCAAGTATGGCTCGATCGGCGGCTCCGAAAGATTCTTCGACAAATATTCGAGCTACTATCTGGAAAAATCGGAAGCGCGCACAAAGGCGGCCGCCTGAGCGACGGATATCGCGCTCAGGAAAATATCAGCCTGGCGCGTTTGTCGGCGATCCTGACTGCGGTCAGCCGGCCGCTTTGGAAGGCGCCCGTGTCGATGCCAAGCCGGCGTCCCTCGAGCTTCGGAAGCTCGACCGGCGTATGCCCGTGCACCACATAGCGGTCGAGAAGATGCGCGGCTTCGAAGAACTCCGAGCGGATGTTGAGCAGGTCGTCCTCGTCTTGTGCGGCGAGGTCGATGCCCGGCCTGATGCCGGCATGAACGAATACGAATTTCGCCGAACAGACCATGACCGGCAGCGCACGCATGAAACTGACGTGGTCGGCGGGAATGATCTCCCGAATGCGCCCGTCGACCTCCTCGTTTGAACCGTAGAGATCGGCCATGCGGTCCGGGTCGACGCCGTAGGAAAACAGCGTTTGCAGGCCGCCTATCGCCAGCCACGACTCTCTCGAAATGATCCCGTCGAGATAGTTCAGCATCACGACTTCGTGGTTACCGGCAAGGCAGATACGCTGGAAGCCTTGGAGTGGCGGCGCCAGCAGATGATCGAGCACGCGCGCCGACTGCGGGCCACGATCGACGTAGTCGCCAAGCATGATGATGAGCTTGCGCCCCTCGAAAGACGCAGAATCGAGCAGGATGTTCTGCTCCAGGGAGCGAAGCTCCTTATAGCAGCCATGCACGTCGCCGATCGCGTAGACGACTGAGTCCCGGATATCGATCTCGAGCCGCTGGCGCGCCGCGGTCCGGGTGTTTCTCGATCGCTGGAACAAGGTCACGAATGGCGTCCCGTATGGCTGTGAATGCGCCTCGATCTCGAAACAACATGGCGACGCAGCGCGTGGATACCATGTCTGGCACCGGTCGTTCCATACCGGAGCTTCGAACGCAACTCGGCTTCGGCGTTCTTACAGGCCGATCCCGCGGCCCTTCAGCGCGGCGGTGATCTCGTCGAGGATGGCGGGATCGTCGATCGTCGCGGGCATACTCCATTCTTCCTTGTCGGCGATCTTCTGCATGGTGCCGCGCAGGATCTTGCCGGAGCGCGTCTTCGGCAGGCGCTTGATCGTCACTACCGTCTTGAAAGCTGCGACAGGGCCGATCCGTTCGCGCACCAGCGTAACCACCTCGCTCTCGATGATCCCTGCATCGCGGTCGACGCCCGCATTCAGCACGACGAAGCCGAGCGGAACCTGGCCTTTCATCGCATCGGCAATGCCGACGACGGCGCATTCGGCGACGTCGGGATGCGCGGCCAGCACCTCCTCCATGGCGCCGGTCGAGAGCCGGTGGCCGGCGACATTGATGATGTCGTCGGTGCGGGCCATGACATAGAGATAGCGGTCCTCGTCCATCATGCCGGCATCCGCGGTTTTGTAGAAGCCGGGGAACTCCTCGAGATAGGCTTGGCGAAACCGCTCGTCGGCATCCCACAGCGTCGGCAGGCAGCCGGGGGGCAATGGCAATTTCACCACGACATTGCCAAGCGTACCACGCTTGACCTCATGCCCGGCATCGTCGAGCACGCGGATGTCATAGCCGGGCATCGGCACGCCGGGCGAGCCGTATTTGACCGGCAGCAGGCCCAGTCCGGCGGGGTTGATGGTCATCGGCGAGCCGGTCTCGGTTTGCCACCAATGGTCGATCACCGGCACGTTCAATTTCTGCTCCGCCCATTTGATGGTTTCCGGATCGGCGCGCTCGCCGGCGAGGAACAGCGTGCGGAATTTGGACAGGTCGTATTTCGGGACGAATTCGCCCTTCGGGTCCTGTCCCTTGATGGCGCGAAAGGCGGTTGGCGCGGTGAACAGCGCGACGACGCCGTGCTCGGCAATCACCCGCCAATAGGTGCCGGCATCGGGCGTGCCGACCGGCTTGCCCTCGAACAGCACGGTCGTGCAGCCATGCAGCAGCGGGCCGTAGACGATGTAGGAATGGCCGACCACCCAGCCGACATCGGAAGCCGCCCAAAACACTTCGCCCGGCTTGACGCCGAACTCGTTTTCCATCGACCATTTCAGCGCGACCATATGGCCGCCATTGTCACGGACGATCCCTTTCGGCTGGCCGGTCGTGCCCGACGTGTAGATGAGGTAGAGCGGATCGGTGGCAAGCAGCGGGACACAGTCGACATTGGCGCCGGCGGCCCGCTCTCGCGCCACGGCGTCGGCATAGTCGATATCGTAATTTTCCCTGAGCTCGCAGCGCAGCTGGTCGCGCTGCAGGATGAGGCAGGCTTCGGGCTTGTGCCGCGACATCTCGATCGCTTTGTCGAGCAGCGGTTTATACGCAACGACGCGCCCTGGCTCCAGGCCGCAGGACGCCGAGATGATCAGCTTCGGCTTGGCATCGTCGATGCGGGTGGCGAGCTCATGCGAGGCAAAGCCGCCGAAGACCACCGAATGTACGGCGCCGATCCGCGCACAGGCAAGCATGGCGAAGGCTGCTTCTGGTACCATCGGCATATAGATGATGACGCGATCGCCTTTTTGGATGCCGCGATTCTTGAGCACCGACGTCAGCGCGACCACCTCGCGCCTCAACTCGGCATAGGTGAATTTTCTGATTGTGCCCGAAATCGCGCTGTCATGGATCAACGCGATCTGGTCGGCACGGCCGCCCGCCACGTGGCGGTCGACGGCATTGAAGCAGGTGTTGCAGGAAGCGCCGTTGAACCACCGGCCATAGACGCCGGCATTGGCGTCGAACACGGTCTCGAAGGGCGAGAACCAGTCGATAGCGCCCGCGGCATCGGCCCAAAACTTTTCCGGGTCGCGTTTCCAGCCGTCATAGATCTCGTGGTAGCGTGACGCCATCCAGCTTCCTCCCCAGGAATGTTTGCTGTCCTTGAAATAGCGTATGCTGGTTTGTGTAACCATGTATTTGTGCGTTTCGTTTGCTGTCGTTCTAACTTGGCCGCAAGTGCGGGTCATGGTGGTCTGGGGGCCGGTATCGTTCGAATTTTCGGCATTAGGGGCAGGGCGCGATGAAATTGCGATATGAGCTTGGGTTTGCCGCGGTTGCGACGCTGGCGGTGGTGCTCGCTTCAGCTGCTCAGGCAGGCGACGCGGCGGCTCGGCGCGTCATCGGCTTTTCGCCAGACGGCGACTACTTCGCCTTCGAACAGTACGGCACGCTCGATGCCGGTGCTTCGGATTCGGGCTGGTCGGAGATCGACATCATCGACACCCGCACCGATCAGTTCGTCGGCGGCAAGCCGATCCTCGTCGTCGACGAGACGGAGGATTCGACGCTGACACTTGCGCAGGCAAGGGCACAGGCCGCGGAGCAGGCGGCGCCCTTGCTGGCCAAGTATTACATAGCGCCGCGTGGCGAGCGGACTGCCTTGGACAGGTTCACCTTTCCCGACGACATGGTCGCCTACAGCGACATTGCGCGCCTCGAGCAGGTTTCGCAACAATGGCTTTCGCCGACCTATGACGAGCTTGGCATCTCGACCATTCAGCTCGAGCAGATTCTTGCCGATAGCACGGCGGATTGTTCAGCGAGTTTCGACGGGGCGCAGCAGGGCGAGACGACCGGCAAGGCGCTCGGCTTTCGCCTGACGCTGCAGGGCCAGGACGGTCATCCGATCAAGGTGTTGCACGAGGACAAGACCGTACCCGGTTCGAGGAATTGCCCGACCTCCTACAGCGTGTCGGAATCCTACACCTTCACCCCAGACGGCAAAGCGGGCGTGGTTGTCGTGCTCGTGCAGCGCTTCAGCCAGGGATTTGAAGGGCGTGACCGCCGTTTTCTCGCCGTGACAGGCCAGGTGAACTGAGGCAACGCGCACGGAAGTAGTCCGCTACCCGAGTTGTTGTCCCTAAAGCGGGAGGGCAGCGAGCATAAGTCCGACCCCGCCGGCGATCAGCAAGGCGGCTGCCAGCATCTTTCCATGGCGCTCGAAACCCGTCGGCGCCCGATCCCAATTGTAACGCATGCTCGAACTCCCCAAACCCGCAGATTCCTTATCTTACGCAGGGTGAGGAGGGCAACTGTCTGACGATACGCGGCGTTGCCGATGTCGGTCCTATCACCGGCTATTTCTGGGGCATTCTCCGCCGCTACATGCCCCAGCGCAGTGCGGCCGTATGTACCGGTGCATCCCACCAAACAGCCGCCTCGTCGTCGAGCATGCTCAGCGTGATCGAACAGCCGGCCATGTCGAGCGAGGTCACATAGGACCCGACCAGCGACCGGGTCACTGTGACGCCGTGCTTCTCGAAGATTTTGCGGGCGCTGTTGTACATCAGGTAAAGCTCCATCAACGGTGTGCCGCCAAAGCCGTTGACGAAGAGCAGCGCCTGGCCTCTGGCACCGTCGCCCAGGTCACCCAGGATTGCGGTACAGATCTCGTCGGTGATGGCGTCGGCGCTTTTCAATGTGTCACGCCGCCTTCCGGCCTCGCCATGGATGCCGACCCCGAACTCCATCTCGCCGTCGCCGATATCGAAGGTCGGCCTGCCCGCCGCCGGCACGGTGCAACTGGTCAGCGCCACGCCCATCGAGCGCGTCGCGCCGTTGACGCGCTCGCCCAGCGCCTTCAACGGCTCCAGTGGCATGCCTTCTTCGGCCGCCGCGCCGACGATTTTCTCGACCACCAGCGTACCGGCGACGCCGCGCCGGCCGGTTGTGTAGGACGAGTTTTCGACCGCGACGTCGTCATTGGTCACGATTTGCATCACGCCTTCCGACATTTCAGCGGCCATGTCGAAATTCATCACGTCGCCCTCGTAGTTCTTGACGATGAACAGGCAGCCGGCGCCCGTATTGACGACTTCGGCCGCCGCCATCACCTGGTCAGGCGTCGGCGAGGTGAATACCTGGCCGGGGCAGGCGGCATCCAGCATGCCGTGCCCGACGAACCCACCATGCAGCGGCTCGTGACCCGAGCCGCCGCCGGAGATCAGCGCCACCTTGCCCGGCTTGAGCAGCTTGCGGCGGATGAATTTGTGTTCCTCGCCAAGCGCCAGGATATCGGCATGCGCTGCAACGAAGCCGTCGAGGCTCTCGGTCAGCACCGTATCGACCGAATTCAGAAATTTCTTCATGGCTGTCCTCCCGAAATAGCCCAGCGTCAGCTGCCCTTGCCGGCGATGCTGGTGATCTTCTGGATGAAATCGTTGACCGCCCGGTCGAGCGCCGCGTTCTGCTTGTCGTCGCCGAAATCGGGAACGATCAGCGAGACATGACGTGTCTTGCGCATGCCTGCGGCCAGCGACATCTTTCCCGGATGCGCCCGATGGTAGGCCTCAAGGAAATGATCGCGTTCGACCGGGCTGAAATGGCAGACGGAGAAGATAGCCGGCAAATGCTTCGACGGGATCGGCGTCGAGTAGGCTGGGCTTGAAATCTGCGTGACGAAGCTGCGGTGTTTTCCAAGCGCGTCGGCGAGGCGCTGGCGCATGCCGGACGGGCGCTGGTCGATCACCTGCGACAGGATCGTCTTGTAGGCGCGGATCGCCTCTTCGGGGCCGGATTGCGACGCCTTGTCAGCCATGCCGGGGCCTAGATCGAAACGTCCGCGATGGCCGCCTTGGCCATCGCGAGTTGGGCGGGAGCGACGGAGAGGTCACGCAGGCCGGTTTCGAGCAGCGCCGGGATCGAGGCGGGGTCGCCGCCGGCATCGCCACACAGGCTGACCGGGATATTATGCCCGCGGCCGAAGGCCGCAACGGAGGCGATCAGCCGGAGCACGGCCGGGTGCCTGACGGAATTCAGATGTGCGACCGACGCATTGTCGCGCGCGGCCGCCATCACGTATTGGGTCAAATCATTCGAACCGATCGAGAAGAAGGCGGCCTTGGCGAATGCCTCCGGTGCGATGGCCACCGACGGCACCTCGACCATGATGCCAAGCGGCGGCATTTTGTGCGCGATGCCGCGCGCCAAAAGGTCAGCCTGCTCCTCCGCGAACAGCGCGGTGGCGTGTTCATACTCTTCCGGAACGGCGATCATCGGGAACATCACCTTCAAATTGCCGTGCATGGCGGCACGTAGCAAGGCGCGGATCTGCACACGAAAGACCTCCGGACGCATCAGCGACAGCCTGATGCCGCGCAGGCCAAGGAACGGATTACCTTCTTCGACGGTGAGGCCCGGCACAGGCTTATCGCCGCCCGCATCGACAGTACGGATCGTCACCGGCCTCTCGCCTGCCCATTCCAGCACTTTGCGGTAGGCGCGATATTGCGTCTCCTCGCCCGGCAGCGTCTTGCCGAACAGGAATTCGGTCCGCATCAGCCCGACACCGTCGCACGCCGCAGCATCGATGCTGTCGACATCGGACGGATCGGCGATATTCACCTGCACGCGGACCGCTATGCCGGTCTTCGTTGCCGCCGGCCTTGTCAGATAGGCTGCCGCTTTGCCGCGATGCGCCGCGAAAGACGACGACGATCGCCGGAATATGGCGATCTCCGCTTTCGAAGGCGCCAACACGATGCCACCATGTTCGGCATCGAGCAGTGCGATTCCGGTAAGGTGAGCCGGCGAAGCACCTGGCCTGGCCAGCCCACGCTCCATGAGCCCAAGCCCCACCACCATGGGCACGCCGCGTGAGCGTGCCAGCATTGCGACATGACTTGCGGCACTTCCTGCCGTAAGTGCTATGCCGCCGCCTGCACTCCAGTCGGTTTCGAGGAAGCGCGTCGGTGCGATATCCTCGCCGTAGAAGATCGCACCCGCCGGCGGCGCAATGTCGCCGCCCCCGGTCAGCGCGCGCAGCACCTGGTCGCGTATATCGCGCATGTCGGCGGCGCGCGCCCGGAAATAGTCCTGCTCGGATGTTTCATAGCCGGCTATCTCGGCGTCGAGCGCTTTTCGCCAAGCCACATCAGCAGCCATGCCGTCGGCAATTCGCGCAAAGGCCGGGCCGGTCAGCGCGTCGTCCTCCAGCATGGCGAGCTGGAATTCGAGGATGGCGGCCGCCTCGCTGTCGCTGCTTTCGATCAATGTCGCGAGCCGGCCCGCGGCAATGGAGATGGCGGCCTCAAGCGCCGCCTTCTCGCCCGCGGCAGTCGCCTTGCGGACATAACGCACAGCAGCCTGGTCTAGATCGAACAGCGGCCCCTCGGCATAGCCGGCCGATGCCGAAATGCCCTGCAGCCTAAGCGGTTCGGGCATGGTCCTTGCCTTCGTCGAAATCGCGGCGCACCAGCTCGACCAGTGCTCCGACCGCCTCGCCGGCGCCGTCCCCTTTGGCTCTGATGTGCAGGACAGTGCCTTTCGGCGCTTTCGCAGCCATCACCTTGACGATGCTCTTGGCGTCGAACCATGGCCCGTTGGCGGCGAGCGCAATCTCGACGTCGGCCGAAAACGTCTTGGCAAGCTTGGTGAACTTCACCGAAGGACGCGCATGCAGCCCCACCTCATGGGTGATCAGGACGCTGGCTTCGGCTGCTGCGGACATGCTTGTCAAAATTCCCGTTCGTTCACGACGGCGACAATTCGTGCGCCGTCGCCACCACTTCCCTGAGCGAGGCGCCGCCGGAAGCCTCGGTCGCCGCCATCACCGCGCCTTCGACGATCGGCGCATTGCAGACGACGATCTTCTGGGCGCGTGGTTCGCCGATCATCTCGATCGCCATCTCGCTATTGGTCTCGGCACCTCCGAGATCAACGAGGATCGCGACACCCGCCTCCGACCAGGCCTTGTCGATGGCACCTATGATCGCCTCGACATTGGTTCCCAGCCCGCCATGGCCGTTTCCGCCGCACCATGCAAGCGGCACTTCGTTGCCGACCATCTGCCGCACCATGTCGGCGGTGCCTTCGGCGACCAGCGGCGAATGCGAGACGATGACGATGCCGACATTGCTCATGCGCGCCTCTCGATTGCTTCGGCTACGGCCCGCACCAGAAGCGCGGTCGAGCGTGCGCCGGCATCCATATGACCGATCGAACGGTCGCCAAGGAAGGAGGCGCGCCCACGCAGCGCCTTCATCGGCACAGTCGCGTCGGCTGCGTTGTCGGCGATCTCGGCGATGTCCGCTGCCGCCTTTCCCTGCAGCAGGGCCTCGTGCACCGGCTGCAGCACGTCGAGCATGGTTTTTTGCCCGGCCTGCGACTTGCCTCTGGCGGCCACTGCTTCAATCGCCTTGCCGAAGGCCGCCGCCAGATCGGCGCGATCCGGCGCCGCGGGAATCTCCTTGCCGAGCACCATGAACAGCGTGCCGAACAAGGGACCGGAGGCTCCGCCGACGGTCATCACCAGTTTGGTGCCGATCGCCTTCAGCGCCTCGGGCAACGGCTTTGCCGCAAACACGCCGGCCTCGGCCCGCACGGCCTCGAAGCCGCGTTTCATGTTGAGCCCATGGTCGCCGTCGCCGATGGCCTGGTCGAGCCTGGTCAGCTCTTCGGCATGGGCGGCGATGGTGTTTGCCGCCGCCTCGATCAGCCTGGAAATATCCGCTGCCGCCATATCACCCATGCTCCTGGCCCCTACGCTGCCGGCAGTACGAGAAAATTGCATATCCGGCAATTGAAGCATTCTTTTCCCCAGTCAAGCGGGTTCGAGCAACGCAGCGAGGGCCGTGAAGACCTCGGCGACGGCAAAGGCGCCGGGGTCGACCACGCCGTCGAGCTGGCTGCCAATATAGGCGGACCGCCCGGCCTTGGCCTTGCGCATGGCAGCGGTGGCCTCGGCGCCGCGTCGCGCCGCGACCGCCGCATCCTCCAGACTGCCGCTATCCAGCGCCTTCAAGGCGGGTTCCAAGGCATCGACCATCGTGCGATCGCCCATCCTCGCTCCACCATAGAAGGACATCCGATCGAGGCCGGCGAGAAGCGCCTTGGGAAGCGTTTCGCCAGACTCCAGCGCCTGCCCGGCGGCGGTGAAGAAGATCGACAACAGCACGCCGCTGGAGCCGCCCATGCTGGCACTCAGGATGTCGCCCACGGCGGCCAGCGTGGCGGCAGGGTCGGCGAGCGGCAGCGCCGCAAGGCGGCCAAGCACGCTGCGCGCACCGGCCGCCACAGTCGATCCGGTGTCGCCGTCTCCCGCCTTGGCGTCCAGTCCGTTCAACGCGCCTTCAAGCGAGATCAGCCGTTCGCAGATGGCGACCACCAGCCGCTCGGTGCGTGCGTCCGGGCTGGCTTTCGACGCGTTGCCCCGGCCGGCGGCTTTGGCCATCGGCACGACGCTGGCTTGGCGAACGGCTCTTGCCGGCAGCCAGGCGTGAGGGCCTACCGGCGCCCTCAACGCCGCTTCGCGCGGCGCATCGAGCCGGATCAGCGACAAGGAAAAGCCGTTCATGTTGAGCGCGGTCATAAGCTGCCCGGGTCCGATCGTCAGCGTCACCTTTCGTGCCAGCGGTGATGTCAACACCGCATTGGCGACAAGCAACATTTCCAGCGGTGGCACCGAACCGAGATTGTTGATCAGCAAGGCGTAGTCGCTGGCGGGATCGAGCCGCGCGGCAAGGCGCTCCGACATGATCGCAACCAGCCTTTCGGCACTTTGCACCGCAATCCGCTCAACGCCCGGTTCGCCATGGATGCCGAGGCCGAGTTCAGCGTCGTCGGCGCCAAATCTTTCGTCATGGCTCTGACCGGGGATCGAGCAGGATGACAGCGATATGCCGAGGGAAACGATATCCGCCGCCGCGGCCCGCGCAGCAGCGGCAACCGTCGACAGATCGTTGCCGGCTTCCGACATGTGGCCGGCGATCTTGTGCACGAACAAGGTGCCGGCAACGCCGCGCGGCTGGGCAATATCAGGCAGGGCGATGTCGTCGGCGACGATCACCATCTCGACGCGGAAGCCTTCGGCGCGCGCCTTCTCGGCGGCCAAGCCGAAGTTGAGGCGATCGCCGGTATAGTTCTTGACGATCAGCAGGCACCCGGCGGGACCGGTCACCGCGCGGATGGCCGTCAATACTGCTTCCACGCTCGGCGAAGCAAAGATCTCGCCTGATACCGCCGCCGTGAGCATGCCCATGCCGACGAAGCCGGCATGCGCGGGTTCGTGCCCGGCCCCGCCGCCGGAGATGATGCTGACCTTGCTCTTGTCCCAGTCTGCACGGAGGACGACCTTGATTTCGGGATAGCCGTCGAGGCGGGCGAGATCGCCGGTGCCGGTCGTGCCGAGAAAGCCGTCCAGGGCCTCAGTTACGATCGTATCCCTGCGATTGAAAAAATGCTTCATCGAATTGGTCCACTCCGGTGCCCGAAATTGCCGGTTGAAAGGTGCCAGGAAAACACCCGCGCAGCGCTCACAGCAGCCGTCGCCCATCGGCGCCGAAATACAGCGGCGAGCGATAGCGGATCATGATCCTGTCGCCCTGCGCCAGGTCGGTGTCGGGGTCGGTCAGCGTCACCAGCTTCCTGGTCCCCACCGTCACATGCAGATGGTTCTGGTCGCCGAGATGCTCGACCCAATCGACGACGCCGTCGGCATGGCCGTTCGCCGCCTTCGCGATCGAAAGATGTTCGGTCCGCGCACCGATTGTCCTGGTCCCCGCCGGCGCTCCGCCATCCGGCAGCAGTCCGACCGGCAACAAATTGATTGCCGGTTGGCCGAGCCTGGCCGCGACGTGAAGGTTTGCCGGCTCAGAATAGATCGTGCGCGGCGAACCGATTTGGACCAGCACGCCGTCGGCGAGGATGCCGATGCGGTCGGCCATGGTCATCGCTTCGATCTGGTCATGGGTGACGTAGAGCATGGTGGCGCCGAGTTCGGCCTGTATACGCTTCAGCTCGAGCCTGAGATCGGCGCGCAGCTTGGCGTCGAGCGACGACAGCGGCTCGTCCATCAGGTAGATCGACGGCTTGCGCACCAAAGCGCGGCCGATGGCGACGCGCTGCATTTCGCCGCCCGAGAGTTTGGTCGAGCGATTATTCAGCTTGTGGTGGATGCGCACCATCTTGGCCACGTCCTCGACGCGGCGGCGAATCTGATCCTCCGGCATTTTCCTCGCCGGCGAGCGCAGCGGAAAGGCGAGGTTGTCGTAAACCGACAGATGCGGATAGAGCGAATATTGCTGGAACACGAAAGCGGTGTCGCGCTCGGCCGGCGACAGCGTCGTCGTGTCGTGGCCGGCAATATGGATCGAGCCCGCTTCCGGACGCTCAAGCCCGGCGATCAGCCTGAGCGTTGTCGTCTTGCCGGCGCCGGTCGGCCCGAGCAGCACGACGAATTCCCCGTCGGCGATATGCAAATCGAGATTGTCGACGGCGACATGCTCGCCAAAAGCCTTTGTCACGCCTTTGATGTGAACGTCAGCCATGATGCGCTCTCCCCTGGGAGGCCGAGTCATGGATTTCGGTGCGCACCGCACGGCCGGATCCTTTTGCGAACAGCGACAGCCGCGCGCTGTTCAGCGCCAGGCCCACATGATCGCCCGGATTGAGCCGGATTTCGGCCGGCACCCTGGCCTTGATGATGCCGTCTGCCGTCTCCACCGCCACGATCTGGGTGGTGCCGAGATATTCCGTGCCGTAAACAGCTCCGCGCAGCTTCGAAGCGTCGTCGAAGCGGATGTGCTCCGGTCGGATGCCAAGCGCCATCTCGGCCGGCGCGACATCCTCGCGCACCTCCGGCACGGCCACCGTCGCGCCCTGCACAACAACTTCCCTGGCGCCCTTTGAAAGGCCGCCGTCGAAGCCGAGGAAATTCATCGGCGGCGAGCCGATGAAGTCGGCGACGAACATCGTCGCCGGCCGGTCGTAGATCTCACGCGGCGTGCCGAACTGCTCGATGACGCCATGGTTCATCACCGCGATCTTGTCGGCCATCGACATCGCTTCCATCTGGTCGTGCGTGACATAGACGGTGGTGGCGTGGATGCGGTTGTGCAATTCGCGCAGCTCATGGACCATCAGATCGCGGAATTCGGTGTCGAGCGTGCCGAGCGGTTCGTCCATCAGGAAACATTTTGGCCGCCGCACGATGGCGCGGCCGAGCGCCACGCGCTGGCGATCGCCGCCGGCTAGCCCGGAGACCGATTTGTTGAGCAGATGGTCGATCCGCAACAGCTTCGCCGTCTCTTCCACCCTGGCCCGAATTTCAGCGCCTGGCATGCCTTGCGCCAGCAGCGGGAAACCGATGTTCTTTCTCACATTCATGTGCGGATAGAGCGCGAACAGCTGGAACACAAAAGCGATGTCGCGCTCGCGGGCACGCCGCATGGTGACGTCCTCGCCGCCAAGCAGGATCTTGCCGCCGGTCGGCAGTTCGAGCCCGGCGATCATACGAAGCGTCGTCGTCTTGCCGCAACCCGACGGCCCCAGCATGACGAAGAATTCGCCGTCCTCGACGACGAAGTTGGAATCCTGCACGGCGACGAAATCGCCGAATGCCTTTCTCAGATGTTCGACCCTGATCTCAGCCATCGTCTACTCCGGAAATTTCGAGACGATGATGAACATCGCCGTGCCGGCCAGCATGGTGACGAACGAATAGGTGTAGAGCGCCAGCGCGAAGGGCTGGAACAGCATCAGGAAGCCGATGGCGATGATCGCCGTGGCGACGTTTTCCATCAGTCCGCGCCTGGCCCAGACGGGCCAGCGCGATTTGCGTTTTACGGTCAGGCTCATTTGCGCACCGCGCCGAAGGTGATGCCGCGCAGCAATTGCTTGCGAAGCAGGATAGTGAAGACCAGGATCGGCACCAGGAAGATCGTCGTGCCGGCCGCGACCGCCGGCCAGTCCTGGCCGCCTTCGCCGATGATGGTCGGGATGAAGGGCGGCGCGGTCTGCGCCGTGCCCGAGGTCAGCAGCGCAGCGAAGGCGTATTCGTTCCAGGCAAAGATCAGACAGAAGATGGCGGTCGCGGCAATGCCCGTGGTCGCCTGCGGCAGCACGGTGCGCCAGAACGCCTGCAGCCTGGTGTAGCCGTCGATCATCGCCGCCTCTTCATATTCGCGCGGGATCTCGTCGATGAAGCCTTTCAGCAGCCAGACTGCCAGCGACACGTTGACCGCCGTGTAGAGCAGGATCATGCCGAGCGCGGTGTCCGACAGTCCGAGCTCCCGATACATCAGGTAGATGGGAATCGCGACCGCGATCGGCGGCATCATGCGCGTCGACAGGATGAAGAACAGAAGGTCGTCGGCGAGCGGCACCTTGAAGCGCGAAAAACCATAGGCCGACAGCGTGCCGAGGAACACCGCGCAAAACGTCGAGCCGAAGGCGATGATCAGCGAATTGACGAAGCGCGGCATGAAGTTCGACGGGCCGGCGATCACCATATTGCGCTTGCGCACCGTCTCGTCGCAGACCCCCGTCGCCGGTCCCAGGGAGTTGATGTATTCCGGGGTTTGCCGAGTCCGGGTCGAGAACAAGTTGCAGTAGCCCTCGAGGCTCGGCTGGAACAGGATCTTCGGCGGATAGGCGATCGAATCCGGCGGCGTCTTGAAGCTGGTGGCGAAGATCCACAGCAGCGGCACGATCGAGATCAGCGCGTAGGCAACGATGATCGTGCCGGCGACGCGCTTCGACGTGGCCGAGGGTGCGACAACGGAATGGGCTGACGTCAGGCTCATCTCTGCTTCACCTTGTTCAGTGCCTTGACGTAGATGTTGGCCAGGCCGAACACCGCGACGAACAGGATGATGGCGAAGGCCGAGGAATAGCCCGTCCGCCAGCTTTCGAAGGCCTGCCGCTTCAGCGTGATCGAGGCCACTTCGGTGGTCGATCCCGGCCCGCCGCCAGTGAGCAAATTGACCATGTCGAACATCTTGAAGTTCTCGATGCCGCGGAACAGCACCGCCAGCATGATGAAGGGCAGCGCCATCGGCAGCGTGATCGACCAGAACTGCCGCCAGTTGGAGGCGCGGTCGACCTCGGCCGCTTCGTAGATGTATTCGGGGATCGAGCGCAGGCCGGCGAGGCAGATCAGCATCACGTAAGGCGTCCACATCCAAGTGTCGACGATGATGATCGACCATGGCGCCAGCGACACGTTGGAGAGCATGCTGATCTGCGTTGCCGGAATGCCGGTGACGAACGAGACAGCGTAGGCGAACAGCCCGATCTGCGGCTCGTAGAGAAAGCGCCAGAAATTGCCGACCACCGCCGGCGACAGCATCATCGGCACCAGGATGATGGTCGTCCAGAAGGCGTGCCCGCGGAACTTGCGGTCGATCAGCCAGGCCAGCGTAAAGCCGATCAGCGTCTGCAGCAGGATGGTCCAGAACACGAAATGCGCCGTCGTCTGCATGGCGATCCAGATGTCCTGGTCGGCGAGAATGCGCTTGTAGTTCGCGAGCCCAAGGTTCTTCACCACCTCATTGGGACGATTGGCGCGAAAATTGCTGAAGGACAGATAGATCGCCCAGAACAGCGGGAAGATGTTGATGGCTAGAAGCAACAGGATCGTCGGCGAAATGAACAGCCAGGCGAGGCCCTTGTCGCTGATGCCCCGGACCTTGCGGGCCAACGGCTCGGGCGTAGCCCGGGCAACGCTGTCCGCAGTCCGATTGAGCATGGTCAGTCCTGCTTCGGTCACTTGGATCGTCTCGACAATGGAATTTATCTGAACTGTGTCCCGTGCCAAGGGCGGCACGGGACGGTTCGGTCATGGGCTCGGGAGGAGCCGGTTACATCTTGCCCGGTTACATCTTGCCATCGTCCTGGAAGACCTCGGTCCAGTCCTTGACGAGGCCGTCGAGGGCATCCTTGGCCAAGCCTTGCCCGGCAACGACATAGTCGTGGAAGCGCTTCTGCGATGCCTGCAGCAGCGGGGCATAGCTCGGCTCGGCCCAGAAGTCTTTCACGATGGCCATCGAGTCGAGGAAGGTCTGCGCGTAGGGCTGGCTGGCCGGGAAGCCCGGGTCCTTCACGACCGCGTTGAGACAGGAATAGCCGCCGAGCGACCACCATTTGGACTGCACGTCCTTGTTGGCGAACCATTTGATGTATTTGAGCGCGGCTTCCTGCTTGTCGGAATAGGAGACCACCGAGATGCCCTGGCCGCCGAGCTGGGCGAACTGGTCGCCGTCCGGACCTTTGGGATTGACGAAATAACCTATCTTGTCGCCGCCGACATTCTCGTCCTTCTGCAGGCCTGGCCAGGTGAAGGCGAAGTTCATGTGCATCGCCACCTGGCCGGATTTGAAGGCATCGACGCCTTCGCCCATGTAGCTGTTCGAGGCGCCGGGAGGCGTGCAGCAGTCATAGAGCGCCTTGTAGAACTCCAGGCCCTTCACCGATTTATCGGAGTTGACGAAGCCTTCCATCTCGTAGGGCTTTTTCGGGTTTTCGTACTGGAAGCCGAAGCTGTAGAGTACGTCCATGGCGCCCATGGTGATGCCTTCCGAGCCGCGCTCGGTATAGATCGACGCGCCATAGACGGTTTTGCCGTCGATCTCGCGTTTCTGGAAGAATTCGGCGATCTGCTTCAGCTGGTCGAAGGTCGTCGGCGGGCCGAGATCCCAGCCATACTTTTCCTTGAATTCCTTCTGCAGCTCCGGCCTGGAGAACCAGTCCTTGCGGTAGGTCCAGCCGACGACGTCGCCCATCGCCGGCAGCGCCCAGTAATTTGGCGAGTTCTTCGGCCATTCCGAATAGCCGACGACGGTCGCCGGCACGAAATCGTCCATGCTGATCTTCTCCTTGTCGAAGAAGTCGTTCAGCTTGACGTAATGGCCGTTCTCGGCGGCGCCGCCGATCCACTGGCTGTCGCCGATGATCAAGTCGCACAGCTTGCCGTGCGAATTCAGCTCATTGAGAAAGCGGTCGGCATAGTTGGTCCACGGCACGAACTCGAATTTCATGCCGATGCCGGTTTCCTTGGTGAAGTCCTTGGATAATTCCACAAGCGCGTTGGCCGGGTCCCAGGCTGCCCAGCAAAGCGTCAGATCTTCTGCCTGCGCGACGTTCGAAACGGCTGTCGACGCGACGAGTGCCGAGGCCAGTCCCAACGCCAATTTAAAGGTCGATTTCATGCCTTCCTCCCATTTGCGAAACGCGTCCGGATGACGGTTTCAAGAGCCCGCTAAACCCCTCTCCTCCGGGGCCTAAACACAATGGCGGCAACGCCCAGATGTTCAGTAATTTGTTTAGTGATGCAATTTTTACTAAACAACGCAAGCGAATTCGTTGCTGCACCGCAGCATGCTGGATAGGAACCAACGTGAGAAGTTGCGGCGGCCTGCCTAGGTCACCGTCTTGTTGCTGACCGTCACCGGTCGGATCACTGGGGCCGGCGGCAGCAGCGCGCGGATATCGGCGAAGGGGAAGACCGGCTCGAAGCGGAAGGCCTCGGCGAATGATCCGGCTGGGCCGTTGCACTGGCCGGCGCGAAAGGCGTTCTGCGTGCGCGCCGCGTCGACGAAACGCTCGGGATCCTGCGACTGGTGCGCCCGGATCGCCTCCGCCTTGAGATCGAAATGCGTGGAGGTATCGACGTAGTGCGTTGGCGAAAACCCGGTGCCGCCGAACGTGTCGGCATGCAGCACCGGCACCGAGAATGATGCGGCGATGCGCACGCCATCCGACAGCGCGCGGTGGTCGCCATGATAGTCGTTCGACGCATGCGTGATCGCCAGATCCGGCCCTATCTCGCCGATCACTGCTTTCAGCGCCGTGATCAGGGCCGCGTCCGCCACCAGCGCGCCATCGGGAAAGTCGAGGAAGCGCGGCGTCACGCCAAGCAGACCGGCCGCCGCGGTCGCCTCCTTGCGGCGCGTGCGGGCAAGCGCGGCCGGATCGCCATAGCCGCCCCTGGTGCCATCCGTGGCTATGGCAAAAAAGAGTTCTGCGCCTTGCGCGGCATAGGCCGCCATCGTACCGAACATGAAGATCTCGATGTCGTCCGGATGCGCGCCAAGCGCCAGTATCTTCACTCTCATCTCTCCCGGAAACGGAAAAACGTGCCCAACGGAATTCTGCTCGCTCTCATCGCCTATGCAAGCTATTCGTGCAGCGACGCCGTTGTCAAAAGCCTGGGCGGGCAGTTCAATGTCTTCGAGATCGGATTCTTCTCGACATTGTTTGCCGGCTGTTTCCTGCTTTTCGCCAGGCCGCCAGGCGAGCGCTGGCGCGATTTCTGGCGCACGACCCGGCCCTGGGCGGTACAGGCCCGCGCCTGGGCCGGCATCGCGTCGGGTGTGCTCAGCGTCTATGCCTTCACCACCATCCCGCTGGCGGAAGTCTATGCGCTGATCTTCCTGGCGCCGCTGTTCGTCACCATCCTGGCCACGCTGGTCCTCAAGGAGAAGGTCGGCCCATGGCGGTGGCTTGCGGTCGTCGCTGGCTTTGCCGGGGTCATGCTGGTCGTCAGGCCTGGTTTTCGCGAGTTGCATCTTGGTCATCTGGCGGCGTTCATCATCGCTTTCCTGGCCGCCACCAATGTCATCCTGATGCGTTCGCTCGCCGCTCAGGAAAAACGCACGACGATGCTCGGCGTGCTGATCGGCTACGGCCTGCTCTTCAACGGCGTCGGTGCGGCGGCCACCTCGTTCTCGCTGCCGGATGGCAGGCAATGGGCGTGGCTTGTGCTGGCCGGCGCCTTCACCGCCGGCGGCCAGCTGCTGCATCTGCTGGCGGTCAAATACGCACCGGCCAACCGCATCGCGCCGACGCATTATTCGCAGATCGTCTGGGCGGTGCTTCTAGGTGCGTTGTTCTTCAGGGAATATCCGGATTTTCTGTCGCTGGTCGGGCTCGCCGTGGTCGGCGGTTCCGGCCTGCTGACGATGGTGCGCGAGGAGGTGCGGCTCGGCACGGTGCGCTGGAACCCGTTTTCGCGGACCAGGCTTTGAATCGGCGCCGAGGTTGCGCCGCGACCGTCACCGCCGATACGCGATCGGCGCCAACTGGCTGCACAGCATTAGCACAATGACCACAAAACTCTTGCCGGACCTGCCGGTCTCCGCTGTCTTGCCGGCGCTCGATGAAGCGCTGAGCCATGGTAACAGCGCCGTGCTGGTGGCGCCGCCCGGCGCCGGCAAGACGACTTTGGTTCCACTGGCACTGCTCGACGCTGAATGGCTAGGCGCCGGAAAAATCATTCTGCTCGAGCCTCGCCGCCTCGCCGCCCGCGCTGCCGCCCGCCGCATGGCCGAATTGCTTGGCCAAGAGCCCGGCGAAACTGTCGGCTATGCCATGCGCATGGAAAACCGCACGTCCGCGAAGACCAGGATTCTCGTCGTCACCGAAGGCGTGCTGTCCCGCATGATCCTCGACGATCCCGAGTTGCCCGGTGTCGCGGCGGTGTTGTTCGACGAGTTCCACGAACGCTCGCTCGACGGCGATTTCGGGCTGGCGCTGGCGCTCGACGTGCAAAGTGCGCTGAGGCTCGACCTCAGATTGCTGGTGATGTCGGCGACGCTCGATGGCGCGCGTGTCGCAAAATTGCTGTCCGGCGCGCCGGTGATCGAGAGCGCAGGCCGCGCCTTTCCGGTCGACATCCGCTATGACGAGCGGCCGGCCGGCATCGCCATCGAGGACGCGATGGCCAGGGCGATCCGCTCGGCGCTTGCCGGGGAGGTGGGCAGCGTGCTCGCTTTCCTGCCCGGCCAGCGCGAGATCGAGCGCACCGCGGAGCGGCTGGCCGGCAAGGTCGGTGCCGACACCGATATCGTGCCGCTCTACGGCATGCTCGACAACAAGAGGCAGGATGCGGCGATCAAGCCTGCGCCGCCCGGCCGCCGCAAGGTGGTGCTGGCGACGTCGATCGCCGAAACCTCCATCACCATCGATGGCGTGCGCGTCGTCATCGATTCCGGCCTGTCGCGGCTGCCGCGCTATGAGCCGGCGAGCGGCCTGACGCGGCTGGAGACGGTGCGTGCTTCGCGCGCTTCCGCCGACCAGCGCGCCGGCCGTGCCGGGCGCACGCAGCCCGGCGTCGCCATCCGGTTGTGGCGGGCCGAGCAGACGACGGCACTGCCGGCCTTCACGCCGCCGGAAATCCTCGAGGCCGATCTTTCCGGCCTGTTGCTCGATTGCGCCGCGTTCGGCGTCGCCGATCCGACCAGCCTGTCCTTCCTCGATCCCCCGCCGGCTGCGGCGCTCACCGAGGCGAGGGCGCTGCTGCGTGCGCTCGATGCGGTCGATGCAGCAGGACGCCTGACGGATGCCGGTGCCGCGATGCGCAGGCTGGCGCTACCGGTGCGGCTCGCCCACATGGTCGCCGAGGCGGCAAGGACCGGACAGGCGCTCGAGGCGGCGATGCTCGCCGTGCTATTGACCGAGCGTGGCCTTGGCGGCGAGGGTGCCGATCTCGAACGGCAGCTAATGCGCTTTCACGCCGACAGATCGCCGCGTTCCACCGCTGCCCGGCAGTTGGCCGAGAGGTTGGCAAAGCAGGCTTCGTCGTCCCCCTCCAGGGGAGGGTCGGCGAACGAGCCAAGCGCAGCGAGACGAGGGAGACGGGGCGGGGTCGCCGATGGCGTGCCCGAATCGACCCCGCCCCGATCCGCTACGCGGATCAACCCTCCCCTCAAGGAGAAGGGCAGCACTGCCGGCTCGCTCCTCATCCATGCCTGGCCGGATCGGGTCGCCAAAGCGCGCGGCGAGCGTGGCCGCTTCGTGCTTGCCAACGGCTCGGGCGCCACGCTCGACGCCTCCGATCCGCTGGCCGGCGAGACATGGCTCGTCGTCGCCGACCTGCAGGGCAAGGCGCAGAACGCCCGCATCACCGCGGCGGCAGCCATCGATGAGACCGATATCCGTGCCGCGCTGGCGGAAAGGATCGAGACGCGCCGCGAGGTCAGCTTCGACCGCGACAGGCGCGCCGTGCGGGTGCGCGAAACGGTTCGCCTTGGGGCCATCACGTTGTCCGAACGCATGCTGCCGGCGCCGACCGGTGCCGACGCGGATCGCGCCATCCTCGACGCCTTGCGCGAACACGGTCTGTCCCTGTTGCCGTGGACCAGGGAGGCGGAGACGTTGCGGCAGCGGCTCGGCTGGCTGCATCGCGGCCTCGGCGCGCCATGGCCCGATGTCTCCGATGCCGCGCTCGTCGAGCGCCTCGACGACTGGCTGCTGCCATTCCTTTCCGGTGCCACAGCCTTTACGGCGATTGATCCTAGCGTGCTTTCGCAAGGCCTGATGACGCTGGTGCCGCACGAATTGCAGCGCAAGATCGACACATTGGCGCCGACCCATTTCGACGCGCCGTCGGGCAGCCGGCTACCGATCCGCTATGACGGCGAATGGCCGGTGCTGGCGGCGCGCGTGCAGGAACTGTTCGGCCTCGACCGGCATCCGGCGATCGCCAACGGCACTGTGCCGCTGACCCTCGAATTGCTGTCGCCGGCGCACCGGCCGATCCAGACGACGCGCGACCTGCCCGGCTTCTGGCGCGGCTCCTGGGCCGATGTGCGGGCAGAGATGCGTGGCCGCTATCCCAGGCATGTCTGGCCGGAGAACCCGCTTCTCGCCGCCGCCACGAGCCGCGCGAAGCCGCGCGGTACCTGATGCTTCCCGGACCATGATCACAACCCGAAGGTCCGCGTCAGCGGAAGGTGGTCCCGGTTTTCGGAAAGACCTCCAGCGGTTTCCCCTCTATAATCCCGCCATGATAAACATTCTGCACGCGCCCGACTTCCAGCAAAGCCAGCGGCTGCGCCTCAACACGCTGATCAGGCTGCGCTGGCTTGCCATTGTCGGCCAGAGCCTGACTGTGCTTGTCGTCGCCTACGGGCTGAAATTTCCGCTGCCGGTCAGCATGTGTTTTGCGCTGATCGCCTGTTCGGCCTGGATGAACCTGTTGCTGACCTTCCGCTATCCGGCGGCGCATCGGCTTACCCCGTTCTCGGCCTTTGCCATCCTGACCTTCGATAGCCTGCAGCTTGCCGGCCTGCTCTACATGACCGGCGGCCTTACCAATCCGTTTTCGCTGCTGATGACCGTGCCCGTCGTCGTCTCGGCGACGTCGCTGCCGCTGCGATTGACGGCTCTGCTCGGCGCGCTGGTGATCGTGGCGGCGACGCTGCTGGTCTTCTACCACCTGCCGCTGCCCTGGCATGAGGGGGCGCCATTGGCGATGCCCTTCATCTATGTCGCCGGCATGTGGATGGCGGTGTTCTGCTCCATCGCCTTTACCGCGATCTATGCCTTCCGGGTGGCAGAGGAGGCGCGGCTGCTTGCCAACGCGCTTGCCGCCACGGAATTGGTGCTTCAGCGAGAACAGCATCTCTCGGCCCTCGACGGCCTCGCCGCGGCCGCCGCGCACGAACTCGGCACGCCGCTCGCCACCATCACGCTTGTCGCCAAGGAGATGGAGAAGGCGCTTGGCGAAGATCCGAAATACGGCGAGGACGTGAAGCTGCTGCGTTCGCAGAGCGAGCGCTGCCGCGAAATCCTGAAGCGCCTGACCAGCCTTTCCTCCGAGAGCGAAGTGCACCTCTCGCGCCTGCCGCTGACCTCGCTGGTCGAGGAAGTGACGGCACCGCACCGCGATTTCGGCATTTCGATCAAGCTTCGGCCGGGCGAGCGCATCGGCCCGGAACCGGTGGGCCGGCGCAATCCGGGCGTCATTTACGGCCTCGGCAATTTGGTCGAGAACGCCGTCGACTTCGCCCGCAAGAACGTCACCATACGCTGGAGGTGGAACGAGGCCGCCGTCAGCTTCTCGATCATCGACGACGGGCCGGGCTTTCCACCGGAGATCATCGACCGTATCGGCGAACCCTATATGTCGACCCGCCAGGGCACCGAAGCCGGCGGCGGCCTCGGCCTCGGCCTATTCATCGCCAAGACCTTGCTCGAACGCTCCGGCGCGACGCTCGATTTCCGCAATTCGAGCGAGCCCGGCGAGGGCGCTATCGTGCAGATATCGTGGCCGCGCAGCGTCTTCCTTAATCCCGAGCAGGCTTCGGCCACCATGTTCGACACGGCCTAAATTGGACAATAGCGTTGCGAAACTATATTTGCGTAAAAATCAGGCAGCAGGATTTTCAGCACGATGAGTACTGACGAAACGATTGGCGCAATGGTCGAAGGCGAGGACACCTCGTTGCTGATCGTGGACGACGACAAGCCGTTCCTGACGCGGCTTGCCCGCGCCATGGAAACCAGGGGTTTCGTGGTCGAGACGGCGGAGAGCGTCGAGGAGGCGGTTGCCAAGGCGCGCGCCAATCCGCCGGCCTATGCGGTGGTCGACATGCGGCTGGCCGACGGCAACGGCCTCGACGTCGTCGCTGCCATTCGCGAGAAGCGCGACGATGCTCGCGCCATAATCCTTACAGGCTATGGCAACATCGCTACCGCGGTGACGGCGGTAAAGCTCGGCGCCATCGACTATCTATCGAAGCCGGCCGATGCCGACGACATCTTTGCAGCCCTGACCCGCACGGCGGGCGAACGTGCCGCGCCGCCGGAAAATCCAATGTCGGCTGATCGCGTGCGCTGGGAACACATCCAGCGCGTCTACGAAATGTGCGACCGCAATGTCTCGGAAACCGCACGCCGCCTGAACATGCATCGCCGCACGCTGCAACGCATCCTCGCCAAGCGCGCGCCGCGCTAAAAGGTTCTGACTGCCGGCTTGCCCGGCCAGCGCCGTTTGCGCATCATCGCTGGGCGGTGCGTCGGACCTTGCCGCTGATACGACGGAGGCGACATGCAGGACGAAAAGCGGCTGGTCTCCATGCTGCGCGAATTCCTCGACAGCGAGGCGGCCGGCGGCCTCATCCTGATGGCTGCGGCGGCCCTGGCCCTGATCGTCGCCAATTCGCCGCTGGCCGAAGCTTATTTCTCCGCCCTCCATGCCTATCTCGGACCGCTCAGCGTCTCGCACTGGATCAATGACGGCCTGATGGCGGTGTTCTTCCTGCTGGTTGGCCTCGAGATCAAGCGCGAGATGCTCGACGGCCAGCTCTCGACCTGGCCGCGCCGCGTGCTGCCCGGCATCGCCGCCGCCGGTGGCATGGCGGTGCCAGCACTGGTCTACGTCGCCATCAACCGCAACAATCCAGCCGCTCTGTCCGGCTGGGCGATCCCGACCGCCACCGATATCGCCTTTGCGCTCGGCGTGCTGTCGCTGCTCGGCAGCCGCGTGCCGGGCTCGTTGAAGATATTCCTTACCGCGCTCGCCATCATCGACGATCTCGGCGCCGTGCTCATCATCGCGGTGTTCTATACCAGCGGCCTGTCGCTCGCCTATCTCGGCGCCGCCTTCGCCGTCATCGCGCTGCTGGTGGTGCTCAACCGCATGCGGGTGCTGACGCTGCTGCCTTATATCGTGCTTGGTGTCGTGCTGTGGGTTTTGGTTTTGAAATCGGGCGTCCATGCGACGCTCGCCGGGGTCGCGCTGGCTCTCACCATACCGCTGAAGATCTCGTCGGGCAGCGGCCACGATCTCGACCATTCGCCGCTGCACCGGCTCGAACACGGCCTGCACACAATCGTACCCTTTTTCGTCATCCCGATCTTCGGTTTTGCCAACGCCGGCGTCTCACTCGGCGGTCTCAGCGCTGCCGCCTTGATCGAGCCGCTGACGCTCGGCGTCGCCGCAGGCCTCGTCGCCGGCAAGCTGGTCGGCGTGTTCGGGTCTTCCGCGCTTGCCATCCGGCTCGGATTTGCCGATCTGCCGGTCAATGCCGGCTGGCTGCACATGATCGGTATTTCACTGCTCTGCGGCATCGGCTTCACCATGAGCCTGTTCATCGGCCTGCTCGCCTTCGCCAGCGACGTCGCTCTGCAGGACGCGGTCAAGGTCGGCATCCTCGCCGGCTCTTTCATCGCAGCGATCCTCGGCGCCGCTGTGCTGCTGGTTGCGCCGGCCGCGAGCGGGGCGGAGGAGGCGGAAGAATAATCGCGTGGCGCCTTCGGCCTGAGGCCACCGTCTCCCCGAGGGCGCTATCCGTGCGCAATCATGACGTGGCGGACTGCGGTATAGTCCTCCAGCGCATATAGCGACATGTCCTTGCCGTAGCCGGATTGTTTCAACCCGCCATGCGGCATCTCGTTGGTCAGCATGAAATGGGTGTTGATCCAGGTGCAGCCATATTGCAGGCGGGCGGCCGTCGCCATGGCGCGCGAAACATCCTTGGTCCACACCGACGACGCCAGGCCGTAGTCAGAATCATTGGCCCAGTTCACCGCTTCGTCGACTTCGGAAAAGCGGGTGACCGAGACCACCGGGCCGAACACTTCGCGGCGCACGATCTCGTCCTCCTGCAGCGCGCCGGCGACGACGGTCGGCTGGTAGAAGAAGCCGGAGCCCTCGCCCGGCTTGCCGCCCGTAGTGATCTCGATGTGCTTGAGCTCCGAGGCGCGCTCGACGAAGCTCGAGACGCGGTCACGCTGGCGACGCGAAATCAGCGGGCCGATCTCGTTCTCGGTATCATCTGGGCGATCATACTTGATGGTCGAGACCGCAGCGGAGAGGTCCGCGACGAGTTTGTCATAGATCTTCTTGCCGGCATAGATGCGGCAGGCAGCGGTGCAATCCTGGCCGGCATTGTAATAGCCGAAGGCGCGCAGGCCGTTGACCACCGCACCGAGATCGGCGTCGTCGAAGACGATGACCGGCGCCTTGCCGCCGAGCTCGAGATGTGTGCGCTTGACCGATTTAGCGGCGGCCTGCAGCACCTTCTTGCCGGTGGCGACGTCGCCGGTGATCGAGATCATGTTGACCTTCGGATGGTTGATCAGCGTGTTGCCGACGCTGTCGCCGCGGCCGAGCACGACGTTGACGACGCCTTCCGGCAGGATCTCGACAAGGATTTTCGCCAGCTTCAGCGCGGTCAGCGGCGTCTGTTCCGACGGCTTGAAGACGACCGTGTTGCCGCCGGCAATCGCCGGCGCCAGCTTCCAGGCCATCATCATCAGCGGATAGTTCCACGGCGCAATCGACGCCACAACGCCGATGGCGTCGCGGCGGACCATCGAGGTGTGGCCGGGAATGTATTCGCCGGCGACCTGGCCAGGCATCGAGCGGACCGCGCCGGCAAAGAAACGGTAGCAGTCGACGATCGCCGGGATCTCGTCATTGAGCACGGCATTGATCGGCTTGCCGCAGTTCAGCGCCTCGAGCGCCGCGAAATCCTGTGCCGCGGCCTCGATGCGATCGGCGATCTTCAGGAGATAGCCGGCGCGCTGCGCCGGCGTGGTGCGCGACCAGGTGACGAAGGCTTTTTCGGCGGCAAGCACTGCCGCCTCGATCTGCGCCGGGCTGGCCTCGGGCAGATTGAGGATGGTCGCCCCGGTCTTCGGGTTGAGGATCGGTTCCTCGGTCTCGGTGCCTTTTTCGAATTTCGCGCCGATCAGCATCTGCGTGTCCATGGAAGTCTCTCCCTTATGAACGAGATCATTTGCCCGAACCGGCGATCTGGTCGCCGTCGCGGGTCAGGTAATAGGCAGCGAGGATGGGAAGCAGCGTCACCAGCACCACGACCATCGCCACGACATTGGTGACCGGACGCTGGCGCGGACGGATCAGCTCTTCGAGCATCCAGATCGGCACCGTTTGCTGCTGGCCGGCGGTGAAAGTGGTGACGATGACCTCGTCGAAGGACAGCGCAAAGGCGAGCATGCCGCCGGCCAGCAGCGCGGTTGCGATGTTGGGCAGCACGACATGCCGAAAGGTCTGGAAACCGTCGGCGCCGAGGTCCATCGACGCCTCGATCATCGAGCCGGACGTGCGGCGGAAACGGGCGACCGCATTGTTGTAGACGACGACCACGCAGAAGGTCGCGTGGCCGAGCACGATCGTCCAGAACGAGAACGGGATTTCGGCCAGCGCGAAGGCCGAGCGCAGCGCAATGCCGGTGATGATGCCGGGTAGCGCGATCGGCAGGATCACCAGCAGCGAGATGGTTTCGCGGCCGAAGAATTTTGTGCGGGACACGGCGGCGGCGCACAGCGTGCCGAGGACCAGCGCGATGGCGGTCGAGATCGCCGCGACCCGCACCGACAGCGACAGCGCCTGCCAGACGTCGGGGCGGTTCCAGGTGACGGCGAACCATTGCGTCGTCAGCCCCGGCGGCGGCCAGACGAAGCTCTTCTCCTCCGTGGTGAAGGCATAGACGAAGATCAGCACAATCGGCAAATGCAGGAAAAGCAGGCCGCCGGTGGCAGCGAGCTTCAGGCCGATCGGCGCCGATGGGCCACGGTCAGAGCGCATCGAAAGCCCCCATGCGCTTGGCGCCCCAGAGGTAGAAGCCCATGATGACGATGGGCACCACGGTAAAGGCGGCGGCGAGCGGGATGTTGCCGGCGGTGCCTTGCTGCGAATAGACGGCCTGGCCGATGAACAGCCGCGAGGTACCGATGATCTGCGGGATGATGTAGTCGCCGAGCGTCAGCGAGAAGGTGAAGATCGAGCCGGCGACGATGCCGGGCAGCGTCAGCGGGAACAGCACGTTGCGGAAGGTCTGGCCGGGCGAGGCGCCCAGATCGGACGAGGCCTCGACCAAATTGCCCGGCACGCGCTCGAGTGCGGCCTGCACCGGCAGGATCATGAAGGGCAGCCAGACATAGACGAAGACGATGAAGGTGCCGGTTGACGAGACCGACAGCGAGTTGCCGCCGACGATCGGCAGCGATAGCCATGCATCGAGCAGCCATAGAAGATGCAATTTGGCCAGCAGCCACGTCAGGATGCCTTCCTTGGCGAGGATCAGCTTCCAGGCATAGATCTTGACCAGGTAGCTCGACCACAGCGGCAGCATGACGCCGAGATAAAACAACGCCTTCCAACGGGCGCGCGCATAGCGCGCCGCGTAATAGGCGATGGGAAAGGCAATGACCGCCGACGCAAACGTCACCAGCGCCGCCATCGTCACCGTGCGCAGGATGATGTCGAGATTGGCGGCCTGCAGCAGGTCGCCATAAGTCTTCAGCGTGAACTCGCGGTTGATGAGGCCGGAGAACTCGTCGATCGAAAAGAAACTCTGCAAAAGCAGCGCGAAGAGCGAGCCGATATAGACGATGCCGAGCCACAGAACCGGCGGCAGCAGCATGAGCAGGAGCAGGAGTTGCGGCCGGCGCCAGAAGATGTCGGAGAGCGCGCCGCGTACGCCGCCGCTGCCCGGCAGGATGGCAGGCGCCGTGGCCCGCGGCATGGCAGCGTCCAGGCTCATCCCAGTTCGTCCATCAAATGCAAATGCTCGCGGTTGAAGGTGAGCACCACCGCCTCGCCTTCCCGGGGCAAGGCTGCACCCGCCGGGACGATGGCATGCAGCCGCAAGCCCTCTGCATCGAGCGCCAGTCTAGTCGTGGCGCCGAGATAATTGGTCGAGACAAGGCGGGCGGCAACGCCTTCGCCGTTGGCCCGGCCAATACGGATGGATTCGGGCCGCAGGCTGCCCCAGCGATGCTGGCCGGCATAGCGCTGGACGAAATCCGGCGGCAGCACGTTGGACGAGCCGACGAAATCGGCGACGAAGCGGGTCTTGGGGCGCTGGTAGATGTCTTCCGGCGTGCCGATCTGCATGATCTTGCCATCATTGAAGACGGCGACGCGGTCGGCCATCGACAGCGCTTCGCCCTGGTCGTGGGTGACGAACACGAAGGTGATGCCGAGCGCCTTCTGCAGCGATTTCAACTCCTCCTGCATGTTTTCGCGAAGCTTGAGGTCGAGCGCGCCGAGCGGCTCGTCGAGCAGCAGCACCTTGGGCTGGTTGACCAGCGCCCGGGCGAGCGCGACGCGCTGGCGCTGGCCGCCGGAAAGTTGGCCAGGGCGACGCGCGCCGTAGCCGGGAAGCCGTACCAGCGCCAGCGCCTCTTCCGCCGCCTTTTGCCGCTCCGGTCTGCCGACGCCCTTGACCATCAGCCCATAGGCGACGTTGTCGAGCACGTTGAGATGCGGGAACAGCGCATAGTCCTGGAACACGGTGTTGACGTTGCGGCGATAGGGCGGCACGCCCTCGGCGCGTTCGCCGAAGATCGAGATCGAGCCGGCCGTCGGCTGCTCGAAACCGGCGATGAGGCGCAGGCACGTCGTCTTGCCCGAGCCGGAAGGCCCGAGCATGGCGAAGAACTCGCCCGGCACGATGTCGAGATCGACCGCGTCGACGGCACGCACGCTGCCGAAATGGCGGGAGACTTTTTGGAAGGAAACGGCGGAGGTCATGGGTCGTCCTGATCTGTCAGGCTCATCAAATTTCAGGCGGTCGCGCCGCCCCTCATCCGCCTGCTGGCACCTTCTCCCCGTATATAGTGGACGGCGAGAAGGGAGGCGCTCCAACGCTGGCGACCCCCCGTTTCTTCACCGGGAGAGGGTAAGGGTGAGGGGCAGCGCCGGGCTTCGTAGGTGAGGCGAACTCACCGCCCGCCGATGACGCCGATATAGTCCGACACCCAGCGGTAGTAGGGTACGCACTGGTCGTTCTGGGTGGCGCATTTCGAGACCGGCGTCTTCCAGAACTTGATCTTGTCGAAATTGTCGTAGCCGTTGGTCTTGCAGCCTTCTTCGCCGAGCAGTTCGTTGCCCTTGCAGGCGGCAGGTACCACCGGCAGCGAGCCGAACCAGGCGGAGACGTCGCCCTGCACTTTCGGCGACAGCGAATGCTCCATCCACATGTAGGCGCAGTTCGGGTGGGCAGCATCGGCCTCCATCATCGTGGTGTCGGCCCAGCCGGTAACGCCCTCCTCGGGGATGGTCGAGGCGACCGGCTTCTTGGCCGCGATCAGCGTGTTGACCTGGTAGGGCCAGGAGCCGGAGGCGACGACGCCTTCGTTCTGGAAATCGTCGACCTGGATGGCGGCGTCGTGCCAATACCGTCCGACCAGCGTACGCTGGACCCGCAGAAGGTCGAGCGCGGCCTTGTACTGGTCTTCGGTCAGTTCGTACGGATCCTTGATGCCGAGCTCCGGCTTGTGGGCCATCAGGTAATTGGCGGCATCGGCGATGTGGATGGGCCCGTCATAGGCCTGGACGCGGCCCTTGTTCGACTTGCCGTCGGGAAGCTTCATTTCCTCGAAGACCACGTTCCAGCTCTTCGGCGCCTCCTTGAACACTTCGGTGTTGTACATCAGCACGTTCGGCCCCCACTGATAGGGGACGCCGTAATGGACGCCGCCGACGGTGAACCAGGGTGCATCCTTCAGCCGGTCGTCAACCGTCTTCCAGCTCGGGATGAGATCGGTGTTGATCGGCTGGACACGCTTGCCGGCGACAAGGCGCAGGGAGGCATCGCCCGAGGCGGTGACGAGATCGAAGCCGCCCTCGTTCATCAGCGAGACCATCTCGTCGGAGGTGTTGGCGGTCTTGACGTTGACCTTGCAGCCGGTTTCCTTCTCGAACGAAGTGACCCAATCATAGGCCTTGTCGGTTTCGCCGCGCTCGATATAGCCCGGCCAGGCGACGATATTGACCTCGCCTTCGCCTTTGCCGAGCTCCTTGACCTGGGCGATGGCCTGGCCGGAGAAGCTCAGCGCGACCGTCAAGGCAGTGCATGATTTCAGCAATGAATTCATCGTCGATCTCCCATTTTTGCATGACCTCGAAACCGGTTTCGGTTTTCGGAAGAAGATCATGCGCCCGTTCAAAGACGTTGGATGCGCGGCTCTGAGGGCCGTGCTCCGGCGGCAGCTTTGTTCCCTGACCGAAAAGTGCTGCGAAATTTCCGGTTTCGCAAATTCATTTATCAGAAAGCCGATATCGATTTTTCCGATAGGTCAGCGGCCAATCTTCTCAGGCCGTTGGCGCACCATGCGCTGCGACTGGGCAAGTCCGATGAAGTCGCGCGCCGCCTGCGGCAGACCGGAGCCGCGCCGCCAGACCATGCCGACCTGGACGACCGGCAACGACCCCGAAATATCGCGCGATTCGATGCGGTCGCCTTCCAGCGACCATGGCCGGTAGACGAGGTCGGGCAGCAGCGCCACGCCGGCGCCGGTAGCGACGAGGCTGCGCACCGCTTCGACCGAGCGGGTGCGGAAGGCGACATGCGGCTTGGCGCCGATTGCCGTCAGCAGCTTTCCGGTATTCTCCTCGATCTCGTCGACGGTCAGCATGATCAGCGGTTCCGAGGCGATGTCGCCGATGCCGATGATGTCGGCACCGGCCAAGGGGTGTCCGAGCGGCAGCCACAGCCGGTAGGCCGAGACTTCGAGGATTTCGGACTGCAGCGCGGTGCGGTCGCGCAGGTTCGAGGTGACCATGACGGCAATGTCAAGCTTGCCGCCGATCAACAGATGCTCGAGATAGTCGCCATTGTCCTCGATCGCCGAGACCTCGACACCCGGATAGGCGCGGCGGTAGCGGGCAAGAAGATCGGAAAGCACATAGCCAGCGACCAACGAGGTGACGCCAAGTTGCAGCCGCCCGCTTGCCGCGATCCGTTCGCCGAAGAAGGCGCGGCGCGCATCGGAAACGTCGGCCAGGATCTTCCTCGCATGGCGCAGGAACTGGTGGCCTTTGTGGGTGATGTTCAAGCCGCGCGGGTGGCGCTCGAACAGCTCGACGCCGAGATCGTGCTCCAACTCCTTGATCGCTTCGGTGACCGAGGATTGCGAGATCGACAGGTTCTGGGCGGCGCCCGACACTGTGCCCTGCTCGGCGACGGCGATGAAGAACTGCAATTGGCGGATGGTGAAAGCCATGGCCGGACTAAACACGGCAGAGGCGGCGCTGGGAAGTGGGTGCTGGTGCCGATCTGCCGATAGAGCTCAGCCCTCGCTTCCGCCGTCCGCAATGCTGAGCCGCGCGCCGGCCTGGACGAGGGCGGCGGCGATGTCGTGCGGCGGCGGCCGGTCGGTGGCGAGTTCGGAAAAGCCGCCGAAGCCGCAGACCTGAACAAGGCCCTGGCGGCCGAATTTGCTGTGGTCGGTGACGACAAGCGAACGCTGGCCGCGCGACAGCACCATGCGGGCGAATTCGGCCTCTTCCAGGTCATAGTCCATGACGCCGGTGACGGCATCGACCGCACCGGTCGATATCACTGTATGGTTGACGGAAAAGCGGCTGACGAATTCGATGGCCGAGACGCCGAAGGCAGCACCGGAATCGCTGCGCAGCTCGCCGCCGGCCATATAGACTTTGTTGCCGTTGACGGTGGCCAGTGTGCGGGCGATGTCGGAGGAGTTGGTGACGACCGTCAGCCGCCGGTGGCCGAGCAGTTCCCGGGCCAGGAAAGAGGTGGTGGTGCCGGTGTCGAGCATGATGGACTCGCCGTCGCGGATGGTGGCGGCGACCATGCGGGCAATAGCCCGCTTGGCATCGGCGTTCTCGCGCATGCGCCGCTCGAACGGCGCTTCGCCGGCAAACGACGGCAGGCTGATTGCGCCGTGCATCTTGAGGATGGAACCGTCGCTGGTCAGTGGCTTGACGTCGCGGCGTACCGTCTCCAGCGAGACGCCCAGCCGGTCGGCCAGGCTGGCAATGGTGACAGTGCCTTCCTCCTTGAGGAGGCGCAGGATTTCGCCATGCCGCTTCGAGTGGACCATCGGTTCCATCCGGTCGGATTGTTGCAGCGTTGACCGTTTCTACGGCAAAAACGCTACTAGCTTCAATAAATTTCGCAAAATTCGGGCAAAAACGCAGAGAACACCACAATTTCGCGTTGACAACGCCTCCAGCGTGGCGCGACATTATCGCTGTGACAGGCTCGGAACGGAGGACGACGGCTGAGCCGCACGAAAAATCGCCTGCCCGAACGCCCGGGAAAACTGTTGGGTGCAAGGGTGCCGAAATTCAGGATCCGCGGGGGCGGATGCCGGCGTCGAAGAAACCCGGCACAAAGGGGCTCGTCGGTGCGGTGCGGGATACCGATCCCGAGATCTGCACCGACGAGATCTTCGCGTTGCCGCCATTCCTCTGTCCGATTGTCATCCCCGGCCAGCCGTGACATGCGTGGAAAATTGACCCGATGTTGGACGAGATCGTGACTGTCGAAGACCGCATCCGCGCGCTGCCTTGCTGGACCGGCAGCATCGACATTGCGCCGCTGCCGGGTGGGCTGAGCAATGCCAATTATCTGGTCAAGGACGCGGCCGGGCGGCACGTCGTACGGCTCGGCCAGGACTATCCGTTCCACCATGTCTTTCGCGAGCGCGAGATGATGACCGCGCGGGCAGCGCACGCCGCAGGCTTCGCTCCGGCCGTCCACTACACCGGACCGGGCGTCATGGTGACGGAGTATCTCGGCGCCAAGGCCTACGTCGCGCAGGACGTGCGCGCCGATCTCGGCCGCGTTGCCGCGTTGCTGCGCGGCTTCCACCGGGAGATGCCCAGTCACATCTCCGGCGCCGGCTTCATGTTCTGGGTATTCCATGTCATTCGCGACTATGCGCGCACGCTGGAGGAAGGCCGCAGCCGCAAGCTGGGCGAATTGCCACGCCTTTTGACTCTGGCGGACGAGCTCGAGCGCGCGCAAAAACTGCTGCCGATCGTCTTCGGTCACAACGATCTTCTGCCGGCTAACATAATCGACGACGGTCACAGGCTGTGGCTCATCGACTTCGAATATGCCGGCTTCAACACCGCGATGTTCGACCTTGCCGGCGCGGCTTCGAACGCCGGCATGAGCGACGAGGAATCCTTCGCCTTCCTGACTGCCTATTTCATGAAGGAGCCGGACCCGGCGATACGGCGCTCGCACGCCGCCATGCAATGCGCGTCGCTGCTGCGCGAGGCGATGTGGGGCATGGTTTCCGAGCTCTACCTCGATGCGCCCGGTGTCGACTACGCCGCCTACGCGGACGAAAACCTGGCGCGGCTCGAAGCCGCCCTGGAAAACTACAGGACAAAATACGGGACGCGGACATGACCTTGCCCGCCCAGGCCGGGATCGTGGTCATCGGCGGTGGCATCATCGGCTGTTCGACGGCCTATCATCTGGCGCGCGACCACAAGGCCGAAATCGTGCTGCTCGAACAGGGCAAACTGACCTCGGGTTCGACCTGGCATGCTGCCGGGCTGGTCGGCCAGCTACGCTCGTCGGCGTCGATCACGCGCGTGCTCAAATATTCAGTCGATCTCTACAAGGGGCTGGAAGCCGAAACCGGCCTCGCCACCGGCTGGAAGATGACTGGCTGCCTGCGCCTCGCCACCAATGCCGACCGCTGGACGGAGTATAAGCGGCTGGCAACGACGGCCAAAAGCTTCGGCATGGACATGCATCTGCTGTCGCCGGCCGAGGTCAAGGAAATGTGGCCGCTGCTGGAAACCGGCGACCTCGTCGGCGCGTCCTGGCTGCCGACCGACGGTCAGGCAAGCCCTTCCGACATCACCCAGTCACTGGCCAAGGGCGCGCGCATGCATGGCGCAAAATTGTTCGAGGAGGTGCGGGTCACCGGCTTTGAACTGACCAACGGCCGGATCGTCAAGGTTAGGACGAACAGGGGCGATATCGCCTGCGACAAGGTGGTGAACTGCGCCGGGCAATGGGCGCGGCAGGTGGGTGCGTTGGCCGGCATCAACGTGCCGCTGCAGCCGGTGAAGCACCAGTACATCATCACCGAGAGGATCGTCGGCCTGGCGACCGACGCGCCGACAATTCGCGACCCCGATCGCCGCACCTATTTCAAGGAGGAGGTGGGCGGGTTGGTGATGGGCGGCTACGAGCCGAACCCGCAGGCGTGGACGACCGGCCTGCCCGGCGGCGATGTGCCGGACGATTGGGAGTTCCGGCTGTTCGACGATGATTACGATCATTTCGAGCAGCATATGAGCCAGGCCATCGAGCGCGTCCCGGCGCTTGCCAATGTCGGCGTCAAGCAGATGATCAACGGGCCGGAGAGCTTTACGCCGGACGGCAATTTCATCCTCGGCGTGGCGCCGGAATGCCCCAATATGTTCGTCGGCGCCGGCTTCAATGCCTTCGGCATCGCGTCCGGCGGCGGCGCCGGCTGGGCGCTGGCGCAATGGGTCGTCGACGGCGAGGCGCCGCTCGATTTGTGGGTGGTCGACATCCGCCGCTTCTCCGACCTGCACCGCGACCGGAAATGGGTCGGCGACCGCACGCTGGAAGCCTACGGCAAGCACTACACGATCGGCTTCCCGCATGAGGAATATGCCAGCGGACGGCCGCGCATCGTCTCACCTTTGTACGAGCGGCTGCAAAAACATCGCGCCGTGTTCGGCTCGAAACTTGGCTGGGAGCGGCCGAACTGGTTCGCGCCGGCAGGCATCGAGCCGAAGGACGTCTATTCGATGGGCCGGCAGAACTGGTTTTCACCCGTCGGCGACGAGCATCGCCATGTGCGCGAAAAGATCGGTATTTTCGACCAATCGTCGTTTGCCAAATACGAAATGACCGGAGCCGACGCGCTGAAGGCGCTGGACTGGATCTGCGCCAATGACGTCGCCAAGCCGGTCGGCCGGCTGACCTACACACAGCTCCTCAATACGCGCGGCGGCATCGAGGCCGATTTGACCGTGGCGAGGCTCGGTGAGGAAAAATTCTACATCGTCACCGGCACCGGGTTCCGCACGCACGATTTCTCCTGGATTGCCGATCATATCGGCAGGGAGTTCGACGTGACGCTGACCGACGTCACCGAGGATTTTGGCACGTTGTCGCTGATGGGGCCGCGCGCACGTGACGTGCTGTCGGCGGTGACCGATGCTGACGTCTCGAATGCCGCCTTTCCGTTCGGCCATGTTCGCGAGATCGCCATTGCCGGCCACGCCGTGCGGGCACTGCGCGTCACCTATGTTGGCGAACTGGGCTGGGAATTGCATGCGCCGATCGCGGCGACAGGCGAGGTTTTCGACGCGCTGATGGCGGCGGGCGCTACCCACGACATCCGCCCGGTCGGCTACCGGGCGCTGGAATCGCTGCGGCTGGAAAAAGGCTACCGCGCCTGGGGCGCCGACATCACGCCCAACGACACGCCGCAGGAGGCCGGCCTCGGCTGGGCGGTGAAGCTCAGGAAGAACACCGATTTCCTCGGCCGACGGGCGCTTGAAAAGCTCGGTGGCTCGACGCTCAGGAAACGCTTTGCCGGCTTCACTGTCGACGATCCCGACGTCGTGCTGCTCGGGCGCGAGACCATCCTGCGCAACGGCGAGGCGGTCGGTTACCTCACCAGCGGCGGCTATGGCTACACCATCGGCAGGAACATCGGCTACGGCTATGTGCGCAATGCCTATGGCGTCAGCGATGATTTCCTCACCTCCGGCGACTACGAGCTGGTTGTGGCAATGGAACGGACGCCGGCGAAGATTCACCTCGAGCCGCTTTACGATCCGGCAGGAGTAAAGGTGAAGGCGTAGAGCGTTCCGATTTCAGCCTCAGTTCACGATGAGCACCAGCCCCCGGCTAGGCACCGTATCGGCCTCGCCTGGCATCGAGACATAGGGCGGCGTCTCCTCGGCGCGGGTGACGATGCCTTGCGCCTCGAGCTCGGCGATCCGCGCGGCAAAGCCCGTGTCCCACAGCGTGTTCTTCACCGTCAGTACGATCACTCCGCCCGGCCGGCAGATGCGGATCAGCTCGTCCAGCCCCTCGGCTCCGACATGGCCCGACGTGAAGACGCCGGCTGAGATGATCCCGGCATAGGCATCGTCCACGAAGGGCAGCGGCCCGCCAAGCGCCAGGCAGTGCAGCGCCGAATAGATACCTTTGCGCGCCGCTTGCGCCAGCATTCCTTCCGAGATGTCGAGCGCCTCGACCTGCGGATAACCGGTGATGGCGAGCCACTCGCCGATGAGCCCGGTGCCGGCGCCGGCATCGAGGAGAGGTGCGGCGCCGCGCGGCAGATGGCGGGCCAGCAAGGCAAGGCAGATGGTGGGATGGCGATAGCCGGCCGCCGACATGTCGGCGTCGTAAGTGCCGGCCCAGCTGTCGTAGAGCGCGGCTACGTCTTCCGGCCGCTTCGCCGCATAGGCTGCGGCGAGTGCGCTCTGCTGTTTGCTGTCCGTCATTGCTGTTTCGTCGCCCGGTATTGATCCGCTACGCGATGATAGCCAAACGGTGAAAACTGTGGAACCGTCGTCGCGACAATAAAGATGGGAAAAGGAGCGAAAGCCATGGCGGATGACCAGGCACGCGCCGCGCTTGCGGCAATTCCGATGCTGGCCGGCTATGACGGCCCGCTGGAACGGCTCGGCGGCCTGACCAACCTCGTCTTCAGAGGTAAGGATTTCTGCCTGCGTATCCCCGGCAAGGATACCGAGGAATACATCAACCGCGCCAACGAGGCAGTGGCGGCCCGGGAAGCGGCGAAGGCCGGCGTCAGCCCGGAAGTGCTGCATGTCGATGCCGAGACCGGCGTGCTGGTGACCCGCTTCATCGCCGGCGCCGAGACGATGTCGCCGGAAAAATTCAAGACCCGACCGGGCAGCCCGGCACGCGCCGGCAAGGCCTTTCGCAAGCTGCACACATCCGGCGCGGTGTTCCCCTTCCGCTTCGAGCTGTTCGCGATGATCGACGATTATCTGAAAGTGCTGTCAACCAAGGACGTCGCCCTGCCTGCCGGCTACCACGATGTGGTCCGCGAGGCGGAGGCAGTGCGCTCAGCACTTGCAGCTCAACCTCTGCCGATCGTCGCCTGCCACTGCGACCCGCTCTGCGAAAACTTTCTCGATACGGGCGACAGGATGTGGATCGTCGACTGGGAATATTCCGGCATGAACGATCCGCTCTGGGATCTCGGCGACCTCAGCGTCGAAGGGCAATTCGACGCCGCGCAGGACGAGGAAATGATGCTGGCCTATTTCGGCGGCGAGCCGAGACCGGCGGAGCGCGCCCGCATCGTCATCTACAAGGCGATGTGCGACCTTTTGTGGACGCTGTGGGGACTGATCCAGCTTGCCAACAAAAATCCGGCCGACGACTTTCGCGCCTATGCAGACGGCCGGTTTGCGCGCTGCAAGGCACTGATGGAGATGCCGGAATTTTCGCGGCATCTCGCAGCGGTGCGCCGGGGTTAATTCACACCCTTCGGCACGTTCTCGGGCGGCACCACGGTTTCGACCACCTTCTGGCGATGGAAAATGAACAGGCCGGCCAGCACGACGATGGCCGAGCCGATCAGGATGCGCGGCCCAGGCACATCGCCGAAGAAGGCGAGGCCGAAGACCACTGCCCACAACAGCAGGCTGTAATGCAGCGGCGCCAAGGTCGAGGCCGGCGCCAGCTTCAACGCCCTGGTGATCATCAGATGCGCACCGCAGGAGACGATGCCGAGAAGCAGCATGGCGCCGAAGTCGAGCGAGGACGGCGTCCTCCAGCTGCCGAGGGTCAGCGCAGCGCCGACCAGCAGCGTGCCGATGGTTTGCCAGGTGACCAGCGAAGTGTCGCTGGTGCCGCGGAGCCGCCGATTGAGGATGATGGCGAAGGCAAAGGAAATGCTGCCGGCGAGCGCGAACATCGAGGACAGCGAGAACGCGGCCGACGACGGCTTCAGCATGATCAGCACACCGCAGAAACCGAGCAGGATAGCCGCCCAGCGGCGCCAGCCGACCCTTTCGCCGAGCAAAAAGTGCGACAGCGCCGCGACGTAGATCGGCCCGGCCATGTAGAAGCTCATCACATCGGCGAGCGGCAGATAGACGACCGCCGCGTAGAACAGCGCCGTGTCAAGCGTCGTCATCACCACGCGCAGCAGCTGCAGCTCCGGCCGCTCCATGAGAAACAGCTTGGCCGCACCCTGATGGGCAATCATCGGCCCAAGTATGAAAAACGCGCCGATCGAGCGGATCAGCACGACCTGGCCGACGGAAAAACTGGCAACCAGCCACTTGCCCATCGCATCGTTCAGCGCAAACAGGAAATCGCCGGCGAGCATCAGCAGGATGCCGGCCAGCAGCACGTTCCTGATCGTCGAATTATGGGCTGCGGGCTGCGCCATTCCGTTACCGGTTCCTCGCCGTGGGGTACGGTGACCCGCGTCGTAGTCGCAAGCTGCGGCCGTGACGAGGCGAAAATCGAGAATTCGGTAAGACCAGCGCCGGAAATCGGCTGGACTAATGCATGTCGCGCAAAAGTGTGCAGCGGTTTTGCGACAACGACATGCATCAAAACAGGAACTTAAGCGCGTCGCATGAGGCCGGTCGAGCGCGACGCGCTTTAAGCGTGGCGCCGGTTCACCGTGCCCGGCCTTCCGGCGATCGAAAGCCGCGTGTCCTGCCGGCTGCGCTCGGCCACCACCTTGCCCCTGGCAATGACGCAGAGACGCTCTGGGCGCAGCCGCAGCGCCTCGACCGGGTTGCCGGCATCGAGAACGACCAGGCTGGCGCGCTTGCCGACCGCCAGGCCAAGGTGGTCGAGGCCCATGATGGCGGCATTGACGTTGGTGACCATGTCGAAGCAGCGCGCCATCTCTGCCGGGCTCGACATCTGGGCGACATGCAGGCCCATGAAGGCGACGTCGAGCATGTCTGCGGTGCCCAGCGAATACCAGGGGTCGAGCACGCAATCCTGGCCCCAGCCGACGCGGATGCCGTGCGCCAGCATCTCCTTGACCCGCGTCAGCCCGCGGCGCTTGGGAAAGGTGTCGTGGCGGCCCTGCAGCATGATGTTGATCAGCGGATTGGGGATCGCCGAAACGCCGGCCTCGGCAATCAGCGGCAACAGTTTCGAGACGTAGTAATTATCCATCGAATGCATCGATGTTAGGTGCGAGCCGGCCACTCTGCCCTGCAATCCAAGCCGCTGCGTCTCATAGGCAAGCTGCTCGATGTGGCGCGACAGCGGATCGTCGGTCTCGTCGCAATGCAGGTCGACCATCAGGCCGCGCTCGGCCGCGATCTCGCAGAGCTCGGTGACGGAGCGCGTGCCGTCGGCCATGGTGCGCTCGAAATGCGGAATGCCGCCGACGACATCGACGCCTATGTCGAGCGCCCGGATGGTGTTGCTGCGCGCCGTCGGCGAGCGATAGAAGCCGTCCTGCGGGAAGGCGACCAATTGCAGGTCGATATACGGCGCAACGGTCTTCTTCACGTCGAGCAGCGCTTCGACCGCCAGCAGGCGGTCGTCGCAAACATCGACATGGGTTCGGATCGCGAGCAGGCCCATCGACACCGCCCAGTCGCAATAGGCAAGCGCACGGTCGCGCACCGCCTCGTGGGTCAGAAGCGGCTTCAGCTCGCCCCAAAGCGAGATGCCTTCGAGCAGCGTGCCCGAGACATTGATGCGGGGAATGCCGAGCGAAAGCGTGGCATCCATATGGAAATGCGGATCGACGAAGGGCGGCGAGACCAGATTGCCACGGGCATCGATCGCCGTGCCGGCGCTGACGTTCAGCTCGGGCTCTATCGCTGCGATCGTTTCGCCGACGATGCCGATATCGGCGATCCTGCCGTCGGGCAGCGTGCCGCCGCGCACCACAAGGTCGAAATCCATCTATCGTTACCCCTTTGAAGAGTATGCCTATTCCGGCACGTACCGCACCGCCCCCTTGGCGGCACTTGTCGCCATCGCCGCATAGGCGCGCAAGGCCGTCGTCACCTTGCGCTTGCGCTTTTCCTCGGGCTTCCAGGCAGTTGGTCCCCTGGCCTCCATCGCCGCACGACGGCCGGTGAGTTCGGCGTCGTCGACGGCAAGCCTGATGGTGCGGTTGGGGATGTCGATCTCGATCGTGTCGCCTTCCCTGACCAGCCCGATCAGACCGCCTTCAGCCGCTTCCGGCGAGACGTGGCCGATCGACAGGCCGGAGGTGCCGCCGGAAAAACGACCGTCGGTGATCAGTGCGCAGGCTTTGCCGAGGCCCTTCGATTTGAGATAGCTGGTCGGATAGAGCATTTCCTGCATGCCGGGGCCGCCGCGCGGGCCTTCATAACGGATAACGACGACATCGCCGGCGTTGATCTCGTTCGACAGGATCGCCTTGACGCTGGCGTCCTGGCTTTCGAACACTCTTGCCGGACCGGTGAATTTCAGGATCGATTCATCGACCCCGGCCGTCTTCACGATGCAACCGTCGAGCGCGAGATTGCCTTTCAGCACGGCAAGGCCGCCATCCCTTGAGAAAGGATGTTCGGCCGAGCGGATGACGCCCGTCTCGCGGTCGAGATCGAGCTCGTCCCAGCGGCGGTCCTGGCTGAAGGCGACCTGCGTCGGCACGCCGCCAGGTGCCGCCAGAAAGAAGTCGCGGACATTCTGGCTTGACGTGCGGGAGATATCCCAATGATCGAGCGCTTCGCCGAGGCTTGCGGTGTGCACCGTCGGCAAGTCGCGGTTGATCAGCCCGGCGCTATCCAACTGGCCGAGGATCGCCATGATGCCGCCGGCGCGGTGGACGTCCTCCATGTGGACGTCGGCCTTGGCCGGCGCCACCTTGCACAGCACCGGCACCCGCCGCGACAGCCGGTCGATGTCCTCCATTGTGAAGTCGACCTCGCCCTCATGTGCCGCGGCGAGGATGTGCAGCACGGTGTTGGTCGAGCCGCCCATGGCGATATCGAGCGTCATGGCGTTCTCGAAAGCGCCCTTCGACGCGATGCCGCGCGGTAGCGCGGTGTCGTCGTCCTGCTCGTAATAGCGTTGGGCGAGATCGACGATCAGATGGCCGGCCTCGACGAACAGCCGCTTGCGGTCGGCATGCGTCGCCAGCGTCGAGCCGTTGCCGGGCAGCGACAGGCCGAGCGCCTCGGTCAGGCAGTTCATCGAATTGGCGGTGAACATGCCCGAGCACGAGCCGCAGGTCGGACAGGCCGATCGCTCGATGATCTTGACGTCCTCGTCGGATACCTTGTCGTCAGCGGCCGCGACCATGGCGTCGACCAGGTCAAGCGCCTGGCTCTTGCCGGCGAGCACCACCTTGCCGGCCTCCATCGGTCCGCCGGAGACGAAGACGGTCGGGATGTTGAGGCGCAGCGACGCCATCAGCATGCCCGGCGTGATCTTGTCGCAATTCGAGATGCAGACCATGGCGTCGGCGCAATGCGCGTTGACCATGTATTCGACCGAGTCGGCGATCAATTCTCGCGACGGCAGCGAATACAGCATGCCGTCATGGCCCATGGCGATGCCGTCGTCGACGGCTATGGTGTTGAATTCCTTGGCGACGCCGCCGGCCTTTTCGATCTCGCGGGCAACCAGCTGGCCTAGGTCCTTCAGATGGACATGGCCGGGCACGAACTGGGTGAAGGAGTTGACCACGGCGATGATCGGCTTGCCGAAATCCGAATCCTTCATCCCGGTGGCGCGCCACAGGCCGCGGGCGCCGGCCATGTTGCGGCCATGGGTGGTGGTGCGGGAACGGTAGGCGGGCATTGAACTGTCCTTGCTGTCTGTTCGCGCCGCACAGGCGCGGAAAACCGGAATTGAGCCGCAGGCCTTATAGACGCCAAGCTCTGGTCTGGCCACAATTTTGCGCTGCGCCAGGGCGCGGAACGAGCGCCAGCCAAAGACGCAGCCGGTCCAGACCGTAAAAAAGTCAGAGGTGCTGTCGGATCGGGTTTTGCTCGAGCGTCCTTGGGCAGACGGCGGGCCGGGCATCAATCGCCAGCCGGCCGTTTTGTGAGTGAAAACAAAGCCAAAACCAGTCCGAGGAGCAAGAGAATGCAAAAGATCACCCCCTGCCTGTGGTTCGACGACCAGGCCGAGGAGGCCATGAACCATTACATCTCCATCTTCAAGAATTCGAAGGTGCTGAGCGTGATGCGCTGGCCCAAGGGCAGCGGCGATAATGAGGGCAAGGTGCTGATGGTCTCATTCGAGCTCGACGGCGTTCAGTTCCAGGCGCTCAACGGCGGGCCGCAATTCAAGTTCACCCAGGCAGTCTCGCTCTCCATCGACTGCAAGACGCAGGACGAGGTCGACTATTTTTGGGACAGGCTCATCGCGGGCGGTGGCGAGCCCAGCCAGTGCAGCTGGCTGAAGGACAAGTTCGGCCTCTCCTGGCAGGTCGTTCCCGAGCAGTTGCCCAAGCTGCTGCTGGACCCCGACAGGGAAAAGGCCGGCCGCGTGATGCAGGCGATGATGCAGATGAGCAAGATCGACATCGCCAAGATCGAAGAGGCAGCCAGGGGGTGAACGAACGCGGTCTTGCCTTCCCCCCCTGTGGGAGAAGGTGGATCGGCGCGAAGCGCCGAGACGGTTGAGGGATGTTGGACGGAATGAGACGTTGGTGTTTCCTGGAACACCCCTCATCCGTCGCCTTCGGCGACACCTTCTCCCCCAAGGGGAGAAGGGAAGGGGCCGCATCAAGCCGCTTTGTCGCGGACTTGATAATCCTTCACCGCGGCAAAGCGGATCGCCTTCCAGCGTTCAGCCTCGTAGTTGAGCGAGAAGGCGTGCTGGGCGAGGAACACCGGATCGTTGTCGAGATCGCGGGCAATGTCGCCGCGATGCGCCTCGATGAAGCGCTGGAGCTCGGCCTTGTCGTCGGCCGAGATCCAGCGGCAGACCGAAAAGCGCGACATCTCGAAATCGACCGGCAGTGTGTATTCGAAGTTCAGCCGCTCTTTCAGGACATCGAGCTGCAGGGCGCCGACGACGCCGACGATGGCCGGCGAGCCGTCCTCCGGCGAGAACAATTGCACGACGCCTTCTTCGGCCATCTGGTGCAGCGCCTCCTTGAGCTTCTTGGCCTTCATCGCGTCGCCGAGGCGGACGCGGCGCAGGATTTCCGGCGCGAAATTCGGCACGCCGCGAAACAGGATCTCCTCGCCCTCGGTCAGCGTGTCACCGATGCGCAGCGTGCCGTGGTTGGGGATGCCGACGACATCGCCGGCGAACGCCTCGTCGGCCGTGACGCGGGTGCGGGCGAAGAAGAATTGCGGCGCCGACAGGCTCATCGGCTTTCCCGTGCGCACCAGCTTGGCCTTCATGCCGCGCTCGAGCTTGCCGGAGCAGACACGGACGAAAGCAATACGGTCGCGGTGGTTGGGGTCCATATTGGCCTGGATCTTGAAGACGAAGGAGGTCATCTTGTCCTCGGTTGCCTCGACCTTGCGCGTGTCGGCCTCCTGCGCGCGCGGCGGCGGCCCATAGGCGCCGAGCGCCTCGATCAGGTCGCGCACGCCGTAATTGCGCAGCGCCGAGCCGAAATAGACCGGTGTCAGATGGCCTTCGCGAAAGGCTTCCAGATCGAGCGGGCGGCAGGCCTCGCGCGCCAGCTCCAGCTCCTCGATGAAAGCCTCGCGCTCGTTCTCCGGCAGCAGGCCGGCGACGCGGTTGGAATCGGGACCGTTGACCGGCGTGCGCTCCTTTTCGGCGTCGCCCTTGCGCACAGCATTCAGTGCCAGATGGTAGGTCCCGGAAAAGGTCTTGCCGCGGCCGATCGGCCAGGTGATCGGTGCGGTATCAAGCGCCAGCTTCTGCTCGATCTCGTCGAGGATGTCGAACGGGTCGCGGCTTTCTCGGTCCATCTTGTTGACGAAGGTGATGATCGGGATGTCCCGCAACCGGCAGACCTCGAACAGTTTCAGCGTGCGCGGCTCGATACCCTTGGCGGCGTCGATGACCATGACCGCGCTGTCGACCGCCGACAGCGTGCGATAAGTATCGTCGGCGAAATCCTCGTGGCCGGGCGTGTCGAGCAGGTTGAAGACGGTGTCCTCATATTCGAAGGTCATCACCGAGGTGACCACCGAAATGCCGCGCTCGCGTTCGATCTTCATCCAGTCGGACCGGGTCTGGATGCGGTCCTTCTTGGCCTTGACCTCGCCAGCAAGCTGGATCGCGCCGCCAAACAAAAGCAGCTTTTCGGTGAGCGTTGTCTTGCCGGCGTCGGGGTGAGCAATGATCGCGAAAGTGCGGCGGCGCGATACCGCATCTGTAATCGTTTCGGACATTTTCAGGATTTCCGTGTGAGGCCGGGCTTCTAGCAGCGGAGTGCAGAGCTGTCGACCTCTCCGGCGGAGTGGCCACGCTCCCGGCTTCACGCCGGTTCGGCGGCATGGCTCTCGAAGGCTATCTCGGGAATCCACTCGGCAATGGCGGTACCGATCCTGTCGGCATGGTCCTCCTGCAGATAATGCGCGCCGGGTCCGAGATCGATCAACCGGCAGTTCTTCAGGCCCACCGCGAATTCCCGTGCCGCCTGCGGCGAGACGAGGGCGCCCGGATCGCCTGAGAAAAGCAGCTTCGGGTAGGAGGAAGCCCGGAGCGCCCGATGGTCGTTCTCACTGATGGCGGCGACGTCGGCGGGCTGGCCTTCGATCGGCAGGTCGCGCGGCAGCCTCAGGATCGGCTCGCGCGATCGCGGTGTCGGGAACGGCGCCCGATAAGCTGCCATTTCAGCATCGCTCATCGTGCGCAGAACCGAGGCCGGCAGCACCTTTTCGACGAAAACATTGTCTTCCAGAACAAGCTTCTCACCGATGCCAGGCGTGCGCATTGCCTTGAACAATTCGCGCGCCTGCGGACGCTGGTGGAAATCGTCCCAGCTCTCGAAGGGCCGGATGAATTCAATGAAGGCGAGGCCGAGGATCCGCTGCGGCCGCCGGGCGGCGAGATGGAAGGCAAGGGCGGTACCCCAGTCCTGCGCGACGACCACCATGTCGGTGATGCCAAGCGTCTCGATGAAAGCGTCGAGATACCGGACGTGGTCGAAGAAGCGATAGTCGATGTCCGGCTTGCCGGATTGGCCATAGCCGATCAGGTCGGGCGCTATGCAGCGGCCGAACGGCGCTACATGCGGGATGATGTCGCGCCAGATGTAGGACGACGTCGGGTTGCCGTGCAGGAAGAGTACTGTCGGGCCAGCCGTGCCTGCCTCGATATAGGAAATGGTGGAATCGAGTACCGCGACTTGCGAGCGCGGCAACATTCTGCGCTTTTCGAGTTTCGGGTTCATCGGATCAGCTCCTTTTTGCGAAGACTGTTTTGAAGACGATATTCTTGAAACGCTCGACCGGTTCGGGACTGCGCTCCACCTTCATGCGCAGCATCGCACCTTGCCAGGAACTCAAAAGGAAATCGGCGAGGTCCTCGGCATCGAATGCGTCGGTGATATCGCCGGCCGCCTGGCCTTCGGTGATGCATTCGGCGAACGGCTTGCGCCAGCGTTCGAAAATGGCGACGAGTTGCAGCCTCAGCGCCTCACTGTGAGCCGCCGTCTCGAGGCTGAGATTGCCGATCATGCAGCCCCGTGCCCAATCATGCGCCTCCAGCTTCGACGTGATGATTTCGAGATAGCGGCGCAAGCGCCCGACCGGGGGCGTGCCGTCCCGGGCAAGGGCCTGCTCCACCAAACCGCTCACATAGGCGAAATAGCGGTCCAGCACCTCGCCGGTGAACGCCTCCTTGGATGCAAAATGATTGGTGAAGGACCCCGGGCGGGCATCGGCCGCGGCGACGATGTCGCGTACGCCGGCGGCCGAATAGCCGGAACTCCAGATGGTCTTGAAACCGGCGTCGAGAAGTTTTTCGCGAAGTGAATGTCTAGCCATGCCGTATAATACGTACGTACGTATTAAAGTCAAGAAGCATGTTTTATACCGCGCGCTCTTGGCAGAACCCACGGGCAATGGCATCGCAGTGGTGGCGTTGGAACGAGGAGTGAAGCATGGCAGCGGCGAAACAAGTCATCGTCATCGGCGCCGGCATCATCGGCGCCTCCATCGCCTGGCACCTGACCAGGGCCGGAGCAAAGGTGACGGTCATTGCCGGCAGCGGTGCCGGCGGCGTCGCGACGCCGAATTCCTTTGCCTGGATCAATGCCAGTTGGGGTAATCCGCAGCCTTACTTCCGGCTACGGACTCGATCGATGGCCGAATGGACGCGATTGGCGAACGAGGTGCCGGGCATCCCGTTGCAATGGTGCGGTGGCCTGTGCTGGGACCTGCCCGCGGCCGAACTGGAAGCCTATGCCGCCGAACATTCCCTATGGGGCTACGGCATCGAGCGTGTCGACCGTGCCGGAGCGGCCCGCATCGAGCCCAATCTGGCCGAACTTCCCGACTTCGCCCTTTATGTCGCCAAGGAAGGTGTCGCCGAGCCGGTCGCCGCCACGCAAGCACTGCTGGCCGACGCCGAACGGCGCGACGCGCGGCTGCTGACGGGAGTTACCGCGACCGCGCTTGTGCAGGCCAACGGCAGGATTGCCGGCGTCGATACATCCGGCGGGCCGATTACTGCCGACGAGGTGGTGATCGCGGCCGGAGCCGGCTCTCCGGCACTAGCGGCAACAGCCGGGATAGAACTCCCGATCGAAACGCCGCCCGGCCTGATCGTGCATTCGCGCCCCTACGAAAAGCTGCTCAACGGGCTGGTGATCGGCGACCGCCTGCATATGCGCCAGACAGCGGGAGGCCGCGTCATCGCCGGCTCGGATTTCGGCGGCGCCGATCCCGGCATGGATGCCGCGGCCACCGCCCGCGACCTGTTTGCAGCGATGAAGGCGATGCTGCGCGGCGCGGATGGGCTGGAACTCGATTTCCACACCATTGGCTACCGGCCGACGCCGGTCGATGGCTTTCCCATCATAGGCCGCGCCGAAGGCACGGGCGGCGTCTACGTCGCCGTTATGCATTCCGGCATCACGCTGGCGCCGGCCGTCGGCCTGTTCGCCGCCCGCGAAATCCTCGACGGCGAGCGCGATCCGCTGCTTGATCCCTACGGACTGGCGCGGTTTACTCAATAACCGGGTGGGCGGCGAAAGCCGCCGGCCAGCGGCTCGATGGCCCTGGCGATCCCGAGCAGGCGCGACTCCGACCAGCGTTTGCCAACAAGCTGTAGTCCGATGGGCAGGCCGTCGCGATCCTGTCCGCAGGGCAGCGACAGTGCCGGATGGCCGCTGTAGTTGAACACCGCGCCATAGGCCGGCAGCATCCAGTAGCTTTGCTTCTCGCCGTCGACCTCGATCGGCGTTCCCGGCTCGCAATGCGGGAAGGCGGTGACCATGGCCACCGGGCACAGCAAGGCGTCGCAACCGTCGAAGAACCGTTCCCATGCCAGGATGGAGCGGTCGCGGCGGGCGAGCGCCTCGAACCAGCGCGAGACCGGCGTCGGCTTCTCCGGTGGTTCGGGCTGCGCCGCCTCCAGCATCATGCCGATCAGGACGCCGCCCTGCTTCAGCTCGTCGTGCAGGTCGAGCTCCGGCAATTCGGCTTCCTCGACGATGGCGCCCGCAGCCTGAAGCTCTTTTGCCAGACTTTCGACCGCCGCGCTGATCTCGCCGGCCACTGGAAAGCCCGGAAAGGACGGCGCGACGGCAATGCGCAAATTTTTGAGGTCCAGCTCAGGCATGGTTTCGACCGGGACCGGCGCAAGGTCGGTATCGCTTCCATCCGGCCCGGCAATGAGGCCGTAGATGAGCGCCAGGTCCTCGACGCTGCGCGCCAGCGGTCCGAGGCAGGACATCAGCCGCACGCTGCGCGGCGCCCCGCCTGGATCGGGGAAGGCGCCGGCGAGCGAGACGCGGTGCTCGGTCGGCTTGAGGCCGTAGACGCCACAAAAGGCGGCCGGCAGCCGGATCGAATCCTGCATGTCGGTGCCGACCTCGAACGGCGTCATTCCGGTGCTGAGCGCCGCCGCCGCACCGCCACTGGAGCCGCCGGCGGTGCGCTGGAGATCCCAGGGATTGCCGGTGCGGCCGAATGGCGGATTGCTCGACTGCCAGTCACCGAGCATTGTCGCCACGTTCGTCTTGCCCACCAGTATGCCGCCTGCCGCCTTTAGCCGGGCAACGACCGAACTGTCTGCCCTCGGGGCATAGTCGGCGAAGGCCGGGAAGCCGACGGTGGTTCTCATGCCAGCGGTTTCGTGCGTGTCCTTCAGTGTGAACGGCAGGCCATGCAGCGGCCCAAGTGCCTCGCCGCGCGCCTGCGCTTCGTCGGCTTTCTTCGCTCGAGCGCGAGCCTCCTCCCTGTCGAGCGTGACGACGGCATTGGCCGCCTCATTGTGCCTGTCGATCTGCGCCAGATGCTCGTCCAGCACTTCTATTGCGGAAACCGTACGGTCGCGGATGGCCGCGGCCAGTTTGGTGGTCGAGGAAAAGACGATATCCATCATGACCGCTCCGGGCTATCGCGTCGCGCTCCTCAAAATGGTGGATTGCGGCGCGGCTTCAAGCCTGGCTCGGCATTTTGACGACGGCGGCGCTTGATCGGATTGCGCTGCCGGGATTTGTTGAGGGGGCGCTGTACCGCGGCCTCCCGCGATCGGCACCTCTACGGCTTACCGTCCCCTGTTATGCGTCCGTTCGTAGAGCTCACGGATGATGCCGCTTGCCGTGGTCTCGAACAGAAACGGCAAGAAAGCATGAATGAGCGCGGCAAAGGCCGCCATGAACAATCGCGACGAGAACCATGCGGCGAAAGCCATATGGCCGAAATAGCTCTCGCCGACCGCGGCCGGGTGAGAGGTGAAAAGTCTTGCGAGCCGTGCTGTCATGTCGATCCCTCCTGCCGGCATGAAGAGCCAGCGATGAATATCCTGCCACGGCTATCAGGGTCATCGGTCTCAAATTGTCCTTGTCTAAAGCCAAATTTTGGGACAAACATCCCGCATGATGGCGGAAATCGACGAAATAGACCGGAGATTGCTGGCCGAGCTGCAACGCGACGGCACGCTGTCCGTCGACCAGCTCTCGGCAAGAATATCGCTGTCGCGCAATGCCTGCTGGCGCCGGGTCAAGCGGCTGGAGGAAGACGGCGTCATTACCGGTCGGGTGGCACTGGTCGACGCCGACAAGCTCGGACTCGGGCTTTCGGTGTTCATCCTGATCCGCACCTCGAACCACGATCCCGACTGGCTGCAAAGATTCCGGGCGGCGGTGACCGGCTTTGCCGAGATCACCGGCGCCTACCGCATGTCCGGCGATCTCGACTATGTGCTGCGCGCCCGCGTCGCCGATGTGAAGGCCTATGACCGGCTCTACCAGCGGCTGATCGCCAAGGTGGCGCTGTCGGACGTTTCGGCCTCTTTCGTCATGGAGGAGATCAAGGAGACCACGGTCGTTCCGATGGAACTGCGCTGAGGCGGAACTGCGCTGAAAGAAAGCCGTTGATAGCATTGCCGCCGAGTTGACTGAACCGGCGTTCGCGACGATAGGATCAGCCTTATGCGCGCAGCACCTTATCCTACCTCCGTCATCGGTCCGGCTGTCGGTTTCGTCAGGCTGCCGCATGGCGAGGGCTTGCCGCTTCCCGCCTATGAGAGCTCGGGCGCCGCCGGCATGGACCTGCGCGCCGCCGTCCCCGACGACAGGCCGCTTTTGATCCTGCCCGGAAAGCGCGCGCTGGTGCCGACCGGGCTGGTCCTGGAAATTCCGGAGGGCGTCGAAGGCCAGGTCCGGCCGCGTTCGGGCCTCGCCGTCAAGCACGGGCTCACCTGCCTCAACACGCCGGGCACCATCGACAGCGACTATCGCGGCGAGGTCAAGGTGCTGCTGATCAATCTCGGCGACGAGGATTTCGCCGTGACGCGCGGCATGCGGATCGCCCAGATCGTCTTCGCCCCGGTAACGCAGGCGACCGTCGAGGAGCGCACATTGGCCGGCGGCACGGCGCGCGGCTCGGGCGGCTTCGGATCGACCGGCACCGCTTGATGAAAATACCCAAACTCGTCATCTTCGATTGCGACGGGGTTCTGGTCGATACCGAGAACCTGGCCAATCGGCGCCTCGCCGAATGGTTGACCGCGGCAGGCTTCCCGGCCAGCTTCGAATATTGCCGCAAGAATTTCTCCGGCCGCAGCATGGTCTCGGTGCAGAAGGAAGTCGAGGCGACCGGCGTCAGTCTTGGCGCCGATTTTGTCGAGCGCTGGAACGCCGGCCTGCCGGACCTGTTCGCACATGGCGTCGAGGCCATCCCCTACGTTCGCGAGTTCATCGAAACCGTGCACGCCGCCGGCATCGCCACCTGCGTCGCCTCGTCGGCACGGGTATCGAAAATGCACATCACACTCGGCCAGACCGGGCTGCTGCCGCTGTTCGAGCATGCGCTGTTCAGCTCGACCATGGTCTCGCGCGGCAAGCCGTTCCCCGACCTCTTCCTGCATGCGGCAGCGACGATGGGCTTCGCGCCCGCCGACTGCATCGTCATTGAGGACAGCGTCGCCGGGACGACAGCCGGCATCGCCGCCGGCATGCGCGTCTATTCCTACCACGGCGACCCGCTTTCCGACCGCGATGGACTGATCGAAGCTGGCGGCATCCTGTTCGACGACATGCGTGAACTGGCCGGGCTGGTGCCGATCCACTGATCGCCTTTGCGTAAGCTGCATGCGCATCCGGTCTCAGACCGGGCGTGGGGCTCCAAGTACTCGGTCGACCGTGTCGCGTATGAGGCTGCGCAGCTTGGCCGGCCTGTCGAGATGACTGACGACAAGGAGGCCGTCGGCCGCCACCGTTAGCGCGTCCGCTGTGCGGTCCGGATCGGGATTTGCGTCCGCGATCAGCAGATCCCTGAGGATACCCCACTTCCAGTGACGATGCTGATCGATCGCCTGGCGAACCGGGCTGCTGGGATCCGGATATTCAGCGGCGGCATTCTGAAACGGGCAGCCGCGGTAGCCCGGCTGATCTGCCGCATCGGCGATGAGATCGAATATCGCAAGGATCATCTGCCGAGGTGGCCGCCGCCCAAGCTTCGCGATTGCCGCCCGTCCTCCCTTGCTGAGCTCCTCGATATAGGCGCGGACCAGATCGTCCTTGGCCGCGAAGTGATGATAGAACGTCGCCTTGGCAACGCCGGCCTCGGCGATGATGCGGTCGATGCCGACTGCGCGCACCCCCTCCAGAGAAAACAGCGCGGTCGCCGTATCGAGGATGCGACGGCGCGCAAGACTTTCGGGACGATTGTTGATTCGGGCTGCGGACATGCCTTGACTATATAGCAGACAGGTCTGTATACATCCACATGTAGACAGACAGGTCTACCTACTAATGAAGGAAATGCGAACATGGCTTCGATAGTCAGGGAAATCATCGTAGATGCTTCACCGGAAAGCGTATGGGCGACGGTCGGCGACTTCGCCGGCGGCGCCCAACGGATAGCCCCAGGCGTTTTCGTCGACTGCAGGGTGGATGAGGACGACGTACGGGCCCTTACTTTCGCCGACGGCAAGATTGTGCGAGAGCGGCTCATCGCCCGCGACGAGCAGAGCCGGCGCATCGTGTGGGGATGGCTCGGCGATGAGGTCGCCCATGATAACACCTCCATGCAGGTCTTTGCCGAGGGTGAGGGCCGGAGCCGCCTGGTCTGGATCCATGACACTCTGCCGGACGAACTCGGCGCGTGGCTCGCAGCCGCCATGGATCAGCTGGTGCCTGTTTTCCAGCAGACCCTGGCGACCGAAGCCAAACCAACATAGCGGGGTAACGCCAGGTGTTTCCTCTTGGCCGCAAAATGCTCTAGCTTGCGCGCGCCCGACATAACGAGCGCGCGCATGGCCTTCTCGCTGGTTCGTTTCATCCTTGCCTGCCTGCTGCTGCCTTGTCTTTGGACGACGGCCAGCGCCGAGGCCGTCAGTTTCCCGGAGCTCGGCAGCGCTGTCCCCGGCCACGGCGATGTCACCTATCTCGACCTCGCCAGGATGGTCATTCCCGATCTGGCCGCGGACAAGGACGGCTTTTTCCGGGGTTCGACGCCGATCGAGATGCGCCACATCGCTGGTCCGGACTACGGCGGCTCCCCGCCGGCGACGTCGGGTCTTTCCAACGCCGGCGTGCTCGGCATCAAGGCCGGCGGCAAGGAGCGGCTGGCCATGCTGTTCGACCTTGGCGACTCGCCTGACAGCGCCGAGGGCTATGCCGTGCTGGCACTCTATGACATCACCGGCAAGCCGGCGCTGCTCGACGCGGTCAATGTCGCCGTCGACCGCATCACCTATCTTCGCGATCCGGGCAAGCTGGCGATCGGGCCTGGTGACGACGCTATCATCAGCATGAGCATGCATTTCAATTCGAGCCAGGGCTATGGGATCACGCCGCTGATCATGGTCCGCAACGACAGGTTCGAGCTGATCGACATGATCTATACGTTCGACGAAAACCTCTGCACTCATAGGAGGACACAGAATGCGGCGTTCCAGGTGGTCGCCGACGGCCAGCCTTATGCAGCCATCAAGGTCACAGTGACCGACGCGACGCTACCGGGAGAAGAAAGCTGCGACGGCCAGCCGCCGCCAGAGGCGTCTTCGCGCGACATTTCCGTCACCTATCATTGGAACAAAAATGCTTCGCGCTACGTCAAGGATTCCGATGCGCTGGACCGATTGGCAGATGACAACGCCAAACGCTTCTGAGCCAACCGCATTTGTTTGCCCGGCGCCTTCCGCCGGGCTAGAATTTGCCTCACATTCTGCACTGGAGGGGAGCATCCATGGACAAGGGTAAGATTTTTCGCGACCTGCATGCCTCGATCTTCGTCATGGCCAATTCCTGGGACGTCGGGACGACCAAGCTCTTGGCTTCGTTCGGCTTCAAGGCGCTGGCCACGACCAGCGCCGGCTTTGCCTTTTCGCGCGGCCTGCCCGATGGTGCGGTGACGTTCGAGGCGATGATCCATCATTGCCGTGAAGTGTCGGCGGCGACCGGGCTGCCGGTTTCGGCCGATCTCGAAAAGGGCAAGGGCGACAGCGCAACAAGTGCCGGCGAGACCATCTTCGCCGCCGAGGCGGCTGGCCTCGCCGGCTGCTCGATCGAGGACCATACCGGCGAGCCCGACAAGCCGATCTATGATTTTGCGCATGCCGTCGAGCGCGTCGCGGCGGCGGCAGAAGCGGCACGGGCACTGAAACGCGATTTCGTCTTCACCGCGCGGGCCGAGAATTTCCTGTGGGGCAAGCCCGATCTTGACGATACGATCAAGCGGCTGCAGGCCTTCGAGAAGGCCGGCGCCGACGTGCTCTATGCACCGGGGCTAGGCGACATCGAGATGGTGCGAACCGTCTGCTCGGCGCTGACCAAGCCGGTCAACGTCATGGCCAGGCCCGGCTTCACCATCGCCGACCTGGCCACGGCGGGGGTAAAGCGCGTCTCGCTCGGTCCATGGCTCACCAATTTCGCCTTCGGCATGCTGGAGACCGCGGCGCGCGAGATCCAGCAGGATGGCACCTTCGGCTTCACCCGCGCCGCCATGCCGTTCGGCAAGCTGCAGGCGCTGTTTGCCAAATCTTCAGCCTAGGTCGGGCCCGGCGAATGACCCTCACCGTCGTCGACATGCACACCGGCGGCGAGCCGCTGCGGATCGTCACCGGCGGCTACCCCGACATTCCCAAGGGCACGATCCTCGAAAAGCGTGCCTATGTGCGCGACCATCTCGATCATCTCAGAAAGATCCTGATGTTCGAGCCGCGCGGCCATTACGACATGTATGGCGCGCTGCTGGTGGAGCCTGACCTGCCGGGCGCCGACCTCGCGGTGCTGTTTATGCACAATGAGGGCTATTCGACGATGTGCGGCCACGCCATCGTCGCGCTCGGCCGCTACGCCGTCGACGAGCGGCTGGTGGCGCCACGCGAGCCGTTGACGACCGTAAACATCGAGGCGCCGTGCGGGCTGATCTCGGCTTCTGTGGACGTAAGGAATGGCAAGGCCGGTGCGGTGTCCTTCGAAAGCGTGCCGGCGTTTCTGTTCGCCCGCGACCGGCGGATCGAGCTGCCGGGCTATGGTCCGGTCGGCTTTGACATCGCCTATGGCGGCGCCTTCTATGCGCTCGCCGACTGCCGCCAGTTCGGGCTGGAATTCGGCAGGAACCGGGTGCGCGATTTCGTCGATGCAGCGACCGCGCTGACCGATAAGCTCAAGGCCGAATTGCCGCTGTCGCATCCCGACCATGCCGATCTCGCCTTTCTCTACGGCACCATCCTGACTGACGGACAGGATGCGTTCTCCGATACGCCGACCAAAAACATCTGCGTTTTCGCCGAAGCCGAGGTCGACCGTTCGCCGACCGGCTCGGGCGTCACCGCGCGGCTGGCGGCCATGCACGCCAAGGGGCAAATCGAGATTGGCCGGGCGCGGCTGTTCGAGAGCATCGCCGGCTCGCGCTTTTCCGGCGCGGTCGCACGCAGGGCCACAGCCGGGCCGCATGATGCCATCATCGCCCGGGTCGGCGGCCGCGCCTATTACTCAGGACGGGCCGAATTCATCGTCGAGGACGATGATGACCTGGGCAGGGGTTTCCTGCTGCGCTAGCTCCCTTCCCGCGCCGAGATCGCCTTGTGCAGATGCACCATCATGGCGGCGGCGAACAGCGGCGTCAAAAGGTTGAGCAGGGGCACGGCCAGGAAAGCGGCGACGACCAGCCCGGCCAGGAATACGGTGACCGCGTGCTTTCTGCGCAGCGCCCTGGCCTCGGCCTCCGGGCGAAAGCGCATGGTGGCGAACTCGAAGAACTCGCGCCCGAGCAGATAACCGTTGACGATGAAGAAGGCGGCGATGTTGATGCCCGGCACCAGCAGAAGCAGCAGAGCGATGATGTTGCCGAGGATGACGACGCCGAAGAACCTGATCGCCAGCACCAGCGAGCGCAGCGCCGGCACGGCGCAGCCGGGCGGATCGTTGGGATAGTCGGTGCGCTCGACCACTTCGGCGACGTCGTCAAGGAACAGGCCGGCGATGATCGCCGTCACCGGCGCGATAAAAAGCGCCAGCCCCAGCGCAAGGCCGACGCCGGCGACGACGGCGCCCAGCCATCCGGCCCAGGAGGGAAGGGCGGGCAGCCATGCATCGATCCACGGCCAGGCCAGCCATTCGAACAGGCTCTTTATCCCGAACCACAGCGCCGCCAGTGCCAGCAAGGTCAGCCCCAGTGTCTTCACGAACACGGAACGGAATTCGGGCGAGAACAGCCGGCTCAAGGCGGCGCGGGCGGCGTCGAGGATCACGGCGTTTCCAATTCCATGTCAAACATGCCCGTGGCTGATATCTCCGAATAGGCGGAGACCGCCCAAGTCGCAAGCGCGGCTTCCTAGCGCGCGACCTTCGCCTGGGGAATGGTCATCGCCGCCACGCCGACGACGACCAGGGCCATTCCCCACCACGCGCTCGGACCAAGGCTTTCGCCAAGGAACACGGCTCCGATAGCAACGCCGATCGGCACCCGCAGATAGGCTTGCGAGGTGGTGCCGACGGAGCCCAGCGAATGGAGGAGGCGGAAATAGATCGAGAAGGCCAGCGCGGTCGAAAACACCGAAAGCCCGAGCAGCGCAAGGACCGAAGCTGTCGATGGCGCCAAGGTCCATGGCCGGTCGAACGCAAGGCTCAACGGGATCAGCATCGCGGCGCCGCAGAGCATCGAACCGGCGGCCGGCACCATCGGGTCGAGCCCCCTGAAGCCGCGGCCGAAAACGGCAGCGCCGGCGTAGCAGATCGTCGCCGCGACCACGGCAAGTTGCGGCAATATTTGCTGTCCGAGGCCGCCTAGCGCTGGGGCGCCGACAACGAGGCATATTCCGGCGATTCCCGCCGCGACACCGAACAGCTTGCGCATGGTCGCCGGTTCATGGCGGGTGATGAGGGCGGTCAGCAAGAAGGTGAAGATCGGCGAGGTCGCATTCAGGATCGTGGCCAGCCCGGCATCCAGCGAGCGCTCGGCCCAAGCGATCAGCGTGAACGGCACGACGCTGTTGAGGCATGCCTGGAATGCAAACCGGCGCCAGCTTGCGGCATCACCCGGCAAGGCCAGCCCGCGCCAGCGGATCCAGGCGAACAGGATGCCACCCGCGACCAGGGTTCGCGCGGCGATCAGCGTTACCGGCGGGATCGTCGCGACGCCGATCTTGATGAAGCTGTAGGATACGCCCCACAGCAGCGCCAATACGACGAGCAGCACCAACTCGAGCCTCGTGTCGGTTTTCATGGACATGGCCGGCTGGAACCTCTGGGCATCGCTCATCTCAGCCATGCTTGTAAGCCAGGCACGCGGGAAATGCTTCGGCCGCCATCCAACGATGGTCGCTATGCTGACATTCGTCGGATCGCCGCTAGGCAAAGCCGCATCAAACCGCTAGACCCGCCCGCGCCCGGCGTGGCAGAAAGCCGGTGGCTTTTGGCGGAGACATGAATTGATGCCGGATTATGACGTGCTTTGTATCGGAAATGCCATCGTCGACATCATCGCCCAGTGCGACGAGGCGTTCCTGGAGACCAACGGCATCATCAAAGGCGCGATGAATTTGATCGACACGAGGCGCGCCGAACTGCTCTACAGCCGCATGGGCCCGGCCATCGAAGCCTCGGGCGGCAGCGCCGGCAACACGGCGGCGGGCGTTGCCTCCTTCGGCGGCCGCGCCGCCTTCTTCGGCAAGGTCTCCAACGACGCGCTCGGCGAAATCTACGCGCATGACATCCATGCCCAGGGCGTCGCCTTCGACACAAAGCCGCTCAACGGCGAACCGCCGACGGCGCGCTCGATGATCTTCGTCACGCCGGACGGCGAGCGCTCGATGAACACCTATCTCGGCGCTTGCGTCGAGCTCGGCCCGGAGGACGTCGAGGCCGACAAGGCGTCGGGCGCCGCCGTCACCTATTTCGAGGGCTATCTGTGGGACCCGCCGCGCGCCAAGGAAGCGATCCGGCAGACGGCGAAACTCGCCCACGCCGCCGGGCGCGAAGTGTCGATGACCCTGTCGGACTCGTTCTGCGTCGACCGCTACCGCGACGAGTTCCTCGATCTGATGCGCTCCGGCACCGTCGACATCGTCTTTGCCAACAGCCACGAGATCAAGTCGCTCTACCAGACCGCGTCCTTCGACGAGGCGCTGGCGCAGATCCGCAAGGATTGCAAGATCGCCGCCGTCACCCGCTCGGAAAAGGGCTCGGTGATCGTGCGCGGCGACGAGACCGTCACCATCGAGGCGACCAGGATCCGCGAGCTGGTCGACACGACAGGCGCCGGCGACCTCTATGCCGCCGGTTTCCTCTATGGCTACACGCAAGGCCGCAGCCTGAAGCAGTGCGGCGACCTCGGCTCGCTGGCCGCCGGACTGGTCATCCAGCAGATCGGCCCAAGGCCAAGGCAGAATCTGCGCCGCGAGGCCGAACAGGCGGGGTTGCTGTAGCGCGGCGCCTCTTCCTTCTCCCCCAAGGGAGAAGGAAGAGGTGCCGCTAGGCGCTCCTCAAGCCCCGGTGCTATACGCCGCGATCGCCGCCATATTGACGATGTCTGAGTCCTTGGCATTGAGCGAGACGATCTGAACCGGCTTGTTCAGGCCGACCAGCAGCGGGCCGATGACGGTAGAGCCGCCGAGTTCCTGCAGCATCTTGGTCGAGATCGAGGCCGAGTGGAAAGCCGGCATCACCAGCACGTTGGCCGGGCCGGTCAGCCTGATGAACGGGTACTGCGCCATGGCGCGGGCGTTGAGCGCCACGTCGGCGGCCATTTCGCCGTCATACTCGAAATCGACGCGGCGCTTGTCGAGGATGCGCACCGCTTCCTGGACGCGCTCGGAGCGCTCGCCCTGCGGATGGCCGAAGGTCGAATAAGCGAGCATGGCGAGCCTCGGCTCGTAGCCCATGCGGCGGGCAAAGCCGGCGGCCTCCTCGGCGATGTCGGCGATCTGTTCAGCATTCGGCATGTCGTGCACGGCGGTGTCGGCAACGAGGACGGTGCGGCCCCGCGCCAGCACGATCGACACGCCGATAACGCAGTGGCCGGGCCTTGCGTCGATGACGCGGCGGATGTCATCGAGCGCCGTCGAATAGTTGCGGGTGACACCGGTGACGATGCCGTCGGCATCGCCCAGCGCCACCATGCAGGCGGCGAAATGGTTGCGATCGTTGTTGATCAGCCGCTGGCAGTCGCGGAACAGGAAGCCTTTGCGCTGCATGCGCTCGTAGAGATAGTCGGCGTAGACCGAGTTGCGCCGCGACAGCCGCGCATTGATGATCTCGATGCCTTGCTTGCCGAGGTCGATGCCGGCGTTCCTGGCGTTTTCCTTGATGATGTCGTCGCGGCCGAGCAGGATGGCGGTGCCGAGCCGCTGGTTCACATAGGAGACGGCGGCGCGCATCACCTGCTCCTCCTCGCCCTCGGCAAAGACGATGCGCTTGGGCTGGCGGCGCACCCGGTCGTAGATGCGCTGCAGCGTCGATGCGATCGGGTCGCGGCGGGCGGAAAGCTCCTGCGCGTAGCGGTCCAGATCGAGGATCGGCTTGCGGGCGACGCCGGAGTCCATCGCCGCCTTGGCGACCGCGATCGGGATCGCCGAGATCAGGCGCGGATCGAACGGCACCGGGATGATGTAGTTTGGACCGAATTTCGGCCGCATGCCCTGATAGGCGGCGGCGACGTCGTCGGGCACGTCCTGGCGCGCCAGTTCGGCGAGCGCTTTGGCCGCGGCGATCTTCATGTCGTCGTTGATGGTGGTCGCCCGCACATCGAGCGCGCCGCGGAAAATGTAGGGGAAGCCAAGCACGTTGTTGACCTGGTTGGGATAGTCGGACCGCCCCGTCGCCATGATGGCGTCGGTGCGGATCTCGGCGACCTCCTCCGGCGTGATCTCGGGGTCGGGATTGGCCATGGCGAAGATGATCGGGTTCTTGGCCATCGACTGCACCATCCTGGTGGTCAGCGTGCCCTTGGCCGAGAGGCCGAGGAACACGTCGGCGCCGTCCAGCGCTTCGGCCAGCGAGCGCGCACCGGTTTTCACGGCGTGCGCCGATTTCCACTGGTTCATGCCTTCGGTGCGGCCCTGAAAGACCACGCCCTTGGTGTCGCACAGGATGATATTTTCTGGCGCAAAGCCCATCGCCTTCATCAGTTCGATGCAGGCGATGCCGGCAGCGCCGGCGCCGTTGCAGACCATTTTCGTGGTCTTCATGTCGCGGCCGGTGATTTCCAGCGCGTTGATCAGGCCGGCGGCCGAAATGATGGCAGTGCCGTGCTGGTCGTCATGGAAGACCGGTATGTCCATCAGCTCGCGCAGCCGCTGCTCGATGATGAAACACTCCGGCGCCTTGATGTCCTCGAGGTTGATGCCGCCGAAGGAGGGGCCGAGAAAACGCACGCAGTTGATGAATTCGTCGGCATCCTCGGTGTCGACCTCGAGATCGATGGAATCGACATCGGCGAAGCGCTTGAACAGCACCGCCTTGCCTTCCATCACTGGCTTCGAAGCAAGCGCGCCGAGATTGCCGAGGCCAAGGATGGCGGTACCGTTGGAGATGACGGCGACCATGTTGCCGCGAACCGTATAGTCGAAGGCGCGGCTCGGATCCTCGGCAATGGCGAGAACCGGCACGGCGACGCCCGGCGAATAGGCGAGGCTGAGATCGCGCTGCGTCGCCATCGGTTTTGTGGCGACGATCTCCAGCTTGCCCGGCCGCCCCATGGCATGGAATTCCAATGCCTCCTGGGCGCTGACGGAGGGCCCGTTGCTTTCGGATTTCTTGGCCATGATGCTTTCGGTTCCTCGCCCGTACGGCACCGCTTGAGATGGGTGCGCATGCTTTCTTTTGTGGAAGGTTCGGGATTAAGGCTACACTTCGCCGCTGTAAACCGCCAAGCATGGCCTGGAAAATTTTGGAAGCAGCTTCTTGAACGACGAGACGCCCATTCGAAGCGACAATGCCACGCCGGCCTTCGCGCCGGCGACGCCGATGATGGAGCAGTATATCGAGATCAAGGCGGCGAACCCGGATTCGCTGCTGTTCTACCGCATGGGCGATTTCTACGAGCTGTTCTTCGACGACGCCGAGAAAGCAAGCCGGGCGCTCGGCATCGTGCTGACTAAGCGCGGCAAGCACCAGGGGCTCGACATCCCGATGTGCGGCGTGCCGGTGCATGCCGCCGACGATTATCTGCAGAAGCTGATCGGCCAGGGGTTCCGCGTCGCCGTCTGCGAGCAGATCGAGGATCCGACGGAGGCCAGGAAGCGCGGCGGCAAATCGGTGGTGCGCCGCGACGTGGTGCGGCTGGTAACGCCCGGCACCATCACCGAAGACAAATTGCTGGCGCCGTCGGAATCGAGTTTTCTGATGGCGCTGGGACGGGTCAAGGGCGGGGCCGAGCATTCCTTTGCCTTGGCCTGGATCGAGATCTCGACCGGTGTCTTCCGCGTCGCCGAGACCACCGCCGACCGGCTGCTCGCCGATGTCTTCCGCGTCGACCCGCGCGAGCTGATCGTCGCCGAGCCGGTGTTTTACGACCCGGAGCTGAAACCGGTCTTCGACGTGCTCGGCCGTGTCGCCAGCCCGCAGCCGCCGTCGCTGTTCGATTCGGCTTCGGCCGCCGGCCGCATCGCGCGCTTCTTCGAGGTGGCGACCCCTGACAGTTTCGGCTCGTTTTCGCGCGCCGAGCTGTCGGCGATCTCAGGCGTCATCGCCTATGTCGAAAAGACGCAGAAAGCCGAGCGGCCGCCGCTGTCGCGGCCGGAGCGCGAGGAGCAGGGCTCGACGCTGTTCATCGACCCGGCGACGCGCGCCAACCTGGAACTGCTGCGCACGCTGTCCGGCAGCCGCGACGGATCGCTGTTCAAGGCGATCGACCGCACGGTGACCGGCGGCGGTGCAAGGCTGCTCGCCGACCGGCTGATGGCGCCGCTGACCGATCCGGCGGCAATCGCTGCAAGGCTGGACTCGGTGTCGTTCTTCCGCTCCGAGACGCGCCTTTGCCAGGCGGTGCGGGCAAGCCTGAAGAGCGTTGCCGACATGCCGCGCGCGCTGTCCAGGCTGGCGCTCAACCGCGGCGGCCCGCGCGACCTCGGCGCGCTGCGCGCCGGTTTCGAAGCGGCCGGCGCCATCGCCGAACTGTTCGGCCAGATCGCCTTGCCGGGCGAACTGGCCGCGGCGTTGGGAGCTATCAAGACGCTGCCCAATGAACTGGCGGCGCATCTGGCGCAGGCGCTGAGCGACGAGCTGCCGTTGCTCAAGCGCGACGGCGGCTTCGTCCGCGGCGGCTACCACGCCGAACTCGACGAGATGCGGGCGTTGCGCGACGAGTCGCGAAAAGTGATCGCCGGGCTGGAGCGCTCGCTGATCGACGAGACCGGCATCCGCTCGCTGAAGATCAGGCACAACAATGTGCTGGGCTATTATATCGAAGTCATCGCCAATCATCATGCGCTGATGACCGGCAGCGACGGCGCCAGGGCGCGCTTCATCCATCGCCAGACCATGGCCAACGCCATGCGCTTCACCACCACCGAACTCGCCGAGCTGGAAACCAAGATCGCCAATGCGGCCGACCGGGCGCTGGCGATCGAGCTTGCCGCTTTCGAGGCGCTGACGGCGCAAGTGGTCGGCCACGCCGACAGGATCCGTGCCGGCGCCGAAGCGCTCGCCGTGCTCGACGTTTCGGCCGCACTTGCCTTGCTTTCCGAGAGCGAGGCCTGGTGCCGGCCGTTGGTCGATGCGAGCCTTGCCTTCGAGATTTCGGGCGGACGCCACCCGGTGGTCGAACAGGCGCTGCGGCGTTCCGGCGAAGGCCCGTTCGTCGCCAATGATTGCGATCTGTCGCCGCAAGGCGATGCCAAGACCGGCGCGATCTGGCTGCTGACCGGCCCCAATATGGGCGGCAAGTCGACCTTCCTCAGGCAAAACGCGCTGATCGCCATCCTTGCCCAGACCGGTTCCTTCGTGCCCGCGGCATCAGCCCATATCGGCGTCGTCGATCGGTTGTTTTCGCGGGTCGGCGCCTCCGACGACCTGGCGCGCGGCCGCTCGACTTTCATGGTCGAGATGGTCGAGACGGCGGCGATCCTCAACCAGGCAGGCGAGCGCGCACTGGTCATCCTCGACGAGATCGGCCGCGGCACCGCCACTTTCGACGGCCTGTCGATTGCCTGGGCGGCGGTCGAATATCTGCACGAGAAGAACCGCTGCCGGGCGATCTTCGCCACGCATTTCCACGAAATGACGGCGCTGGCCGGGAAACTTACACGGCTCCACAACGTCACCATGCGGGTCAAGGAATGGGAAGGCGACGTGGTCTTCCTGCACGAGGTCGGCAAGGGTGCGGCCGACCGTTCCTACGGCGTCCAGGTGGCGCGGCTGGCCGGCCTGCCGGAAGCCGTCGTCGGCCGGGCCAAAGAAGTGCTGCACCAGCTCGAAGCCGGCGAGGTCTCGGGCAAGGCCAACCGTCTGGTCGACGACCTGCCGCTGTTTTCTGTGGCGGCGCAGCGGGAAGCGTCGAAGCCGGCGAAGAGTGATGGGCTGGGTTTGGCGCTAGCGGAGATCAATCCCGACGAGATGACGCCAAGGGAGGCGCTGGAGGCGCTGTACAGATTGAAGGGGATGCTGGCGAAGTAGGGCTTCTGCAATCGGAGCGGCGTCGGCGAAACCGCCAATCTCCCCCTCGAGGGACCCACCAGGGGGGAGATTGGCAGCTTCACCCTCAAATCATCGCCAAGCCCGACTTCCGCCTCGGCGGTGGGAAGGCGCGGTCAATTTCGGCGAAATCTTCGCTCGTGAGCTCGATGTCCAACGCCGCGGCATTCTGCCGGATATGCTCCGGGCGACTGGCCTTCGGAATGGCGATCACGCCCTGCTGCGCCATCACCCATGCAAGTGCGATCTGCGCCGGCGTCGCACCGTGGCGGGCGGCGATGGCATCTAACCTGGCGTTCCGCGCCAATACCCCCTGATCGACCGGCGAATAGGCCATCAGCGGCATGCCGCGTTGCCGGCTCCACGGGGCAAGGTCGAACTCGACGCCGCGCTGCGACAGATTGTAGAGCACCTGATTGGTCTGGACGTTGCCGCCGGCCGGCAACCGAACCAGCTCTTCCATCTCATCGGTATCGAAATTGCTGACGCCCCAATGGCGGATCTTGCCGGCCGCCTTCAACGCTTCGAACGCCTCTACCGTCTCCATCAAAGGAACGCTGCCCGGCCAATGCAAGAGATAGAGATCGATGCGGTCGGTGGCGAGATGCCTCAGGCTGTTCTCGCAGGCCCGTTTCACGCCGGCGCGCGAGGCATTGGACGGCAGCACTTTGGAGACCAGGAAAACCTCGTCGCGGTGCCCGGCGATGGCCTCGGCCACCACCTGCTCGGCACCGCCGCTGGCATACATTTCGGCGGTGTCGATCAGCGTCATGCCGAGATCCAGCCCTAGCTTCAGGGCATTGGCCTCGTCGGCGCGGCGGCGGCCGTCCTCGCCCATCTTCCAGGTGCCCTGGCCGAGCACCGGCACGGCTTCGCCGCAGGGCAGGGTGGTCGTTCTTATCGTCGATGCCATGGCATGCTCCAGTCCGAGGCCCGGATAGCACCATAGCCGCCAAGGGAAATCCAGGTGAAGCAGAAATCCAGGTGAAGCCTCTCGCCAGGATTCCCCGACAGCGTGACGCCTACTTCACCGGATGGGCGGCGAGCCAGTCTTGCATCTGCTTGATCTCGGCTTGCTGCGCGGCGATCACTGCTTCCGCCAGCTTGCGGATTTCCGGATCCTTGCCATTGGCGAGCTCGATCTTGGCCATATCGATGGCCGCCTGGTGATGCGGGATCATGCCGCGGGCGAAATCGACATCGGCATTGCCGGAATATTCGATTGCCATCATGTCGGTATGCATCTTGTCCATCGCCGCCTTGTAGCCCTCGGTCGAGGGGCTCTGCGCGCCCATTGCGCCCATGTCGTGCTTCATCTCCTCGGCTTGTGCCGGAACGCTTTCGAGGAAAACAGCAAGCAGCATTCCCGCCGCCATCATCAGCAGCACGATCTTCTTGGCCAAGGTCATTCATCGTCTCCTTTTTGAACAGGGTCTATCTGGAAGTTTTACTCAGAGTTTCAACGTCCTGAGCCGCAATGCGTTGGCGATGACCGAAACCGAAGACAGGCTCATCGCCGCCGCCGCGAGCATCGGCGACAACAGCGTGCCGGTGAGCGGATAGAGCACGCCGGCAGCGACCGGCACGCCAAGCACATTGTAGAGGAAAGCGAAAAACAGGTTCTGGCGGATGTTGCGGATCGTCGCGCGGGCCAGCGTCCTGGCCCTGACGATGCCGTTGAGATCGCCCTTGACCAGCGTTATTCCCGCGCTTTCGACCGCAACATCGGCGCCTGTGCCCATCGCGATGCCGACATCGGCGGCGGCAAGTGCGGGCGCATCGTTGACGCCATCGCCGGCCATGGCGACGCCCGCACCGCCGGCACGCAATTCCTCGACCAGCGCGTTCTTCTGTTCGGGCAAAAGCCCGGCACGCACCGCGTCGATGCCGAGCTTGGCGGCGATGGCCTTGGCGGTGCGCTCATTGTCGCCGGTCGCCATGACGATCTTCAGCCCGCTGTCATGCAGCGCCTTGATCGCCTCGGCGGTCGTCGCCTTGATCGGATCGGCGACGGCAACGAGGCCGGCGAGCTTGCCTGCGACAGCGACGAACATCGCGGTCTTGCCATCGGCCTGCAGCGCCTCGGCACTGGCCAGGACCGATGCCGTGTCGATGCCGAGATCGGCCATCATCGCGGCGTTGCCGAGCGCCACCTTCTGTCCCGAGACCGTGCCCGAAACGCCCTTGCCGGTGACGGCCTCGAAGCCGCTCGCGTCGGGGACCTTCACGTAGCGTTCGTGGGCGCCGTCGACGATAGCCTCGGCCAGCGGATGCTCCGAGCCTTTTTCCAGCCCGGCGGCGAGCGCCAGCAGATCGTCTTGTGCCATGCCTTCGACGGCGACGACGTCGGTCAGTCGCGGCCGGCCTTCCGTCAGCGTTCCCGTCTTGTCGACGATCAGCGTGTCGACCGAGGCAAAACGTTCGAGCGCCGCCGCTTCCTTGATCAGCACGCCGGCATGCGCGCCGCGCCCGGTGGCGGTCATGATCGACATTGGTGTCGCGAGGCCCAGTGCGCACGGACAGGCAATGATCAGCACCGAGACCGCCGCGACGACGGCAAAGACCAGGCTGGGTTGCGGTCCGATGACCGCCCAGGCGACGAACGCAATGATCGCGACCAGAACGACAGCCGGGACGAAGTAGAACGACACGCGGTCGGCCAGCCCCTGGATCGGTGCGCGTGAACGCTGCGCCTTGGCGACCAGCTCGACGATGCGTGCCAGCGTCGTCTCGGCGCCGATCTTTTCGGCGCGCATGACCAGGGAGCCGTTCTTGTTGAGCGTGCCGCCGGTGAGGTTGTCGCCTTCGGTCTTTTCGACCGGCAGCGGCTCGCCCGTGATCATCGATTCGTCGATGGAGGAGCGTCCTTCGAGCACAATGCCGTCGACCGGCACGGCATCGCCGGGGCGGATGCGCAAGCGGTCGCCGGCCTTGATCGTATCGAGCGGCACGTCGTTTTCGGAACCGTCCGCGCCGATCAGCCGCGCCGTCTTCGGCGCCAGGTCGAGCAGCGCACGGATCGCCGACCCGGTTTTCTCGCGGGCACGCAATTCCAGCACCTGGCCGAGGAATACCAGCGCGACGATCACCGCCGCCGCCTCGAAATAGACCGGCACGGTGCCGTCATGGCCGCGGAACTGGTGCGGAAAGAGGCCCGGAAACAGGGTGGCGACGACGCTGTAGAGATAGGCGGCACCGACGCCGAGCGAAATCAGCGTCCACATATTGGGGCTGCGGTTCAGGATCGAATCCCAGCCGCGGTGGAAGAACGGGAATGCCGCCCACAGCACCACGGGACTGGCCAGCGCCAGTTCCAGCCCGACCTTCGCACCGTCGTCGATGAAAGCCTGGAACGTCAGGCCGAGCATCGGTGCCATGGCGATGACCAGCAACGGCACGGACAGCACTGCGCTCACCCAGAAACGCCTGGTGAAGTCGACCAGTTCGGGGTTCGGTCCCTCGTCGCCGGTAGGCACCCCCATCGGCTCTAGCGCCATGCCGCAGATCGGGCAGGAGCCGGGCTTGTCGCGGATGATTTCCGGGTGCATCGGGCAGGTGTATTGCGTACCTTTCGGCATCGCCTGCGGCGCCGGCCTGTCGCCGAGATACTTTGCCGGCTCGGCCTCGAATTTCGCCTGGCAAGCGGCGGAGCAGAAATAGAAACCCTGGCCCGCGTGCCGCAAAAAGTGCCTGGCCGTGGCGCGGTCGACGCTCATGCCGCAGACGGGATCGTTGGCCGTCAGGTATTTTTCCGGCTCGGCGATGAATTTCGAGCGGCAGCTTTCGCTGCAGAAATGATAGCGATGGCCGCCATGCTCGGCGGTCGGCTTGCCGGCAGCCGGATCGAGGGTCATGCCGCAGACCGGATCGCGGGCGACGGCGTCCGCAGCAGAGGTGGCGCCTTTTGCCGAGCAATAGCTGCCATGGGCGTGATGATGGTGGTCGGAATGCGTCATGCCGAAAGCCCCTGTATTTCGATGTTGCGGCGGAGGTAGTGCTTCCAGTAACTGGAAGGTCAAGGGCCGATTTTCGATTTTTCGCGGCCAATCCCAAGCCGAACCGGCTGCGGGCACGAGACGATCGTCCTGTTCCACCCCTGCGGAGAACGCGTCCGTCAGCCCCATACCCAGCGCCGCGAAAACGCGCTATAGACGCCGCCGAAACGGCGAGGCCGAACGGCATCCATGGCAAGAATATCACTGAAGCTCGAGGAATTGGTCGACGGCGAGGCCTTGCGTCGCGAGATGACCGAAGTGACCGCGGCCACGGCAGGCGACGGTTCGGGCAAGGCCGCGCGCAGCGGTGTTCTCAAGCTCCTCAAAAGCCGGCTCGCCGACGGCCGCACGGTCGCCGAACGCATGCTGATGGACGACGGCAGCGGCACCGCCTGCGCCGCCCGGCTGTCGCATCTGATGGACGAGATCATCCGCGCGCTCTACGATTTCGCCGCCACCCACGTCTATCGCGTGAAAAACCCGTCATCCGCCGAGCGCATGGCGGTCGTCGCCGTCGGCGGCTACGGCCGCGGCACGCTGGCGCCGGGCTCCGACATCGATCTCCTGTTCCTGCTGCCCTACAAGCAGACGCCGTGGGGCGAGCAGATTGTCGAATACATGCTCTACATGCTGTGGGATCTGGGGCTGAAGGTCGGCCACGCCACGCGCAACATCGACGAATGCCTCAGACTGTCGCGCACCGACGTCACCATCCGCACCTCGATCCTGGAAGCGCGTTTCCTATGGGGCGAGCAAAAACTCTATGACGAGCTTTTGCAGCGCTTCGACCACGAAGTGGTGCGCACTACCGGGCCCGAATATGTTCAGGCCAAGCTCGCCGAACGCGACGAGCGCCACGCCAAGGCCGGCGAGAGCCGCTATCTGGTCGAACCCAACGTCAAGGACGGCAAGGGCGGCCTGCGCGACCTGCAGACGCTGTTCTGGATCGGCAAATATTTCTACCGGGTGCGCACCGGCGAGGAACTGGTCGAAAAGGGTGTCTTCACCGACGCCGAATACAGGGAATTCCAGAAGGCCGAGGACTTCCTGTGGGCGGTGCGCTGCCACATGCATTTCCTCACCGGCAAGGCCGAGGAGCGGCTGCATTTCGACATCCAGCGCGACATTGCCGAGCGGCTCGGCTACACCACCCATCCCGGCCTGTCGGCGGTCGAGCGCTTCATGAAGCACTACTTCCTCGTCGCCAAGGACGTCGGTGACCTGACCCGCATTTTCTGCGCCGCGCTCGAGGAGGAGCAGGCCAAGCATGTGCCGGGCTTCAACCGCATTTTCCTCACCTTCTCGCGGCGCAAACGCAAGCTCGCCGGCACGGCCGACTTCATCGTCGACAACCACCGCATCAACATTGCCGACGACGAGGTGTTCGAGCGCGATCCGGTCAACCTGCTCAGGCTGTTCTGGTTTGCCGACAGGCACGGCCTGGAATTCCACCCCGATGCGCTGAAGCTTCTCACCCGTTCGCTCGGCCTCGTCGGCAAGGCGCTCAGGCGCGACGAGGAGGCCAACCGGCTGTTCCTCGACATCTTGACCTCGGACCGCAACGCCGAGCTCAACTTGCGGCGCATGAACGAGGCCGGACTGCTTGCCAAGCTAATCCCGGACTTCGGCAAGATCGTCGCCATGATGCAATTCTCGATGTACCACCACTACACGGTGGACGAGCATTTGATCCGCTGCATCGGCGTGCTGGCCGAGATCGAACGCGGCGACGGCGAAAAGATCCATCCGCTCTCCCACTCGCTGATGCCGGGGCTGAAGAAGAGCCGCGAGGCGCTCTATGTCGCAGTGCTGCTGCACGACATCGCCAAAGGCAGGCCGGAGGACCATTCGCAAGCCGGCGCCAGGATCGCCCGGCGCATCTGCCCGCATATGGGGCTCTCGCCGGCCGACACCGAAACGGTTGCCTGGCTGGTCGAGAACCACCTCGTCATGTCGATGACGGCGCAGACCCGCGATCTCAACGACCGCAAGACGATCGAGGACTTTGCCGCCATAGTGCAGTCGGTCGAACGGCTGAAGATGCTTTTAGTGCTTACCGTCTGCGATATCCGTGGCGTCGGGCCTGGTGTCTGGAATGGCTGGAAGGGCCAGTTGCTGCGCACGCTCTACTACGAGACCGAGCTTTTGTTGACCGGCGGGTTTTCGGAGGTGTCGCGCGCCAAACGGACGGCGGCGGCGCGCGAACAACTGGCCGAGGCGCTTGCCGACTGGCCGGAAAAGGCCCGCAAGCGTTATGTCGGCCAGCACTACGAGAACTATCTGCTGGCGGTCGATCTTCCCGACCAGCTCCGCCATGCCGAATTCATCCGCGAAGCCGACCATGCCGGCAAGAAGCTCGCCACCATGGTGAAAACCCACCAGTTCGAGGCGGTGACCGAGATCACCGTGCTGGCGCAGGACCATCCGCGCCTGCTCTCGGTGATTGCCGGCGCCTGTGCCGCGGCCGGCGGCAACATCGTCGACGCGCAGATCTTCACCACCTCGGATGGCCGCGCGCTCGACACCATCCTGATCTCGAGGGAGTTCGACCGCGACGAGGACGAGCGCCGCCGCGCCGAGCGCGTCGGCCGGCTGATCGAGGACGTGCTGTCGGGCAAGAGCTGGCTGCCTGAAATGATCGAGAAGCGCACCAAGCCGCGGCGCGGCGCCAAGGTTTTCCGCATCCCGCCACGCGCCGAGATCCGCAACACGCTGTCGAACCGGTTCTCGGTGATCGAGGTCGAGGGGCTGGATAGGCCGGGCCTTCTGTCGGAGATCACCGGCATGTTGTCGGACCTGTCGCTCGACATCGCCTCGGCCCACATCACCACCTTCGGCGAAAAGGTCATCGACACGTTCTACGTCACCGATCTCACCGGCCAGAAGATCGACAGCCCGTCGCGTACGGCGACCATCCGCAACAGGCTGATCGCGGTGCTCGAGGGCACGGCGTCCGAGCGCGGCAAGACCAAAACGGCCGCCGAGTGACTGTTACCTTCCATTTGCCCCAATCCCACAGGCAGTCTTCAAGCGCATGAGCCTTGTCAAGAAATTCGCCACGGTCGCTTCCGGCACGCTGATGAGCCGCGCCCTCGGCTTCGGCCGCGAGATGCTGATGGCCGCCGCACTCGGCACCGGGCCGATCGCCGACGCCTTCAACGCCGCCTTCCAGTTCCCCAACACCTTTCGCCGGCTGTTCGCCGAAGGCGCCTTCAACGCCGCCTTCGTGCCGCTGTTCGCCAAGGAGATCGAGACGCACGGCACCGACGGCGCCAAGCGCTTTTCCGAAGAGGTGTTCGGCGTCTTGTTCACCGCGCTTCTGGCGCTGACCATCGCCATGGAACTGGCGATGCCGCTGATCGTGCGCTACCTGGTGGCGCCGGGCTTTGCCGACACGCCGGGAAAATTCGAAACGACGGTGGCACTGGCGACCGTGATGTTCCCCTACCTGATCTGCATGTCGCTCGGCGCCATGATGGCCGGCATGCTGAATTCGCTGCGCCGCTATTTCGCCGCCGCGGTGGCGCCGGTGTTCCTCAACGTCATCCTCATCGCCGTGCTCGCCTATGCCTGGTACAAGGGTTCGGACGCCCGCACCGTTGGTTTCGGCCTGGCCTGGGGTGTGCTGGCGGCCGGCCTGGTGCAACTGGCGATCGTCTGGGCGGCGGTGCGCCATGCCGGCATCTCGATCGGCTTCCGCCGGCCGAAGATGACGCCGAACGTCAAGCGGCTGCTGATCCTGGCGCTGCCGGCGGCTATCACCGGCGGCATCACCCAGATCAATCAGCTGATCGGCACGGCGATCGCGTCGGCGCAGGACAGCGCGGTGTCGTCGCTGGCCTATGCCGACCGCGTTTACCAGCTGCCGTTGGGCGTCGTCGGCGTCGCCGTCGCCATCGTGCTTCTGCCGGAACTGTCGCGGGCGCTGAAATCGGGCAATCTGGTCGAGGCCGCCAATCTGCAGAACCGCTCGGTCGAGTTCACTCTGTTCATGACGTTGCCGGCGGCGGCCGCGCTGCTGGTCATGTCCGAGCCGATCGTGCGGCTGGTCTATGAGCGCGGCGCCTTCGCCGCCAACAATTCGACGCCGACGGTCGCGGCAATCCTGGCGATCTTCGGCCTCGGCCTGCCGGCCTTCGTGCTGATCAAGGCGTTCACCCCAGGCTATTTCGCCCGCGAGGACACGCGCACGCCGATGATTTTTGCCGCCATCTCGGTGGCGGTTAACATTACGACGGCGCTGACGCTGTTTCCGATCATGGGCGCGCCCGGCATTGCCGTTGCCTCCGCCGTCGCCGGCTGGGTCAATGCGGCGATGCTGCTCGCCGTGCTGATCCGGCGCGGCCATTGGGGCCGCGACGTGCCGCTCATGAAACGCATCCCGCGGCTGGTGCTGTCGGCGGCGGTGATGGCCGCGGCGCTCTATTTTGCCGAACACTGGTTCGCCGCAAGTCTCGGCTCCGGCTCGCCGCTGGTGATCAAGGCGGTAATCTTGCTTGCGCTCGTCGCCGGCGGCGCGCTGCTTTACTTCGTCACCGCCTTCGCCACCGGCGGCGCCGATTTCGGCATGATCCGCCGCAATATCGGGCGGAAGGCGTCCCAGCCGGTCAAGGAGCACTCTCCGGATCCGTGAGGGGGAAAATTCATCAGCGCCAATTTTGTTCTTGCTTTGTGCCGGCAGCTATGCTACTAATCTCGGTATGGTGCTAATTGGCTCCAACGACCCGCCCACCGAGGCGGGTTTTTATTTCTGGTCGGCGCCATCCCTCAAACAGCCGTCTGTTCGGCCGACGTCAAAGCCTGCGCGCCCTGGCCAACGCCCCTCTTGATCGTCTCCTCGCTCTCGTCCATAAGCGCGCCGTCGCAAGACTTTCGCCGCGCGCGAAACGGCCCTCCACAAGCCAGGGAAACACCATGACCGATCAGCCCGCCTTCAAACAGCTCGTCTTTTCCGGCGTCCAGCCAACCGGCAATCTGCATCTCGGCAATTATCTCGGCGCCATCAAGAAATTCGTCGCCCTGCAGGACACCTCCGATTGCATCTACTGCGTCGTCGACCTGCATTCGCTGACCGCACAGCTCGTCCATCAGGATCTGCAGGACCAGACGCGGTCGATCACCGCGGCGTTTCTCGCCTCCGGCATCGACCCGACCAAGCACATCGTCTTCAACCAGTCGCGGGTGATGCAGCACGCCGAGCTTGCCTGGATCTTCAACTGCGTGGCGCGCATCGGCTGGATGAACAGGATGACGCAGTTCAAGGACAAGGCCGGCAAGGACCGCGAGAACGCCTCGCTCGGCCTGCTCGCCTATCCCTCCCTGATGGCCGCCGACATCCTCGTCTACCGCGCCACCCACGTGCCGGTCGGCGACGACCAGAAGCAGCATCTGGAGCTGACCCGCGACATCGCGCAGAAATTCAACAACGACTTTTCGGACCGCATCGCAGCGCTTGGCGTCGGCGTCGAGATGCAGGTCGGCGAAGAGACGGTGAACGGCTATTTCCCGCTGACCGAGCCGGTCATCGGCGGCCCGGCGGCGCGCATCATGTCGCTGCGCGACGGTTCGAAGAAGATGTCGAAATCCGATCCGTCGGACCTGTCGCGCATCAACCTGACTGACGATGCCGACGCCATCTCGAAGAAGATCCGCAAGGCCAAGACCGACCCGGAGGCTTTGCCCGGCGAACTGGACGGCCTTGCCGGCCGGCCGGAAGCGGAGAACCTCGTCGGCATCTATGCCGGCCTCGCCGAAATATCGAAAGAGGCGGTGCTGCAAGAGTTCGGCGGCCAGCAGTTTTCGGTGTTCAAGCCGGCGCTTGCCGATCTCGCCGTGGAAAAGCTGGCGCCGATCGCCGGTGAGATGCGCCGCATCTCCGGCGACCGCGCCTATGTCGACGCGGTGCTGCGGGATGGCGGCGAGCGTGCCGGCACATTGGCCGAAGCGACCATGAAGACCGTGCGCGACATTATCGGCCTGCTGCAAGGCTGATGCATGTCGCGCAAAGTGTGTAGCGGTTTGCGATAACGACATGCATAAAACAAGAACCTGAAGCGCGTCGCTGGTCGAACGCGACGCGCTTCAAGCCGCACCAATATCGCCACCGCCGCCTGTCGCTTGCGGGCGGGCTGTGGCGGTGGCAGATTGCGACCGAAACCATCGAACAGGGTGAATATGGTCTCCAAACGCCTCAGCCGCGAAGCCGGTCATCGCCGTAAGTTCCTGGCGATCATCGACGACACGCCGGAATGCGAGCGCGCCGTCGCCTATGCCTCGAAGCGGGCGCAAAGCACAGGCGGCGTGCTGGTGCTGCTCTATGTCATCGAGCCGGATGATTTCCAGCACTGGCTGGGCGTCGAGAAGATCATGCGCGAGGAGGCGACCGCCACGGCGCGTGCCGCACTCGACAGCTATGCCAACAAGGTGCGCCAGAAGCTCGGCATCGAGCCGGAACTGGTGGTGCGCGAAGGCAAGCCGACCGAAGAGATTCACAAGCTGATCGAGGAAGACCAGGACATCGCCATCCTGGTGCTGGCGGCAGGCGCCGGCAAGGAGGGGCCGGGGCCGCTGGTCGGCGCGGTCGCCGGCAAGGGCGCCGCCTTTCCGATTCCCGTCACGGTGGTGCCGCAGAACCTGTCGGACGAAGAGATCGACAGCCTCGCCTGAGATGCGCTGATATTCAGGTGAGGCCGGCCTGCAATTGGCGGCTTCCTGCGCTTCCGGTGCTCACGTACCAAAAGTACGCTCCGCTCCGGTTCTCGGAACCCACCATTTTCGGCTCGGCCTGACCTGAATCTCAACACATCTCCAAGCGTTTCAGGGCGCTAGCAAAACATTCCGCCAGCCAGCCGTTCCCCGCGATGCCTTTCGCTTGAATGTCGGGCGGATAAAGCCTAATTAGAACTATTCCAAACTAGTTGCCCGAAATGGGCACGGAGACGGCCATGTTCATCCAGACCGAGTCGACGCCAAACCCGGCGACGCTGAAATTCCTGCCCGGCAAGGAAGTGCTGCAAGAAGGCACCGCCGATTTCCGCGATGCCGATAGCGCCGCGACGGCTTCGCCGCTCGCCGGCCGGCTGTTCGAAATCCCCGGCGTCACCGGCGTCTTCTTCGGCTATGATTTCATCACCGTGACCAAGGACGGCCCCGACTGGCAGCATCTGAAGCCGGCTATCCTCGGCGCCATCATGGAGCATTTCATGTCCGGCGCCCCGGTGATGGCCAAGGCCGGCCCCGCCGCCGAGACCAGCCAGACCGGCGAATTCTACGACAAGGCCGACGAGGAGTTGGTCGTCACCATCAAGGAGCTGCTCGACACGCGGGTGCGCCCAGCGGTGGCCCAGGATGGCGGCGACATCACCTTCCGCGGCTTTGAGAACGGCACCGTGTTCCTGCACATGAAGGGCGCCTGCGCCGGCTGTCCGTCGTCGACGGCGACGCTGAAGCACGGCATCCAGAACCTGCTCCGGCACTTTGTGCCGGAAGTGCAGCACGTCGAACAGGTCTCCTGACGCACCGTTCCATCGTCAACGTCGATAGACAACAAAAAACCGGGCCAAAGTGCCCGGTTTTCTGTTTGCGACGTCTGTGTTGTTGCCTAGACGGTCCGCGTATAAGGGTTTTATATCACAATGACCTTGGCGCCGACCGAGGTGCGGTCGTAGAGGTCGATAATGTCCTGGTTCATCAGCCGGATGCAGCCCGACGACATCGCCTTGCCGATCGAATTCCATTCCGGGCTGCCATGCAGGCGATAACCCATGTCGCCGCCCTTGTTGAACAGGTACATGGCGCGCGCGCCGAGCGGGTTCTTCAACCCCGGCTCCATGCCACCGGCAAACTTGGCCAACTCCGGCTGGCGCTTGATCATCTGCGAAGGCGGTGTCCAGGTCGGCCATTCGCGCTTCAGCGCGATATGGGCGGTGCCGTGCCATTCGAAACCCTCACGGCCGACGCCGATGCCGTAGCGCATCGCTTCGCCGTCGCCCATGACGAAAAAGAGGAACTTGTTCTGCGTATCGACGATAATGGTGCCCGGCTTTTCCCTGGTGTCGTAGTCGACGATCTGCCGGCGGTATTTGAACGGCACCTTTTCGATCGGAACGCGCGGCAGGTGATAGCCGGCGTCGGTCACCGCGCCGTAGTTGTTGGTGAAGATCTGCGAGCCGATGGTGCTGCAACCGGCGACAGCCGTCGACAGCGCCAGGGCCGCGACGATTGCAAGTGACTTCATGCGCATGAAAAGGTCCGATGCCTGCCCAAACAACAGCGGCTCGAGTCGGCCGCTTTTTTCATCTTCATTCATGCTGGCATTTGCTTTGCTTGCCAAGCGGGCGATGCCTATATCCTTGCGCTTGCGTGCTGGTAAACCTGCGACTATGGCATTTCGGCAACAGCCCCCGCAGGATTATGTTGCAAAATCAATGGGCCAGGAACAAGGACCAGGAGACGAAGAAATCACCCATGAATGTCGGTGACGCTGCCCGGCGCTCTGGCCTGCGGCCAAGACCATCCGTTGCTACGAGGAGATCGGCCTGAGACGCGGCCGCCGCAGGGGAAAGTCCAGACAGGCCGGGTTTAATAAAGGACGCCGCGAAGCACGGCCCAAGCCAGAAGCCCGAACGTGCCGATCACCACCAATGCACCAAGGACCGTGCCGATCTTTTCAGGCAATCCATCGGGGCGACCAGGATCGTTGGCCATTCAACTATCGATCATGACGTAGGCCGCACCAAACACGGCAACGATAATTGCCCCAAGCACCGCCCAGCCTCCGATGGCCGAGCGGATTTCCTCCGGCGTCGCCGATTTCCGGTCGTCATCTTCCGTCATCTAATGCTCCTCCTAAAATCCGTGGCAGACATTGAAAGCGCAAGCTGCAACGTGCGCCGTCCGAGAGCAAGCGTTCCCCAGCCTTCGACACTCCGCAAAGCGCGGGCGGCGGTCACGATCCCGGTGGGCGATACCGGATCGACTTGGCTTTCCCAAGAGCGTCCATCGTCTCTTCGACACTTAACAGCACGGTGGTCTGGTACGAGCTGAGCGCGCCTCCCGCACCGATGGCGAGCATGACGGATGCCATCGACACGTTGTCCGGCGCCTCCCATAGGTTCCAGCCGTCGTACTCTCCGAAGGCATACCAGAACCCGTGCAGCTTTCCGCCGACCGACTCGATATAGGAACGGGCAGCCTCGCGTCTATCCTCGGGATTATCCATCAAGCGCGCCCAGGTTTCGGGCCTGTAGCTGAATCGCGTGAGATACATCGGCATGGTTCGTCTCCTCCCAGAGCTGCCCCCACCAAGACAGTTAAGCGCCCCAATCCGGGAGAACGCGAGTCGTTTCCGAGGCGTAGTACCGCTGGCTTAGTTGCGGGGCCGCTAATAGACCTGTTTCAATGTTTTTTTCAGGGAGTAAGGTCAATGGCCGCATATCTCATTGCTGATGTCGACATAACCGACGCCGCCGTTTTCGAGGAATACCGCCGGGACGTGCCGGCAACCGAAGCCCGCTATGGGGGGAGGTATATCGCTCGCGGCGGAGCCACCAAAGTTCTGGAGGGCGATTGGGAACCTCATCGCCTCGTCATTGTCGAATTCCCGGACATGGCGTCCCTCCTGGCATGGTACGACTCTCCAGAATACGGCCGCCTCAAAACCATCCGCGAACGCTGCGCAAAGACGAGAATCATTGCCCTGGAGGGCATGATGCCGGTTAGCTGAGGGCCGGGTTTGTCAGCCGGACAATCGCCAATTCAACTGGATCTGATTATCATCCATGAGGCCGACTTTCGCGATGAAGGCAAAACGACTCCTGCATTTACGAAAAAAGAAGTAGTCTCTACCGTTACTTCAGCAGGAGGGATTCTTATGGCCGGCCAAACAACTGATCTACATCGGGCAAAGAGGGGCACGGCAATCCTTGCCGCTTGCATCGTTCAAACTCTAAATGAATCAGATCCATCCTTTGAAGAGCGTTTTTTAGAACGGCTTCGCCGGGCATATTATGAGCTCCGGGACAACACTGAGGGGGACGTGATTCAGGAATTGGAACTGCTATCTTGGACACGCGAATACCTCACCGGCTTCAGTAATTTTACGGGCCAAGGACAGCCGTTTTTAGCGGACTGACCCCAACGCCCGTTCACCCTAAATTCACGAATCGGAACCTATAGTGTTGACAACCGTTAACAGCTGTCCCATTTTGGGGGCGCTGGCATGAGCAGGCGTCCCAAGCACCCAAACAAGGAGATTGAGGCCGCGATCTCTCATTTGGAATCTCTTGGATGGTCCTATCGAGCGACCGGGAAAAGCGCTCATGCCTGGGGGCGCATGCTATGCCCCCAGCACGACCGGTCGGGATGCCAAGTCTCGGTTTGGTCCACACCCAGGGTTCCCGAAGACCACGCAAATCAACTGATAGGGCACGGTAAAAAATGTGCCCACGAAAAAGAAGGAGGCAAAAATGAAGAAGTTTGAATTCACGATTGTAGCCTCTGGCCTCGATCATGAGGATGAGCACTTCGAAGACCGTTTCTTCGAAGCTGGATGCGATGACGCTACAATAGCTGTGGCGCGTGGCGCAATCATCCTTCAGTTCGCCCGCGAGGCAGAAGATTTGAGTTCTGCCGTTGATTCCGTCATTGATGCGGTGAAGTCCACGGGTGCCACAGTCGAACGGGTTGAGCCTGACTATTTGGTCAGTCTTTCCGAGATAGCCGAACGGGCAATGCTTACAAGAGCAGCTGTCAGTTTGTATTCCAAGGGGCAACGCGGCGAGGACTTTCCCTTGCCTGTAGCTAGAGTAACCACTCAGAATCCGCTCTGGGATTGGACAGATGTGGCCTTTTGGTTATTCGAGCGCGGCCAAGTGACGCCGGAAGTCGCCCTAGAGGCGCTGATCCTTCGGCAAACAAACGCTCGCCTTGAGGAAAGCCACGAGGCGGTGCATGAGAAGGAACGAGAGAAGGAACGAGAGCGTCTTTACGCTTAATTCTTGTTGGCCCGCCGCTCGGCGGGCTTTTCTTATCTGGCTTTGCCACGATACCTGTCTTTCCGCGCGGCTTCGGCGGTGTCTCGAGCATCCGCTTCACGATTTCGTTGAAGCGTGTATCGTCGGCTTTGTCGCCACCACGATTACCAGGTGATTCTTTAATTGGAACCTATCCAGCGAGAAGATTTTGAACGCGCCATCGGCAAGCTAGCCATCAATTGGGCGGCCGCCGAACACGCGCTCGACCACTGTCTTTCTATCCTATTTTACGAGAAAGGCGCTAGTTCTCTGGCTGCCCTCCTACCGCTCAATGCCCGAGCAAAAATCAAATTCTTCCATAAGGCAGTGAAGGCCACTCCCGAGCTGGCGAGCGCTATCGCACGAGCGGGGGAACTAGCCAACGCAGCCTTCCGAATCGTGGACGATAGAAACTGGTGCATCCATGGGACCGCTTCAATGATTGGTGGCACACTTTATGATCAGCCGTTGAATCTCTCCCGCTTTGAACGCCCCGCAATGGAGTTCCTAGAAAGTAGGGAGATTACGATGGATACTATCCGAGAAACCACCGGCAAATGCGGCCATCTAGCATTGGCGATGATGGTCTTCACGATTAGGCACCTTGGCATTCTCAGCGAAGAAGAGATTGAGGACACGCTGCGCGGTGTCCGCGAAGATTTCCCCTTCTAGCTCCGCGTCCCTGAGAATTACCTCTATCTGCGCTTTCGGATCGGTGCCGGCCTGTCGACTCGAATCATAGGACATATTCCCGTGCTCTCTAAGTATATAATTGGGACAATAGTCCTATTGCCGGTGGGTTTGTCAGCCGGATAATCGCCCAAAAAATCCAGGTTCAAACCGTGAACAAAATCTGGCATGGTGTCGCCATGCCGATCATCTCACCTCTACCCCTCAACCCCCTCATAGACGGCCGCCAGTCGGAGCGCGCTATCCTGGTCAGGCGTGGCGTGCAGCGGCTGCTCAAGCAGATGGGCGCACATGTGCTGCCCGAACTGTCGCTGGCCACCGGTCGGCGGGCCGACCTGGTTGCGCTGACCCGCCACGGCGACATCTGGATCATCGAGATCAAATCCTCGATCGAGGATTTCAGGGTCGACCGCAAATGGCCGGACTACCGGCTGCATTCCGACCGCTTCTTCTTCGCCACCCATCCCGGCGTGCCTTCGGAAATTTTTCCGCAGGAGTGCGGGTTCATTCTTTCGGACGGTTACGGCGCCGAGATTTTGCGCGATGCGCCCGAGCACCGCATGGCGGCGGCAACGCGCAAGGCGCTGATGCTGAGGATCGCACGCGCCGGTGCGTCGCGGCTGCTGGCGGCGGAGCTTGCCGGCGTGTCGGTGCCGGCGCTGGACGGCGAGAGCGAGTAGGATTTCGTTCGCCGTAATTGAGGGTTGCGCTACCCGGCTGCCGCCACCTGCTCCCGTGCACCGCAGCGGATTCTTGCGAAGAAGACCCCCACCCCTAGCCCCTCCCCACAAGGGGGAGGGGAACTTCGCAGCGGCAGCGCCACTTAGCATTAACTTCGACAATTCTAGCCGAAACAGCAGCGGCATCGTCTCCCTCCCCCTTGTGGGGAGGGGTTAGGGGTGGGGTACGCGGCCTGGCAAATGCCCATCTGGTACCGAATATGGCCGCCTCACTCGTCCCACGCCTGCACGACGGTCTGCCGCGCGATCTGGCCGTTCTTCAGCTCCAGCATCGCCGCGCAGAATACCTTGGTCCCGTCCGGATAGGAGCAGGCCTGGGTGAAGGCGAGGTTGTTGCCGTCGGCAATGGTGGTGTCGACCTTGTGGGTCATCGCCCGACTGCAAATGTCGTCCCAGAATGTAGTGATCGCAGCGCGCCCGCGGATTTCGCGCGGCTTGCTCGGCGGGTTGTTGCGGTCGATCACCCGCACCAATGCGTCGTCGGCATAGAAGCTCGCCAGCAATTTTCCATCACGGCCCTCAATCGCCTTCTTGATCGCAGCGCCGTCTATCGTCTGTGTCTTGGTCAGCATTTTTTCCTCCATAGGCCCGTCTTCTCGGATCGGGTGGTTGCTTGATCAGGCACTGCCCGGCGCTCGCCGCCGGGCAGTGGCTTCTTCACTGCGACTTCGCCTTGACGGCCGCGAACACCTCGTCGGACTGCTTCTTGAAAGTGGCGAGATCGACCTGGCTGCCGTTGAGCATCGTCGACCAGTGGCGCACGATCGCCGCCATAGCCACCGCCTCCTTGATCTCCTCGTCGCTGGCGCCATTGAGCTTGGCCGCCTGCGTGTGGAAATAGATGCAGTACTGGCAGGGGATCTGCGAGGCGACGGCGAGGCCCATCAATTCCTTGGTCTTGCCGTCGAGCGCGGTGTTCGGGTTGAGTTGCACGCCCTTGATCTCGGCCCAGGCGCCGGCAACGGCGACATCCGGCAGCGTCTTGAACATGTCCGGCACCGAGCCGAGCGTTGCCTGGATGTCCTTGTAGGCAGCCGTCGCCGAGGCGTCTTCGGCCTTGGCAGGAACGATCGCCAACAGCGCGCCAACGCCTGCCACCAGCACCAGTGATTTGAGTGTCGACTTCAGCATTTTATTCCTCCCTTCGCAGCGCCTTTCCCGGCGACATCCGCCTGGCCTGCATGGGACGAAGTGATAGCGCTTACGCATGCCTGGCCGCTTCGCCCGAAAGCGCCATGGCTGCTATGGCCCGTGCGGGCCAGCGTGCCGGGCCGAGAACGCCGCCGCCGCCGCCCGCGACGGCAGGTCCAGCTTGAGCAGAATATTGGCGACGTGACGCTTGACGGTGTGTTCGCTCAGCCCGAGTTCGGCGGCGATCGCGGCATTGCTCTTGCCATCGGCGATCAGGTTCACCACCTCGCTTTCGCGCGCCGTCAGTGCGGCCGGCTCGGCAGCCTTGGCCTTCGGCCGGCAGGCCGGCTCCAGGTGCTGTTCCGAGGTCGCCTGCACCAGCGCCAGCGGCTCATCCAGCTCGTCAAGCGCGATGCGCCCGGCGTCATTGAAATGAAGGCCTGAAGCGGCGGCGAGGTCGGCGACCAGCCGCGAAGCGAGGATGTCGCCGCGCCCGGCATGCGCGGCAAGCTGCATCGTCACGCGAGCCGTCAACCCCGTCGGCGGCCCACGCAACTCGACCTCGCCGACATGCACGCCCTGCGCGCTGGCGATGCCGATCTCCTGCGCCGCATCGCGCAGCGCCGCCGCGCAGCGTACGGCCCGCGCCGGGCCGTCGAAGCGCGCCATCAACAGCTCGCCATGCGTGCCGGCCGGTCGGCCGCCATGGCGCCCGACCGTAAGCCGCCATGTTTCCTGAAAACGTCGGCTGCGCTCGCTCCACATGCGGTCGCCAAGCCGCGCCGTGTCGTAGATCCGGGTGACCAGCAGTGCAGCCAGGACGCGCTCGGCCTCGGCAACGGCGCGCGCTCCGGTCAGGAATTCCTCGATCAGATCGGCCACCCGGTCGACATCGCCGGTCCAGATCGGGTGGTCGCGCCCGGGCACCTCGACCAGCCGCGCATTCGGGATCTTCCTTGCCAGGAAGCGGCTGGCCTCCGGGTCGACGCGCGCATCGTTGCGGCGATGGACCAGCAGCGTCGGTGCGCTGATCGCCGCCAGCACGCCGCGCACGTCGATAGCCGCATTCATGCGGGCCAGGGCGATTGCCGCGGTCGGGCTCGCCGACAGCCGCTCGAAGCGCGCCCACCATGTGGCGAAACGCGGATCGTCGACGCGGCCGGGCGCGAAATGCGGCAGGGTGGCGCCGGTGCCCCATGCGGTCTCCGCCGTCGCGATGAACGCCTCAAGGCGTTCCGGCGGCATCACCCATTTGTGGAAATGCGCATAGCCGCCATAAAGCGCCAGCGCCCGCGTCCGCTCCGGGTAGGTGGCGGCGAACAGCATTGCCATCGGCGCGCCTTCCGAAGCCCCGAGCAAGGCGGCGCGGCCGCTGCCTGCGGCATCCATCACCGCGCGCACATCGTCCATGCGGGTTTCGAGGCTGGGCAGATGGTGGGCATCGACGCGATCGGACAGACCGGTGCCGCGCTTATCGAACAGGATCAGCCGTGAGAACGCGGAAAGCCGCTTCAGCAGCCGGCTGTAGCCCTCGTCTTCCCAGTGCAGATCGAGATTGGAAATGAAGCCCGGCACCAAGACGAGATCGAACGATCCCTGGCCGACCACCTGATAGGCGATCCGCACGTCGCCACTGAGCGCGTATCGAGTTTCGATCAGCCTCACGAGTTGTCCGCCCGACCCGACGATTTCTTATCGCCGGATCATAGCAGAGGCGCGCAGCTTGCGGCAGGTGAAACTTTAGAGAGCGTGAATGTGGGCCCGCGGCGCCTACTTCTGTGACGCGGCGGTCGTCTCGGTGTTCGCTCCGCCAGCGCTGAAACCTGCGCCCTCCGGCGCACCCGGCCGCTTGATCCTGGGCGCGGCCGCGACGACAAGCTCGTTGAACCCCTCGCGCCCGCTGTCCAGCATCTCGAACAATTGCCGGCGCATCCTCGGCTCCCAGAACTTGTTGATGTGCTCGGCGATGCCAGCAATGCCTTGCTCGCGCGGCTTGGAGTGGAAAAAGGCGGCGATCTGGTTGGCCATGCGAACCAGCTTTTCGCTGGTGCTCATGAGGTGGCCCTCGTCATGCGACATGCTTGGCAACTCCGGAAACCACGCGGTCAGGATGGGTGAAAATATCGAAATCGTCGCCGCGCACCAGCGCCACCAGCGTCATGCCGGAATCGTCCGCGGTGCGGATGGCAAGTGCGGTCGGCGCCGAGACGGCGATGATGACGGCCGAGCCGATCGCCGCGGTCTTCTGCACCATCTCGACCGAAACGCGCGACGTGACGACGACGGCCCCCGACCTGCCGTCGATACCGGCTTTGGCCAGCGCGCCAGCCAGCTTGTCCAGCGCGTTGTGGCGGCCGACATCCTCACGCGCCATGACGATGCCCTTGCCGGGGAGGTAAAAACCGGCGGCGTGGACGGCACCGGTCTCGGCGTGCAGCGGCTGCAGCTTCGACAAAAGCTTGACCGAGCGGACGATGTCATCGGCCTGAAGTGTAAGTTGCGACGCACCGACCGGGTTTACCGAGCGCATCGCCTCCTCGATCGATTCGATGCCGCACAACCCGCAGCCGACCGGGCCGGCCAGCCGTCTGCGACGCGCTTCGAAGCGGGTGTTGGCGCTGTCCTTCAGCCGGATCTGGATGTCGATGCCGGCACCGTGATCCTCGACCTCGATCGCTTCGATTTCGTCCGGCGAGGCAATGATGCCTTCGGTCAGCGAGAAGCCGAGCGCGAAATCCTCGAAATCAGCCGGGCTTGCCATCATCACCGCATGCGTGGTGCCGGCAAAGGAGAACGCCACCGGTGTCTCTTCCGGCACCATCCGGTTGGCGGCCGCGGTGCCGCCCGCGCGGCGCGCCAGCCGCGAGATCTGCGCAATGGCTTTGCGGCGCGCGGTCAAGGACTACTCCGCCGCTTCCAACTTCGCGATGCGGCGGCTTTGCTTTGCCTGCTCGTCATAGTCGCGCTGCCATTCCGACGGGCCGTTGGATGCGCCCACCTGCACCGCGGTCACCTTGTATTCCGGGCAGTTGGTCGCCCAGTCGGAGAAGTCGGTGGTGATGACGTTGGCTTGGGTGTCGGGATGGTGGAAGGTCGTATAGACGACGCCTGGCGACACCCGCTCGGTGATCAGCGCGCGCAGCGTCGTCTCGCCGGAGCGGCTGGTCAGCCGCACCCAGTCGCCGTCGCGCAGGCCGCGATTTTCGGCGTCGTGCGGATGGATCTCCAGCCGGTCCTCGCTATGCCAGACCACGTTCTCGGTACGCCGGGTCTGCGCGCCGACATTGTATTGCGACAGGATGCGGCCGGTGGTCAGCAGCAGCGGGAAGCGCGGCCCGGTCCTTTCGTCGGTCGCGACGTATTCGGTGCGGATGAACTTGCCTTTGCCGCGCACGAAGCCGCCAATATGCATGATGGGCGTGCCCTCCGGCGACTTCTCGTTGCAGGGCCACTGCACCGAGCCCACTCTGTCGAGGAGGTCAAAGGAAACGCCGGCGAAGCTCGGCGTCGTCTTGGCGATCTCGTCCATGATCTGCGACGGATGCGTGTAGGTCCAGCCGAGGCCGAGCGCCTTGGCGAGCTCCTGCGTCGCTTCCCAGTCGGCATAGCCGCATTTCGGCTCCATTACCTTGCGCACCATGTTGATGCGGCGCTCGGCGTTGGTGAAGGTGCCGTCCTTCTCGAGGAACGTCGAGCCGGGCAGGAACACATGCGCGTAGTTGGCCGTCTCGTTGAGGAAGAGGTCGTGCACGACGACGCATTCCATCGCGGCGAGACCGGCGGCGACATGCTTGGTGTCGGGGTCCGACTGCAGGATGTCCTCGCCCTGCACATAGAGCCCCTTGAACGAGCCGTCGACGGCCGCATCCAGCATATTGGGGATGCGCAGGCCGGGCTCGTCGTCGAGCTTGACGCCCCACAGGCTCTCATAGATGGCGCGCACCGCGTCGCCTGAAATGTGGCGATAGCCGGGAAGCTCGTGCGGGAACGAGCCCATGTCGCAAGAGCCCTGCACATTGTTCTGGCCGCGCAGCGGGTTCACGCCGACGCCCGGCCGGCCGATATTGCCGGTCGCCATGGCGAGGTTGGCAATGGCGATGACGGTGGTCGAGCCCTGGCTGTGCTCGGTCACGCCGAGGCCGTAATAGATCGCGCCGTTACCGCCGCGGGCGTAGAGCCGCGCCGCGCCGCGTATGTCGTCGGGATCGACATTTGCAAGCTGGCCGATCACTTCCGGGCTGTTTTCCGGCAGCGCCACGAACGATGCCCAGTCCTGGAACTCGTCCCAGTCGCAGCGCTCGCGGATGAAGGCCTCGTCGAACAGGCCCTCGGTGACGATGACATGGGCAAGTGCGGTCAGCATGGCGACGTTGGTGCCCGGCTTCAGCGGCAGATGGAACTGCGCCTCGACGTGGGCCGAGCGCACGATGTCGGTGCGGCGCGGATCGAGCACGATCAGCTTGGCGCCCTCGCGCATGCGCTTTTTCATGCGCGAAGCGAACACCGGATGCGCATCGGTCGGATTGGCGCCGATCAGCAGGATCACGTCCGTCTGCTCGATCGAATCGAAATCCTGCGTGCCGGCTGAGGTGCCGAAGGTCTGGCCGAGACCATAGCCGGTCGGCGAATGGCAGACCCGGGCGCAGGTGTCCACATTGTTGTTGCGGAAGCCCTGCCGGACAAGCTTCTGGACGAGGTAGGTCTCCTCGTTGGTGCAGCGCGAGGAGGTGATGCCGCCGATCGAGGTGCGGCCGTACTGGTATTGGATGCGGCGGAATTCATTCGCCGTGTGGGTGAGCGCCTCTTCCCACGACACTTCGCGCCACGGATCGCTGACCCGCTCGCGGATCATCGGCTTCAGGATACGGTCCTTGTGCGTCGCATAGCCATAGGCGAAGCGGCCCTTGACGCAGGAGTGGCCGTGGTTGGCCTTGCCTGCCTTGTAGGGCATCATGCGGATGACCTCGTCGCCCTTGACCTCGGCCTTGAACGAGCAGCCGACGCCGCAATAGGCGCAGGTGGTGACGGTCGAGCGCTCGGGCAGGCCTTTCGCCAGCACGGTCTTCTCCCTCAGCGCATCGGTCGGGCAGGCCTGCACGCAGGCCCCGCAAGAGACGCACTCGGAATCGACGAACGCCTCGTGCAGGCCGGCCGAGACCCTGGATTCGAAGCCGCGGCCCTCGATGGTCAGCGCGAACGTGCCCTGTACCTCCTCGCAGGCGCGCACGCAGCGCGAGCAGACGATGCATTGCGCCGGATCGTAGGTGAAATAGGGGTTGGATTCATCGCGGGCGATATAGTCGATGGTCAGCGAGCCATGGCCGGGCGCCACGCCGTTTTCCTGCTTGACGTGGTTGCGCCCGTCCACGCCATAGCGGTTCTCGGTCAGGCCGACCGTCCTGACGACCTTGTCGAACTCGCTGGCGCCGGTGCCGGCCTTCTCGCCCCACGCCACCGGGTGGTCAGAGACGTAGAGTTCCATCACGCCCCGGCGAATGGCGTTCAGCCGGTCGCTCTGTGTGTGCACGACCATGCCCTCGCCGACCGGCGTCGTGCACGAGGCCGGCGTGCCGCCGCGCCCGTCGATCTCGACGAGGCAGACCCGGCAGGAGCCAAACGAATCCAGCATGTCGGTCGCGCACAGCTTCGGGATTTCAACGCCCGCTTCCATCGAAGCGCGCATGATCGAGGTGCCCGCCGGCACCGTCACCGACTTGCCGTCGACTGTCAGCGTTACCTGCTGTTCGGCTTCGGAGGCGGGTGTGCCGTAGTCGATTTCCTGGACCAGCGATTTGATGTCGAATGCCGCGTTCATGCCTTGTCCGCTCCTATTCCGCTGCTTCGGCGACCGGCGTCGGCCGAAAGTCGTCCGGGAAATGGTTGAGTGCACTCATCACTGGATATGGGGTGAAGCCGCCGAGAGCGCAAAGCGAGCCGAACTTCATCGTGTTGCAAAGGTCGGTGACCAGTGCGATCTGCTTTTCCGGTTCGATGTTCTGGGCGAGCCGGTCCAGCACCTCGACGCCACGCGTCGAGCCGATGCGGCACGGCGTGCACTTGCCGCAGCTTTCGATAGCGCAGAATTCCATGGCAAAGCGTGCCTGCTTCAGCATGTCGGCGCTGTCGTCGAAAACGACGATGCCGGCATGGCCGATCAGCCCGTCCTTGGCGGCAAACGCTTCGTAGTCGAATGGCGTGTCGAACAGGGCGCGCGGGAAATAGGCGCCGAGCGGGCCACCCACTTGCACAGCCTTGACCGGACGCCCGGTCGCCGTGCCGCCGCCGATATCGTCGACTATCTCACCCAACGTCATGCCGAACGCCGCCTCATAGAGACCGGGATATTTGACGTTGCCGGCAATCTGGATCGGGATGGTGCCGCGCGAACGGCCCATGCCGAAATCCTTGTAGAAGGCGGCGCCCTTGTCCATGATCACCGGCACCGAGGCCAGCGAGATGACGTTGTTGATCACCGTCGGCTTGCCGAACAGGCCCTTGTGCGCCGGCAGTGGCGGTTTGGCCCGCACCTGTCCGCGCTTGCCTTCGAGGCTGTCGAGCAGCGCCGTCTCCTCGCCGCAAACATAGGCGCCGGCGCCGACGCGGACTTCCATGTCGAATGAATTGGCCGAGCCGAGCACATTGACGCCGAGCACGCCGGCCTTGCGGGCGATCTCGACGGCCTTCTGCATCACCGCCACCGCATGCGGATATTCGGAGCGGATATAGATGAAGCCCTTGGTCGCGCCGGTGGCGATGCCGGCGATCGCCATGCCTTCGATCAGCACGAAAGGGTCGCCTTCCATGATCATGCGGTCGGCGAACGTGCCGGAATCGCCTTCATCGGCATTGCAGACGATATATTTGCGGTCGGCCGACGTATCGAGCACCGTCTTCCATTTGATGCCGGTCGGGAAGCCGGCGCCGCCACGACCGCGCAGCCCGGACTCGGTCACCTGCTTGACGATTTCGGCCGGCGTCATCGCCACTGCATTCTGCAGGCCGTTCAGCCCGCCATGCGCCTTGTAGTGATCGAGCGACAGCGGATCGGTGACGCCGCAGCGCGCAAAGGTCAGCCGCGTCTGCCTCGCCAGGAATGGGATCTTGTCGGGAGCGCCGAGCCAGCGCTTGTGGTGACCGCCGGTGAGGAAGCCGCAGTCGAACAGGCTTTTGACGTCGGATGGCTTCACCGGCCCATAGGCGACACGGCCATTGGCCGTTGCCACCTCGACCATCGGCTCGAGGAAATAGGCACCGCGCGAGCCGTTACGCACGATCTTGGCCTCGATGCCGCGCTCGGCCAATTCCGCCCGAACCGCCTTGGCAACCTTTTCCGCACCCAGCGCCAGCGCGCCGGAATCGCCGGGAATATAGATACGCGGGATCATGAGCGCACCTCGGCAACGATTTCATTGAGCTTTTCGTCGTCGAGCCGCCCGATCACCTCGCCGTCCAGCATCGCCGACGGCGAGCAGGCGCAAAGGCCGAGGCAATAGACCGGCTCCAGCGTCACCGAACCGTCGCGGGTTGTCTCGTGGAAGCCTATGCCCAGCAATGCTTTGAGCCTGGCGGCAATCGCATCCGAACCCATAGACTGGCAGGCTTCCGCCTGGCAGAGCCTCAGCACATGCCGGCCGGCCGGCTGGCTGCGATAATCGTGATAGAAGGTGACGACGCCATGCACCTCGGCCCTGGAGATGTTCAGCGCCTCGGCGATGACCGGCAGCGCACCCTGCGGCACATAGCCGAACTCTTCCTGTATGCCGTGCAGGATCGGCAACAGCGGGCCTTCGAGGCCTTTCAGCTCGTGGATGATCGCCGCGGTGCGCGATGCGATCTCGGTACTTGCAGGCTGCATCGTCATGCAGCGCCCTCCCTGGTCGTGGCGGTCTTCCGCTAAGTGCTTAGGAAATCAGAGGAAACCCGTTAAATCAATAAAGCCGATCCGTTGCTCGATAGAAATTTTCTATCGTTCGCGGTCACCAGCATTGTCTAGCCTAGCGACGGGTGCGGAAATCGTCCGCCAGCGCCATTGCCTCGTCCAACAGCGCCGAGACCAGCGGCGTGTGCGGTTCGCGCGGCGCCGCCACCAGCCCGACGGTGTGGCTGGCATCCGGCTCGACGATCGGGATAGCCCGGATCGGCTCGGAAAAGCCGAACGTTTCCGCAAGGTTAAGCGGCATGATGGACGACCATTTGCCGGTGCGGATATGCGAGAACAGCACGATCATCGAGTTGGATTCCAATGTCGGCCGCACCTGCACGCCGGCTTCGGCCAGATGCTGGTCGATGATGCGGCGGTTCTGCATGTCCGGCGTCAGCAGGCAGAGCGGCAGCTGACTGAGCTCGGCCCATGTCACTTTGTCGCGGTCGAAATACGGGTTCCCGACGGCGGTGATCAGCTGATAGCGCTCGTCATAGAGCGGCACGCTGGTGACGCGTCCGAGCGGCTCGTTGTCGAGATAGGTGATGCCGGCGTCGATATCGAAATTGCCGAGCAGCGACAGCACCTCGATCGAGGTCCGCGACAGCACCGAGAAGGTGACGCCGGGGTGTTTTGCCCGAAACGGCGTCGTCAATCGCGCCACCATGGCCAGCGCCGTCGGGATCGCCGCGATGCGGATACGCCCTGACAGGCCGTGACGCGCCGCCCGCATCTCCTCGCGCATGGTCCTGCTGTCGCCGACGATGCGGCGCGCCCACACCAGCACCTGTTTGCCTTCCGGCGTCAGCCCCTGGAAGCGCGAGCCGCGCAGCACCAGCATCACGCCGAGCTGGCCCTCCAGCTGCTTGATGCCGGCCGAAAGTGTCGGCTGGGTGACGCCGCATACTTCGGCCGCCCGGCCGAAATGCTCTTCCTTGGCAAGTGCTATGAAGAATTCCAGCTTGTCGATCATGCCGTCGGGAGCCTGTCACGGACGATATGTCCTGTCGTAGCGCGCAAGGTCGTGGAAATCGCCTTCGGCCGCAAGCCGCCTGTGTAAATCGTCCGCATCCACATCTTTCAGCCGGCTTACTGTTTCCCGCAATGGAATGCGGCGCTATGTGGATCAGACGGGGTCGTGGACTGGACACGACGGGAGACCGAACATGCTGGGCTGGTTCCGCAAGCTTTTGCCGCGCGAAGATCGCTTCTTCGACCTGTTCGAGCGGCATTCCCGCACCGTGGTCGGTGGCGCCGAGGCACTGCAGCAGCTTCTGCAGGGCAACGACATCGACCGCTGGTGTCAGACGATCATCGATCTCGAGGACGAAGCCGATCAGATCACCGCGGAGGTGCTGCTTGCGGTGCGGCGCTCCTTCATCACGCCCTTCGATCGCGGCGACATCAAGGACCTGATCCAGTCGATGGATGATGCCATCGACATGATGCACAAGACCGTCAAGACCGTAAGGCTGTTCGAGAAGAAGGAATTCGACCCGCTGATGCAGGAAATGGGAGGCGTCATCGTCGAGGCCGCCAAGTTGGTGGCCGAGGCGATCCCGCTGCTCGGCAAGGTCGGGGCGCACACGGTGCGCCTCAATGCCATCGCCGAGGAAGTCATGCGCGCCGAAGGCCGGGCCGACGACCTGCACGAGCAAGGCCTGAAGGACCTGTTCAAGCGGCATGGCCGCAGCGACCCGATGGCCTATCTGATCGGCAGCGAGATCTACGGCCAGCTGGAGAAGGTGGTCGACCGCTTCGAGGACGTTGCCAACGAAATCAGCGGCATCGTCATCGAGAACGTATAGTGGAAGCCGCGATAGCCTTTCCCGTGCTGGTCGGCCTTGTCGTCGTCGCGCTGTTCTTCGATTTCCTCAACGGCCTGCACGATGCCGCCAACTCCATCGCCACGATCGTCTCCACCCGGGTGCTGCGGCCGCATTATGCGGTGTTCTGGGCGGCCTTCTTCAATTTCATCGCCTTCATGTTCTTCGGTCTCCACGTGGCGGAGACGCTCGGAACCGGCATCATCGACGCCAGCATCGTCACGCCGGCAGTGATCTTCGCAGCACTTGTCGGCGCCATCGTCTGGAACATCGTCACCTGGCTCGTCGGCATCCCGTCCAGCAGTTCGCACGCGCTGATCGGCGGTTTGGTCGGCGCCGGCGTCGCCAAGGCAGGCACCGGCGCCATCGTCTGGGCCGGGTTGGGCAAGACCACGGCGGCGATCGTGCTATCGCCGGCGGCAGGCTTTCTGCTGGCGCTCGTCCTGATCCTCGCGGTCTCCTGGCTGTTCCTGCGGCAGACACCGTTTGCCGTCGACAGCACCTTCCGCGTCATGCAGTTCTTTTCCGCCTCGCTCTATTCGCTCGGCCATGGCGGCAACGACGCGCAGAAGACCATGGGCATCATCGCCGTGCTCCTCTATTCGCAAGGCATGCTCGGCGCGAATTTTTACGTGCCGCTGTGGGTCGTCATCACCTGTCAGTCGGCGCTGGCGCTGGGCACATTGTTCGGCGGCTGGCGCATCGTCCACACCATGGGCTCTAAGATCACCCGGCTGAACCCGATGCAGGGTTTCTGCGCCGAGACCGGCGGTGCGATTACCCTGTTCGCCGCCACCTGGCTCGGTATTCCTGTATCGACCACGCACACGATCACCGGCGCCATCATCGGCGTCGGCGCCGCCCGCCGCGTCTCCGCCGTTCGCTGGGGCATTGCCGGCAACATCGTGGTGGCATGGATCGTCACCTTGCCGGCAACCGCGGCCATCGCGGCTCTCACCTACCTCGCGGTCGGCCTGGCAAAGTGATGCGAACGGGCCAGCGCCTGGAGCCGCCTCTGGCGCGGCGACTACCTGTCCACAAGGTTCAGGATGTTGCCGTCCGGATCCTTGAACCACGCGACCTTCATGCCCTGGCCGACATGGACATCGCCCTCCAGCGCCAGGCCGGGCATATCGTAGTGCTCGAAGGCGACGCCCTTCGATTTCAACGCCTTGACGATTTTGCCGAGTTCGTCGCCGACCGTCCAGGTCACAGCCGTGGCCTTGTTGGTCCCAGCGAAGTTCGAACGGTAGACGTTGATGGCGGTATCGCCGCTTTCATAGACGATCAGTTCCCCACCCTCATTGTGCACCTCTTTCAGGCCGAGCGTTCCTTCGTAAAAAGCCCTGGCCTTGGCCAGGTCCTTCACAGCGAGATTGGCCGTTGCGTTGCTGTTTGCGAGCATGATTCGTCTCCTTCCCTGGCGGTCATTCCATGTCCACTGAAATAGGTTGCGTTGACGATTTGGCGACGGCCACTCCCGCTGGAAATGCTGTCGTATGGTCGCTTCCTCCCCCAATACGCCGCTGCAACTGTTGGTCCATCGCTTGGTTCTGTTCCGGAACTGCATTATCTGGAGCGGAAAAGTAGAGGAAAAACTCATGCCCGCCGCCCATGAAAACGTGACCAAGGAAATGGTTATCGAGCGCCTGAAGACGGTCAATGGGCCGGATTTCACCGGCAATATCGTCGATCTCGGCATGGTTTCCGAGATTTTCATTGCCGATGCCAAGGTGTTCTTCTCGATCACCGTTCCCGCTGCCCGTGCCCAGGAGATGGAGCCGCTGCGTGCGGCGGCCGAACGTGTCGTCAAGGCGATCCCCGGTGTCGCCGGCGCCGTGGTCGCGCTGACGGCGGAAAAGAAGGGCGGCGGCATGGAGGCGCCGGTTCCGCAAAGACCGGCTCAGAGGCCCGCTCCACCAGCCGCACCTGCCCGTCCCGCCCCACAGGCGCCTGCCTCGCACAGCCAGGGCAAGCGCGGCGTACCCGGCATCGAGGCCATCATCGCCGTCGCTTCCGGCAAGGGCGGCGTCGGCAAGTCGACCACCGCGGTCAATATCGCCCTTGGGCTTGCCGCCAACGGGCTGCGGGTCGGCGTGCTCGATGCCGATATTTATGGCCCTTCCATGCCGCGTCTGCTCAACATTCGTGGCAGGCCGCAGACCGTCGACGGCAAGATCCTGAAACCGATGCAGAATTATGGCCTCAAGGTCATGTCGATGGGCTTTCTCGTCGATGAGGAGACGCCGATGATCTGGCGCGGGCCGATGGTGATGTCGGCATTGACGCAGATGCTGCGCGAGGTCGAATGGGGACCGCTCGATGTGCTCGTCGTCGACATGCCGCCCGGCACCGGCGACGCCCAGCTGACCATGGCCCAACAGGTGCCGCTGGCCGGCGCCGTCATCGTCTCGACGCCACAGGACCTGGCCCTGATCGATGCGCGCAAAGGCCTCAACATGTTTAGAAAGGTCGACGTGCCCCTATTGGGTATCGTCGAAAATATGAGCTATTTTCTCGCCCCCGATACGGGAAAACGCTACGACATCTTCGGCCATGGCGGCGCGCGCCGCGAGGCCGAGCGTCTCGGGGTCACCTTCCTTGGCGAGGTGCCGCTCGAGATGGGCATCCGCGAAAGCTCGGATGCTGGCACGCCGGTGGTGGTCTCGAAACCCGATGGCGCCGAGGCGAAAATCTACCGCGACATCGCCGCCAAGGTTTGGGACCGCGTCAATGAAGAGCGCGGCGCGGCCGAGGCTGCAGTGCCGAGCATCGTGTTCGAGTGATGCGGATGTCCTCCCCCAAGGGGACCTTGAGGGGAGGGCGGCCGGAACGGCCGGGTAGGTCCGCGGCGACACGTTCCAGCTTTTCCGGGATAGCGGGCTGACAAACCACGATCCCGACTAGCGCGGAGGCAGATGTGTGTCTATCGCACCAAAGTGCGGATTCGGATGGCGCGTGCCCCTTGCCTGCTCCCGCGCGTTGTCATATCGATTTGTCATACAAATACGGAGACCACGATGGCAGGCGCCCCCACCAGCAAGAAAAAATTTCGCTCGCAGGAGTGGTTCGACAATCCCGACAATCCGGGCATGACGGCACTCTATCTGGAACGTTACCTGAATTACGGGCTGACGCGGGCCGAACTGATGTCCGGCAAGCCGCTGATCGGCATCGCGCAGACCGGCTCGGACCTGTCGCCCTGCAACCGCCACCACATCGAACTGGCCAAGCGCGTGCGCGAAGGCATTGTCTCGATGGGTGGCATCCCTTTCGAGTTCCCTTGCCACCCGATCCAGGAGACCGGCAAACGGCCGACTGCTGCACTTGATCGCAACCTTGCCTATCTCAGCCTGGTGGAGGTGCTCTACGGCTATCCGCTCGACGGTGTGGTGCTCACCATCGGCTGCGACAAGACGACGCCGGCCATGCTGATGGCCGCGGCCACCGTCAACATCCCGGCTATCGCGCTTTCGGTCGGGCCGATGCTCAACGGCTGGCACAAGGGCAAGCGCACCGGCTCCGGCACTATCGTCTGGGAATCGCGCCAGCGCCTGTCGGCCGGCGAGATTGGCTATGACGAGTTCATGGATATCGTTGCCTCCTCGGCGCCGTCGACCGGCTATTGCAACACGATGGGCACCGCCACCACGATGAATTCGCTGGCCGAGGCGCTCGGCATGCAATTGCCGGGCTCGGCCGCTATCCCCGCCCCCTATCGCGAACGCGGCCAGATCGCCTACGAGACCGGAAAGCGCATCGTCGACATGGTGCATGAGGATCTGAAGCCCTCCGACATCATGACCCGTAAGGCTTTCGAGAACGCCATCGTCGTCAACTCGGCGATCGGCGGCTCGACCAATGCGCCGATCCACCTCAACGCCATCGCCCGCCATCTCGGCGTGCCGCTCGACAATGACGATTGGCAGAAGGTCGGCCTCAACATACCGCTCATCGTCAATCTGCAGCCGACGGGCGAATATCTCGGAGAGGACTATCACCATGCCGGCGGCGTGCCGGCCGTGATCGCCGAACTGATGAAGGGCGGTCTGCTGCCCTATCCGGAAGCCACGACCGCTAACGGCAAGACCATCGGCGACAATTGCCGCGGCGCCGTTAACGAGAACCTCGACGTCATCCGCACGGTTGCCGAGCCGCTGAAAGCCAATGCCGGCTTCATCAATCTCAAGGGCAATCTGTTCGATTCGGCGATCATGAAGACCAGCGGCATCTCGCCCGAGTTCCGCGAGCGCTATCTGTCGAACCCGAAGGACCCCGAAGCCTTCGAGGGCAACGCCATGGTCTTCGACGGCCCCGAGGACTATCACGCCCGCATCGACGACCCGGCACAGGGCATCGACGAGCACACCATCCTGTTCATGCGCGGCGCCGGTCCGATCGGCTATCCCGGCGGCGCCGAAGTCGTCAACATGCAGCCGCCTGCCTATCTGATCAAAAAGGGCATCCACGCGCTGGCCTGTATCGGCGACGGTCGTCAGTCGGGCACGTCGGGCTCGCCGTCGATCCTCAACGCCTCGCCGGAAGCCGCCATCGGCGGCGGCCTGGCGCTGCTGAAGACCGGCGACCGCGTCCGCATCGACCTGCGCAAGGGCACCGCCGACATCCTCGTCAGCGACGACGAGATCGCGCGGCGCCGCGCCGAGCTGCAGAACAATGGCGGCTATCACTATCCGAAGCACCAGACGCCCTGGCAGGAAATCCAGCGCGGCATGGTCGACCAGTTTTCCGAAGGCATGGTGCTGAAGCCGGCGGTGAAATACCAGGATGTGGCTCATACAAGCGGCGTGCCGAGGGACAATCACTGACCAGGGTCCATCGCACGGGCCAGCCGTCAGGTCGCCGGTGTTGCGGTCTCCTCATTTCTCCCCGTTAACAGCCCGCTAACGGGGAGAAATGCCCGGCACAGAGTTGGACGCGATCGTTTGTCAAAAACGATTGTCCTGCGATAGCAGGGACAAATGCTTGACAAGCGAGCGTGACAAATCCACGATCATCGCAAGGGGTGCATCGCGACGACCCCGTGAGGCGTCAGCCCAACGTTCGCGTCCAAGCTTCTCTTTCAAGGAGGTGGACGCCATGCCGTCAACAACCGCTATCACTGTATCGCAACTGTCCCGTCTGATTGGGCTGCCGGGTGCACCCGCAATCATCGACGTCCGCATCGATGATGACTACAACGCCGATCCGCGCCTGCTGCCGGGGTCGGATTGGCGTGATTTCAGGACTGTCTCGAACTGGGCTGCCGACTTCGCCGGCAGGCAAGTGACAGTCGTCTGCCAGCAGGGGAAAAAGCTCTCGCAAGGCGTGGCCGCATGGCTGCGCCACGAGGGCATAGCCGCCGAATCGCTCGACGGCGGGTTTGAAGCATGGCGCGATGCCAAGGGCCTTCTCGTTCACGCCGACAAGATACCGCCCGCCGACGCCAAGGGCCGCACCGTTTGGGTGACGCGTACGCGCCCGAAGGTCGACCGCATCGCCTGCCCCTGGCTGATCCGGCGCTTCATCGATCCTCACGCGGTCTTTCTCTTCGTCGAGCCGGCTGAAGTGTCGGCCGTCGCCGATCGCTTTCAGGCCGTGCCTTTCGACATCGAGAACGTGTTCTGGAGCCACCGCGGCGAACGCTGCACCTTCGACACCATGATCGAGGAGTTCGGGCTTAAATCCCAAGCGCTCGATCGCCTGGCCACGATCATACGCGCTGCCGATACTGCGAGCCTCGATCTTGTTCCACAGGCGGCCGGGTTCCTGGCCGCCTCGCTTGGCCTGTCACGGATGTTTCGCGACGATCTGGAGCAGCTCGAGGCCGGCATGCTGCTCTACGATGCGTTCTTCCGCTGGTGCCGCGATGCCACCGAGGAGACGCATAACTGGCCGGCCGCCGGCGCAGTCAGTCTCGGCAAGGGCAAACCATCGTGAGCGCCGTCCTTTCGAAAAAGCCGGCGGAGATCCGGGAGCCGGTTGTGCCGAGCTTCCGGCAGGCCGTGAAGGTCTGGGCGAAAATCGGGGTGCTCAGCTTTGGCGGCCCGGCCGGGCAGATCGCGCTCATGCACAAGGAACTGGTCGAGGAACGGCGCTGGATCGGCGAACAGCGCTTCCTGCATGCGTTGAACTACTGCATGCTGCTGCCTGGCCCCGAGGCCCAGCAGCTTGCCATCTATATCGGATGGTTGCTGCACGAAACGGTCGGCGGCCTTGTTGCCGGCATTCTCTTCGTCGTGCCGGGCGCGCTTGTAATGCTCGTCCTGAGCAGCCTCTATGCGCTCTATGGCGATGTACCACTCGTCGCGGCGCTGTTTTTCGGGGTCAAGGCAACCGTGCTCGCCATTGTCATCGAGGCGGTGATCCGGATCGGCAGACGCGCGCTGAAAAACCCGGTCATGGTGTCGATCGCACTCGCCGCCTTCATCGCCATCTACGCATTGAACGTGCCGTTTCCGCTGATCGTGCTGCTTGCCGGCCTGGCAGGCTGGATCGGCAACCGTAGTGCGCCGGCATTTTTTTCCGGCGCACCACAGGGCAAGGGCGATGTTCCCGACATCAAGGGCGCGGTCGATCTGATGTTCGAGCGCGGCGAACTGACCCACGTCAGGCCGACGCGATGGCATGCGCCGCGCACTTTGGCGATCTGGCTGCCGATCTGGCTCGGGCCTGTTCTGCTCGTCTGGGCTGTCACCGGCCCTGCCAGCGTTTGGACGCAAATCGGTGGCTTCTTCAGTGTCATGGCGGTCGTCACCTTTGGTGGGGCCTACGCCGTGCTTGCCTATGTCGCGCAGGCAGCGGTCGAGTCCTTCGGCTGGCTGGCACCCGGTGAAATGGTCGACGGCCTTGGGCTTGCCGAAACCACGCCCGGCCCGTTGATCCTGGTCTTGCAGTTTGTCGGCTTCGTCGCCGCCTTCCGCCACTCCGGCGCGCTCGCGCCGCTTCTTGCCGGATTGTTTGGAGCGCTGCTTACGCTGTGGGCGACGTTTACCCCATGTTTCCTGTGGATATTCCTTGGCGCGCCTTACATCGAAGCGCTGCGCGGCAACAAGGCACTGTCGGCGGCGCTCGGTGCGATCACCGCCGCCGTCGTCGGCGTCATCATGAACCTCGCTCTATGGTTCGGCTTGCACGTCATCTTCGGCGAAGTGCGCAATGTCGGGCTTGGAATGGACGTGCCGGTGCTTTCATCGATAGACTGGCGCGCGGCGCTGCTTTCCTGTGCCTCGATGATCGCCATCCTGAAGCTGAAGATCGGCATGCTGCCGACGCTTGCCGGATCGGCGCTGGCCGGTGTGTTGTTGCTGGCGGCGAGCGGGTAACGCTCAGCCGCCCATTCTGTCGCGCGGCAGCTTGATCATATCGCCGAAGCGGGCGCGCAATTTGTCGTCGACCGGTTTTGGCACATGGCGCGGGAAGCGTTCGGCAAGCACGCGTTTCTTCTCGATGATCGCCCGTTGCAGGATATCGGGCCTGCCTTTCTCATTCCATTCCTTCGGCGAAAAGCGGTCGCCGACGGCCGGATAGAAATATTCGGTCTGCATCAGCCGCAGCGTCTGCTCGTTGCCCAGATAATGGCCCGGCCCTTTCAGGCAGACATCGGCAATGGTGTCGATCGACAGCGACTCGTCCGTCACTTCGATGCCGCGCACGCAGCGCAGGCAGTGGCCGAGCATGTCATTGTCGATGATCAGGCTCTCCAGGCAGAAGCCGAGCAGCGAGGCATGCATGCCGGCCGACTCATAGACCAGGTTGAGGCCGGCGAGACCGGCCATCACGTCGGTTATGCCCTTTTCGTAGCCGGACTGAATGTCAGGCAGTTTCGAATCTGTCATGCCGGCGGCCGAACCGCCCGGCAGGTCGTAGAATTGCGCCATCTGCGCGCAGGCCGCGGTCAGCACCGCCTGCTCGGCCGAACCCCCCGACATGGCGCCGGTCCTGAGATCCGAGACAAACGGCCAGGTGCCGAAGATCGCCGGATGGCCGGGCTTGATCGCGTTGACATAGATAAGGCCGACGAGCACTTCGGCGACTGCCTGCACCACGGCGCCCGCAATCGCCGCCGGTGCCGTCGCACCCGCCTGTCCTGCCGACAGCAGCAGGATCGGAATGCCGCCCTCGACGCAGGCTTCGAGAACGCCGCAGGCGTCCTCGGCAAACTTCATTGGGGGCACGACGAAGCAGTTCGAATTGGAGACGAAAGGCCGGGCGCGAAAATTCGCTTCGCCGCCCGCGATCGCATAGAGCATATCGAGCGCCGGCTTGACGTTCTCGCGCACGGTAAACGAGGTGCCGACATGCTTCGACGTACCCAAGACGCAGGCGTAGAGCGTGTTGAAATCCATATCGAGCGGGTCGGGAATGTCGCGCGGCACCATCGGCCGCTGGAAGAAATGGATGTTGTCGAGCCCTTCGACCAGGCGCGCGGCATCGTAAATGTCCTGCAGCAGCGACTCGCGATACTCACGCTTTTCGACATCGACCAGATGCACCGCAGCACCAGCCGTGCCGTAATGCACACGCTTGCCCTGGATCACCATGTCGTGCTTCGGATACTGGCCGTGCAGGGTGAAATGCCGCGCCGCTTTCTTGATGGTGTCGAGCACAAGGCCGCGAGGAAAGCGCAGGCGGCCGTCCTCACCGAGGGTCGCACCCGCCTTGGTCAGTGCCTCGATGCAGGAGGGGATGGCATTAGCGAAGCCGACCGTCTCCAGAAGGGTAAGCACGGCCTCGTGGATACGTTCGCAATCATTGCCGCTGAGCGGGCTGTAGCTCCCGCCTTCGAGGCCGGCGCGCACCGGCTTGACGTCGTCGGCAAGCGGTGCCGCCCGCATGGCGCGGCGCGCCTCGCGCCCGCCGGACCGCCGCGAACGCTGGTCTGCGGACACGTCCTGCTTCTCATGGGCCATTGGCATGAAGGCACTCCAACTTTAGCTGCGGAGCGGGCGCGGCGGTTGGTCCACCATCTGCCTGCTTCGTCCCCTATACTCCGACTATGCCGCCGGCATTGGCACAGCCTATGTGCCAGCCGATCCCGTCGCATATGCCAAGGTGCTAAAGAACCGGAGCCGCGCCACATGCGCCGGCTCCGGTCGGGGAAGGGTGATCAAGCCGCTGCCGGCCTGCGTCCAGCTGCCGTCGCCAGTTCGCGGATGCCGGGTTCGATGTGCTGCAGCGCGATCGATGAAATGCCCAAGCGCATGAAACGCGAAGGCTTTTCGGTGCGGTCGAAGAAGCGGTCGCCGGGCTCGATGATGACGCTGCGCGAGGCCGCGGCCTCCGCCAGTCCGCGCGAATCGGTGCCGCGCGGCCCCTCGAGCCAGAGCGACGTACCGCCGGCCGAATCGGTCGAGCGCCACTCAGGCAGGAAGGCGGAAATCGCATGGACCAGACGCTTGCGCCGCTCGTCGAAGGCGCTCGACAGCCGTCGCACCAGCGCCTCGTGATGGCCGAGCGACAGGAAGAGCGCCACGGCACGCTGGTTGTTGGCCGGCGGATGGCGCAGCATGAAGCGGCGTAGCGCCCGAAGCTCGGAGATCAGCCCGGCCGAGGCGACGATGTAGCCGAGCCTGAGGCCGGGAGCCAGCGTCTTCGACATCGAGCCGACGTAGACGACGCGGCCGGACCGATCGAGGCTCTTCAGCGCCTGCTGCGGCGCCTCGTCCAGGAGCTGGCTGTCATAGCCGTCCTCGATGATGATCTGGTTGTGCCGGTTGGCGCGCGCCAGAAGATCCTGCCGCCGCTCCGCCGACAGCGGCACCATGGTCGGGCAATGGTGGCTGGGCGTGACGAAGACGAAGCCGGAATCAGTGGGAATAGCAGAGGTTACGATGCCGGAGTGGTCGACTGGAACCGGCTGAATATCGGCGCCGGCCAGCCGGAAGATCGAGCGTGCATCGGGATAGCCGGGGTCTTCCATCGCCACCTTGGAGCCCTTGGTCATCAACAGCGTGGCCAGCATGTAAAGCGCGTTCTGCGCGCCCAGCGTCACGATGATCTCGTCCGGATTGGCGAAGATGCCGCGCCGCGGCAGCAGCCGGGCCTGGATCTGCTCGATCAGGAGCGGATCGTCGCGGTCGACCATGTCGGATGCCCAGTTGCGGATTTCGAGCACCGCCAGCGCCATGCGGTTGCACTCGCGCCATTCGGCGGTCGGGAACAGCGCCGGGTCGAACTGGCCGTAGACGAAGGGGTAGGACGACTTGATCCAGTTGTCGTGCTTGGCCGGCGGTGGCATGTCGCTCGCTGCGATCTGCCGGCGCGCCTTCCAGTCGATCTCGTTGGCCTGGTCGGGCGCCTTCTGGTGCGGCTTGGCCGGCGTCGCCAGCACCTCGGGATTGACAAAATGGCCGCGGCGCTCGCGCGCCACCAGAAAGCCCTGGTCGACCAGCTGCTGGAACGCCAGCACCACGGTGCCGCGCGCTACGCCGAGTTTTTCCGCAAGAATCCGGCAGGACGGAAGCGGCATCGAAGCCGCGATCTGCCGGTCGAGGATGGCGGCGACGATCGCCTGGCGGATCTGCGCCTGCAGGGTCTGACCGGAGTCCGCCGAAATCCGGAACAGGCCGGACCATATGGCCGTGTCGTTTCGCTGTGGCATGGGAGATGTTCCTCGATGGCCAGCTTTTTTCACTTGGCTGGACCAGTCGAATGTACCGGTGGCACAAGGTGTTGCGCCAATCAATTTTTCTGATCGCTGGGATTTATGCCAGTGATCCTTTGCGCCGGCCCGCGCTGCGCTGCGGCATCGCTGCGCATTGAAACAGATGGAATTCGACCCGATAGTTTGCCGCGACGACACGCGCCGGAAACATCCGGCCTGATAAGATGCACCTCAAGAACCGGAGCGAGGCAGTGGATCAACCGTCCTTTCAAAAGCAGCTCGGCGCGTTGCGCGATCATCGTGCGGCCAAATCGGGCTCGATGCGCGAGGCTTTCGCCGCCGATCCGCAGCGCTTCGAGAAATTCTCCGCCAGCGACGGCGACGTGCTGCTCGACTGGTCGAAATGTGCGGTCGATGCGCGGACGATGGAGTTGCTGGAGAAGCTGGCCGAGGCCGCCGACCTCGAAGGCCGGCGCGACGCGATGTTTGCCGGCAAGAAGATCAATGTCACCGAAGGCCGCGCCGTGCTGCACACGGCACTACGCAACCTGACCGGCAAGGGCATCGTGCTCGACGGCCAGGACGTGAAGGCGGAAGTCCTTGCCGTACTCGACGCGATGGGTGCCTTCGCCGACGCGGTGCGTTCCGGCAAGGCGGCCGGCGCGACCGGCAAGAAGATCACCGACATCGTCAACATCGGCATCGGCGGCTCCGATCTCGGCCCTGCCATGACGACGCTGGCGCTGGCGCCCTATCATGACGGGCCGCGCGCGCATTACGTATCCAATATCGACGGTGCGCATATCCACGACACGCTGAAGGGACTTTCCGCCGAAACCACCCTGTTCATCATCGCCTCCAAGACCTTCACCACGGTCGAGACTATGACCAATGCCGAGACCGCGCGCGGATGGGTCGAGAAGGCGCTCGGCAAGGAAGCGGTCGGCAAGCACTTCGCCGCCGTCTCGACGGCGCTCGACCTGGTCGCCAAGTTCGGCATCGCGCCCGATCGCGTCTTCGGCTTCTGGGACTGGGTCGGCGGCCGCTATTCCGTCTGGGGTGCGATCGGCCTGCCGGTGATGATCGCCATCGGCCCGAAGGATTTTCGCGCCTTTCTCGAAGGCGCCCATGAAATGGACGAGCACTTCCGCACCGCGCCGCTGGCGAGGAACCTGCCGGCGCTGATGGGGCTGATCGGCTGGTGGCACCGCGTGATCTGCAAATACCCCGCTCGCGCCGTCATCCCTTACGATCAGCGTCTGTCCAGGCTCCCGGCCTATCTGCAGCAGCTCGACATGGAATCGAACGGCAAGAGCGTCACCCTGGACGGCGGCGCTGTGACGACGCCGACCGGCCCGCTGGTCTGGGGTGAGCCCGGCACCAATGGCCAGCACGCCTTCTTCCAGCTTCTGCATCAGGGCACCGATTTCATTCCGGTCGAATTCCTCGCCGCTGCCGTAGGCCACGAGCCGGAACTGAAGCATCACCACGACCTTCTGCTTGCCAATTGCCTGGCGCAGTCGGAAGCCTTCATGAAGGGCCGCACGCTGGAGGAAGCCCGCGCACAGATGCTGGCGAAAGGCATGAAGCCGGCTGATGTCGACAGGATTGCTCCGCACCGCGTCTTCTCCGGCGACCGCCCCTCGGTGACGATCCTCTACAGAAAGCTCGACCCCCACACGTTCGGACGGCTGATTGCGCTCTACGAGCACCGCGTCTTCGTCGAAGGCACGCTGTTCAACATCAACTCCTTCGACCAATGGGGCGTCGAACTCGGCAAGGAACTGGCGACCGGGCTGCTGCCCGTCGTTGAAGGCAAGGAGAACGCCGCAAAGCGGGACGCCTCGACTGCCGGACTGGTGGAATACATCCACCGCTTGCGCGGCCTGGAGTGAAAAGCTTGGCGGACATCAAGGGAATATTGTTCGACAAGGACGGCACGCTCGTAGATTTCAACGCGACATGGCTGGGCATCGCCGACTTCATGGCGATGGATGCGGCCGAAGGCGATCGCTGGAAAGCAGACAGGCTGCTTGCGGCGGCGGGCTTCGACTTCGCCAGCAAGCGCTTCAAGCCGGATTCGATTTTTGCCTCGGGGACCAACATGGACGTCGTCGAGCTGTGGTTTCCACGGCTGTCCGACGAGGACCAGATGCTTGCCGTCGCCCGCTTCAACGCCATCACTTCGGCGCAGGGATCGGCAATGGCAGTGGCGCTACCGGGCGTGGTCGAGACGCTTGGCCTGCTTCACAGAAAATCCTACCGGCTTGGCGTCGCCACCAACGACTCGACCAGCGGCGCGGAAAAGACCTTGGTCACTCTGGGCGTCGCGCAGCTTTTCGACGCCGCCTATGGTTACGATGCGGTGGCCAATCCAAAACCGGCGCCGGATACGATCCTTGCCTTCTCGGATCTGACAGGGCTCAGGCCGGCGACGATCGCAATGGTCGGCGACAATCGCCACGATCTGGAGATGGCGCGGGCCGGCGGCTGTGGCCTGGCGATCGGCGTGCTGTCCGGCACCGGCACACGGGAATCGCTGTCGCAGATCGCCGACGTCATCCTCGATTCAGTTGCCGATCTGCCCGATTTTCTTGCGGCCCGAGTCAGCGAGACGGTCTAGACTCGCAGCTAAACTGTCCGAACGAGAACACGCCACTCGGTTTCATCGCCGCATTCCTGCCTTCGCCGACATCCGGCACCTCGTATTCGGCCAGCAGGCGAAGCCGCGAGCGGGGCAGATAGGCGCGGCCCGGATCGCCGACCAGCACCTCGATGCCGGCAGCGAGGCAGCGGTCGAGGAAGGGAACGACCCGGCCGGCAAGATCATGGGCGTAAAACAGGTCGCCGACCACCACGACATCCACCGGTGGCGGCGGACCGCTGGTTATGTCCCCGCCGATCGTCGCAATCACAACGCCGTTCGCCATCGCATTGAGGCCGATCGCGGCAACGCCGTTGCGGTCGATCTCGGCCGCGATCACCGCGCTTGCGCCGGCTTTTGCCGCTGCGATGCCGACGAGGCCCGAGCCGGCGCCGAGGTCGAGCACGCGACGGCCGGTCACGGTCTCCGGCCGGTCGAAAATATGGCGGGCGAGCACCGCGCCGCCGGCCCAGACATAGGCCCAATACGGTGGCTCCGGTTCAGGTCCGTCTTCTTCGGTAGCGTGTTGGTTCCACTCGACAAGCCGCCTGAGCCCGCTTTCCGGATGGGCGGTGTAAAGCCGAATTTCGGGAATCGCAGGTACTGCCGCGACCCGCATGTTCGCCCGGATGAACTCTGCCGGGTCTGGGCGCGAACCTATGCCCACCACGTTGGCGCCGGCGATGCAATCGCTCAAGCTGCGCCTTAGCCCCGCAACGCCCGTCGCAGGATCTTGCCGACCGGTGTCTTGGGCAGCTCGGTGCGGAACTCGATATGCCTGGGGCGTTTGTAGCCGGTCAGGTTCTCTTTGCAATAAGCCGCCAGCACTTCGGCGGTCAGCCCAGGGTCCTTCTTGACGACGAACAGCTTCGGCACTTCACCCGAATGCTCGTCCGGCACGCCGATCGCCGCCACTTCGAGTACGCCCGGATGCTGCGCCACCACTTCCTCGAGTTCGTTCGGATAGACGTTGAAGCCGGAAACCAGGATCATGTCCTTCTTGCGGTCGACGATCTTGGTATAGCCAAGCTCGTCCATGAAGCCCATGTCGCCCGACTTGAAGAAGCCGTCCTCGGTCATCACCTTGGCGGTCTCGTCCGGCCGGTTCCAGTAGCCGGCCATCACTTGCGGTCCGCGGATGCAGATTTCGCCGACTTCGCCGAGCGGCAAATTGTTGCCGTCGTCGTCGCGGATGGCGATCTCGGTCGAGGGCAGCGGCAGGCCGATCGTGCCGGTGTAAACGCCGTCGCTGAATTTGTTGATGGTTGTCCCCGGTGAGGTTTCGGTAAGCCCGTAGGCCTCGCTGATCGGGCAGCCGGTCAGCGCCTTCCAGCGTTCGGCGATGGCCCTCTGCACCGGCATGCCGCCACCCAGCGTCAGGATCAGCGGCTTGAAATCGAGCTTGCGAAAATCCTCATTGTTGAGCAGCGCATTGAACAGCGTGTTGAGGCCCGGAAAGATGTGGATCGGGTATTTCTGCAGCTCTTTGACGAAGCCGGGAATGTCGCGCGGATTGGGGATGAGGACATTCTGTGCGCCTTGCTGCATGCCTACCAGCACGTTCGCCGTCAGCGCAAAAATGTGATAGAGCGGCAGCGCGCAGAGGAAGTTCAGATGCGCCGGCTTAGGCTTGACGGTAAAGGCGTCTTCGGCCCACAGCGCGTTCTGCGCGACATTCGCCAAAATGTTGCTGTGCAAAAGCATCGCGCCCTTGGAGATGCCGGTCGTGCCGCCTGTGTATTGCAGGAAGGCGATGTCGTCGGCCGCGACCTTTGCGGGCCTGAAGGCCATGCCGGCGCCTGCCTTCAGCGCGGCGCTGAATTTGACATGGCCGGGCAGCGACCATGCCGGCACCATCTTCTTGACGCGGCGTACAACGAAGTTGACGATTGGTCCCTTGATCCCACCGAGCATGTCGCCCATCGAGGCGACCACGATATGCTTGACCGCGGTCCTGGCGATCACCGCCTGCAGGGTGCAAGCGAAATTTTCGAGGATGACAATGGCTTGAGCGCCGGAATCCTTGAGCTGGTGCTCCAGCTCGCGCGGCGTGTAGAGCGGATTGATGTTGACCACGACATAGCCGGCGCGAAGCACTGCCATGATCGCCACCGGATATTGCAGCACATTCGGCATCATCAGTGCGACGCGCGCGCCCTTCTGCAGCCCCGTTGATTGCAGATAGGCGCCGAAGGCGGCCGACTGTCGCTCGAGGTCGGCATAGGTGATCGATTTGCCCATGCAGACGAAGGCCGGCCGATTCGCAAACTGCTTGCACACGGTGACGAGAAAGTCGCCGATCGAGCTGGAGGGCAGAGCGCCGATCTCGGCCGGCACGATCTTTGGATAACTCTTGAGCCACGGTTTTTCCGGCAGGCCGGCGGCCAGCGACATGATCGCCTTTGGTAATCTCTTGGCCGGACCTGCCGACGGTCGGGGCGCTGTCGGCACTGCCTTCGCCGCCGGCTTGGCGGCAGACTTTGCAGCAGGCGCCATCTTGCGGGTTGCCGGTTTAGCAGCCGTTCCAGCCGTGGTCTTCGCCGCCGGCTTCGCGCTTGCCTTCGCGGTAGCCGCCGGCTTGGCGTCGGCCGCTTTTGACTTGACTGCTTTCGATGTTGCCTCGGCCTTTGCTTTCGCCGCGCTGGTTGTCTTTGCCGGTTTTGCCACCTGTCGCTCCCTCAATCGTTTCTTATTGTTTCGGCATGCTTGCGCGCCACCACCGCCCTGATCAACAAAGATATCCCAACGCTTGCCGCGATGCCCGAAACCCGGGAAAATCCGGCACGCTGCCCATCTATCTATGTATTGCCACAAGCGGCGGCCATGCAAGCCTTCGCCACCAGGAGTGCGGTAAGACTTGCCGTCAAACCTCTAGGCCGCGACCGGTTTTCGGACGCGGGTCTCTTGAACCGAAAGGCTCGATTCCCACAATTGGCGGCATCGCCGATCAACAAAAAATTGAAGTCGCTAATAATGTCGTGATCTGCGGATTCGGCTCGTTTTTTCCACAATTTGCCGCGTGCCGGAATTTTTTTCTGCTTCCCGTGGGTTAGGCAAACAAGCAGTTCCAAAGCTAGAAAAACGGTGCTTATATGCGGCCTTCGCGAGCCTGATAGAGGGGCTTGGAAGAACATCAGGGAGTGCTCAATGAAAAAGAAACTGACTTTTGCAGCCGCGTTGCTGGCTGCAAGCGTCCTCGGCGGCATGGCCAATGCAAAACAACTGGTCTATTGCTCGGAGGCTTCGCCGGCCGGCTTCGACCCGTCGCCATGGAGCGGCGGCAACGACTTCGACGCCTCATCGCGCACCATCTATTCGCGCCTGGTCGAGTTCGAGCATGGCAAGACCACCATCTCGCCCGGCCTGGCAGAGAGCTGGACGGTTTCCGACGACGGTCTCGAATACACCTTCAAGCTTCGCCCGGGTGTGAAATTCCAGACGACCGATTATTTCACACCGACGCGCGACCTCAACGCCGACGACGTGATCTTTTCCTTCGAACGCCAGTGGAAGAAAGAAAGCCCGTGGTACAGCTATCTGGAAGGCACCGGCTGGGAATATTTCACCGGCATGGGCTTCCCCGATCTCCTGAAGGAAATCGTCAAGGTCGACGACCTGACGGTGAAATTCGTGCTGAACAAGCCTGAAGTAGCGTTCCTGCCGGACCTCGGCATGGATTTCGCCTCGATCGTTTCCAAGGAATATGCCGACCAGCTCGACAAGGCCGGCACCAGGCAGCAGTTCACCCAGAAGCCGGTCGGCACCGGTCCGTTCCAGTTCGTCGACTACCAGGTCGACGCGGTCATCCGCTACGCGGCATGGGACGGCTACTATGGCGGCCGCCAGAAGATCGACGATCTGATCTTCGCCATCACGCCCGATCCCGCCGTGCGCGCGCAGAAGCTGAAGGCGGGCGAATGCGATATCATGTCGTACCCGGCGCCAGCCGACATTGCCGGACTGCAGGCCGACACGAACCTCAAGGTCGATGAGCAAGAAGGCCTGAATATCGGCTACATGGCCTATAACACAACGCAGCCGCCCTTCGATAAGGTCGAGGTCCGCAAGGCCCTCAACATGGCGGTGAACAAGAAGGCAATCATCGACGCGGTCTATCAGGGTGCCGGCACGCCGGCCATCAACCCGATCCCGCCGACCATGTGGTCCTATAACAAGGACATCAAGGACGATCCCTATGATCCAGAGGCGGCCAAGAAAATGCTGGCCGACGCCGGCGTCAAGGATCTGTCGATGAAGATCTGGGCTATGCCAGTCAGCCGCCCCTACAACCCGAACGCCCAGCGCGTTGCCGAGTTGATCCAGGCCGACTATGCCGCCGTCGGCGTCAAGGCGGAGATCGTCAGCTACGAATGGACCGAGTATCGCCAGCGCGGCAAGGCCAAGGATCGCGATGGCGCCTTCCAACTGGGCTGGACCGGTGACAATGGCGATCCGGACAACTTCTTTTTCCTGCTCGGTTGCGATGCCATCGGCCAGTCCAATTATGCGATCTGGTGCAACCAGGAATTTGAAGCCTTGCTGAAAAAAGGCAAGGCAACGACGGACGTCGCCGAGCGCACCAAGATCTACGAGGAAGCTCAGGTGGTATTCAAGCGTGAGGCTCCGTGGCTGACCATCGCCCACTCCAAGGTCTTCATGCCGATGAACAAGAAGGTGTCGGGCTTCGTTATGGACCCGCTCGGCATTCATCGGTTTGACGGCGTCGACGTCACCGAATAAGTCCTGAGAAATTGAACGGCGGCGCTGGACTTCCCGCGCCGCCGTTCTATGAAGCAAGATGCTCCGTTATCTCCTCCACAAGCTCGCTTTGATCATCCCGACCGTGTTCGGCATATCGCTGGCGGCGTTCGCTTTCGTCCGGCTTCTGCCCGGCGATCCCATCCTGGCCCTGGCCGGCGAGCGCGGCGTCAGCCCCGAACGCTACGCCCAGCTCATCGAGCAGTTTGGCTACAACCGGCCCTATGTCATCCAGTACCTGGAATATATCGGCAGGGTCCTCACCGGCGATTTCGGCATATCCATTGCCACCAAGCGGCCAGTGCTCGGCGAATTCCAGGCGCTGTTTCCGGCCACGCTGGAACTGGCGACGGTGGCGTTGCTCATCGCCATCCTGCTTGGCATCCCCGCCGGCATTTTCGCCGCGGTCAAGCGCGGCTCCTGGTTCGACCAGGCGACGATGGGTGTCGCGCTGACCGGCTATTCGATGCCGATCTTCTGGTGGGGGCTGCTGCTCATTATCTTCTTCTCCGGCTATCTCGGCTGGACGCCGGTTTCCGGCCGTATCGGCCTGCAGTATTTCTTCAGGCCCACGACCGGGTTCATGCTCATCGACAGCCTGATCTCCGGCAGGAGCGGCGCCTTCAAATCCGCCGTCAGCCATCTGATCCTGCCATCGATCGTACTGGCGACGATCCCGCTCGCCGTCATAGCGCGCCAGACGCGCTCGGCGATGCTTGAGGTGCTGGGCGAGGACTATGTCCGCACCGCGCGTGCCAAGGGCCTGGCGCCGCGCCGTGTCATCGGGCTGCATGCTTTTCGCAACGCGCTGATCCCGGTGGTCACCACCATTGGACTGCAGGTCGGCACGTTGATGGCAGGCGCCATTCTGACCGAAACCATTTTTTCCTGGCCAGGCATCGGCAAATGGATGATCGACGCCATCGGCAAGCGCGACTATGTCGTCGTGCAGAGCGGATTGCTGATCATCGCGCTGATCGTCATGGCGGTGAACCTGATCGTCGACGTGCTCTACGCGGTCATCAATCCGCGCATCCGGGTGCAGTGAGATGACCGACGAATCCGCCGCCGAAGCCACCGCTGCCTCCATCCCGACAGGCGGCAGGCAAAGGGCGTTTGCCGAGTTCTGGCATTACTTCTCGATGAACACCGGGGCCGTCATCGGTCTTGTCGTGTTTTCGGCGCTGGTGCTGGTCGCGATCTTTGCGCCGTTCGTCGCCCCGCATTCGCCCGACGAGCAGTTTCGCGATGCACTGCTGGCGCCTCCTGCCTGGCAGGAAGGCGGCAAATCGATGTTCCTGCTCGGCACCGATGCCGTCGGCCGCGACATGCTTTCGCGGTTGATCTTCGGGGCACGTTTTTCTCTTTTCATCGGCCTGGTGGTCGTCGTCTTCTCACTCACCAGCGGCATCGTGCTTGGCGTGCTCGCAGGCTATTTCCGCGGCTGGGTCGACACGCTGATCATGCGCATCATGGATATCATCCTGGCCTTCCCGTCGCTGCTTCTGGCGCTGGTGCTGGTGGCGATCCTCGGCCCGGGCCTGTTCAATGCCATGTTGGCGATCGCACTGGTGCTGCAGCCGCATTTCGCACGCCTCACCCGCGCCGCCGTGATGGCCGAAAAGAACCGCGAATATGTGATCTCCGCCAAGGTGGCCGGCGCCGGTCATCTTCGCTTGATGGTGAGGACGATCTTGCCGAACTGCCTGGCACCGCTGATCGTGCAGGCCACGCTGTCCTTCTCCAACGCTATTCTTGAGGCTGCGGCGCTCGGCTTCCTCGGTGTCGGTGCGCAGCCGCCGACGCCGGAATGGGGCACGATGCTCGCTTCGGCGCGCGAATTCATCCTGCGCGCGCCTTGGGTGGTGACCTTCCCCGGCCTTGCCATCCTGATCACTGTGCTTGCAATCAATCTGATCGGCGACGGCCTGCGCGATGCCTTCGACCCCAAGCTGAAGAGGTCATGATCCAATGCCTCTTCTCGAGATCAAGAACCTGACCGTTTCCTTCGACACCGCCGCCGGACCATTCATGGCGGTACAAGGCATCGACCTGTCGGTCGAACCGCGCGAGGTGCTGGCGATCGTCGGCGAATCCGGTTCCGGAAAATCGGTGGCGATGCTGGCGGTGATGGGGCTCTTGCCCAACACGGCGACGGTGAGGGCCGACCGCATGGCCTTCGACGGCATCGACCTGCTAAAGCTCGGCCCATCCGAGCGGCGCAAGATCGTCGGCAAGGACATTTCGATGATCTTCCAGGAACCGGTCGCCAGCCTCAACCCATGCTTCACCGTCGGCTTCCAGATCGAGGAGGTGCTGCGCTTTCATATGGGCATGGACCGTGCTCAGCGCCGGGCGCGCGCCATTGAACTGATGAAGCTCGTTGGCATCGCCGACCCCGAGGAACGGCTGGGCTCGTTCCCGCATCAGATGTCGGGCGGCCAGTGCCAGCGCGTCATGATTGCCATCGCCATCGCCTGTAATCCGAAGCTTTTGATAGCCGACGAGCCAACCACGGCACTCGACGTCACCATCCAGAAGCAGATCCTCGATCTGCTGGTCGGCCTGCAGGCCAAATACGGCATGGGCCTGATCATGATCACCCACAATATGGGGGTGGTTGCCGAGACCGCCGACCGTGTCATCGTCCAGTACAAGGGCCGCAAGATGGAAGAGGCCGACGTGCTGTCGCTGTTCGAATCCCCCAGGAGCAATTACACGCGCGCGCTCCTGTCGGCGCTGCCGGAAAACGCCGTCGGCGACCGGTTGCCGACTGTTTCCGACATGCTGTTCGAGCCGGCCCCATCTGTAGTCGCAGCCCGATCCGCAGGAGGAACCGCCTCATGAGCGTGACGGTAGTCGAAGGCAAGAACATCGTGCGCGACTATCATGTCGGCGGCGGGCTTTTCCGCCCTTCCCGTACGGTTCATGCGGTCAAGGGTGTTTCGTTCAGCGTCGACAAGGGCAAGACGCTGGCCATCGTCGGCGAGAGCGGCTGCGGCAAGTCAACACTCGCCCGCATCATCACCCTGATCGACCCGGCGACCTCCGGCGAGCTTTTCATCGACGGCAAGAACGTCGACATCGCGAGGGATGGTCTGTCGAAGGAAATGCGCCGCAAGGTGCAGATCGTCTTCCAGAACCCCTATGGTTCGCTCAATCCACGCCAGAAGATCGGCGACGTGCTTGGCGAGCCGCTGCTCATCAACACCGACAGCACGGCCGACGAACGGCGCGATCTCGCCATGAAGATGCTGAAGAAGGTCGGTCTTGGCCCCGAGCACTATAATCGCTACCCGCATATGTTTTCGGGCGGCCAGCGCCAGCGGATCGCCATTGCCCGCGCGCTGATGCTCAACCCCAGCCTTCTGGTGCTGGACGAGCCCGTCTCGGCACTTGATCTTTCGGTGCAGGCGCAGGTGCTGAACCTGCTCGCCGACCTGCAGGATGAGTTTCAGCTGACCTATGTTTTCATCAGCCACGACCTGTCGGTGGTACGCTATATCGCCGACGACGTGATGGTGATGTATTTCGGCGAGGCGGTCGAATACGGCTCGCGCGACGAGGTCTTCGCCGACCCCAAGCACAGCTACACCAGGACGCTGTTCGCGGCGACGCCGCGTGCCGACGTCGCCAGCATCAAGGCAAGGTTGGCGAAAAAGAAGGCCGCCTGATCCGGCGAGGTTTGCCGGCCGGCTACGGCTTCTCGATCCCCGGAATGCTGGAGATCTGCTCGACGAGAAAGTCGACCAGCAGCCGCACCCGGGCAATGCCGGCGCGTTCCGGGACGATCAGCATGCTCAGCGGGACGGGGGGCGGAAAACAGCCCGGCAGGACCACTTCCAGCCGGCCGGCCGTCAGGAGATCGTCGACAAGCCAATGGTGGGCGGGTGCGATGCCGCGTCCGGCGACAAGGGCTTCGCGCGCGGCAAGCCCATGGTCGACTCGAAATCGACCGCCAAAGGGCACCGCAAAGGTCTCGCCGCCTGGCCCCTGCAAGGTGAGTGTGTCGCTTCCCGCGATGTTCGACATCCGGATGCCTTCATGGCCAGGCAGACCCTGCGGGACAGCCGGTCTGCCCCGCGCCGCCAGATAGGCCGGCGCCGCCACCAGCAGACGCCGGGATTGCCCGAGCGCCCGCAGTTTCATCGAGCTGTCGGTGAGCGGACCCAGGCGAAGCGCAATGTCGACGCCCTCCCGCACAAGGTCGATGCGCTCGTCGGTGAGGCTAAGATCGATGCCGATATCGGGATAGCGGTCCTGAAAGGCGAAGATCAACCGGCTGACGTGCAAGACCCCGAGCGCCGCCGTGCAGGATATCCGGATCGTGCCGGCCGACGCGCCGCGCGTGCCCCGCGCCTCATCGCCGGCCTGCTCAACGAGGCGCAGGATCTGGACGCTGTCGGCATAGTAACGGCTGCCTTCATCGGTCATCGTCACACGCCGGGTGGTCCTGCTGAGCAAGGGCACGCCGACGGCCTCCTCGAGTTCTCGCAAATGCCGTGTGACCGTCGACTGCCCAACTCCGAGCTCGCGCGCCACCGCCGAGAGGCTGCCGCGCTCGGCGACGCGAACGAAGGTGCGCATGCGCTCGAGAGTGACGTCCGATCTATCCATTATTCGGCATAATCTTATACATTTCCTACATATAGTGGATCCGCCCGCGGCTGGCTATCTTTGGTGTCTATCGTCCTTCTTCGGAGTAGACCCATGAAAGTCCTGCTTGTTTTTGCTCATCCTGAGCCGCGTTCGCTCAACGGCGCGCTGCGTGACGTCGCCATCAGGGAACTCCAGGCCCAGGGCCACGAGGTGCGGGTGTCCGACCTCTATGCCGATGGCTGGAAATCCGAGGTGGACCGTGCCGACTTTCCGTCGTGGCCGCCGGAAGCACGTTTCCTGCCGGCCGGCGCCTCCAAAAAAGCTTTTGCGAGCGGCACTCTGACCGATGACGTCAAAGCCGAGATCGACAAGCTGCTATGGGCCGACACCCTGATCCTCCAGTTCCCGCTGTGGTGGTACGCCATGCCGGCGATCCTCAAGGGCTGGGTCGATCGCGTGTACGCCTACGGCTTCGCCTATGGCGTTGGCGAGCACAGCGACAAGCGGTGGGGTGACCGCTTTGGTGAGGGAACGCTCGCCGGCAAGCGCGCAATGCTGATCGTGACCACCGGCGGCTGGGAGGAGCATTATTCTGCCCGCGGCGTCAACGGCCCGATCGACGACGTGCTGTTCCCGATCAATCACGGAATTCTCTATTATCCGGGCTACGACGTGCTTCCGCCGTTCGTGGTTTACAGGGTGGACCGTTTTGGGGAAGCCGATTTCGAGCCTGTCGCGGAGCGGCTGCGCGAGAGGATGCGGACGCTCGAGACAATCCGGCCCATTCCTTATCGGCAGCAGAATGGCGGCGATTACCTGATCCCAAGCATGCAGTTGCGCCCCGGCCTGGAGAGCCCGGGTGCAACCGCTTTCGCGCTCCACCAGAACGGCGCAAGCGCAGCCGGACAGCCCGATCAGGACAGCCGGGCGATGACGGTACGCAGCGCCTCGCCGAAACGCCGAACTTCCTCAATCGTATTGTAATGCACCAGCGAGGCGCGGACGGCGCCGCTGTCCATGCTTAAGTTGAGCCGCTTCATCAGGCGCGGCGCATACATATGGCCGTCGCGAATGCCGATCTGCATCTCGGCCATTTCCTCGACGATCCTCTGCGGCGACAGCGTGCCGATGTTGAAACAGAAAGTCGGCACGCGCTCGCTGAGGCGTGCTTCGTCGGCGACACCATAGATCGTCGCGCCGCAACCCTTGAGCACCGCCAGCATTTCGCGCGCCAGCACCTGCTCGTAATCGCGGATGGCATTCATGCCGGCGACGATGTTGTCGCGACGCGACCGGTTATTCTCGGACAAGAAATTGCGGCCGATCGACTCGAGATAGCGCACCGCGGCATCCATGCCGGAGACGTTCTCGTAAATGAAGGTACCGGCCTCGATCTTGTAAGGCGGCTCGTCGGGGATGAAATCCTCGCGGAAGGTCGGCAAGCGCTTCAGTGTTTCGAAGCGGCCCCACAGGAAGCCCATATGCGGCGAGAAATTCTTGTAGCCGGAGCAGACCAGATAATCGCAATCCCAGGCCTGCACATCGATCAACCCGTGCGGGCCGTAATGCACGCAGTCTAGGAACACTTCGGCGCCTGCCGCATGCGCAATCCTAGCCACGGAAGCAACGTCGACAATCGAGCCGATCGAATGCGCCGTCACCGTGCAGGCGACGAGCCGGGTGCGCTCTGAGACCAGCGGGCGCAAATCGTCGACATGCAGATTGCCGTCCTCGCGCATCCGCCACCATTTGAACTTGGCGCCGGCGGGCGCCAGCGCCAGCCACGTCGCGATATTAGCGTCGTGATCCATGTCGGTGATGACGATCTCGTCACGCTCCCCGTTTGGGCGCTCGGAAAGCATCTGGCCGATGCCGAGGCTGACCAGGCGGATGAACGAAGTGGCGTTCATGCCGAAGCAGATCTCCGCCGGGTTGGTAGCGTTGATCAGCAAGGCCACGCTTTCGCGCGCGCCGGCCACTGCTTGATCGACGGTGACGCTGCGGCCATAGCGGCCGCCGCGCTGCACATTATGCGCGACCAAATGGTTGGTGACCGCATCGAGCACGCTTTGCGGGATCTGCGCGCCGGCGGCATTGTCCATGAAGACGAAGTCTCCGGCTTGCTGCAAGGCGGGAAACATGGCGCGGATCGTCTCGACCGGGAAAGCTGCGGCATCGCCGGTTTTCGAAATCTGATGCTGGTTCAAGCTCGTCTCCTGCGAAGTGCCTAACGGAAGTTGATATTCGGGGAATTGGCGGACGGAAATCGTTGGCGACCTCAGCGGGTCTTTTCGGTCTGGAAGCGGCGTTCCAGGAGGCTGACGAGTCGGACCATCGGCCAGAGAAAGATCAGATAGACCAGCGCCGCGCCGATCAGCGGTGAGGGATTGGCATAGAGCGATTGCGCGTTGGTCGCTTCCTTCAGCAGTTCAGGCAATGCTACCGTGGAGGCGAGCGAGGTGTCCTTGAACATCGACACGCAATTGCTGGTCATTGGCGGAATGACGACGCGGATCGCCTGCGGCAGCACTACCTTGCGCAAGGTCAGCAAGAACGGCAGGCCGAGCGCCTGCGCCGCCTCGAACTGGCCGCGCGGAATGCTCTCTATGCCGGAGCGGAACACCTCGGCCGAATAGGCCGCCATGATGATGGCGAAGGCCATCACCGCGGAAGTCCACGATGACAGGCGAATGCCGAGGAACGGCAGCGCATAGTAGATCAGGATCAGCACCACCAGCACCGGCATCGCCCGGAAAATGTCGATGTAGCCGACAGCCAGCAGCCGAAGCGGCTTTGGCGCATAGAGCCGCACTAGGCTGATCGCGAGGCCGACGGGAATACCGATGCCGATGCTCATGATTCCAAGCAGCAGGGTGTTCAGGAAACCGCGCAGCAGCGCCGGCAGGCTGGAGACCATGACGTCGGCGTTGAAGAAGGTGTCCAGCAGCGACATCGCAGCATTCCCGAAACGTTTGGCGTCCCGCGACGCTCGAGCCCGAGCCCGAAATCCGAAATCGTGCCGGCACGAAAGCCGGCACGACATTTAAGCGCGAACTGCCGCTCAGGCCTTCGGCATAGGCATGTCCTTGACGGTCGAGGAATCGGCCGGTGCGTCGCTGCCGAACCACTTCTTGTGGATCGCGGCCAGCGTGCCGTCCTTCTTCATCGCGGTCAGCGCGTCGTTCAGCTTGCCGAGCAGCGGGTGGTCCTTGGTCATCATCAGACCGTACTGCTCGCCGGTCTTGATGCGCTCTTTTACGGCGAGATCCTTCATCCTGGTGAAAGAATATTCCAGGCCCGGAATATCGCTGACCGCCGCATCGACGCGGCCGGAGCTGAGGTCGAGCAGCAAATTCTGCTGCGTGTCGTAGCCTTTGACGTCACTGAACCCGTCCGCTTCCTGGTGGGCCTTGACCCAGGCTTCGCCGGTCGAGCCGGACAGCACGCCGACGATCTTGCCCTTGAGGTCGGCCTCGGCTTTGATTGGGCTGTCGGCCTTCGCGGCGATGCCCATGTCGGAATCATAGTAGGGCTGCGTGAACGACTGCGACTTCAGCCGCTCCGGCGTGATGGTGATCGACGAGATGGCGACGTCGATGCGCTTCGAGGTGGTGGCGGCGAACAGCGCCTGGAAACCGAGGTCGGCGATATCAGTGGTCATGCCGATACGCTTTGCCGCCTCATTGATGATGTCGACTTCGAAACCCTCGAACGTGCCGCTCTCGTTCTTGTATTCAAAAGGCGGATTGGTCGGATAGGCGCCGACATTCAGCGTGCCTTCGGCATAGGCCGGGCCGCCGGCGATGCCGATGGCGGCAGCAAGAAGCAGCAGGTTGCGACGGGTGAAGTTCATTTTCGTTCCCTCTGGTTGTGATCGGACGGGTTGGCCCCGCACGGCTTTGATACGCCAAGTGACCGGACTGCCGGAAAGCCCTCCCGGCACGGCAGTCGTAAGATCGGATGCTATCCAAAGTACCGCGCTTTTCAAGGCGAAAGTTTTAAGCTTAAAAAATTTGCCGCGTGTTGCCGTCACTCCGGAATAACCGCCGTGGCCTGGATCTCAACCTTGGCGCGGTCCTCGACAAGCGCCATCACCTGGATAGCGGCCATCGCCGGAAAATGCCGGCCGATCACCTCGCGATAGGCCTCGCCGATCCCCTTGAGATTGGCCAGATATTCCGCCTTGTCGGTAAAGTACCAGGTCATCGAGGTGATATGCTCAGGCGTGGCGCCGGCCTCGGCGAGCACGGCGACAATATTGGCCAGCGTCTGCCGCACCTGGCCGACAAGATCATCCGTCTCGAAGCGGCCCTGTCCGTTCCAGCCGACCTGCCCGCCGACGAAGACAAGCTGTCCACGCGCGGCGACGCCATTGGCGTAGCCGACGGGTTTCGCCCAGCCTTCCGGCTGCAGGATGGTGTGCATGTCAAAACCTCCCAATGCTCAAATCCGGTCGCTTAAAACTCAAAGACAATCAATTCTTCCACACAACTCCGTCTCAGGCCGCCCCCATCACCTGCCGTGCAATCACCACCTTCTGCACGTCGGACGCTCCCTCGTAGATGCGCAGTGCCCGGATCTCGCGATACAGTCTTTCGACGATATGGCCCTTGCGGACGCCGTCGCCGCCATGCAGCTGTACAGCCTTGTCGATCACCTCCTGCGCTTTGTCGGTAGCGAACAGCTTGGCCATGGCGGCTTCGCGGGTAACCCGGGCCGCGCCCATGTCCTTGGTCCAGGCGGCGCGGTAGACCAGCAAGGCGGCGGCATCGACATCCAGCGCCATGTCGGCGATATGGCCCTGCACCATCTGCAGCTCGGCCATCGGTGCACCGAACAGCTTGCGCTCGGCCACTCTTGTGATGCTTTCGTCCAGCGCGCGCCGGGCAAGGCCGAGCGCCGCTGCGCCGACGGTCGAACGGAACACGTCGAGCACGGACATGGCGATGCGAAAACCGTCACCGGGTTTGCCGATCAGCGCCGAGGCTGGAATGCGTGCATTGTCGAAGGACAGCCGGGCGAGCGGGTGCGGCGCGATCACCTCCAGCCGCTCGGCAACGATCAGCCCCTCGGTGTCGGAAGGCACGACAAAGGCGGAAAGCCCCTTGGCGCCGGGCGCTTCGCCGGTGCGGGCAAAGACAGCATAAAAGTCAGCGATACCGCCGTTGGAGATCCAGGTCTTTTCGCCGGATAGGAGATAGCTGTCGCCGTCACGCATGGCCGTCATTTCCATATTGGCGACGTCCGAGCCCGAGCGCGGCTCCGACAGCGCGAAAGCCGAAATCGCCTTGCCGGCCCGTGTCTTCGCCAGCCAGCTCTGCTGGTCGGGCGAGCCGAACAGGCTGAGCGCGCCAGTGCCGAGCCCTTGCATGGCGAAGGCGAAATCGGCCAGCCCATCATGCCGGGCCAGCGTCTCGCGCGTGAGGCAGAGCGTGCGCACGTCGAGCGGCGAGGGGTTTTCGGTGTCGAGCGCCGTCGGCTTCAGCCAGCCGTCCCGGCCGAGCTTGGCCACCAGCTCGCGGCAAGCGGCGTCGACATCGTCATGGGCGACCGGCAGGGTCTTGGAGCACCATGCGTCCAGCCGCTCGGCCAGTTCACGATGGCGGTCCTCGAAGAACGGCCAGTTGAGGAAAGAGCGGTCAGGCATTTCTGCCTCCGCTATGCTTCGGGCCTCGCGCTCTACGGCGCCCCCCTCTGGCCTGCCGGCCGTCTCCCCCTCTAGGGGGGAGATTGGCAGCTCCGGCGTCCGCCCGCATCTTGCGGCGGTTGCGATTGGCTAAGGTGGGAACCAAAGTCGATCTCCCCCCTTGAGGGGGAGATGTCCGGCAGGACAGAGGGGGGCGCTGTCCCGCGAACCTGTCGGTCTTTATCGAAGAAAACATCCTCAATTCCCCTCGAACACCGGCTTTTCCTTGGCGACGAAAGCCTCGTACGCCCGTTCGAAATCGCGTGTCTGCATGCAGATCGCCTGCGCCTGCGCTTCCGATTCGATAGCCTGGTCAAGCCCCATCGACCATTCCTGATTCAGCTGCGTCTTGGTCATGCCGTGGGCGAAGGTCGGGCCGGAAACGACGCGCGCGGCCATGTCGAGCGCGTCGGCCTCAAGCGTTGCGGTATCGACCAGCCGGTTGTAGAAGCCCCAGCGCTCGCCTTCCTCGGCACTCATCGTGCGGCCGGTATAGAGCAGCTCGGCGGCGCGGCCCTGGCCAATGATGCGCGGCAGGATCGCGCAGGCCCCCATGTCGCAGCCGGCAAGGCCGACGCGGGTGAACAGGAATGCTGTCTTGGCCTGGGGCGTGGCGATGCGAATATCGGAGGCCATGGCGATAATCGCGCCGGCGCCGACCGCCACGCCATCGACCGCCGCAATAATCGGCTTGCCGCAATTCAGCATCGCCTTGACGAAATCGCCGGTCATGCGGGTGAAGGCGAGCAGCGCCTTCATGTCCATCTTGACCAGTGGGCCGATGATTTCGTGGACATCGCCGCCCGAGCAGAAATTGCCGCCATTGGGCAGGAACACCACAGCATCGACATCATCGGCGTAGACAAGGTCGCGAAATATGTCGCGCAATTCGGCATAGCCGTCGAAGGTCAGCGGGTTCTTGCGCTCCGGTCGATCGAGCCGGATCTTTGCGATCTTGCCTTCGACCTGCCAGAGGAAATGCTTCGGCTTGCGGCCGGCCAGCTTCGTCATTCCCGTCCCTCCCAATTGCTGCGGAAGGAGGTCAGCATGCCGGTCAGCCGGCGCGCCTCGTCCTCGCTCACATTGCCCAGCAACTCGCCGACCCATTTTTCATGCGCGGCGGCGATCACGGCGAAAGTCTTCGATCCCTCTTCCGTCAGCCGCACCATCGAAGTGCGGCGGTCGCCATTGCGTCGGGCCCGCATCACCAGCCCTTCCGAGACCAGCCGGTCGATGATGCCGGTGACATTGCCGTTGGACACCAGCAGGAAGCGCGAAAGATCGCTCATCAGCATGCCCTCCGGCGCGCGGTAGAGCGCGGCCATCACGTCGAAGCGTGGCAGCGTTGTGTTGAACTCTTGCCGCAGTCGTTCGCGCAGTTCGGCCTCGATGGTGCGCGAGGCGCGCAGCAGGCGAATCCACAGCCGCAGGCGGTCCTTGCCGGGTCCGGACGGGGCGGGTAGGGGACCGGCTACCATGTCTCACCTCCGGAGATCGAAATCGTCTGCCCGGTAATCGACCGGGCGGCGTCGCCACACAGATAAAGTACCGCGGCCGCAATTTCCTCCGGCTGGATGAAGCGGTCTTGCGGGTTGGTCGCGGCTAGGCTTGTCCGTGCCTGCTCGGACGAGCGGCCGGTCGTTTGGACGATGCGCTGGACGGTGCTCTCCAGCATCTCGGTTTCGACAAACCCTGGGCACACGGCATTCACTGTTATGCCGGACTTGGCGGTCTCGACGGCGAGTGCCCGCATCAGGCCGACGACGCCATGCTTGGCGGCAACGTAAGCTGCGACATAGGGATAGCCTTTCAGTCCGGCGGTGGAAGCGACGAAGATGATACGGCCAGTCTTGCGCACTGCCATGCCGGCCAGCGCCGGCTTCACCGTCAGGAACGCACCGGTCAAGTTGACGTCGAGCGTGCGCTGCCAGTCTGCCAGCGAGGTCCGCTGCGCCGGAGCACTGCCGGACATTCCGGCATTGGCAACGACGATGTCGAACGCTCCGTGTGCCGCTTCCGCGGCCTCGTAGAGTGCCGTCATCGATGCCTCGTCGGTGACGTCGGCGGCAACTGCGAAGATGCGCTTGTTCTCGGCGGCAACCTCGGCAAGCGGCTCCACGCGCCGGCCGCAGATGGTCACGTTAATGCCCGCGCCGGCCAGCGCCAGCGCGATCGCGCGGCCGACGCCGGAGCCGCCGCCGGTGACCAGCGCATGACGTCCCGAAATCATCGCCACGGCACTCATACTTTCAACCCCGCTGCCGCTTCGCGCTCGGCCAGCCGGTAGAGCTGGTCGCGGCCGGGCAGATAGGGATCCGGCCATTTGACGCCGCGGTCGCCAAGCGTGACGGCCGCGTGCAGTGTCCAGTACGGATCGGCAAGATGCGGCCTAGCCAGTGCGACGAGATCGGCGCGGCCCGCCATCAGGATCGAGTTGACGTGGTCCGGCTCATAGATATTGCCGACCGCCATCGTCGCCATGCCGACCTCGTTGCGGATGCGATCGGAAAACGGCGTCTGGAACATGCGGCCATAGACCGGTCTTGCCACGGCCGAAGTCTGGCCGGCCGATACGTCGCAGATGTCTACGCCGGCCTCATGCAGCAGCCGCGCGATCTCTACGGCGTCGGCCGGCGTCACGCCTTCGATACCCAGCCAGTCATTGGCGGATATGCGCATCGAGATCGGCTTCTCGGCCGGCCATGCGGCGCGCACCGCATGAAAGATTTCCAAGGGATAGCGCATGCGGTTTTCCAGCGAGCCGCCATAGGAGTCGGTGCGCCGGTTGGTCAAGGGCGTGATGAAGGAGGACAGGAGATAGCCGTGCGCGGCGTGGATTTCGAGCATGTCGAAGCCGCACCGCGCCGCCATCTCGGCCGAAGCGACAAACTGGTCGCGCACCATATCCATGTCGGCGCGGTCCATCGCCTTCGGCACCTGGTTTTCCGGCGACCACGGCACGGAAGAGGCTGCCATGACCGGCCAATTGCCTGAGGGCAGCGGCACGTCGGTTCCCTGCCAGCCGAGCCTGGTCGACCCTTTGGCACCGGAATGGCCGATCTGGGCGCAGATCTTGGCCTCGGTTTCGGCATGGACGAACTCGACCAGCCGCTTCCAGGCGACCTCATGCTCGGGCGCATAGAAACCGGGGCAGCCAGGCGTGATGCGGCCCTCCGCGCTGACGCAGGTCATCTCGATGTAGAGGAGACCGGCGCCGCCCTTGGCCCGTTCGGCGTAATGGGCGAAATGCCAGTCAGTCGGACAGCCGTCGACCGCTTTGTACTGCGCCATCGGCGAGACGACGACGCGGTTCTGCAGCGCCATGCCGCGCAGCCGGAACGGCGCGAACATCGGCGCGCGACGCAGATTGTTGCCGCCGGCGCCGGCCTGACGCTGGAACCATTCCTCGGCGCCGGCCAGCCATTCGGCATCGCGCAGCCGCAAATTCTCGTGACTGATGCGCTGCGAACGCGTCAAAAGCGAATAGTTGAACTGCACCGGATCGAGGCCGAGATAGCGCTCGACCTCTTCGAACCATTCGAGCGAATTGCGCGCCGCCGACTGCAGCTTCAGCACTTCGGTGCGGCGGGCGTCCTCATATTTGCGGAAGGCTGCTTCGAGGTCCGGTTCGGACTCGACATAGTCGGCCAGCGCCACCGCGCTTTCCAGCGCCAGCTTGGTGCCGGAACCGATCGAGAAATGCGCGCTCGCCGCCGCGTCGCCCATCAGCGCCAGGTTCTTGTAGGACCAGCGTTCGCACAAGACGCGCGGGAAATTGATCCACGCCGAGCCGCGGATATGATTGGCGTTGGTCATCAGCGCGTGGCCGCCGAGATGACGGGCAAAGATGCGCTCGCAGACGGCGATTGATTCCTGCTGCGACATCGCGCCGAAGCCGAAGCGCTGCCAGGTCTGCTCGCTGCATTCTACGATGAAGGTCGCGGTATCGCTGTCGAACTGGTAGGCATGCGCCCACACCCAACCATGCTCGGTTTTCTCGAAGATGAACGTGAAGGCGTCGTCGAATTTCTGGTGGGTGCCGAGCCAAACGAACTTGCATTTACGGATGTCGATATCGGGCTTGAACACGTCGACGAAGGTGCCCCGCGCTTTCGAGTTCAGCCCGTCGGCGGCGACAACCAGGTCGTGCGTCTCCATAAACGGCTTTGGATCGGCGATGTCGGTTTCGAAGACCAGCTTGACGCCGAGCTCGCGCGCCCGCCGTTGCAGCAGGGTGAGCAGCCGCTTGCGGCCGATGCCGCAAAAGCCATGACCGGTCGAGACCGTTCGCACGCGGTCATGGATGACGGCGATGTCGTCCCAATAGGCGAAATGCTTGCGGATCCAGACGGCGCTGACCGGGTCGTTTTTGGTCAGGTTCTCCAGCGTTTCGGCCGACAGCACGACGCCCCAGCCGAACGTATCATCGGCACGGTTGCGCTCGAATACCGTGACCTCATGCGCGGCATCCCTGAGCTTCAGCGAGATTGCAAAGTAGAGCCCGGCTGGTCCGCCACCGAGAACCGCAACTTTCATCGTGCGATCTCCTCTTCGCTTCTGTTTGTCGAGTTTACGCCTGAAGCAGATTAATTCAACCTTGAAGTTTCAGGATTGAAACAATCCGCCTCAGAAACCAAGCTTGCCGGCAGTCGGCTTGCGCTGGCCAGGGAAGCTCCGGGCTATTTCTCCGGGTTCTTCGGGCTCCACAGCACCGTCTCCGCATCTTTTTCATAGGCCATGCCATTGGGATAGCTGATCGCTTCCAACTGCAAGCCCCAGGGCGCCTGGAAGTAGAGGATGGTCTGGCCGGCGGCCGGGCCTTCGGTAACCGGCAGCGGCCCCATCCGCGTCTTGACGCCTTTGCCGTCAAGATAGGCTTTTGCGGCGGCGATATCGTCGACATAGAAGGCGATGTGGAAGCCGCCTATGTCGCTGTTGCGAGGCGTCAGGTCCTTCTGGTCCGGCGCGGTGTATTTGAACAGCTCGATGTTCGACCCGTGTCCGCAGCGGACCAGGGTGATCTCCTCGATCACTGCCCTAGGATCGACGCCCAGCAGATCCTGCATGAACGTGCCCTTGTCGTCGGCGAACGGGCCGAACGACATCGCCTTCTTGCAGCCGACCACCTTGATAAAAAACTCGACGGCCTGCTGCATGTCGGGGACGGTGACGCCGGTGTGGTCGTGGCCACGCATGCCGGGTATCGAATCAGCCGAGGCTGCTCCCATCGAGCCGGCCAGAGCGGCCGCAAGCATCGTGTTTCTGATTGCGTATTTCATTCCAGTTCTCCTCCGTTTCGCGAGCTGACTTGTCGGCGCACGTCGGGGGCCCGCTCTTCGGCGTGCGAGTAGGAATGTGTTCATGCCGGCGCCTTTGCGGCGGGAAGCAGCCAGGCGTCATCGATCTCGGGCAGCGGAATGGCGGCGAGGAGGTCGCGCGTGTAAGCCTGCTGCGGCTTCTCGAACAAAGTATCCGTCGCACTGGCTTCGACGATCGCGCCTTCGCGCATGACGATCACTTGCCGGCAGAGCCGCCGGATCACTGACAGGTCATGGCTGATGAACGCAACGGTCAGGCCCATCTCGGCGGCGAGTTTTTCCAGCAGCGTCAGGATCTGTGCCTGCGTCGACACGTCGAGGCCTGAGACGATTTCGTCGGCCAGCACGAATTTCGGCGACAGCGCCAGCGCGCGGGCAATGCCGACGCGCTGGCGCTGGCCGCCCGACAATTCATGACGATAGCGGCTGGCGAAGCCTTGAGGCAGGCCGACGCGCTGAAGCGCTTCAGCAACTCGGGCTTTCAGATTGTCGCCGAGGCCATTCTGTTTGAGTGGTGCGGCGATGATGCTGGCGATGGTGCGGCGTGGGTTAAGCGACGACATCGGGTCCTGGAAGATCATCTGCAGATCGCGGCGGACGGGCCGTAGCTCCGCCTCAGGCAGATGCGTGATGTCGCGGCCGTCGAAGCTGACGCTGCCGGCGCTGGGCTCCAGCAGACGCACCAGCGCGCGGCCGAGCGTCGATTTCCCCGACCCGGATTCGCCGACGATGCCGGTCACCGATCCCCTGGGCAGATCGAAGTCCAGGCCTTTCAGGATCTCGGCCAGCGGAGCGCGGCCAAACAACGGCTTGCGCGTCATGTCGGGTAAGGCAACCTTCAGCCCACGCACGGAAAACAGCGGCTCAGCCATGCGGGTGCCTCCAGGCCTGATCGGCGGCGGCGATCTCCGCGGCTAGCCCGGCCAGTACCGCCTCGTCCACGGGTTTCAGCGAAGCGAGGGGATCGGTGTAGCGCGGCGTCGCGGCCATCAGCGCCCGCGTATAGGGGTGCTGCGGGGCAGCGAAGAGAGCAGCCGTCTCGGCCTCCTCCACCACCTTGCCGGCGTAGAGCACTGAAACTTTCTGGCTTATCTTGGCGACGACGCCGAGATCGTGGGTAACGAACAGGATCGCCGTACCATGCTCGCGCTGCAATTGCGCGATCAGCCGCAAGATCTGCTTCTGCACGGTCACGTCGAGCGCCGTGGTCGGCTCGTCGGCGACGATCAGCCTTGGTTCGGCTGCGAACGCCGCGGCGATCAGCACGCGCTGGCGCATGCCGCCGGACAGCTCGTGCGGATAGCATTTGAGGACACGCTCGGGGTCGCGGATCTGCACCTCGTCCAGCAATTGGCGGATGCGTGTATCGGCCTTCTCACCGCTCCAGCCGAGGATGCGCACCAGCCGGTCGGTCATCTGTGGGCCGATTCGCCGTGACGGATTGAGCGCGGTCAGCGGGTCCTGCGGGATCAGCGCGGTGCGCGCGCCGATCAACGGGCGCCTTGCCTTCGGCTGAAGCTTGCCGAGGTCCTCGCCCTCGAGCAGCATGTCGCCTTCGACAATGCGCACGCTGGGTGGCAGCACGCCGAGCACCGCCTTGCCGATCATCGTCTTGCCGGCGCCGCTCTCGCCGACCAGCGCGCGGACCTCGCCGGGTTGAACGGAAAGCGATACCGAGCGCAACACGCGCAAGCCATTAGGCAGCACCGCGCTAAGGTCGCGTATGTCGAGGCAGGATTTCGCCAGCGCGTTCATCGCAGCACCGGATCGAAACGTGCCCTGAGACCTTCGCCGAACTGGCTGAACGACAGCACCGTAAGGATCAGGGTGACCAGCGGGAACACCAGCACCCACCAGGCCTGATGGACCGACAAGCGACCCTCTGCGATGATGCCGCCCCAGGTCGGGTCGTCGGTCGAGATCGACAGATTGACGAAGGACAGGATCGCCTCAACGATGACGGCAATGCCCATCTCCAGCGACAGCAGCGCCACGATCGACGGCACCACATTGGGCAGCACTTCGCGCAGCATGATGCCGATGCGGCCGTAACCGGCGATGCGGGCGTTCTCGACATAGTCCATGCGCGACTGGCCCATCGTCTCGGCGCGGATCACCCGGCAGAAGCGCGTCCAGTCGATGACGGCAATGGCAATGATAACCGAGCTCAAGCCGGTGCCGAGCACTGCGACCAGAAGGATGGCAAACAGCACCGGGGGAAACGCCATCCAGACATCGACGATACGCGAGATGATGCGGTCGGCCCAGCCGCCGAAATAGCCGGCGATCAGCCCCAGCGTCGAGCCGACCAGGCAGGCGGCAAGGGCTGCCGCGAAGGCGACGATGAAGGCGATGCGGGCACCGAAGATCAGCCGTGACAGAAGATCGCGGCCGAGGCTGTCGGTGCCGAGCCAGTAGCCGGGCTCAGCATCGCTCAGCCAGAACGGCGGCAGCCGCTCCAGCATCAAATCCTGCGCCAGTGGGTCCTGCGGCGCGACCAACGGCGCAAAAATCGCGGCCAGCAGCGCAATCAGCAGCCAACCGCCGGCCAGCCACAGGCGTGCCCGCGAGCCATGTCTTGAAATGCGGGCCTCATCCACGGCGCAGCCTCGGATTAAGCAGCGCATATATCATGTCCACGCTGAGGTTGATCAGCACGAACAACAGCGCGAACACCAGCACGATGCCCTGGATCAGCGGCAGGTCGCGGTTGATGACGGCATCGATCGCCATGTTGCCGAGACCCTCATAGGAAAATAGCCGCTCGACGATGACCGTGCCGCCGATCAGGAAGGTGAACTGCACGCCGACCAGAGTGAGCGTCGGCAGGGCGGCGTTCTTCAACGCCTCGCGCAGGATGACCTGCGTTTCCGAAAAGCCCTTTACCCGCGCCAACACGACATAGTCGAGGTCGAGCACTTCCTTCAACGACTGTTTCAGCAGCTGCGAGATGATTGCGGCGAGTGGCAGCGCCAAAGCCACGGCCGGCATCAGCATATGCGCCAGCAGGTCCTTGGTCAGGTCGAAGCGCAGCCGCACGATGCTCTCGAACAAATAGAACTGCGTGACGAAGGGCAGATCGAGCTGCGGCGACACCCGGCCGGAAATGTCGAAAACCGGCACCAGCACGCCGAACAGAAGGATCAGCACCAAACCCCACAGGAAATCGGGAATCGAGAGCGCCGCACCGCTGGCGATGTCGATGCCAGCCTCGACTGCGGTGCCGCGTTCGCGCGCGCCGAGGATCGCCGTCGTGCCGCCGATTGCCAGCGCCATCAAGAGCGCGACGATCGCGAGTTCCAGCGTCGCCGGCAGGCGGTTGAGGACCAGGCCCAGAACATCCTGCCGGAGCGAAATCGAGGTGCCGAAATCGCCCCTGACGACACCTGCCAGCCAGATGAAAAATTGCTGGACGATGGTCTTGTCCAGCCCGTAAAGCGCGCGCAGACGCGCGATGTCGGCATCGGTTGCACCGGGCGGCAGCATCATCGCGATCGGATCGCCTGGCGCGACACGGATGACGACGAAGACGACGACGGCCACGCCGAACAGCGTGATCGCCATCGTCAGAAGACGGATCAGGAATCTTTGCAGCAGCATGGTCGCCCGTGACAGAAAATGCGCGCCGTCATTCCGGACGGCGCGCGGCAAGCCGAAGACTGTCTCAGGCCGGGCTCATCAGCGCCGGCAACAGCGCGCCCGACACATGCTGCACGACATTGACGCCCTTGGCATGCACGATCGGCTGCGCATACTGGATCAGCGGCAGGACATAGGCCTGCTCGGCAATGTACTTGTCGACGGCCTTCCAGCCGGCAATGCGCTTGGCCTCGTCCTTCTCGCCCCACAGCGGGTTGATCATGTCGATCAGATCCTGACTGTCCCACACCGAATGCGGGCTCGGGCCATACATGGCAAAGCCGGTCGAGGTGGTCGGGTCGCCGATGGCGTTGCCCCAATTGTAGAAGGCGGCCGGCGCCAGCTTGTCGGCGGCGCGCAACTCATAGTGCTTGGCGATCTCGTAGACCTCGATCGTCGCCTCGATGCCGACCTTGCGCCACATGCCTACGATCGCCTGGATCATCTCGTAGTCCTTGGGCTTGAAGCCCTTGGTCGTCTGTATCGTGAACTTGACCGGCTTTTCCGGCGAATAGCCGGAGGCGGCCAGCAATTCCTTGGCCTTTTCCGGGTTATGTTCGGCCTTGATCGACGCATCGTAGGCGGCGTATTCCGGCGTCTCCAGCGTATCGATGGGCTGGCCGTAACCGCGCAGCAGCCGGTCGACCAAAAGCTTTTTATCGACCGCCATCACCGCTGCCTGGCGCACGTTCTTGTCCAGCATCACGTCGATGTCGTTGAAGAAGATCATGCCGATGTCGGAAACATTCTTGCATGAGCCGGTAAGTCCGTCCTTGGCGATCAGGCGGTCATATTCCTCATAGGGGATTTCGAGAGTCACCTGCGAGGAGCCGGACTCGATCTCGGCGACGCGGCTCGCCGCATCGGTGACGAACTTGATGGTTACGTTTTCGAAGGCCGGCTTGCCGCCCCAGTAGTTCGGGTTGGCCTTGAGCCGCAGGAAGGCGTTGCGCTCGAATTTGTCGACCATATAGGGCCCGGTGCCGATCGGGGCTTTCTCAAAACCCTCGGCGCCGACCTTTTCGTAATAGGCCTTCGGCATGATGTAGCCGGTGAGGAACGACATCCATTTGAAATACACCGGGTCGAATTGCACGACGTCGCCGGTGATCTTGTTGCCGTCGATCTTGAAGTTGTTGACGTTCTTCCAGACGAATTGGATCGGGTTGCCGGTCTTTTCATCGCCCGCCCGCTGCAGCGACCAGACCACGTCTTCGGCCGTGAACGGCGAACCGTCATGCCAGGTGACGCCCTCGCGCACCGTCATCATGATCTTGCTGCGATCCTCGTTCCAGCCCCATTCGGTGAGCAGGCCGGGTGCGAAAGAAAGGTCCGGCTTCTGCGGGATGAACTGGTCGAACACCGATTGGTAGAGACCCTGGATGGTCGGGTTGACCGCCGAAGGCCCGGTGGTCGGGTCCCAGGACGGTAGGTTGACGTTGTAGGCGATAGTCAGTTCGCCGGCAGCCTTGGCGATTTGCGGCAGGCCGAGCGCCGTGGCGCCAAGTGCGGCCGCGCCGTATCCGAGCAATTCTCGTCTGTTGATTGTCATGGTCGTTCCCCTGTTGCTTTTATGCGCGGTGTCGTTGTCAATCGGTGGGTTCAGGCTCCTTGGGCAACCGCGCCTTGTCCTCCTTCACCCTGGATGAAAAATGGAGCCTACCTCCCGCCAAGTTGTTGTGCGAGCATGAAGCCTGACGCCGCCCCGGTGCCGGCGCCCGGCCATGTTGCCGCCCCGGTCAGGTGCAGATTGCCGATCGGCGTGTTCCAGCCGGCGTAACCGCGCGCCGGCCGGAACAGGAAATTCTGCGCCAGATGATGGCTGCCGCAGACCTGGTCGCCGCCGACCAGGTTGGGATTCTCGCGTTCGAGGTCGATGGGCGAGAACACGGCGCGGCCGAGGATCTTCCGGCGAAGGCCGGGCGCATAGCGCTCTATAATGTCGAGGACGCGCTCGCCGTAGTGCTCCCTAGCCTCGTCCCAGTGGGCCGGCGCGATCATGCCCGCCGCATCGCCCACAATCTCGGCCGGCAGCATGCGCACCTGCACCCAGAGCACATGCTTGCCGTCCGGCGCGCGCGACGGATCGACCGCGGTCGGCTGGCCGACGACCAGCACCGGCTCTTCCGGCAGCATGCCTGCCATCGCCTGCTGATAGGTTCGCGACATGGCGTCGAGCGACGGCGAGAGATGCACATAGGCGAACTGCCGAAGCTCGGCGCCGGCGCGCCAGTCCGGCAAATCGTCGAGTGCCAGATGGATCATCATCGTGCCCGGCGCGTGGCGGAATTTTTTCATGGCCGTGTCGAAGCCGGCGTCGCCCGATCCATTGGGCAACAGTTTCCCGGTCAGCGCCTTGGGTGCGACACCGGCGATGACGGCCCTGGTGGCGGTGTGAGTCTCGCCGGAAGCGAGCCGCACGCCGGTCGCCTTGCCGGCCGAAACCGTGATCTCGGCGACATCAGCCCCAGTGACGATCTTGCCGCCGGCTGCCGTGAGCATGCCCGACAAAGCGCGGATGATCGTGTCGGCGCCGCCTCTGCCGAGCAGCATGCCGAAGCACTGGTTGGCCATCGATTCGAGGTAAGGAAATACCGCGCCGCCAGCGATGTCAGGCGCGAAATCGAGATGCATGCCCCAGGTGGCCAGCGTCGCCCTGACATGCGGTGACTCGAAAGTCTGCTCGAGCCACGCGCGGGGTGAGGAAAGCAGTAATCGGCCGGTATCGAGCGCGCCGCCAATACCCTTCTTGCGCCAGAGCTTCCAGGCCGTGCCGGCGAGCGCACGCCCACTCATCGGCGAGCCCAGCAGCCGGAACAGATGCTCGGCCTCCGCCGGGAATGCCGCAACCAGACGGCGCCATGTGGCTGCGTCGGTCGCGGAGAAGGCGGTCATCCGTCCAGTGGTCTTCTCCAGGTCGCTGCTGACGCCGAACCAGCGACCGTCGGGGAAGGCGCTGGCAAAACAGTCGGCCACCGGCACGAATTCCAGCCCGTGGGTTTTCAATTCATTTGCATATTTCCTGTGAAAGGCCGAGCCGGCGAACAGGCCCAGATTCATTGCGCCGAAATCGTGCCGGAAGCCTGGAAGCGTGAATTCACGCGTCTGGACGGCGCCGCCGATCGTTGGATTGCGGTCGAAAACCGCTGTTTTCCAGCCTTTGAACGCCAGATGCGCGGCGCATGCCAGACTGTTGTGGCCTGCCCCGACAAATATGGCGTCGAACTCGCTCACGCCCCGTCCCATTTCCTTTATGCTTAAAGATAATTGCAGATGCATATGTTTTCGTCTAGTAGGATATTAAGGGCCGCGAGAGCCTTCAGCACCATTGAGAAAGAGGGAACAGAGACCATGGACACACAACAACTCCTCGGCGACGTCGCCGGCCAGCTTCTTTCAGGCGCCATCCAGGTGGTCGACCTGACGGCGCCGCTCGGACCCAACACGCCGCTGATCAAGCTGCCGCCGGAGCTGGCGGTGGACACGCCGAAGGTCGAGATCCACGCCATCTCCCACTATGACAAGAACGGTCCGTGGTGGGCCTGGAACTGGCTGAAGCTCGGCGAACACTCGGGCACGCATTTCGACGCGCCGCAGCACTGGATCACCGGCAAGGATTATCCGGACGGTGCCACCGACACCATTCCGGTTCAGAATTTCGTCGGCCCGGTCAATGTCATCGACTGCTCGAAGCAAGCCGCCGCCGATCACGACTTCCTGCTCACCGTCGACCACATCAAGGCCTGGGAAGCCGAACATGGCGCTATCAACGCGGGCGAATGGGTGGTGATGCGCACCGACTGGTACAAGCGCAACGGCTCGGAAGCCGAGTTCCTCAACGCCAATGAGACCGGACCGCACACGCCCGGACCGACGGCCGAGGCCATCCAGTATCTGATCAGCAAGGACATCAAGGGCTGGGGCAGCGAGACGATCGGCACGGATGCTGGCAAAGCAGGGGGAATGGAGCCGCCATTCCCGGCGCACAGCCTGATGCACAAGGCCAACCGCTATGGGCTCGCCAGCCTGTGCAACCTCGACCGGCTGCCGCCGAAGGGCGCGATCCTGATCGCCGCACCGCTCAAGATCGAGCACGGCACCGGCAGCCCGATCCGCGCACTGGCGCTCGTGCCGAGACAATAGGGCAACTGGCGGTCTTCGGGAGAAGATCATGCTTGCAGGCAATGCTGTGGTGACGGGTTGGGAGCGGCAGTCTTGCAAGGCTGCGACTCTACGGCGCCCTCCCCTGTCCTGCCGGACATCTCCCTCATTTGGGGGGAGATTGGCAGTTTCGGCGCCTCGCTCATTCCTGCGGCGTTGGAGAGTGGCGAAGGCCGCGGTGACAGCCGATCTCCCCCCAAGTGGGGGAGATGTCCGGCAGGACAGAGGGGGGCGCCGTAGAGCGCCAATCTCTGCAATTGGACTCCTGCCGGTTAGGAGCAACCCTCGATGAGCGATATCGATCACATCATCGTCGGAAGCGGCATCAACGCGCTGGTTTGCGCGGCGATGCTTGGCGGCAAGGGGGCGAAGGTGCTGGTGCTCGAGCGCAACGACCGCATCGGCGGTTGCATGCGCACCGAAGAGATCACCGCGCCCGGCTTCATCCACGACGTGATGGCGACGACCTTCGTCCTGTTCATCACCTCACCGGCCTATGCGGCGCTGGGCAAGGATCTGGCGCGGCACGGCCTGGAGTTTTGCAACACCTCCACGCCGACAGGCGTGCTGCGCCCGGACGACAGCCACGCCATCCTGCGCACCGATCGTATCGCCAATGTCACGGCGGCCAATGCGCTTGCCGCGGGTGACGGCGACCGGCACGCAAACGATGTCGGCGAGATCGAGCGCAACGCCGGTCTGCTGTTCGGTCTGCTCGGCGGCAGCCTGTGGTCCTACCCGACGGCCAGGCTGCTGGCGGGCGAGGCCTGGCGGCGCGGCCCGCGCGGCCTTGCCGCCTTTGTCGGCAGCGCGCTGGTGCCGGCGCGCAGTTGGCTGGAAAGCACCTACCGGTCGGAAACGATGCGCGCGCTGTGGGCGCCCTGGGTGCTGCATGCCGGCCTCGGGCCTGAGGACGCGTTCTCCGGCCAGATCGCCAAGGTCATCGCCTTCGCGCTTGAAGCGGCCGGCGCGCCGATCGTCAAGGGCGGTGCCAGGAATCTGCTGTCCGCGTTCGAAGCCCTGATCAGGGAACGTGGCGGCGAAATCCGCACCGGCGCCGACGTCGCGGCTATTGTCCAAAGCGGAGGCCGCGCCGCCGGCGTGCGGCTGGCTTCGGGCGAAACGATCAGCGTGAACAAGAGCGTCATCTGCTCGGTCACGCCGACCCAGCTCTACGGGCGGCTGCTCGGCGACGCGGCGCCGAAAGCCGACGTCGAGGCAGCGCAAAAATACCGCTATGGCAAGGGCAATTTCCAGATCCACTATGCCTTGGACAAGCCGCCGGCATGGCGCGGCGAGGGCCTGGACAAGGTCGCGCTGCTGCATCTGACGCCGGGGCTCGACGGCGTCTCGAAGGCCTGCAACGAAGCCGTGCGCGGCATGCTGCCGGAGGTGCCGACCATCTGCGTCGGCCAGCCGCACGTACTCGACCCATCGCGCTGCCCGGACGGCAAGGCGGTCCTGTGGCTGCAACTGCCCGAGGCGCCACGCCATATCAAGGGCGATGCCGCCGGCAAACTGCAAACACCGGCAGACGGTCGCTGGACCGAGGCGCTGCGCGAAGCCTATGCCGACCGTGCCGAAGCGATCCTCGCCAGCCATATCGATGAGTTCAAGAATAGCGTCATCGCACGCCGCGCCTGTTCGCCGGCCGACCTGGAAGCGATGAACATCAATCTGGTCGGCGGCGACCCCTATGGCGGTTCCTCGACCATCGACCAGTCGTTTCTGTGGCGGCCGCTCAAGACGAGCCGCAATCACGAAACCGGGGTCAGGGGTCTCTACCACATCGGCGCCTCGACCCATCCGGGTGCTGGCTTGGGCGGCGGCTCCGGCTTTCTCCTGGCGGGGAGGCTGTGATGGAACAGAAGGTTGAAAAACGCCAGCGCATCTCGACTTTGGGCCAGATCGGCCTGCAGCAATTCGCGCCCTATCTGATGAACCGCATCATGGGCCGCTACAACGCCACGCTGCGCGACAATTTCCGCAAGCAAGGCCTGACCATTCCGCAGGTGCGCACGCTGGCCGTGTTGTCGGTCACCGATGGCGTCACCGTCAATGATCTCTCGGTCTATACCGTCATCGAGCAGTCGACCTTGAGCCGCACGCTCGACACGCTGGAGGGACAAGGGTTTGTTCGGCGCGAGCAGGGGGTCACCGACAGCCGTATCCGCCATGTGTTCCTGACCGACGATGGCCGCGCCGAGTTCGCGCGCGCCTGGCCGGCCATGCACGATGCTTTCGAGGCAATGTTCGACGATGTCGACGATGCCGAATACGCGGCGCTGATCGCGACATTGCAGAAGATGCTGAAGAACATTCGCAAGCACGACATCTGATCTTACGCGCCGCCATCGGGGCGGTAACGGAAGGAGCCCAAAATGGCCGAACGGTCTTTTGCCAAGGAAGTCGAAAAGCTCAGGCTCGGCGCCGGCGAGGAGTTTTCCGGCGAAGGCATTCTCGCCATCACCAAGGCGCTGCTGCAATGCGGCGTCGGCTATGTCGGCGGCTATCAGGGTGCACCGATCAGCCATTTGATGGACGTGCTGGCCGACGCGCAGGATATTCTGGGCGAGCTCGGCGTGCATTTCGAGGCAAGCGCCTCGGAAGCCACCGCCACCGCCATGCTGGCGGCATCGGTGCACTATCCGATCCGTGGCGCGGCCACCTTCAAGTCGACGGTCGGCACCAATGTCGCGTCCGACGCGCTCGCCAATCTCGCTTCCGGCGGCGTCACCGGCGGTGCATTGATCATCGTTGGCGAGGATTACGGCGAGGGCTCCTCGATCATGCAGGAGCGCAGCCATGCCTTCGCCATGAAGAGCCAGGTCTGGCTGCTCGACCCGCGCCCGAACCTGCCGTCGATCGTCAAGGCGGTGGAGGACGGCTTCGAGCTGTCCGAGGTTTCCAACACGCCGGTCATGCTGCAGGTCCGCATTCGCTGCTGCCATGTCCACGGCCATTTCATCGCCAAGGACAACAAGCGCCCGGCAATGACAGTGGCCGATGCGCTCGAGGCGCCGCGCCGCGACACCGGCCGCATCGTGCTGCCGCCCGCGTCCTTCCTGCACGAGAAGGAAAAGGTGCAGAAACGCTGGCCGGCGGCGGTCGACTTCATCCGCACTAACAAGATCAACGAGTTTTTCGGCCCAGAGCACGGCTCGGTCGGCATCGTCATGCAGGGCGGCATGTACAATTCGGTCATCCGGGCGCTGCAGCGGCTCGGCCTCGCCGACACCTATGGCGACACCGACGTGCCGCTGTATGTGCTCAACGCCGTCTATCCCTTAGTCGATGACGAGTTCCTGTCTTTCTGCGAAGGCAAGGACGCCGTCCTCGTCGTCGAGGAAGGCCAGCCCAACTACATCGAACAGGCATTTGCCGCGATGCTGCACAAGGCCGGCCGCGGCACCAAGCTCGTCGGCAAGGAACATCTGCCTATGGCCGGCGAATACACCGGCCAGGTGATGCTCGACGGCATCGGATCGTTCCTGCGCGCCACCATCCCGCATCTGCTGCCAAGCGAGGTCCGCGCGCCCAACAAGATCGGCGACGGGCTCGATACCGCCGACCTGATCAACGTCGTCCCGGGCCGCCCGCCCGGCTTCTGCGTCGGCTGCCCGGAGCGGCCGATCTTCGCCGCGACCAAGCTGGTCGAGCAGGAATTGGGCAAGCACCACATCGCCTCCGACATCGGCTGTCATTTGTTCTCGATCATGCCGCCTTTCGAGCTCGGCGCCACCACGATGGGCTACGGGCTGGGGCCGGCCTCGGCCTCGGCGTTCAACTCGCCCAATGCCAAGCGCCGCTCGATCTCCTTCGTCGGCGACGGCGGCTTCTGGCACAACGGCCTGACGTCCTCGATCGGCAATGCCGTGTTCAACAAGAACGATGGCGTCATCGTCATCGTCGACAATTTCTATTCGGCGGCGACGGGAGGGCAGGATATCCTTTCCTCCCGCGCCGGCAACAAGACCAAGTCGACCAAGCATCCGATCACCGAGGCGGTGAAAGGCATGGGCGTCAAATGGCTGCGCCACATCGACCGCACCTATGATGTGACCAGGATGCAGGACACGCTGCGCGAGGCGCTGACGACGGACGAGAAGGGCCCGAAGGTCATCGTCGCCTCGTCCGAATGCATGCTCAACCGCCAGCGTCGCGAGAAGCCTTTGGTCGACAAGGCGATCAAGGGCGGTGAGCGGGTCGTCAAGCCGAAATTCGGCGTCGACGAGGACATCTGCACCGGCGACCATGCCTGCATGCGGCTCTCCGGCTGTCCGTCGCTTTCGGTGAAGTCGCTCGATGACCCGCTGCGCGACGATCCGGTGGCGCATATCGACCAGAGCTGCGTCGGCTGCGGCAATTGCGGCGAGGTTGCCGATGCGGCGGTGCTGTGCCCATCCTTCTACCGCGCCGACGTGGTGCATAATCCAAGCCGCTGGGACCGTTTGCTTGAAGCCGCGCGGCGCGCCACGATCCGCCTCTTGCAGCGCCGCCGCGAAAGCCGGCGGCTGATATTTGCCGATGCTTGACGCTGTCCCATCAACCCGTTCCAAGGCCGGCGCGCTGGACGACGGGCGCGTCATAAAGCTTGCCGTGCTGGCGGTCGGCGGCCAGGGCGGCGGCGTGCTGGCCGACTGGATCACCGACGTCGCCGAGCGCAACGGCTACGTCGCCCAATCGACCTCGGTTGCCGGCGTCGCCCAGCGCACCGGCGCCACCATCTACTATGTCGAAATGTGCCGCGACACCGGCCGGCTGCCGGTCTTCGCGCTGTCGCCGTCGCAGGGCGACGTCGATATATTGATCGCCGCCGAACTGATGGAAGCCGGCCGCGCCATCATCCGCGGGTTCGTCACGCCGGAGCGCACCGCGCTGATCGCCTCGTCGCACCGCATCGCAGCGGTCTCCGAGAAGATCGAACCCGGCGACGGCCGCGCATCGTCCTCGAAGGTGCACGCCACGGCTGAAGCCGCGGCCAAGCGCTTCATCGCCTTCGACATGGAGAAGATCGCCGTCGATAACGGCTCGATGATCTCGGCCAGCCTGCTCGGCGCGCTGGCCGGGTCCGATGCCTTGCCGTTCACACGCGAGAGCTATGAGCAGGCCATCGGCGCCGGCGGCCGCGGCGTCAAGGCAAGCCTCGCCGCCTTCGCCGCCGCCTACGATCGGGCGCGCGCCATCGCGAGTGCGCCTTCGGGCGACAAGACTGCACAGCCGGCGGCCGCTGAAACCCGCTCGGCCGCGGCGACAAATGTCAGCGGCCCGGAAAGCCTGTTGAAGGGCTGGCAACAACTGGCGGCGCGCGTCGCTGCTTTGCCTTTACCCGTGCACGACATGGCGCTTCGCGGCCTGAAAAAAGTCGTCGACTACCAGGACATCGCCTATGGCGGCGAGTATCTCGACCGGCTCGACCGGGCGGTCGTCCTGGACAATGCCGAACATGACTACGTGCTGTCGATCGCCGCGGCCAAGCATCTGGCCAACGCCATGTGCTACGATGACATGATCCGCGTCGCCGATCTGAAGACACGCTCGACGCGCGACCAGCGCGTACGCCGCGAAGTCGGTGTCAAGCAAGGCTCAGTCCTGCAGGTGACCGAATATTTCCATCCGCGCATCGAGGAATTCTGCGGCACGCTGCCGGCCGGGCTCGGCAGCTACATCGAGGACCGGCCGAAGCTCGCCGCCTTTCTCGACCGCCGCATCAATCGCGGCCGCCACATCCGCACCGACAGTTTCGCCGGCTTTGCCGCTTTGTGGTTCATCGGCGGCCTGCGCCGCTGGCGCCGCCGCCTGTTGCGCCACAAGGTCGAGACCGCGCATCTCGATCGCTGGTATGCGCTGGCGCTGGGCCAAGTCGGCCAGGACTACGCGCTTGGTACGGAGATCCTCAACTGCCGCCGGCTGATCAAGGGTTACAGCGACACCCACGCCCGCGCGCAGTCGAAATTCGACCGGGTGCTGTCGGCGCTCGACCTGGTCAAGGGCCGCCCGGACGCCGCCGACTGGATCCGGCGCCTGCGCGAAGCGGCGCTGAAGGACGAGAAGGGCGACATGCTCGACGGCGCGCTGAAGACCGTGGCGTCGCTGGGCGACAATCCGGTGAGGTGAGGCGCTCCTTCGACCCGGCTGCAACTCAGTCTGTCGTCCATGTCGCCTTCGACGCGGCAGTCTACGAAGGGCACCCTGGAAATCCGGACTGCCCGACGTGTCGGTTACGGACATGGATTTCGCTTATTTGGGCTTGCGTCCAAATAACTTTCTAACAGACAGGCTAAATTTGCCGGCAATTCCAAGGATAACTGGTGCCGCTTGCGTGACTCGAACACGCGACCCCATCATTACGAATGATGTGCTCTACCAACTGAGCTAAAGCGGCCCGGGAAGCCGTGCTTCCAAGATGGGCTGGGTGATAGACGCAACCGGCCGCGAATTCAAGATGGCTGCGCGAATTCAGGACGAGCAATTCGTCTCCGTCCCAGGCCGGGCGCAAGGGCAGCCGCCGCGCCGATGCGATGCCGTATCGGCAGGCCGCCCCGTCCGTCACGTCGGGGCCGTGACGGAAAAATCAGCGAAAAAGGTTGATTTCTTTACCGAAAACCGCCGAAATGAGCTTTGTATCCCTCGGCAAGGCAGAATGCAGCCGCTCGCTTGTTGATTGATTGGTCGCCTGCGGCTAACGATCATGACAATGTGAGTGGAATTGCAGAGGGAATTCGTTTGGACGCGATCGAAAAAGCGATCCGCAACGCCTTTGAGAAAGGCAATGCCGACGACCGGGCGTTTCGCGAGCGGGTCTACCGATCGGCTTTCGCGGCACTCGACCGTGCCCTGCAGGCCAATCCAAACGTCACCGTGGAAGTCGCCATCAAGCGCCGCAAGGCGGTCCAGGCGAAGATCACCGAAATCGAATCGGAATTCCTGCCGGCGGTTACCGACGTCGCCGCGCCGACCGACAGTTTGGAGGCAGCACCGGAGGTGGAGCCTCCGGCCGAAGCCGAGCCCGCGCCGTCGCCCGATGTCGTCGTTGACGGTCCGCCGCAGCCGCCCGAATCCGATGCGCCCCGGTCGCGCGTCCTGCCGGTCGTCCCGGACATAATGCCCGATGCGCCTGTTCCCGAGGCGCCGGTGATCGACATGGGGGCCTCGGCTCCGACCGAAGCCGAAACCGACGACGCGGAAGTGACGCCCGACCGCGACGACCGGCGGGCGAGGCGGCGGCGCCTGCCTTTGACCGCGATCTTCTTCGGCGTGACGCTGCTCGCAGCCGCCGGCATCGGCCTTTATTTCGCCAACCAGACCGGCGTCTTCAAATCGGCGACCGAACTCGACACGGCGCCGCCGGAAGCGCCGCCAACGGTCGACGGCGATGATTTCACGCCGGACAACACCGCTTCGCCGCCAAAGCAGGGCGAGGCGGACCAGGCGCGCGACTGGATCAACGTGTTTTCGCCGGGTGACCCGACGCAGGTCAATGCACCGTCGGACGCCAAGGCCGACGTTATCCAGGACGAAAGCGGTTCCTTCCTGCGCATCCGCTCGGGTGCATCCGGTTCGGCCATCAGCTTCGACGTCGGGCAAGGCGTGCTGGAAAAACTCGCCGGCAAGCATGCCACATTCGACATCATCGCGCGCTCCGAGGAGGGCCAGGAGACGCAGATTTCCGTCGATTGCAATTTCGGCGAACTCGGCGACTGCGGCCGCAAGCGCTATGCCGTCGGTCGCGAGCGCAATGAATATCTGTTCGACGTGCGCTTTCCCGACAAGCATCCGGGTGCTGCGGGCACCATCGCCATCAATTCCGACTTCGACAAGCAGGGCAAGTCGGTCGACATCTACGAGATTCGCGTCTCGGTCGTTCCGTAAAGCACGTCGCGTTCGGACCGGCCTCATGCGACGCAGTTTAAATTCTTGTTTTGATGCATGTCGGTACCGCAAAACCGCTGCACGCTTTTTGCGCGACATGCATTAACTATCGAGCAGCGCCTGCAGCGTCTCGATGCGGTCGGCTTCCGCGGCCGGCTTGTCCCAGCGCAGCCGCGAAATGCGCGGAAAGCGCATGGCGACGCCGGATTTGTGCCGCGTCGAACGGTTAAGCCCTTCGAACGCCACCTCCAGCACCAGGCCATGTCTGCGGTCGGCCCGTACCGAGCGCACCGGGCCAAAGCGCTCAATCGTATTGTCGCGAACATATTTGTCGATTTGCCTCAGTTCCTCGTCGGTGAAGCCGAAATAGGCCTTTCCCACCGGCACCAGCTCCTCCGATCCTTCCGGCCCGGACCAGACCCCGAATGTGTAGTCGGAATAGAAGCTCGAGCGTTTGCCGTGGCCGCGCTGGGCGTACATCAGCACGGCGTCGACCGTGTGCGGATCGCGCTTCCATTTGAACCACGGGCCCTTCGGTCGCCCGGCCACATAGGGCGAATCCCAGCGCTTCAGCATGACGCCTTCGATGACCGGATGCAGCGGCTTGCGGCGCAATTCCTCCAGCGCCTGCCAGTTGGTGAATTCGACCAGCGGCGACAGATCGAAGCGACTCGGATCGAGTGTCCTGACGAAGGCCTCGAGCCGGCCGCGTCGTTCGCGGAAGGGCAATCCCCGCACATCCTCGTCACCAATCTGCAGCGCATCGTAGCAGCGCATGAAGGCGGGGTATTGCTGCTGGATCTTGGGTGACACGCTCTTGCGATTCAGCCGCTGCTGCAGGTCCGAGAACGTGCCCGTCGCCCGCCTGGGGTCACCGACCAGAAGCTCGCCGTCGAGGGCGCCTGAAAAATCCATCGCCTCGGCAAGATCCGGAAAGGCGCCGGAGACATCGTCACCGGTGCGCGAATAGAGCCGGCGAATGCCGCCTTCGCAAACCGCCTGGACGCGGATGCCGTCCCATTTCCATTCGGCCGCGTAGTCGGCGGGGTCGAGCTTTTCGAGGTCGCCGTCGCCGACGGCGTTCGACAGCATCACTGGCCTGAACAGCGCCAGCGCCGTCTTCCTGGGTTTTACCGCCTTGCCCTCCAGCCAGGCGAACAGAGCCGCATAAGGCGGCGTCAGCCCGTGCCAGAGTTCCTCGATCTCGGCGATATCGACCTTGCCGAAATCGGCCAGCGCCTGCTTGGCGAGCCGCGCCGAGACACCGATGCGCAGGCCGCCGGTGACCAGCTTTATGATGGCAAAGCGCGCGGACGTGCTGGCGCTGTCGAGCAGCCGGGCCAGCACCTGTGGCCCGTCGGAACGGCTTGCCGCCTGCAGCTTTGCCACCACCTCGGCCAGCGTCGGCGCGTGGTTCGCAATATCGAGAGGCGATTGTGGCCAGACCAGCGACACGGTCTCGGCCAGGTCGCCGACATAGTCGTAGGAATAGCCGAACAGCACGGGATCCATGCGCTCGACCACCAGCGTGCGCAGCATTGCCGGCTTGACCGCGGCGATGGAAAGATCGCCGGTAATGGCCGCCAGCGCCAGCCCGCGATCCGGATCCTCGACGCTGCGGAAATAGTCGGTCAAAAGCGTCAGCTTGCCGTTGCGCGACGGCGTCAGCACCAGCCGGTCGAGAAGCTCGGCGAAGCGGTTCATGGGAGGGGCGCCATGAGTACCATCAATCGCCCTCGTCCTCATAACCGACGAGATGCAGCGGCCTGGCGGCGATGCCTTCGAGTTCGCACCAGCGCACCAGCGCCTCCTCGCGGCCATGCGTCACCCAGATTTCTTCCGCGCCGGTCTCCTTGATCGTTGTTGTCAGCTCGTCCCAGTCGGAGTGATCGGAGATGATCAGCGGCAGCTCGACGCCGCCCTGCTTGGCGCGTTGGCGGATGCGCATCCAGCCTGAGGCGAAGCACGACATCGGATCGGGAAAACGCCGCGCCCAGCGATCGGCGAAGGCGGATGGCGGGCCGATGACGATGGCGCCGGCAAAGTCGCTTTTTTGGCCGGTCTCGACGGTCGCCGGTTCCAATGTACCGAGATCGATGCCCTGGCTCTGGTAATATTCGCTGAGCTTGGCCAGCGCACCATGGATGTAGATCGGCTTTTCGTAGCCGGCATGGCGCAGCAGCCGCATGACACGCTGCGCCTTGCCCAGCGCATAAGCGCCGACCAGATGCGTGCGCTCGGGAAACTGTTCGGTCGATTTCAGCAGCCGGGCGATCTCTTCGGAATCGGGCGGATGGTGAAACACTGGCAGGCCGAACGTCGCCTCGGTGATGAAGACGTCGCATTTGAGCGGCTCGAACGGCTCGCAGGTCGCGTCCTTCTGGCGCTTATAGTCGCCGGACGCGACGATGCATGTGCCCTGATGCGCGACCTTGATCTGCGCCGAGCCCAGCACATGGCCGGCCGGGTGAAAGCTGACGGCCACGCCGCCAAGCGCAATCGTCTCGCCGAGCACTGCGGCTTGCGTCGTTCCGGCAAAACCTTCGCCGTAACGCAGACCCATAATATCGAGCGTCTGCTGCGTCGCCATTACCGAGCGGTGGCCGGAGCGGGCATGGTCGGAATGGCCATGCGTGATCAGCGCCCGGTTGACCGGCCGCACCGGGTCGATGAAGAAATCGCCGGGCGGGCAATACAACCCTTCCGGCCGGGGATGAAGCAGGTCGCTGGCGCGCATGGCCCCAAGATAGGCGCTAATTCCGGCGCGGGAAGCCTGTTGTAAGTCACTGCTGACTCCAGCATAGAGCGCAAGCCGGGCTGCAAACACCCGGCGGAACTCGATCACGATGAAACCGCTCCAGACCTCGTCCGGCGATTTGACCGCCGACCGCCGCGCCGACTATGCCGAAATGCTCTATGCATCCGGCGATCATGCGGCAGCCGCGGAATTGCTGCTCGGCGCGCTCGAACTGGCGCCGCAATGGCCAGCCGGCTGGTTCCGCCTCGGCGAGATGCAGGAAGCGGCGGGCGCGCCCGATCGTGCCGCGCAGGCCTGGACGACGGCACTGCGGCTCGACCCGGCGGACAGGCTCGGCGCGGTGCTCAAGCTGCAATTGATCGGCAGGGCAGCGGCTGCCCAGGCGCCGCCCAGCGCCTTTGTCGAGACGCTTTACGACCACTATGCCGAAAGCTTCGAGGGTGAGCTGGTCGACAGGCTCGGCTACCGTCTGCCCGAATGCCTCGACCGCGCCATCCGGGCAGCACGGCCGGGCCGGTTTTCGCTGGCGCTCGATCTCGGCTGCGGCACCGGCCTCATGGGCCAGAAGCTGCGGCCAATCGCCGATCGGCTGGAGGGTTACGACATCTCGGCCGGCATGCTGAGGCAGGCGCGCGCCAAAGGCCTCTACGATCTGCTCGTCAAGACGGACCTGCAGGATTTTTGCTATTCTGGCCCGAAAGCCGATCTGGTGACGGCGGCCGATGTGTTTATCTATGTCGGCGCACTCGACAGGGTGGTGAACAAGATTGCCGGAATGCTTGCCGGCGGCGGTCTGTTTGCGTTCTCCGTCGAGACGCTCCCGGGCGGAGAATCGTCTGACAGTGCCGGCTTCGCCCTGCAGCCGTCGCGCCGCTACGCGCATTCGCGAGGCTATATAGAGCGGGTTCTGGATGCCGACGGCTTTTCGGTCCTGTCGCTGCAGGCAACGATCATCCGGCAGGATCGCCGCGAACCGGTCGAAGGGCTGGCCGTAGTGGCAAGCTTGCTTTCCGGCAGCGTAAAATCTGGCTAAGACTTCTGCCGCTGCGCATGAGAAGCCGCAGCGGCGAAAGACAAGGAGCACGTTCATGCGCTGGAACATGACGGTCTTGGCATCTTGCCTGGCGATGGCCGGCTGCGTCGGCAATTCGATGTCCGAACGGCAGGACGAAAACGTCCAGTCCTCGCTGCTGTATGACAAGGTGCCTTGCGATCAATTGCTGGCGCAACGAAACGGCCTGGCGCAGCAATATCATCTGCCGGTGGACGCCAAGCCGTCCTTCTCCAACCCGGCGACGGGCTTTGGCCCGTTCACGCCGGATATTCGCTCAAAAGCCAAGCGCGACGCCGACCAGGCAAGCGGCAAGATCGACGCCATGAACCGGTCGATTGCCCGCCGCGAATGCGGCAAGCCGGCCAAAAGGAACAAGCTCGGCCTGACCTGACCGGATCCTAATCCGCCACCTTCCACTGCTCGCGCGAGGCGCTGGCGGGATAGACGCCGAGAATGCGCATTTCGCGCGAGAAAAAGCGCAACTCGTCGAGTGCCAGCTTCACCAGCGGATCGTCGGGATGGCCCTCTATGTCGGCGTAGAACAGCGTCGCTGTAAACGCGCCGAGCTGGTAGCTTTCCAGCTTGGTCATGTTGATGCCGTTGGTGGCAAACCCGCCCATCGCCTTGTAGAGCGCCGCCGGCACGTTTCGGACGCGGAAGATGAAGGTCGTCATCATCTTGGCGTCGGCCGAGGGACGTTCGGCCCATTGCTTGTTCTTGGTCAGCACCACGAAGCGGGTGACGTTGCTGTCGGTGTCCTCGACATTCTCCTCGATGATGTCGAGTCCGTAGAGGGTCGAGGCCAGCGCCGGCGCCAGCGCGGCCATGGTGCGGTCCTTCATCGCGGCGACCATCTTGGCGGCGCCCGCGGTATCGCCGGCAACCGCCGCCTTCCAGCCGTTCTTGCGGATGTATTTGCGGCATTGGCCGAGCGCGTGGATGTGGCTGTGCACAGTCCTGATCTCGTCGCGCCTGACGCCCGGCAGCACCATCAGCTGGAAGTGGATCGGCAGAAAGTATTCGCCGATGATGTGCAGCTTCGATTCCGGCAAGAGGTGATGGATGTCGGCGACGCGGCCGGCAATGGTGTTCTCGATCGGGATCATGGCCAGATCGGCCTTGCCGGTCTCGACGGCGTTGAAGGCGTCCTCGAAGGTCGGGCACGGCAACGGCTCCATCGACGGGAACATGTTGCGGCAGGCGGTGTCGGAATTGGCGCCCGGCTCGCCCTGGAAGGATATTTTGTTGGTCTTTTCAGGCATGCGCGGAGTCTCGGGAATTGGGGGAAGAATTTCTTAGTTGGAAAGGAGCGCCCTAGCGCGTTCGAGATCGTCCGGCGTATCGACGCCAAGCGGCACCGACTGCACGATCTCCGCATCGATGCGCATGCCAGCCTCCAGCGCCCGCAACTGCTCCAGCCGCTCGCGGCGCTCCAGCGGCGACGGCCTTAGCGCAACGAAGCGTTCGAGTGCGGCGCGGCGATAGGCATAGAGGCCGATATGATGGTAGAGCGGGCCTTCGCCCCAAGGGGCGGTGGCGCGGGTGAAATAGAGCGCCCTGAGCCGCGTCGTCGAGAGTGGCGAGCCGACCAGCTTGACGACGTTCGGATTGGTCTTTTCCTCATCGCGGACGATCTCGACGCAGAGCGTGGCGATATCCACCGCCGCGTTCTCGAAAGGCTTCAGCGCGGCGCCGATAACAAGGGGGTCGATGGTCGGCAGATCGCCCTGCACATTGACGATCGTCTCGACCGTCTTGCCGGGGTCGAGAATGGTCAGGGCTTCGAAGATGCGGTCGGAACCGGTTTCGTGGTCCGCCCGCGTCATCACCGCCTCGAAACCATGCGCGCGCACCGCCTCCGCAACGCCTTGCGTATCGGTGGCGACGACCACCCGGCCGAGTCCCGCCTCGGCAGCACGGCGGGCGACGTGGACGATCATCGGAGTGCCGGCAATGTCGGCCAGCGGCTTGCCCGGCAGGCGGGTCGAGGCCATGCGGGCCGGGATCAGGATGAGCGTGGACATGAGGCGGGCAGGGGCTCGAAAAAGAGGGGGACAAAAGTGGCAAAAGGTCTCACTGGCAGCGCCCTTATAGGTGTTGCAACGCTGGAGCAAAAGACCTAGTTTCCGCGCGATTTGACCGCCTCGCAGGGTGGTTCACGATACCGACGGACGGAGTGGACGGATCGGTCCGCCGGAAAAGGGAGCCTGGGGCGTATGGATTCCAACGAAGTCAACAAGCTGCTCGCCGGTTTCCTCGGCACGGTGTTCATCGTCTTTTCCGTTGGCATCGTATCTGACGCGCTGTTTGCCTCGCCGACGCCGGAAAAGCCCGGCTTCGCCATCGAGGCGACCGAGCCCGCCGAAGGCGGCCCGGCCGCTCCAGCCGCGGAGGCCAAGCCGATCGCCGAGCTGCTGGCCACCGCCAATGCCGAAGCGGGTGCCGCCATCTTCAAGAAATGCCAGGCCTGCCACTCCGGCGAAAAAGGCGGCCCCAACAAGGTTGGCCCCGATCTGTGGGACATCATCGACCGTCCGGTCGCCGAGCATGAGGGCTTTGCCTATTCGGCCGGCATGAAGGAGTTCTCCAAGGGCGGCAGCGAGAAGTGGACCTACGACAATCTCAACCACTTCATCACCTCGCCGAAGAAGTTCGTGAAGGGCACGGCGATGGGCTTCGCCGGCCTGCCGAAGGATGAGGACCGCGCCAACGTCATCGCCTATCTGCGAACGCTGTCGGACAATCCGAAGCCACTGCCGGCCCCCGGCGCCTCGGCCGAGAACGCGCCCGCCAAGCCGGCCGAAGGTGCAGCCCCTGCCAAGCCGGCAGAAGGCGCCGCTCCGGCCGCTCCGGCCGCACCCGCAAAATAACAAAACTGTAATGACATAATCCTTGAAAAAGCCGGGTTCAGCCCGGCTTTTTCGTTTGGGAAAATGCATATGCGACGACAAAGCCACTCGGTTGCGGTTTTCAGCGCCGCCAAATGATCTAGATTGGGCCCAGACGCTATGGTGACGGCGCTATATCGCGAAGAGGAGAACGCATGACGGTTGGCCGAGCGCGGACGCTTCTGAAATCAGTGCTGATGCTGGCTGCTTTTGCCGGCGGCCTGCAGGCGGCCTTCGCGGACGAATGGCGCACGACCTCGTCGCTGATCGGCGAATCCAAATACGGCGACAATTTCCAGCATTACGATTACGTCAATCCGGATGCACCGAAGGGCGGCACGGTGAATTCGGTGGTGCTGGGCACGTTCGACAGCTTCAATCCCTACATCGTGCAGGGTTCGCCGGCCGCCGGCTTCGCGCAGTTCGGCGGCGGCCTGCTTTACGACACGCTGATGGAGCAGGCGACCGACGAAGGCAGCACCAGCCATCCGCTGATCGCCGACGCCTACAAATATCCGGCCGACTATTCCTCGGCGACCTACCGGCTCGATCCGCGGGCCAAGTGGCATGACGGCCAGCCGATCACCACCGACGACGTGATCTGGTCGTTTCAGGTGCTGAAGGCCAACAGTCCGCAATACAGCCGCTATTTCGAAAACGTCACCGACGCGGTCGCCATATCCGACCGCGAGGTCGAGTTCCATTTCAATCAGAAGGGCAACCGGGAGCTACCGAAGATCATCGGCGATCTCGTCGTGCTGCCCAAGCACTGGTGGGAAGGCACGGACGCCAGCGGCAAGAAGCGCGACGTCACCAAACCGACGCAGGAGCCGCCGCTGGGATCGGCCGCCTACAAGATCGCCAGCTTCAAGCCGGGCTCCGAAATCATCTGGCAGCGCGTGCCCGATTACTGGGCGGCCAAGCTGCCCGTAAAAATTGGCCGCGAGAATTTCGACAGGCAGCGTTTCAGCTATTTTCTCGACGACAATGCCGCCTGGCAGGCCTTCACCAAGGGCGGGCTGGACGACATCAAGCCGGAGAACAGTTCGAGACGCTGGAACACGGCCTATAATTTCCCGGCTGTCCAGGCCGGCGACGTCATCAAGAAGGAATTCAAGACCGCGTCGCCCGAACCGATGCAGGCCTTCATGCTCAACACCAGGCGCCCGCTGTTCCAAGATCGCCTGGTGCGCGCCGCGCTAATGTACCCGTTCGACTTCGAGACAATGAACCGGACCCTGTTCTTCGGTTCCAACACCCGTACCAGCAGCTATTTCCAGGGCACGGAACTGGCGTCGAGCGGCCTGCCGCAAGGCAAGGAACTGGAGATCCTGGAGCAGTACCGCGACAAGCTGCCGCCCGAAGTCTTCACCCAGGAATCCAAGCTGCCAGTCTACGACACCCCGCAGGCGGAGCGCAAATACCTGAAGGCCGCGGTCGATCTGTTCGCCAAGGCAGGCTGGGTGATCAAGGGCGGCAAGATGGTCAACGCCAAGACCGGCGAACCGTTCAAATTCGAGATCCTCGGCTGGAACGACACCGACCAGGTCATCGCCAGCCCGTATATCGCCAATCTGCGCAAAATCGGCGTCGACGCCACGTTGCGCCTGATCGACCAGACCCAGTATATCAACCGCGTCACCCATTTCGACTTTGACGTGGTCACCTCGATACTCGGCCAGTCGGACTCTCCCGGCAATGAACAGCGCGATTTCTGGAGCTCCAAGGCCGCCGATTCGCCGGGATCGCGCAATTACGCCGGCATCAAGAATCCGGTCGTCGATGCGCTGGTCGACCGGATCATATATGCCACCGACCGCGACGATCTCGTTGCCGCCACCCATGCGCTCGACCGGGTGCTGTTGTGGAATTTCTACGTCGTGCCGCAATATTACCGCGCCGTGGTCTGGCTCGCCTACTGGAACAAGTTCGGTATGCCGGAAAAGCAGCCCGCCTATAGCGGCGTCGACCAGAATTCCTGGTGGATCGACCCGGCCAAGGAAAAGGCGCTGGCGGCCAAATACAAGAGCGGCAATTGATGGCGGCGCTGCCCCGTCGCGACTTCCTCGCCCTGGGCGGTGCCGCCGCGGCCGCAGCGCTGCTGCCCGGCCGGGCTTTCGCGGCCATTCCAACCGGCGTGAAACTGCACGGGTTGTCGGCTTTTGGCGATCTCAAATACGGGCCGGATTTCACGCATTTCGACTGTGTCAATCCGGACGCTCCCAAGGGCGGCCGGATGAATTTCGCCCCGCCGAACTCCACCCTCAATCAGAGCTTCCTGACTTTCAACACACTGAACTCACTGGTGTTGAAGGGGGATTCGCCGCCGCGCACCGAGCTCTGCTTCGATTCGCTGATGGCAAGGGCAGTCGACGAACCGGATGCGGTCTACGGCCTGCTTGCCGAATCCGTTACCTTGTCGCAGGATCGCAATGGCTACCGCTTCAGCCTGCGGCCACAAGCGCGCTTCCATGACGGGTCGCCGCTGACCGCCGACGACATTGCCTTCGCCTTGAACCTCTACAAAGACCGGGGACATCCGAACCTTTCCCAAGCGCTGCGGCACATGACAGAAGCGGTCGCAATCGATCCGCTTACAGTCAACCTTACCTTCAACGGCCAACAGTCCGCGCAGAATATCCTCGCGATCGTCGTAATGCCGATCGTGTCGAAAGCGTTCTACACCGCCAATGATTTCGACGCCTCGACGATGACGCCACCGCTCAGCTCCGGACCATACAGGGTTGGACGGGTGGTGGCCGGGCAGACTGTCGAATATGAACGCGTCGCCGACTATTGGGGCCGCGATCTGGCCGTGAACCGCGGCAGTTATAATTTCGACCGCATCCGTATCGATTTCTACCTTGATCGCCAGGCAGCCTTTGAAGCATTCAAGAAAGGGGATACGCATTTTCGCGAGGAGTTCACCTCGCGGGTATGGGCGACCGGCTACGACTTTCCAGCACTGAAGGATGGCAGGGTCGTCAAACGCGAATTTCCTGGCGAGAAAACGCCATCCATGCAGGCTGTCGCGCTGAACCAGCGCCGTCCGCAGTTCCGCGACATTCGCGTGAGACGGGCAATCGCCTATTGCTTCGACTTCGAATGGACCAGGCGGGTTCTGTTTTTCGACTCCTACGAGCGTTCGCAATCGAACTTCGAGCGATCGGATTACAAGGCCAAGGGCCTGCCCTCACCCAAGGAGTTGGCCCTGCTGGAGCCGTTTCGAGCCGAGTTGCCGCCGGAGACCTTCGGCGAACCGGTGATGCAACCCGTCTCCGACGGTTCCGGGCACGACCGTAAGCTGCTGCGCGAGGCTTCGAGGCTGCTTGCCGAAGGCGGCTGGAAGCGAGCGGGCAATTTCGTCCTCAACGACAAAGGCGAGCGCCTGCGCGTGGAAATGCTTGCCGAGGACGAGGGTCTCGTTCGTATTTTCGCGCCATGGTCCGAGAATATGAAGGCGATCGGCATCGACGCTTCGATCCGGCAGGTCGACTCGACGCAATTTGAAGCGCGGCAGAGCAATTTCGACTTCGACTTCAACATGCTCGCATGGTCGATCGGAGCGACGCCCACCGCCGACGGTTTGGAGATTCTCTACGCTTCCCAAATGGCGAAAACGCCGGGGATGCGCAACTATCCGGGTACGGAAAGCAAAGCCATCGACGCGCTGATCGAGGCAGCCGGCAAGGCGCAGAGCCGGATCGAACTCGTAACCGCGCTCAACGCGCTCGATCGGGTCTTGCGCGCGCGGCTAGACTGGATTCCAACATATCATCTGGCGAATCACCGAGCAGCCTTCTGGGACATGTTCGGCTTTCCCGCTCAAAAGCCGGATTACGACTTTCCGGTCGAGACGTCGTGGTGGTTCGACAAAGACAAGGCGGCAAAGATTGGCAAAGGCTGAGATTTTCGCACAAGCGAGGCAGGGAACCTGATGGGCGCCTATATACTGCGCCGCATCCTGTTGATGATCCCGACCCTGTTCGGCATCATGGCGGTATCCTTCGCCGTCATCCAGTTCGCGCCGGGCGGGCCGGTCGAGCAGGTCATCGCCAGGCTGACCAACCAGGGCGGCAGCGATCGCCTAGGCGGCGGCGGCGGTGATGCCGGCGGCGCCAATTTCGATGTCGCCGGCGACGTCGGCTCGAAATACCGCGGCGCGCAAGGGCTCGACCCGGAATTCATCAAGAAGCTGGAGAAGCAGTTCGGTTTCGACAAGCCGCCGCTCGAGCGCTTCGGCATGATGCTGTGGAACTATCTCCGCTTCGATTTCGGCGACAGCTATTTCCGCGACATCTCGGTGCTCGACCTGATCCTGGAAAAGATGCCGGTGTCGATCTCGATCGGACTGTGGATCACACTCTTGTCCTATCTGATCTCGATCCCGCTCGGCATCCGCAAGGCAGTCAAGGACGGCTCCACCTTCGACGTCTGGACCAGCGGCGTCGTCATTGTCGGTTACGCCATTCCGGGCTTCCTGTTCGGCATATTGCTGATGGTGCTGTTTGCCGGCGGCTCGTTCTGGGACTGGTTTCCGCTGCGCGGCCTCACCTCCGACAATTGGGACCAGCTGTCGTGGCCGCAGCGGATCGTCGACTATTTCTGGCACATGACCCTGCCGCTGACGGCGCTGGTGCTGTCGGCCTTCGCCACGACGACGTTGCTCACCAAGAATTCCTTCCTTGAGGAGATACGCAAGCAATATGTGGTCACAGCCCGCGCCAAGGGCCTGTCGGAGCGGCAGGTGCTTTATGGCCACGTCTTCCGCAACGCCATGCTGATCGTCATCGCGGGTTTCCCCGGTGCCTTCATCTCGGCATTCTTCACCGGGTCGCTGCTGATCGAGAACATCTTTTCGCTCGATGGCCTCGGCCTGCTTGGTTTCAACTCGGTGGTGCAGCGCGACTATCCGGTGGTCTTCGCCAATCTCTACATCTTCTCGCTGCTTGGCCTGTTCGTCGGGCTGCTGTCCGACCTGATCTATACCTGGGTCGATCCGCGCATCGACTTCGAGCGGAGAGACGTCTGATGGAGCAGGCGACAGCCGAAACGGCGCCGCCTCGGATCGCGCGGCCCTTTCTGTCGCCGCTCAACCAGCGGCGCCTGCAGAACTTCAAGTCCAACAGGCGCGGCTACTGGTCGTTGTGGATTTTCCTGTTCCTGTTCGTGCTGTCGCTGGTTTCCGAACTGATCGCCAACGACAAGCCGATCATCGCCTCCTACAAGGGCGAGATCCTGTTTCCGGTCCTGGTCGCCTATCCCGAGGAGAAGTTCGGCGGCTTCTATGCGGTCACCGACTACCGCGACCCGGTCATCCAGGACGAGATCAATGCCAATGGCTGGATGGTCTGGCCGCCGGTGCGCTACTCCTACCAGACCGTCAACAACGCCATTCCCGAAGCAGCACCGACCAAGCCGTCCTGGCTCTACGACAAGAAGACGCGATGCAACCAGTATCCGAAAGGCGAAGCGGACCCCAATTGCAACGTCGGCAACTGGAACTGGCTGGGCACCGACGACCAGGCCCGCGACGTGCTGGCGCGCGTCATCTACGGCTTCAGGATATCGGTGCTGTTCGGCCTGATCCTGACCGCCGGCTCGGCGCTGATCGGCGTGGCGGCCGGCGCCTTGCAGGGCTATTTCGGCGGCTGGACCGACCTTCTTTTCCAGCGCTTCATCGAGATCTGGTCGGCGATCCCAGTGCTGTACCTGCTCTTGATCGTCGCCGCCATCCTGCCGCCCGGCTTCTTCATCCTGCTCGGATTGATGCTGCTGTTCTCCTGGGTGGCGCTGGTCGGCGTGGTGCGGGCCGAGTTCCTGCGCGCCCGCAATTTCGAATATGTCAATGCGGCGCGCGCGCTCGGCGTGCCCAACATCACCATCATGTTCCGGCATCTGCTTCCCAATGCCATGGTGGCGACGCTGACCTTCCTGCCCTTCCTGCTCAGCGGCTCGATCTCGACGCTGACCTCGCTCGACTATCTCGGCTTCGGCCTGCCGCCCGGCTCCGCCTCGCTGGGCGAACTGTTGAAGCAGGCGCAGCGCAACCTCAACGCCCCCTGGCTCGGCATTTCCGGCTTCGTCGTCATCTCGCTGATGCTGTCGCTGCTGGTCTTCGTCGGCGAGGCCACCCGCGACGCCTTCGATCCGCGCAAGACGTTCAGATGAGGGCGATGCAGGCTGGCATTCGGCATGTTATATTCCGGAAATGGCAATCCGGACAAAAGCGGACGTACCCTCAAGTGACCGGCGGCTTTGATCGGTGAAACACCAGTGGCAGCCATCGCTCGATCACTGGAGAGCAAATTGGCCGATATGAGCGAACCCGGAGCCATGACGGTGTGTTGGCGTCCGTGCAGTCCGTCAATCCGCACGTTGGGGAAGGAAGGGTTATGAATAGGATCATCCTTGAACACTACCCGGCATCGAAGCTCCCGGATGAACTGCGAAAAGGCATAGCGCCGAGCGCCTCGGTCAGAGTGACAGTGGAGGAGGAGGCCAACAGGCCCCTTGGCCGCGAACAATTGCTTGAACTCATGCGGGATGCTCAGGCCAACGCGCCGGGAACAAGCCTCGACGAGGCTGTCGCGCGTGTTCGTGCCCTCCGCGATGAGTGGGAGGATTGATGGCTGCAGTCCGGCTTTATGTCGACACCAACATTTTCATCTATGCCTTTGAAAACAATGATGCGCTTGCAAACAAACTGCTTCAGCTCATTTCACTGAACGAGGGCAGAAAGCAGCCTTTCCTGGCGACGAGTGAGATCGTGCTCGCGGAGTTGATGGTCGATCCCTTGAGAAAGAACAATGAGCGACTGATCGAGCTCTACGACAATATTTCAATCGGCAATGCCTTCATCTCAATTGGGACGATAACTCGCGACGTTCTCTGGCACGCAGCACAGTTACGTTCGGAATTCCTTTCGTTGAGATTACCAGACGCGATCCATCTTTCCACAGCGATGCACTTCGGCTGCACCCAATTTCTGACCGCGGACACGAGGTTGAAAGAGACCTATTCTATCGCACCAAATCGTCTCGTCCCCCCTCAAATGGCAGCCAAAATTTCGATCATACGACCGGAAATTTCCGCCTTGGACAGGGTTGTCGCGGAAGTTGAGCTATGACCCCCCCTCTCCTCTCGGTCCAGGATCTCAGCGTCGCCTTCACGCAAGGCGGCAGCCAGTCGGTCGCCGTCGACCATATCTCCTTCGACCTCGCCAAGGGCGAGACGGTGGCGCTGGTCGGCGAATCCGGCTCCGGCAAGTCGGTCACCGCGCTGTCGGTGCTGAAGCTGCTGCCCTATCCGACCGCCAGCCACCCGTCGGGAAAGATCCTGGTCCTCGGCGCCGACCTGCTTGCCGCGGACGAGAGAGACTTGCGCCGCGTGCGCGGCAACAAGATCACCATGATCTTCCAGGAGCCGATGACCTCGCTCAACCCGCTGCACACGATCGAGCAGCAGATCGTCGAGGTGCTGAAGCTGCACCAGGGCCTGGGCGATCGCAACGCCAAGGCGCGCACGCTGGAACTTCTGCACGAGGTCGGCATCCGCGAACCGGAAAAACGGCTCGACGCCTATCCGCACCAGCTTTCCGGCGGCCAGCGCCAGCGCGTCATGATCGCCATGGCGCTCGCCAACGAGCCTGAACTGTTGATCGCCGACGAGCCGACGACCGCGCTCGACGTCACCGTCCAGGCGCAGATCCTCGAATTGCTGGCCGGCCTGAAAAGCCGCAAGAACATGTCGATGCTGTTCATCACCCACGATCTCGGCATCGTCAGGAAGATCGCCGACCGGGTCTGCGTGATGACCAAGGGCAAGATCGTCGAGACCGGCCCGACCAAGGAGATATTCGCCAATCCGCAGCACGCCTACACGCGGCATCTGCTTGCCGCCGAGCCGAAAGGCAAGCCGCCGGCGGCCAACCAGGCCGCCAAGCCGGTGATGGTCGGCAAGGACGTCAAGGTCTGGTTTCCGATCAAGAAGGGCTTCTTCCGGCGCACCGTCGACAATGTGAAGGCGGTCGACGGCATCGACGTCACCGTGCGGGCCGGCCAGACGCTTGGCGTCGTCGGCGAATCCGGCTCAGGCAAGACGACGCTCGGCCTGGCGCTGGCCAGGATGATCTCGTCGACGGGGACCATCCAGTTCAACGGACGCGGCATCGATCAGCTGTCCTTCAGCGAAATGCGGCCGTTGCGACGCGAGTTGCAGATCGTCTTCCAGGATCCGTTCGGTTCGCTCAGTCCGCGCATGTCGGTCGCCGAGATCATCGAGGAAGGGTTGAAGATCCACGAGCCGAAACTGTCTCCTGATGCGCGCGACGAGCGTGTCGTCGACGTCCTGAAGGAAGTCGGCCTCGATCCGGCGACGCGCAACCGCTATCCGCACGAATTCTCCGGCGGCCAGCGCCAGCGCGTCGCCATCGCGCGCGCCATGGTGCTCAACCCGCGTTTCGTCATGCTGGACGAGCCGACCTCGGCGCTCGACATGAGCGTGCAGGCGCAGGTCGTCGACCTCTTGCGCAGCCTGCAGGCCAAGCACGATCTCGCCTACCTCTTCATCAGCCACGATCTGAGGGTCATCCGCGCGCTCGCCAACGAAGTCATCGTCATGCGTAATGGCAGGATCGTCGAGGCCGGTCCTTCCGAACAGATTTTCGGCAACCCGCGGACCGACTATACAAAGGCGTTGATCTCGGCCGCCTTCAAGATCGAAACGGCGCCGGTCGGTATCGTCAGCGAGTAGATTTTCGCCAGAGATCATGCACAAAATCAAAACGCTGCCGCGCCCCTGCGAGTCCGGACGCGAACGCTGTTGGTAAAAGGGAAAAACAATCCGCAATGGAAAAAGGCCGCATCCTGCTTGCCCTCACCGGTATTCATCCGCTGCGCTGGCGCGAACTGCTGTCGGCGGAGCGCGAAGTGGTGCTCGAGCCGAATGGCGCCGGCGATCCCTCGATCACCTATGCTGTGGTGTGGAAACAGAGGCCGAACCTGTTGTCGTCGCTGCCCAATCTGCGGGCTATCTTCTCGATCGGCGCCGGCGTCGACCACATTTTCGCCGATCCCACCTTGCCCGACGTACCGGTCGTCAAAGTGGTCGCCGACAACCTTACCCAGTACATGACCGAATACGTCGTCTGGCGGGTGCTCGACCACCATCGCCAGGGCATGCTCTACCGCGCCCAGCAGCAGAAGAAGATCTGGCACGAGCCGCAGCAGCGGCCGGCCGGCGACATCTCGGTCGGCATTATGGGGCTCGGCACGCTTGGCCGCGCGGCGGCATCGGTACTGTTGTCGCTCGGCTTTCCCGTTAATGGCTGGTCGCGCAGCGATCGGCCGATGGAACGTGTCTCGACTTACGCGGGCGAGGCCGGCCTGATCCCGTTCCTCAATGCCACCGATATCCTGGTGGTGCTGTTGCCGCTGACGCCACAGACGCACGGCATCATCAACCACGGCGTGCTGAAGGAGCTGCGCAAGCGCAATGGCCTCGGCGGCTCGGTGCTGATCAATGCCGGGCGCGGAAGGCTGCAGAAGGACGCCGACATTTTGCGCGCGCTGGACGACGGCACGCTGAAGGAAGCCAGCCTCGACGTGTTCGAGGTCGAACCGCTGCCGAAGACCAGCCCGCTATGGAGCCACCCGAAAGTGTTCGTGACGCCGCACGCGGCGGCAACTTCCGATCCAGTCCACCTGGCGCCGATCATGCTGCGTCAGATGGACGCCTTCGAGCGCGGCGAAGCGCTGGAAAATGTGGTGGATCGCGACGCGGGGTATTGATTTTTTTAGAGCGCCGCTTTCCAGTCTCAGCCCCAGCCGAGCGGCACGTAGTCGATCTCCATAAACGCCTCGACCTCCGGGATCCAGCGGTCGCGGACGAAGGCGACGTGGTCGGGATGGTCGTTATAGCCGGAGTAAGCCCGCTGATCGGCGAACTCCATCGAGAAGCCGAAGCGGTAGTCGTTCTTGGGGCTGACCTGCCGCAACTGCTCGAAATGCGTGACGCCCTTTATCGCCGTGAGGATCGTCTTGGCGTCGGCGAGGAACCTTTTTTCCTCGAGCGAATGCGGCGGGTGCTTTAGCGTGAACACGACGGTGTGACGGATCATTTTTTGCTCCTGCGATGTCTTCGTATCACGCGCTGTCGGCCCAGGCGCGGATAAGGTTATAGGCGATCGCCCCCTTCGGCGGTGTCACCAGGCCGCCCGGATGCTCGCGGGCCAGCATCGAGAGCACCTCGTCGCGAAAGAACCAGCGGCAATCTTCCAGCTCGTTGAAGTCGGGGTGGATATCGTCGTTGAGCGGTTCGCCGAAGCAGCCGATCATCAGCGAATAGGGAAACGGCCAGGGCTGGCTGGCGTGGTAGACGACGCGGCCTAGCCGAATGCCGGCTTCCTCCAGCGTTTCGCGGCGCACCGCCGCCTCGATCGTCTCGCCCGGCTCGATGAAACCGGCGAGCGCCGAATACATGCCGGGCCCGAAATGCCGGCCGCGGCCGAGCAGGCATTTTTCGCGTGTTGCCGTCAGCATGATCGCCACCGGGTCGGTGCGCGGAAAGTGCTCCGTGCCGCAGGCCGGGCAATGCCGCTTGTAACCGCCCGCCCGCATCTCGGCTTCGGTGCCGCACTTGCTGCAGAAGCGATGGCTGGCATGCCAGGCAAGCAGCGCCGCCCCTTGCGCCAGCGCGCCGGCGGCCGCTTCGTCGATCAACCCCTGCATATAGACCGAGCGATAGTCGATCGCCCTGATCGTCTCGGGAAGCTGCTCGGGCTCGACCCCGGCCGGCACCGCCAGCACCGGGCCGCTTTCGGAAAAACCGAGCAGGACGCCGTTTTCGAGCGATGCCTCGAGCGGCCGGCATTCGGCCACGCCGAACCAGGGGTCGAATGCGCCTTGCGCAAGCTTCAGGTAGAGCCGGCCGCCACGCATCAGCAAAAGCCGCGCCGAGGGATCGGCGAGTGCCTTTTCGACGGAATCGTCGGCGCGGTTTTCGGACTGCCGGTCGATAATGTTGCCGGCGAAGCCGACGAACTGGCTCGGCTCGCGCAAGGGCGCGTCAAACAGGCGAAAGCTCATGCAGACTCGGGAAGGTTCAAGGTGGACACGGGAGAGGCTTATAGCGCTGCCTTGATCTTTTCCGCAAACTTGCGAAGGTCGGAGCGCTGATAGGGCTCGCGCAGGCCGTGCCCCCACACCGGGCCGGGCCAGCCGGGATCGCCTTCCGAGCGCGCGACGACGTGTACATGCAGCTGGCGCACGATGTTGCCGAGTGCGCCGGTGTTGATCTTGGTGCAGCCGGTCACCCGCTTCAGCGCCAGCGCCACCATATTGGTCTCGAAGGTCAGCATCGCCTGGTCGAGCGGCGTCATATCGTGGATTTCCTCGATGCCCGGCCGCTGCGGCACCAGCAGCAGCCATGGCCAGCGGCGGTCGTTCATGACGCGCAATTCGCACAGGCCGAGCCACATCAGCTGTTCGCTGTCGGCTTCCAGCTGGGCGTCAATCGTGAATCCGGCCTTGAGGCCCGGCAGCATCGGCGTTTCCCTCACTTTTGGACGTTTCTTGAACTCTATCGACGCTAGAGCGGCTTCCGAAGGGCCGCAAGGGGCAGCAAGCAACATTGGCCGTCGCGGCGCTGATTGTGCGCGAAGAAGTGAAGGCCCGGGCAAATTGCATCAGGTTGGCGCTGCCCCGCCGAGGTCGACGATTTTGATCGTGGCCACATTTTGTTCTTGCTTTGTGCCGGCAGCTATGCTACTAATCCCGCTATGGTGATTATTCGCACCAAAAACCCGCCCGCCGAGGCGGGTTTTTGGTTTCAGCTTTCGCCGTCGCTCAAGGCCCCTGTCATCCGCACTTGCATTTCATCGCCGGATTGCCGATATGGATGCTGGGAGGTTGGTGGTGGACGGTCCACTCGCCAACCGGGTCAGGTCCGGAAGGAAGCAGCCCTAACGAGCCCGGAACGGGTCATTGTTCCAGCCTCCCGCCTCTTCGCCTTTTGCCCCGACATTGACGGCGCCAAGCCGTGCGGGCGAAACTATGCGCAGGAATCGGCGGCCTCCAGTGGCAGCCCTTGGAGCTTGACGGGCGAATGAGCGAAGCCGGAAACGAGGCCGGGAAATTGGACAAGCCTGCCGCCTACCGCGTGCTGGCGCGCAAATACCGACCGTCGAATTTCTCCGAGCTGATCGGCCAGGAGCCGATGGTCCGCACGTTGACCAATGCCTTTGCCACCGGCCGCATCGCCCAGGCCTGGATGCTGACCGGCGTGCGCGGCGTCGGCAAGACGACGACCGCGCGCATACTCGCCCGGGCGCTGAACTACAAAACACCGACGGTCGACCAGCCTTCCGTCGACCTTGCCGTGCTCGGCGAGCATTGCCAGGCGATCATGGAAGGCCGGCATGTCGACGTCATCGAGATGGACGCCGCCTCGCATACCGGCATCGACGATATCAGGGACATCATCGAGCGTGTGCGCTACGCCCCGGTGTCGGCGCGCTACAAGGTCTACATCATCGACGAAGTGCACATGCTTTCCAACCAGGCCTTCAACGGCCTGCTGAAGACGCTGGAAGAGCCGCCGCCGCACGTCAAGTTCATCTTCGCCACCACCGAAATCCGCAAGGTGCCGATCACCGTCCTGTCGCGCTGCCAGCGTTTCGACCTCAGGCGCATCGATGCGGCAATGATCAAGGCCGACCTTGCCAGGATAGCCGGTCTGGAGGGCATCGAAGTTGAAGACGACGCGCTGGCGATGATCGCGCGCGCGGCCGAAGGCTCGATGCGCGATGCGCAGTCCATCCTCGACCAGGCGATCGCCCATGGCGGCGGCGCGGTCAGCGCCGAAGCGGTGCGTGCCATGCTCGGCCTTGCCGACCGTGCCCGCATCGTCGATCTGTTCGAGCATGTCATGAAGGGCGACGTCGCGGCCGCGCTTGCCGAATTCCGTGCCCAGTACGATACCGGCGCCGATCCTGCCGCGGTGCTGACCGACCTTGCCGAGTTCAACCATCTGGTCACCCGTCTGCGTTTCGTGCCGGCTGCCATCGACGACGCCTCGCTGTCCGAGGACGAGCGCCGGCGCGGCGCCGATTTCGCCAGCACGCTGTCGGTCAAGGTGCTGTCGCGGACATGGCAGATGCTCTTGAAAGGCATTCCCGAGGTGCAGACCTCCAACCGCCCGGTCAGCGCCGCCGAGATGGTGCTGATCCGGCTGGCGCATGCCGCCGACCTGCCGACGCTGGACGAGGCGCTGAAATCGCTGGAGAACGGCGTTTCGCCGCCGGGCGCCGCGCCGCGCGTGAATGGCGCGCCGGCAAGCCCCGGCCCCGCAAACCATGCGCCTGCAAGCGGTGGTGCCGGTGCCGTGGCGCAGACGCGGATGCCGACGGCCAATGGCGGCGCGCAGACGATGCGCCTGGTTGAGGCCGAGCCCGTGCCGACGAACTTCGTTGCTCCGCCGGAGCCGGTGGTCGAGGCGCCGCTGGTGCCGGTGAAATCGCTGGCCGATATTGTCGCCCTTGCCGACGCCCAGCGCGACATGGCCTTCAAGGTGCTGGTGAAGCGTTGCGTGCGCCTGGTGCGCATCGAGCCCGGCCGTATCGACGTCAGCCTGACCGACGATGCGCCGAAGATGCTGCTCAACGATTTGACCGCCAAGCTGCGCGCCTGGACGGGCCGCAGCTGGCTGGTGTCGCTGTCGAAGGAGGAGGGCGGCCAGACGCTGGCCGAGATGGAATCGACAAAGCGCGAAAACGCCTTCCTCGATGCCAAGAGCGACCCGACGGTCGCCGCCATCCTTGCGCGCTTTCCCGGCGCCAAGATCATCGACGTGCGCATTCCCGATGCGCCGGAAGCCGATGCGGCAGAGGCCGAAGTGCCGGTCGAGCCGCCGGCCGACGACGACGAAACCTGAACAACCAGCACCAACTGCAAAGGACCGTGCGATGAAAGATCTTCTCGGCCTGATGGGCAAGGCAAAGGAAATGCAGGCCAAGTTCCAGGCCATGCAGGATGAGATTGCCACGCTGGAAGCCACCGGACAGGCCGGCGGCGGCCTGGTCAGCGTGACGCTGACCGGCAAATTCGAGATGAAGTCGCTGAAGATCGACCCGGCGCTGTTCAAGGAGGACGAGGTCGAGATTCTCGAGGACCTGCTTGTCGCTGCCCACAACGACGCCAGGACCAAGGTCGAGCAGATCATGCAGGAGAAGACCAAGGCGCTGACCGCGGGACTGCCGATCCCGCCGGGAATGAAGCTGCCGTTCTAAGGTGTGTTGATATTCAGGTGATGCCGGCCTGCAAACGGCGGCTTCCTGCGCTTCCGGTGCTCACGTACGAAACGTACGCTCCGCTCCGGTTCTCGGAAGCCGCCATTTTCGGCTCGGCCTGACCTGAATCTCAGCACACCTCGAGCTGTGTTTACAGTTACCGCGTCGACTGAACCAATCTCTCCAGGCTTGGGCAAGCCCTCTTGCGGAGATTGCGGCGCTCCAAGGTCACGGCATGAATCCTTGGAACCATGCCGGCACCTGACCGAAGAGGGCAGCGATCCAACGCTCTTCGCCCGCCAGCTGTGTCTATTGGGCAACGCCCCACACTTAATAACGCTTTAGCCATCTTTTTGCCTGAAAGTGTCTCATTCTTGCCGCAACCAGGGGCGGGCTGGCAGCAGAATGAGGGGACGCCTGTTGATCTCTACCCGATGGAAGACGCCGTTGCGGCTCGGCGTCGTTGTCTCGCCGCTGTTTTTGGCCGCTTGCAGTCAGACCGCCTCGCACGGCATGTCCAGCCTGACCGATGCCATTACGCCGGGTTTCCTGAGCTCTCGCTCCTACAATTCCACGCCGAAGGAGAAGGAATGCCTGGAGCGGGCGATGTTCTTCGAGTCCAACCGGTCGAGCCGTGACGGCATGATTGCCGTCGGCACCGTGGTGATGAACCGGCTGCGGTCCGGCAAGCACGGCAGCACCATCTGCGAAGTGGTTGGCGAGCGCGGCCAGTTCGCGCCGGGCGTCATGACACGGCCGATGAATTCGAAGGCGATGCCCGACGTCGAGGAGGCCGCCGAGGCGGTGCTCAAGGGCGAGCGCAAAGCCAAGCTGAAGAACACCATGTATTTCCACACCGCCGGCCTGCGCTTCCCCTACAAGAACATGCACTACACCATGGTCGCCGGCGGCAATGCCTTTTATGAAAAGCGCGGCCGCAACTGGCAGCCGCTGCCGGACGAACCGGTGGTCGCCATGGCCCAGGCCAAGCCGCAAGCGCCTGCCGCTCAGGCCATACTTGTCGCCTCGGCGGAGCCGGCTCGCGAGGTCAAGCCGACATTCGCCAAGGCAACCTATGTTACCGCCGCCGCATCGCAGCCAGCAAGGCAGACAAGGGTGACTGCAGGAATGGCGACCGCGGCGAGGGCGGCACCGGAGAAGCCAATCCTTGTGGCGCTGCAAGAGCCAATGCAGGAACCGGACGCGGCCCGTTTCGGTGGAACCGTGAACCCCCGGCCGGTCACATCATTCCAGGCGGCGCCGGCAGAGCCGACAATGTCGTTCGAGACGACGCCCGAGAACACCGACGCCATCGGCGCGATGATCGCCGGCCAGACCCGGCCGCTGGAGGAAAACTGAGGCGACCGGAGTCGGCGCGTTGTACGGGGAGAAATGCCCGGCAGGGCAATGAGGGGCGGCGCAACGCCGGGCGATTGCCTCTTTGCAGGCTGAACAGCGCGCCTCAGCGCTGTTCCAAAACCCGTTGAAAAATCCTAAACCGGAGCGATGTCGAAGCGAATCGCCGGTCCCGAGATCGAACGCCTGATCCAGCTGCTGGCCAAGGTGCCGGGGCTTGGCCCGCGTTCAGCGCGCCGCGCCGCACTCCACCTCATCAAGAAGAAGGAGCAGCTGCTGGCGCCGCTTGCCGCTGCCATGGGCGAGGCCGTCGACAAGGTGCGCATCTGCTCGACCTGCGGCAACGTCGACACCTCCGATCCATGCATGATCTGCACCGACCCGCGCCGCGACCCCACCACGCTCATCGTTGTCGAGGACGTGGCCGACCTTTGGGCGCTGGAGCGGGCGACCGCCATGAACGTGCGTTATCATGTGCTTGGCGGTACGCTGTCGCCGCTCGACGGCATTGGTCCCGATGAGCTCAACATCCGTTCGCTGGTCGATCGCGTCGCCGGCGGCGAGGTCAAGGAAGTGATCCTCGCCGTCAACGCTACGGTCGAGGGCCAGACTACCGCGCACTACCTCACCGACCAGCTTTCCGGCTTCAACGTCAAGGTGACGCGCCTGGCGCACGGTGTTCCGGTTGGCGGCGAACTCGACTATCTCGACGAAGGCACGCTCGCCGCGGCACTGCGCTCGCGGACGGTGTTTTGAGGCGAGTTGCGGGGAGGATGATGGTTGCTAAGCATTCTTTAAGGCTGGCACTCCGTCCCACCCCCCTCTGCAGGATGTTTGGACCGGGGACATCGCGAACAGCTGTGCGAGGACATCGCGAACAGTTTGCCATCCTATCGTTGGCTTACATTGAGGTCGATGGTCTGGATTTTCTGGTGGCGGAAGTAGGCATCGAAGACGCCATCGGTTTCGGTTGGGCGGAAGGCGACGGC